>CAWJOT010000007.1:0-48195 GCA_963844495.1 uncultured Pseudomonadota bacterium
TGACATGACCGACCCAGTTTTCGTGCATATTCCGCCGAGCACGACCGGATTGTTCACCGCGTGCGTGCTCAAAGCCTTGGTCAGGCGCTTGCGCGCGGCCGGGTAACCGTCCCAACCGTCGTTCCAGAAGAACTGCTGGGGTCCGGGTCTGAAATCGCGCTGCCCGAACAGCTGCTGACCCAGTACATTCCATCGCGACTCGCGCGAGAGCGGTTTGGCAAATTCCTCTTCCAGCCAGCGTTCCTGCTGCGCGCCCAGCAGACTGCGGCGTGGATCATGCCAGGCGGCACAGGTCGCCGGGTCCAGTGTGCTTGAACCCAGTGCATCGTCCTTGTTGCACGCCTGCGGGTCCCGGTACTGGCGTGTATCGAACAAATACAGCGAGGCCAGCCGACCAAACTGAAAGCGGGAATAGACGCGCATTTCGGCCCCGCGCGCCAACCCGGCCAGACCGTTCATCAGCACCTCGGCGCGCACCGGCATGTGTTCGTACCAGGCCTGATACGCTGCTGCACGCCGGGCCATGAACTCCCCCGGCACGGACGGGTCCCATGCGCCGCTGTTGCCCGCGCGCAATCCGGCGTAGTCGTTCTGGACCTCGTGGTCGTCCCAGGTAATCAGCCACGGACAGGCCGCGTGCATCGCCTGCAAATCGGCATCGCCCTTGTACAGCGCGTAGCGACGACGATAGTCCTGCAGCGTCAACACCCAGCCGCCGGTGGGCACGCGCAGCTTGCTGCCGGTGCCGGGGTACTCGTAGATGTAGTCGCCCAGGAACATCACGGCGTCGAGGTTTTCCCCGCGCATGTGCCGCCAGGCCGTGAAATAGCCGTCCTCCCATTTCTGGCACGAGGCATAGGCCAGCCGCAATCGATCGACCGCGGACTCTGGCTTTGGGAAAGTGCGAGTGCGCCCGACCGGACTGCTCGCATCACCAAGCAAAAAGCGGTAGAAGTACCACCGGTCAGCCTCCAGGCCAGTGACTTGCACGTGCACCGAGTGCGCCAATTCGGCCGCCGCCAGCGCTTGCCCGTTTTGTACGATGCGTGTGAACTGCTCGTCGTGCGCGAGTTCCCAGCGCAGGACGACAGGGCCGGTTCCGAAGCGAGCAATTTCCTCGCGCGGCGGCGCCAGACGGGTCCACAGCACCACGGAGTCAGCCGTTGGCGAGCCGCTGGCCACACCCAGCGTAAAGGGGTTGCTGCTCAGGCGGACTTGCGTCCAGGCGTTGCCAGGCAGGCACAGGGTCGTTGCGCCCGCGCCAAGCACTGCGAGCAGGCGGCGGCGATCCAGAGATGCAGGGGACTTCATCGATCTTCCTGAAGGGTGAGGCGCCAGGCGGCAGCACTGATTTTGGCAGAACCCCGGCGCCAACTGTGATTCAATAGCTCCCAGCCAAAACAACCGCGTTTGCCCCTGCGCCAAGGAGATTGCAAGATGACCCATCCCAAGAACGTTCTGATCACCGGATGCTCCAGCGGCATCGGCGCGGCGCTGGCGCACGAGTTTCATCGACGCGGCCATCACGTGATTGCCACCGCGCGTCGCCTCGAATCACTGAAAACCTTGTCGGATCAGGGAATGCGCACCTTGCAGCTTGACGTCAACAACGCACCAAGCCTTGCCGAAGCCGTGGCAAGCGTGCTCGCCCGCGAGCAGCAGCTTGACCTGCTGATCAACAACGCAGGATATGGCCAGTTTGGCGCCGTCATCGACACAGAAATCGACGATTTTCGCCGCCAGTTCGAAACCAATGTTTTTGCGCCGGTCGCGGTCGCGCGAGCGTTCCTGCCCCTGCTTCGTATGCGCGCGGGCGGCTGCATCGCCAATGTGGGCAGCATTTCAGGCCTGGTGACCACGCCGTTTGCCGGTGTCTATTGCGCCAGCAAGGCCGCCTTGCACGCGCTATCGGACGCGATGCGTCTTGAACTCGAACCCTTTGGATTGCGAGTGGTCATCATTCAGCCCGGTGGCATTGCCTCGAGCTTTGGCGACACGGCCTCGGGCCAGGTCAAGCTGCCCCCGGGCTCACTCTATGCACCGATCGCGTCATTTGTTCTGGGGCGCGCCAATGCCTCGCAACGCGGGGCCACGCCGGTCCAGGACTTCGCGCGCACGGTCGCCGACCACCTGTTGCAAGCCAACCCGCCTGCCGTCTGTCGCACTGGCGCCCAGAGCACACGCCTGCCGCTGCTCAAGCGCCTGCTGCCCACCAGCGTGCTCGACCGCAAGCTGCAAAAGCTGTTCGGGCTGGATCGGCTGCGAGTCCGGTAGCCATTCGCTGCCGCGCTACGCCAGTTGCGCCCATGCTTTCTCCAGCCGCTTCACACTCACGGGCTGCGGGGTCTTGAGTTCCTGTGCGAAGAAGCTCACGCGCAGTTCCTCGAGCAACCATCTGAATTCATCCAGGCGTTCATCGGTCACACCTTTGCGTTCAGCCAACACGCGCCAATAGCGTTGCTCCAGCGGACGCAGTTCGGCCAGGCGAGCGGGGTCGCGCGCCGGATCGGCACGCAATTTGTCCAGCCGCGCCGTGATCGCCTTGAGGTAGCGGGCAAAGTGCTGCAACCGGCCCCACGGTGTCTGAACCAGAAAGTACTTTGGCATCAGGCGCGCGAGTTGCTGCGTCGCGTCGCTCGTGGCATCCGGTGCGCTCTTTGTGTCCTTGATCTTGCGCGCGGCCGTGGCGTATTCGCTCAGGATGGCGCTGGCCAGCCGCGCCACTTCGTTCGCAATAAGCGTCAGGCGGCCTCGACCCTCCTCGATCCGGCGCTGGAATTCAAATTCGTCACCTGGCAGCGGTTCGAGCAGAAAGGCACGCTCCAGCGCCACAGCAATGATCTGCTCGCGCAGTTCCTCGATTGTGCCGCCGCCGGTGGCATCGGCGCCCTTGCCGACCTGCATGAAGGTCGCGGCCATCTTCTGAAGCTCAGGAATATTCTTCTCCAGGTACTTCAGGGCATCCCTGATCTGTAGCGCAAACAGGCGGCGCAACCCGACCCTGTGCCGGGCTGCGGCAATGGCGGGGTCATCGAACACCTCGATCATCACGGCGTCCCCGGCATCGATCAGCGCCGGGTAACCGATCAGCGTTTGACCGTCCTTGGCAATCTCCAACAACTCGGGCAGCTCGCCAAAGCTCCAATCGGTATGGCGCTGCACCTGCGGTGTCGCCGAAGCGCTGTCCGAAGAGACCCGCATTGCTCCTGTTTTTATAGCTGCCCGTGCAATAGTAACGGGCGTTGGAGGCCGATTTGTTTCATTTTTCGGAGCACGGTCGCCGACGCCGGCGTGCCGATCACCACCGGAGCCTAGTGTCAGGCTGGCCAGCGCCTGAAACGCGCCGCGGGCCTGAGCGCCGAGCTCGGCCTTCAATGCCCCCAAATTGCGCCCGCTGCCCAGTTGCCGCCCATGTTCGTCGACAACGCGCAGGTTCATGAAGAGGTGAGCGCTGAGCATGTCGGGCTTGATATCGGCGCGCACCAAGTCGAGCGAGGTTGCCAGGCGAACCTGTTTGAGCAAGGCTTCGATCAACGAACCATGTCCAAATATCTCGGGAGCGTTGAGCACTTCTGCCATTTTGCGGGCGGAATCGGGCAAGGGCACCAGCCGCGAGCGGGGCCTCTGGTGCAGGGTCTTGAGAAGCGCCTGGACTTTATCCTTGAGCATCCCGGGCACCAGCCACTCGCAGCGCTCCTCGTTGACCTGGTTGAGCACGAACAACGGCACGGTCACTGTCAAGCCATCCCTGGCATCGCCGGGCTCGTGCAGGTAGGTGGCCGCGCAATCGACGCCGCCCAGACGAATGACTTTGGGAAACGACGATTTGGTGATTCCTGCCGCCTCGTGGCGCATCAGTTCCTCGCGGGTGAGCTGCAACAGCTCGGGGCGCTTCTTGACGGCTTCGCGATACCAGTTCTCGAAGCTGTAGCCGCTGCAGACGTCGGGTGGCAGTTGCTGATCGTAAAAGGCGTAGATCAGTTCGTCGTCAACCAGCACGTCCTGCCGCCGCGCCTTGTGCTCCAGATCTTCGACCTGGGCAATCAGCTTGTGGTTGGCCGCCATGAACGGCAGTTTCGTCTCCCACTGCTCGGCCACCAGCGCTTGCCGGATGAAAATCTCGCGCGCACCGGCCAGATCGACCCGGGCGTAGTTGGTGCGCCGGGCACTGTACACAACGACACCATACAGCGTGGCGCGTTCCAGTGCAGTCACTTCAGCGGACTTCTTCTCCCAATGCGGATCGAGCAGTTGCTTCTTGAGCAAATGACCACCCACCTGCTCGATCCATTGCGGCTCAATGTTGGCGATGCCACGCCCGAACAGGCGCGTGGTTTCAACCAGCTCGGCAGCGATGATCCATTTGCCCGGCTTCTTCTTCAGATGTGCGCCGGGGTGGGCAAAGAACTTTATCGAGCGAGCGCCCAGGTATTCGCCTTGAGGGCCGTCAGCCTCAGGCTTGCATCCAATATTGCCGAGCAATCCGGCCAGCATTGACAGGTGCAACTGTTCATAGCTCGCAGGCAGTGTGTTGAGCCGCCATTTGTGCTCTGCCACCACGGTGTGCAACTGAGAATGGATGTCGCGCCACTCGCGCAGGCGGCGCATGTTGATGAAATTCTGGCGCAACAACTGCTCGTACTGGCGGTTCGAAAGTTTGTGCTGGCCGGTACCGCCCTTGGCATCATCGAGCCACTTCCACAACTTGAGGTAACCCGAAAATTCGCTCTTCTCGTCGTCAAACTTGGCGTGCGCCTGGTCGGCCTGGGTCTGCGCCTGCATCGGGCGATCACGCACATCCTGCACACTCAGCGCCGCGGCGATGACCAGCACTTCGTCGAGCGCTCCCCTGGAGCGCGCCTCCAGAATCATGCGGCCCACGCGCGGGTCCAACGGCAACCTGGACAATTCCTGGCCGACCGCGGTCAATTCGTTGGCGTCATCGACCGCACCCAGTTCTGCAAGCAACTGGTAGCCGTCGGCAATGGCCCGACCGGAAGGGCGCTCCAGGAACGGGAAGTCCTCGACCACGCCAAGATGCAGCGACTTCATGCGCAAGATCACACCCGCGAGAGAGCTGCGCAGGATCTCGGGCTCCGTGTACACCGGTCGACCGGCGAAGTCCTTTTGGTTGTAAAGCCGAATACAGACGCCATCGACCACCCGGCCGCAACGCCCGGCACGCTGATTGGCCGAAGATTGGCTGATCGGCTCGACCAGCAACTGCTCCACCTTGCTCCTGAAACTGTAGCGCTTCATGCGCGCCGTACCTGCGTCAATGACGTATTTGATGCCAGGTACGGTGAGCGACGTCTCGGCCACGTTGGTGGCCAGTACAATGCGCCGCCCGGCGTGATTGTCAAAAATCCGATCCTGTTCGGCCTGGCCCAGACGGGCAAAAAGCGGCAACACCTCGGCATGGCGAAACAGCGGCTGGTGGCTCAAATGCCCGCGCAGATGGTCAGCGGCTTCACGAATCTCGCGCTCGCCGGGCAGAAACACCAGAATGTCGCCACCGTCGTGCACGTCACGCCACAGTTCGTCGACGCCGTCGGCAATGGCCGCGTTCAGGTCATAGTCGCGCGACTCCTCGAACGGGCGATAGCGCTGCTCCACCGCAAACATCCGACCCGAGACCGTGATCACCGGCGCGGCGCCCGTGCGCTGTGCAAAGTGCTCGGCAAAGCGTTGGGCGTCGATCGTCGCCGAGGTCACGATCACCTTCAAGTCGGGGCGGCGCGGCAGGATCTGCTTGAGATAGCCCAGCAGGAAGTCGATGTTGAGGCTACGCTCGTGCGCCTCGTCAATGATCAGGGTATCGTAGGCCTGCAACAACGGATCGGTCTGCGTCTCAGCGAGCAAGATACCATCGGTCATCAGCTTGATCGAGGCGTTGCGGCTCAAACGGTCCTGAAAACGCACCTTGAAGCCAACCACCTCGCCTGGCGTCGTGTTCAATTCCTGCGCAATGCGCCTGGCAACGCTGCTCGCCGCAATGCGCCGCGGCTGGGTGTGACCGATCAGCTTGCCCTGGCCCATCGGATAGTGGAGCTTGCCGCGACCCATCGCCAGCGCGATCTTTGGCAACTGCGTGGTCTTGCCCGATCCGGTCTCGCCACACACGATGATGACTTGGTGCTGCTCGAGTGCCGTCGCAATTTCGTCGCGTCGGCCCGACACCGGCAGGGACTCTGGGAACTCGATTTGGAGGCTCGTGGCGTTCAAGGCGGAAACTTCGTGGAGAATGCGGGATTATCCCTGCACCGCTTCAGCCCCACTTCATCGCGCCCGCATGTCCTCCGTCTTCAATTTCACTTTTGTGCCCTGGTTTCGGTCGGTCGCGCCGTACATCCACAAGTTCCGCAACCAGACCTTTGTCGTTGGCATCGCGGGCGAGGCCGTCGCCGCCGGCAAACTGCAGTATCTGGCGCAGGATCTGGCAATGATCCAGAGCATGGGCGTCAAGGTGGTGCTGGTCCACGGCTTTCGTCCCCAGGTCAATGAACAACTTGCAGCCAAGGGGCACGCACCCCTGTATTCGCACGGCATGCGCATCACCGACAGCGTCGCACTCGATTGTGCGCAGGAAGCAGCGGGCCAGTTGCGCTACGAAATAGAGGCCGCCTTCAGTCAGGGCCTGCCCAACACACCGATGGCCGGTGCGACGGTGCGGGTGATTTCAGGCAATTTTCTGACCGCACGCCCGGTGGGCATCGTCGACGGCGTGGACTTTCAACACACCGGCATGGTACGCAAGATCGACACCGCCGGCATATTGCGCACGCTCGATCTTGGCGCCATGGTGTTGCTCTCCCCGGTCGGCTTTTCACCCACTGGCGAGGCGTTCAACCTGACCATGGAAGAGGTCGCCACTTCGGTGGCCATCGCGTTGCAGGCGGACAAGTTGCTTTTCGTCACCGAGATCCCTGGCATCCGTGTTCGTCCCGGTGAACCAGCGGGCGAGGACAACCCGATCAACACCGAGCTGGCTCTGGCGAGCGCGGAAAAATTGCTGGCCGAACTGCCGATGGCCAGCCAGCCCAGCGACACAACGTTTTACCTGCAGCACTGCGTCAGGGCCTGCAGGAACGGCGTGGAACGAAGCCACATCATCCCGTTTGCCGTGGATGGCTCGATCCTGCTCGAAGTCTACGTGCACGACGGCATCGGCACCATGGTGGTCGACGAGAAGCTCGAGAGCCTGCGCGAGGCCAGCGTCGACGACGTTGGCGGTATCCTGCAACTGATCGAGCCGTTCGAGAAGGATGGCACGCTGGTCAAGCGGGGTCGCACGGAAATCGAGCGCGATATCGGCAACTACACCGTGATCGAACACGATGGCGTCATCTTCGCCTGTGCCGCGCTGTACCCGTACCCGGAGACTCGCTGCGGCGAAATGGCCGCGCTCACGGTCTCGCCACAGGCTCAGGGCCAGGGCGACGGCGAACGCGTCTTGAAGCGAATCGAACAGCGGGCGCGCGCCGCAGGGCTGGAGAGCATCTTCGTGCTGACGACCCGGACCACCCACTGGTTTCTCAAGCGCGGCTTCGTTCGTGCCGAGGCGGAATCACTGCCCGAGGCGCGCAAGAGAAAATATAACTGGGATCGCAGGAGCCAGGTGCTGGTCAAGCGACTCAATCACGGCAGCAGCGGGCCCTAGCGGACCGGCCGCACGCGTTGGCTTAGGGAAAACGCCGCCGCGTCTGGCGCCAGAGCAGCAACACCGCCAGCACGGCGAACGCGACAAAGAACAGGAAGGACCAATTGGCTATCGAGCCGCCCAGAAAGGTCCAGTCGACCTTGCTGCAGTCGCCGCTGCCCTTGAAGATCATCGGGATCACCCGTTGTAAGGGGAAGGTCTCGATCATCCCGTAAAAATCGCGCCCGCAGTTCACGACCTCCGGCGGGTACCACTGCAACCAGCTCTGCCTGGCCGCGACGTAGGCACCAAACCCGGCGCTGGCCAACATCAACACCGCACCACCAATGTGCAGGTAGCGGGACTTGACGCTAGCCGCAATCGCGGCAATCAGGGCTACTCCAACGAGGGCGTAGCGCTGAACAATACACATCGGGCACGGTTCGATTCCCAGCGCATGCTGCAAATACTGGCCAAACGCCAGCATGCCAATGCACGCGATCACGACGGCGACAAAGACCGGGCGCGCGGAGTTATCCAACCAATCTCTGAACATCCTGTCACCCATGAAATGCCGGGACTGCGACGGGCCTCAATATCAACCGGCCGCCTCATCAGCGGCCTTGCACGAAGGCGAACACACGGCCTGGGATTTTCCAAGAATCTTGCGCGTGACCATTTGCGAGCGGGCACGATGCTTGCCGCACAGAAAACATGACATCGTTGCCGCGCCAAAGGACGTCGCCGCGGTGAAGGGAGAGCCCGATACTTTGGATTTGTAGCGCAGGCCATCGGCCAGCATCTTTGTTTTGGTGTCAGCTTTTGCCATGAGGCTCATTTTACCGCAGTGCCGGGCAAGTGAACAAAGCTTGCTAAAGTCGCGGTCTGACAACTATTTCGCAAAGGTTATCCATGGCCCGCACCATCCACTGCATCAAACTCGGAAAAGAAGCGCCCGGACTCGACTTTCCGCCCTACCCCGGCCCCCTGGGCAAGCGCATTTGGGAGCAGGTCAGTCAGGAAGCTTGGGCCGCCTGGCTGCGCCACCAGACCATGCTCGTCAACGAGAATCGCCTGAACCTGGCCGACGCCGACGCCAGAAAATACCTCGCTCAGCAGATGGAGAGTCACTTCTTCGGCGCCGGCGCCGATGCGGCGCAGGGTTACGTGCCTCCGACCGTTTGAGCAGGTCGCCGGTGCGTCAACTCAAACGCCTGGCGTACGCCAGATCGATTGCAGGACCTCGATAATCTGTGCTGGCTCATACGGTTTTTCAATCAGGCCATGACAGCCGTTGACCTGCGCTACTTCCTGCATGTGCCAGGACCGACCGGTGCTCGTGACGATCACGCTTCCGATCGCAGGTTCGAGCGCCATCAACTGTCGGACCAGCGCCCATCCGTCAATATCGGGGAGTTTGAGGCTGGCAATGACCAGGTCGTAGTGATGGGCTCGAGCCATCTCGATAGCCTGCAAGCCGGTCGTTGCGTCGTCGACTTTGGTCAGTCCGGCCAACGCCAGACGTGCACGAAGGTACATCCGGTCTTCGCGCGACGGATCCACCAGCAGCGATACGCGCGTCGGCGGCGCTGCGGAGTCGGTCAATGCGTCGTCCGAAAATTCAATGCTCGCTGCGGGTACTTGCGGTTCGAGGAAGATCGCGTCCATCGCTTTGACCACGTCGGGCCAGTACAGAGGCCGCTCAAAGGTCCGACAAGTGCTCGGCGGTGCGTCACTGCCGACACAGATCAATTTCAGGTTCGGGTCCAGCCCGGGCGAGGCCAATTCGAGCCCGGCCTCGTAAGCGTCGAGGTCAATCAGCGCAAGTTGCGGTGGCACGGGAGCGCCTGGCGTCCACAGACCGTAGGAAATCGGGCGCCCCACCGAAAGCCTGAACAGCGTGTTGAGCGCGTGGCGTTCGACGTCGCGAAAGCCTACTACCTTGACGTATATGCTCGGTCCCATGGGCCAGAGATACCTTCGCAATGAGTGAAACTGGAAATGCCACTGTCGGCGCCGAGTTTATTACATCGGCATGCTTGCAACCGTCGCCATGACCGATGACGGCGAGAATAAGTTGCCTCACATGATCCTCGTTGCCGGTTCCGCCAATCTCGATTTTGTCGTTCGCGTGCCGCATATTGCGGCACCGGGCGAAACAGTGCTCGGACACGATTTTCAGACCTTTTGCGGCGGCAAAGGCGCCAATCAGGCGGTGGCCTGCGCCCGTGCCGCAGGCACGCCGACCCACTTCCTGCTGGCGTTGGGCCATGACGCCTTTGCTGCGCAACTGCAAGCGGCACTGAAAGAAGCGAACGTCCAATTGCATCCGGTGCGTGTAAGCGACCAGGCTACTGGTACCGCTTTTATCAGCGTCAGCGATGATGCACAAAACGCCATCACAGTGGCGCCCGGGGCCAATGGCGCACTTCGCGGCACCGACCTGCCAGCGCTGGACGGTTTTACGCATCTGTTGCTACAGCTCGAAATACCATTGGCAACGGTCCTGTCGTATGCACAGGCGGCTCATGCGCAAGGAGTCAAGGTTGTTCTGAATGCGGCGCCGGCGCTGCCGCTGCCACCGCAATTGCTGGCGCTGGTTGACCTGCTCATTGTCAATGAGATCGAACTCGCGGCCATCGCGCCTGCAAGTGGAGATATTGACCTCAGTCTTTCCCTAATCAACGTGCCATGTGTCATCGTTACGCTGGGGCAGCGGGGCTGTCGTGCCCGCAGCGAGGGTGTTCTGCACGAACTGCACGGTTTTGACGTGGCGGCGATCGACAGCACCGGTGCCGGTGATACGTTTTGTGGCGTACTGGTGGCGTCCCTCAGCGGCGGGCACGCCCTGCCGCAGGCCATGCGCCGCGCCAACGCCGCTGCTGCCATCGCCTGCACCCGACTCGGGGCGCAGTCCAGCATTCCAACCCTGGAGGAAGTTGACGCCTTCCTGGCTTGCCATGCCGACGCTGCAGACGCGTAAGCTCATCTTCGACACCGACCCGGGCGTGGACGACGCCATGGCGCTGTATTTTGCGCTGGCCCACCCGGCCGTTGATTTGGTGGGCGTGACGACCACCTTCGGCAACGTCAGCGTGCAGCAGGCGGCAGCCAATGCCCTGTACCTGTGCGCGATTGCGCACAGGCGCGTTCCTGTCACCCTGGGGGTGGCCGCGCCAACAGGCGTTGCGATGCCTGAGTTTCCAACGCATATCCATGGCGCCGATGGTCTGGGCAACCTGACGGCCAGGGTGGCCACATCGAACATACTTGCACCCGGCTCCTCTGCGGCGTTCATCGTCGAGCAAGCCCGTACCTATCCGGGCGAGATCACGCTAGTGGCTGTCGGGCCGCTTGGTAACCTGAGCCTGGCCGTCGAGTTGGAGCCGCGCTTGCCGCAATTGCTGCGTGAAGTTGTCCTGATGGGCGGCACGGTGTACGAGCCGGGCAATGTGTCGCCGCTCGCCGAAGCTAACATCTGGAGCGACCCGTTTGCGGCCAAGCGCGTTTTTGACGCGGGCTTCGATCTGACCATGGTCGGTCTTGATGTGACACATCGGGTCGTCCTGCCATTGGTAATTTTTGAACGTCTTGCCAAGCAGCATCAGCATTGCGCCACTGACACACTGCTGCACGCAGTCCGGTTTTACGCCGACTTTTATGGCTCGAGACATTCCCGGGTGGCGGACATCCGGGGCTGTTTCGGCCACGATGTGTTGGCTCTGATCCATCTTGTCAACCCAGAGTTGTTTGGTCGCGAGAACGGAGACATCCGGGTCATAACGGACGAGGCAAGGCGCGGGCAAACGGCGTGGAGTCAGAATGACAATGCCAAGACCCAGGTCTGCCTGCGCGTGCAGGCAAGCGCCTGCGAGGAAGTGTTCTTGCGAACGTTGATGGCACCGTGGCTCTAGCCTGTAAAAGTCCGCCGCCAGAGCTCACACAGTTCAGCCGCACGGGCGATACGGTACCGAACTGGGTACCGCCAGCCGTCGGGGGCCAATATTGAAAAAGCCTGCTACCGATTAGATAGCAGGCTTGTCATATTGAACATACCAAGACATAGTTAACAGTTCATACCGGACACATCCTTTACAGTTTTTGGCATAGGAGGGAACCTGCTATGCCGTGGAAGGAGTGTCGCAAGATGGATGAAAAGCTTCGTTTCGTGTCTCGCCACCTTGAGGGCGAGTCGATTTCCTGCCTGTGTCGGGAGTTTGGAATTTCCCGTGTGACGGGCCACAAACTGGTCGAGCGCTACCGCCAAAGCGGTCTGGAAGCCCTCAGTGATCGCAGTCGAAGGCCCTACCGCATGGCCAACGAGTTACCCTTTCAGGTCGAGTCTTTGATCGTTCAGATCAAAAAGGAATACCCCACATGGGGCGCACCCAAGATCCGCGAGCGCTTGCTCAGTCGCTACCCCGATATCAAGACTCCGGCCAAGAGCACGGTCCACGCTGTGCTCGAACGCCACGGCCTGGTCAAACACAAGAGAGCGGGCGCACGACCAAAATCTCAGGGCACTGTCTTGTTGGGCGCTCAACAACCCAACGAGCTGTGGTGCACCGACTTCAAGGGAGAGTTCATGCTGGCCGACCGACGCTACTGCTATCCGCTGACGGTCACCGATTTCCACAGTCGCTTCCTGCTGTGCTGTGAGGGCTTGGAGAGCACCCGCGAGGCCATGGCTTTGACGGTGTTTGAGCGGCTGTTTCGGCAATACGGGCTGCCCCAACGCATCCGCTCCGACAACGGTGTGCCCTTTGCCAGCGCCCACGCCCTGCATGGACTCAGCCGCTTGGCAGTCTGGTGGCTGCGCTTGGGCATTGAGATCGAGCGCATCAAACCGGGCAACCCGCAGCAAAACGGTCGCCACGAGCGCATGCATCGCACGCTCAAACAGGCCACCACCCGACCGCCCGCGAGCAACATGCTTCAACAGCAGGACAAGTTCGAGAGCTTTGTGCAAGAGTACAACTACGAGCGCCCCCATGAGGCGCTGCAGATGAAAACGCCCTCATCCTTCTACCAGCCCTCGGAGCGCCCCTATCAGGGCTTGCCCGCACTGGAGTATCCCTTCCATGATCGCACCATCACGGTCACCGAGTGTGGGCGAGTTTGCATGGATCGCAGAAAAATCAGCCTCAGCACGGTCTTGGCTGGGCAGATGGTGGGTGTCAGGCAGATTGACGACCAGATCTGGCAAGTCAGCTTTATGGACTACGATCTGGGGTACTTCGATATGGACAGTTGCCGGGTCGAACCCGGGCCCAATCCATTTGGGCCTAAAGTGTTAACGATGTGATCGGTACAAACTGTTAACAATGTCTTCGGTATGTACCTATATCACTTGGGGTGGCTGATGGGGCTCGAACCCACGACAACAGGAATCACAATCCTGGACTCTACCAACTGAGCTACAGCCACCACGCTTGGGAATTATAACCTTCGCACCCTAATTCGTGACTGCGCCAACTGCCTCGGTGGCACCCAATGTTGGCGGCGGCGCCAGCAGCTCGACTTTGAAACGCTCCTTCAGGACGCCGTAATAGGCCTGGCCCTCGGCACGGGTCCACCACTGCGCATATTGATCACGATCCTGCTTGGCCGCCTGCGCCGAAGGCGCGGCACGCTCGACGAGCTTGTTGACTCTGACCACCGCATAGCCCTGCGTACCCAGATCAACACCAATCGTGGCGGGCAGGCTTGCGGCATCAACACGCAACACGGCGCCAACGATGGCTGGCGCAATGGTCTGCGCCTGATCACGCGACACCAGGACCGGCGCGCTCAGTTGTGCCGAAGTCGGCTCGGCTTTCCAGGCCGCGAGTTTGGCAATCCCTTCGTTTTTCGCAAGTTCGGTCGCACGCGCCGTGACGACTCGCTCCCGCACCACAGCCCGGACGTCGGCAAACGGCATCGTACGGCTGGCGAAGTACTGAACGATGCGCCCCGCCGCCAATTGATTGGGCGCCGTTTCGATGGCCTCGGTGTTACGCTTCTTCTCGACCGCGTCAGGACCGAACAGGGCCGCCAGGAACTTCGCATTGGCCAACGCGCCGGTCACCCCAGCCGCGGGCTTTCGGGTCACGTTGGTGGCCGTCCTGATTTCCAGCTTGAGTTTGTCGGCGATGGGCTTGAGATTGTCGGACTGCTCATAGACGCCGTTGGTAAATATTTCGGCCGTTTCAGCAAACTTGCGTTGCGCCTGTTGTGTCTTGAGATCAGCCTCGATGCCCGGGCGCAGTTCCTCGAAACTGCGTTGCCTGGGCGTTTTGATATCGGTGAGGTGAATGATGTGGTAGCCGAATTCAGATTCCACGATGTCGCTGATATCACCCTTCTTCATGGCAAAGGCGGCGTCTTCAAACGGCTTGACCATGGAACCCCGGGCAAAGTAATCGAGATCCCCGCCTTTTTCCGCTGACCCGGTATCTTGCGACTTGGCCTTGGCCAGTTCGGCGAAACGCTCCGGCGATTTTCGTAACTCCTGCAGCAACTCCTGGGCCACGGCCTTGGCCTTCTGGCGGTCGGCGGCCGGGGCATCCTTGGCAGCATTGATCAATATGTGACTGGCGCGGCGCTCTTCCACACCGCTCAAGCGGCCAACGTTCTGGTCGTAGTAAGACTTGAGGTCAGCATCGCTGATCGAAATGCTCTTCTTTACCGCCTCAAGGTCAAGAACCAGATACTCGATGCTGGCGTGCTCGGGCGCCTGAAACAGCGCCTGGTTAGCTTTGTAGTAGGTCTCGAGTTCGGCGTCGCTCGGATTGACCTTGGAGGCAAAATCAGCGGTCAGAAAATTTGCGACCTGCACTTCGCGTTTTTGAAAAAAGGCGTTCAACGAAACATCGGCAACGCCCGCGGCCGCAAAGCCCGTCCCAAGCACACCAAGTTCGACCTGTCGCGCTGATAGATCGCGACGTACCCGCGCCTCAAAACCTTCGGGCGTCAGCCCCTGGCTGGCCGCGAGTTGCCGGTAGCGGTCCATGTCGAGCTTGCCATCTGGAAGCCGCATGGCGGAAATCGTGGGATTCTCCTGCAGGTCCCGCGCCAGGCGCGCGTCGCTGGTCGTCAATTTGAATTTCTCCGCTGCGTCGACCATCACGCGCTCGCGCACCAGACGTTCGAGTGTCACGTAGCGGGCTTCGGGCGAGTCCAGCAACTTCGCGTCCACATTCGGCGACGAGGCTCGTATCCGGTCAGCCTCGGCCTTGTGCGCCGCGTCCCATTCGCCCTTGCTGATGTCCTGGCCGGCCACCCGGGCGACAACTTCGCCCTTCTCGCGCATCCGGTTGTAGCCGTCAATACCGAACAGAACGAACGAAGGGATGATCAACAGGAACATCAGAAACATCATGATCTTCGTGTGCTGACGGACAAAATCAAACATGCGCAATCTCTCCAGGTGAACAAACAAAAAGGCGAACGTCGCGTTCGCCTTTGCCAGACTGGTGGGTGCTGACGGGCTCGAACCGCCGACCTACGCCTTGTAAGGGCGCCGCTCTACCAACTGAGCTAAGCACCCCACCGTAACTGGCTGTCAGTTGAGTGCGTCCTTGAGCGCTTTGCCGGGGCGGAACTTTGGTACCTTGGCTGCCTTGATCTTGATCGCGGCACCGGTGCGGGGGTTGCGCCCAACGCGGGGGGCACGTTTGCCCACCGCGAAGGTGCCAAAACCGACCAGGGAGACCGAGCCTCCCTTTTTCAAGGTCGTTTTGACCGCCCCGATGACGGACTCCAGCGCCCGGTTGGCCGCGGCTTTGGAAATGTCTGCGTGTAACGCAATGTGCTCAATCAGTTCGGTTTTATTCACAAAGAACCCCTAGTGTGGATACGAAATCGGTCAACGGAAATTTTAGTCGGTTTTGCGCGGCACGCCTAACCTGATGATGAATCCGGCTCGAAGCGATCAAAGCGCAGCCGCAATGGCCTGCCCAACGTCGACGGTCCCCGCGCCGCCGCCAAGGTCCGGCGTTCGGGGCGCCCCGCCGCCGGGGTCGAGCACCTTTTCGATCGCGCGCAGGATGGCGTCATGCGCTGCGGCGTAGCCAAGAAATTCCAGCATCATGGCACCGCACCAGATCTGACCAATTGGGTTTGCAACGCCGCTCCCTGCAATGTCAGGAGCCGAGCCATGTACGGGCTCAAACAGTGACGGGAAGTTTCGCTCTGGGTTGAGGTTCGCGCTGGGTGCGATGCCGATGGTGCCAGTACAGGCTGGGCCGAGGTCGCTAAGGATGTCACCAAACAGGTTGCTCGCGACGACCACGTCAAAAAAATCGGGCCGCTGGACAAAGTGCGCGGTCAGGATATCGATATGAAACTTGTCGAGCTTGACGTTCGGGTAGTTCTTCGCCATCTCGGCGGCGCGCTCGTCCCAATAGGGCATGGTGATGGCGATCCCGTTGGACTTGGTTGCGCTGGTCAGGTGCTTTTTGGGACGCGATTGCGCCAACTCAAAGGCATACTTCAGGACGCGATCGACCCCGATGCGCGACATCACAGTTTCCTGCATCACGATCTCGCGCGCGGTGCCGGGGTACATACGACCGCCAATGCTCGAGTACTCCCCCTCGGTATTTTCACGAACGATATACATGTCAATTTCCCCGGGCTCGCGGCGACTGCCGTCGCGGCGCACGACTGGCGCAATGATGCCTGGCATCAGGCGTGCAGGCCTGAGGTTTACATATTGATCAAACTCGCGACGGAAAAGAAGCAGCGAACCCCACAGCGAAACGTGATCGGCGATCTTCTCGGGCCAGCCGACGGCTCCAAAATAAATCGCATCGTGGCTCCCGATCTGCTCCTTCCAGTTGTCCGGCAGCATCTTGCCGTGCTTTTCAAAATAGTCCCAACTGGAAAAATCAAAGTAGTCAAACTGAAGATCGACACCGAATCTATCGGCCGCTGCCTGCACGACACGAACGCCCTCGGGCATCACTTCCTTGCCGATACCGTCGCCGGCGATCACTGCGATTTTCTTCTTGCTCATCCATGGCTCCAGATCAATCGTTAACCCACCTTCCCAACACCAACCACTCCCGTCGCTGGCCGCCGAACAACCAGGGCAACGCCGATGGCGGTCAGGACTGTACCGCCAAGCGTGAGCGCGGTAATGGGTTCTCCAAACAGCAACCAGGCCAGCACTGCCGTGGCCGGTGGCACCAAATACATCAGACTAGTGACGGCGGCTGCGGCCCCGCGCTGGATCAGCAAGTAAAGCAGGGAGCTGCCCCCGAGTGTAAGCACCAGCACGGACCAGGCCATGGCACCGACCAATTCCCCATTCCAACGCACGACCTCGGTCTCAAACAGGCTCAGGGGCAAGGTTACGAGCAAGGCGGCCCCGAGCTGAACGGCGTTGGCAGTGCGCACATCACACGGCTGCACAAAGCGCTTTTGGTACAGGGTTCCGATCGTGATACCAAGCAACGCCCCGAGCGCCAGTGACATATTGAGCCAACCGGCCTCGGCACCGTGCCCGAACTTGCGCGAGACGACCAGCGCCAGCCCGACAAAACCGAGCACCAGGCCAACCCATTGGCGCGGCATAACCTTGCCACCTGTCGCCGACAGCCACAACGCCGTCAGCACCGGCTGCAAACCAACAATCAGCGCCGACAGTCCCGAGCCCATGCCAGCCTTTACCGCCGCCCACACGCCACCGAGATAGATTGCGTGCATTAGCACGCCGGTCACTGCCAGATGGCCCAGTTGCGTGCGGTTACGTGGCCACTTGACGCGCGCCAGCACTATCCATGGCAGGAAGCAGAGGATCGAGAAACCATAGCGCAGGGCCAGAAATTTCAACGGTGGCGCATGTGGCATACCGTAGCGGGCAACGATGAAGCCGGTGCTCCAGATCAGCACAAACACCGCTGGCATCGCCCTGATCAGGGCCCGGTCATCAGGCCCGGTCACTTTGCCTTGGCCCGGATCTCGGGCAGGGCCTTGCGCAGGTAGTACACCATCGACCATACCGTCATCACCGCGGCGATCCAGATCAACCAGACACCCCAAAGATGAGTGTCAACAAGACCGAACAGCTTGCCGTCGTACAGGAGAAACGGGATGGCGACCATCTGCACGACCGTCTTGAGCTTGCCGATGAGGTGGACCGCCACGCTCTTGGCCGCACCAATCTGTGCCATCCATTCGCGCAGTGCCGAGATGGCAATCTCACGGCCGATGATGATCAAACCAACAAAGACATCGGCGCGACCAAGATGGACCAGCACGAGCACGCTCGCGCATACCAGAATCTTGTCGGCCACCGGGTCCAAAAACGCCCCAAAGGACGACACCTGATTGAGCCTGCGCGCAAGATAGCCGTCGAGCCAGTCCGTGGTTGCGGAAACGACGAACATGATGGTGGCAATCAAATTGCGCGTCGCTGGTTCCAGAGGCAGGTAGAACACGCCAACAATCAGGGGAATTGTCGCGATGCGGCCCCAGGTCATGATCGTCGGCGTCGTGAAGAACATAACACGATTGTGGCACGACTCGCCCCTGCTCAGCCACCTCGCTCAGTGCAGGGCGCGGTAAATCTCCTCGGCCAATTCGCGCGAGATACCGGCGACCGAGGCGATGTCGTCCACCCCGGCCAGCGCCACCCCGCGCACGCCGCCAAAGCGCTGCAACAGTCGGGCTCGCCGTTTCGGACCAATGCCGGGGATGTCGGCGAGCTTGCCACCGTCGATCCGTACCCTGGCCCGCTTGGCACGCATGCCGGTGATAGCAAAACGATGGGCTTCGTCGCGTATCTGCGCCACCAGCATCAACGCTGCGGAGTGCCTACCCAGATCCATCTTGTCACGCCCGTCGGCAAAGACCAGTTCTTCGAGCCCGACCTTGCGCCCGGCCCCCTTTTCCACACCGACGATCACCGACAGATCGAGCCCCAATTCCTCGAACACGGCGCGCGCCACGCTGACCTGGCCACGGCCCCCGTCGACGAGTACAACGTCGGGCAGTCGGGAGCCGGCAACCGGCGACGCCGCCCCTGTCGGTCCGTCTGGCGTGGCGCCAGCGAGCTTGCCATAGCGACGCAGCAGCACGTCACGCATAGCTGCGTAATCGTCGCCGGCCGTCACGCCCTCGATGTTGTAGCGGCGGTATTGTCCGGGCTGCATTTCGTGGTGATGGAAGACAACGCACGAAGCTTGCGTTGCTTCGCCCGCGGTATGCGACACGTCGAAACACTCGATCCGCAGCTCATCGAGATCCTCCGGCGGCAAATCGAGCACCTGAGCCAAAGCCCGGGTCCGCGCCTGTTGCGATCCTTCCTCTGAGAGCAATCGAGCCAGTTGCAATCCGGCGTTGGTCATGGCCATTTCGAGCCAGGTACGACGTTGCCCGCGTGGCTGGTGTACCGCGCTGATGCGCTGCCCCGACTGCAGCGCGAGGATCTTGATCAGGGCCCGATCCACAGGCGTGCTCAGGATCAGGGTCGACGGTGCCGGTACCTGGACGTAATGCTGGGCCACAAAAGCTGCGAGCACCTGCGCCTCAACAGTAGGCGCGACCACCTCTTCGTCGGCGCCGACCAGCGCCGTTGCCTCCTCTACATGCACCGGGAAATAGGGTCGATCCCCCAGATGCCGACCGCCGCGCACCATGGCCAGGTTGACGCAGGCGCGCCCGCCCTGCACTTGCACGGCAAGAATATCGACGTCACGGTCCGACACGTTCTCCACCGACTGCTGGTGCAGCACAGCGGCCAGGGCGGTGAGCTGATTGCGCAACTCCGCGGCCTGCTCGAATGCCAGCGCCTGGGCGTGCGCCATCATGCGCTGCTCCAGCGCTGCGGTCACCGCGCCGCCTTCGCCGCTGAGGAAGTGTTTGGCATTGGCGACATCCTGCGCGTAGTCCGCCTCGGAAATATGCCCGACGCACGGCGCCGAACAGCGTTTGATCTGGTACAGCAGGCAGGGACGGGTCCGGTGATTGAATACCGAGTCTTCACAGGTACGAAGGCGAAACACTTTTTGCATCAGCAAAATCGCTTCCTTGACCGCCCATGCGCTTGGATAGGGGCCAAAGTAGGCGTGTTTTTTTTCCACACCGCCGCGGTAATAGGACACGCGCGGGAAACGGCTGGCGGGCTGGGCGGAATCGAAAACACCGGTCATGCGCAGGTACGGATAGCTCTTGTCGTCCCGAAACAGAATGTTGTACTTCGGGTTAAGCGTCTTGATAAGGTTGTTCTCCAGCAGCAGTGCCTCGGCCTCCGATCGCACGACGGTGGTCTCGATGCGCGTGATCCTGGCCACCATCTGCCCGATGCGCGTACCGCCGTGATCCCGGTGGAAATAGCTTGCCACACGCTTCTTCAGGTTGATCGCCTTGCCTACGTAGAGCACAGCGCCGGCCTGGTCGAAATAGCGATACACGCCGGGCAGTGGCGGCAGGCTCGCGATTTCGACCAACAACTGCTCGCCGTGGCGCGGCGCGGGTGCCGAAGCTGATGCGGACAAATCTGTCATAGCCGCGTATTGTGGACAATCCGAGCTGTGGGCGCAGGAAAACTTTGGGACATTTTTTGCAAGGTCATCGACAACTACGGTGACGTTGGCGTGAGCTGGCGTCTGGCCAGGGGTTTGGCCGCGCGCGCTCAGACGGTTCGGCTCTGGCTCGATGACCCTGGCGCGCTGCAATGGATGGCGCCCCACGGGGCCGACGGGGTCGAGGTCCGGCACTGGTCAAATCCGCTGGCAATCGAGGATCTGCGCGTCGGCGAGGTTCTGGTGGAAACCTTCGGTTGTCAGATCGCTACTGAATTCATAGCGGCTTACGCGCTCCAGTCAAGCCTCAGGAGCCATAAGCAGGTTTGGGTCAACGTGGAGTACCTGACCGCCCAAGCCTATGCGGGACGCTGCCACGGTCTGCCCTCGCCCGTCATGGACCCCACCGGTGGCGCTCTGAAAAGGCACTATTTTTACCCGGGCTTCGACGCAACCACCGGCGGCCTGCTACGGGAACCCGATCTGTGCGCTCGCCAGGACCGGTTTGATCGCAGCGCCTGGTTGGTCCAACAGGGCATCGACTGGCACGGCGAGCGACTGATTTCGATGTTCTGCTACGAACCGAGAGCACTGGGCGAACTGCTGAGGCAACTGGCGGCGTCGGCCTCGCCAACCCGGCTGCTGGTAACGGCGGGGCGCGCCAGCGCCGCAGTCACGACCTGCATCAATGAGCAAAACACCTTGCAACCCTTATGGAACAACCGCAACGCGCTATTGTTTTCATATCTACCGAACTTGACACAGGTCGATTTTGACCACCTCCTGTGGGCTTGCGATGTCAATTTTGTGCGCGGCGAGGACTCCCTGGTACGCGCCCTGTGGGCGGGCCCCGCGTTTGTCTGGCACATCTATCCGCAATCGGATGAGGCGCACCGCGACAAGCTTCTGGCCTGGCTCGATCGGATCAAGGCGTCGGCGTCGCTGAGACAATTTCACTTGGTCTGGAACGCCATGAGCGACTCGCCGTTACCGGCCATCGAACCGGCGGCTTGGGAGCCGACGTTTGCGGTGGCGCGGGCCCAACAGTTGGCGCAGGACGATCTGGTCACCAAGCTTCTCAGTTTCGTGGCAAAAAGCAACTAAAATGTACGGTTTTGCGGTACGGCATCGGTCGATTGACCGGCTCGCACCGCCCTCGCCGCCTGACTGGCGGCCAACCTTCACACCCATACCATGAAAATAGCTCAAGACATTCGCGCTGGCAACGTCATCATGCACGGCAAGGACCCGATGGTCGTACTCAAGGCCGAATACAGCCGCGGCGGTCGCAATTCGGCCACGGTTCGAATGAAACTTAAGAGCCTGATCGCCAACTTCGGTACCGAAGTCGTGTTCAAGGCGGACGACAAGATGGATCAGGTCATTCTTGACAAGAAGGAATGCACCTATTCCTACTTTGCCGACCCGATGTACGTCTGCATGGATGCCGAGTTCAACCAATACGAAGTCGAAGCCGAGAACATGGGCGACTCGCTGAGCTACCTGGAAGACGGCATGACCGTTGAAGTCGTGTTTTACGACGGCAAGGCGATTTCAGTCGAACTTCCCACCAGCGTCGTGCGCGAAGTCACCTGGACCGAGCCAGCCGTCAAGGGTGATACCTCCGGCAAGGTGCTCAAACCGGCCAAGATCGCCACCGGCTTCGAGCTCGGCGTGCCGCTCTTCGTTGCGCAGGGCGACAAGGTTGAAATCGACACGCGCACCGGCGAATACCGAAAACGGGTCTGAACAAAGGTCGCGGGTTCAAGTTCGCGATTTCTTTTTCCCCAGGCGCGACTCCGTTCCCTTTACCAGGCGGCCAATATTTTCGGCGTGTCGGTAGATCAGAAACAGGGACATCACCGACAGCGCCAGCAGGACGCCGTTGTTCATGTACCAGGCGACACCGTCGCCGAAAATGTAGTAGACCGGCGCGAACACCGCGGCGACCAGTGCGGCCAGCGATGAGTAGCGGAAAAAATAGGCCATGATCAGCCAGGTAGCGCCTGCTGCCAGACCCAGAATCGGATGCACGCCCAGCAGCACGCCGCAGGCAGTGGCCACGCCCTTGCCGCCCTTGAATCTGAAAAACAGTGGATACAAGTGGCCAAGGAACGCGGCCAGTCCGACCGCGGCCATCGTGCCTTCGCCCAGCCCCCATGGTTTGCCGAGCCATCCAACCAGCACCACCGGCAACCAGCCCTTGACGGCATCAAGCACCAGCGTCACGAGTGCGGCGGACTTGTTGCCCGAACGCAGCACATTGGTCGCGCCCGGGTTCTTGCTGCCAAAGGTTCGCGGGTCACTCAAGCCCATCAAGCGGCTGACGATCACGGCAAACGATAGCGACCCCGCCAGATAGCCGAGCAGCACCGCAACGAGAGGTAAAAATGGCTTGATTGATTCCAACAACGTCTCCTGTGATAGCTGCCAAACGCCGGCCCACGAAGCGAGTATTTTGCCAGCATCACTGCCCCGGGGGGCCTTCGCGCTCGTCGGGTAAGGCACATTGCACCGTCGTGGCGCCAAGCAGGCTCAGGCAGACGGCAGGGTCGATGCCCACCAGGTAACCACGCCGTCCACCATTGATCAGGATGCGCGCCAGATCAAGAATGCTCTTCTCGATGTAAACCGGCATCGCGCGGCGTGTGCCAAAGGGAGACGTGCCGCCTACCAGGTAGCCGCTGTGCCGGTTGGCCACTGCCACCGCGCAGGGTTCGATCGACTTGACCCCGATTTGCCGAGCCAGGTTCTTAGTTGAAACCTTGCAATGGCCGTGCATGAGAACCACCAGCGGACGGCCGTCCTGATCCTGCATGATCAGCGTCTTCACGACCATGCTGGGTTGCACGCCAAGTTGTGCAGCGCTGTGCAATGCGCCGCCGTGCTCCTGGTACGGGTAGACGTGCTCGGTGAAAGCGACCTTGCTCGCCCTAAGCATCTGCGTGGCGGCTGTTTCGCTAACGTGTCGTGTCACGGCCGGATTCCATCAGGGCAGCAGGCGCGCTCGCGCGCGCTCCTGCTCCTGCAGACGTAACACGCGACGCTGCACTTTGCCCGTCGTCGTCATCGGCAGGGCGTCGATGAACTCGATTTCCTTGGGGTACTCGTAGGGGGCGAGCCGCCCTTTCACATGCGCTTGCAACTTCGTTTTCAATTCTTCGTCAAATTCGGCCTCAGCGCCCGCACAGTTTGCACGCTGCGCTACGAAATCAGGAGCGAGAACGACATAGGCCTTGACCAGCGAGCCACGCTCGGCGTCAGGTTTGGGCACCACAGCGGCGTTCGCCACCGCCGGGTGTTTGACCAGGCAGTTCTCTATTTCACCGGGACCAACGCGGTATCCCGCGACCTTGAATACATCGTCGGCCCGCCCCTGGTACCACAAATAACCATCGACATCGCGCACCGCCAGGTCGCCGGTCCGGCACCAGGCATCCGGGCCCGCCCTACCAGTGAACTTGTTCAGCGTCGCCGCTTCATTGTTCCAGTAACCAAGAAAGAAGATGGGGTCGGGCCGGCCATGAACATCGAGCCGATTCAATGCGACGTCGCCAACTTCACCGACTGCGCATTCCTGGTCGTCGCCGTTGAGCACCGCAACCCGGTGACCAGGATAGGCCTTGCCCATGCTGCCGGGCTTGGGCGGCCACAACGCAGCGCAGTTGCCAACGATGTAGTTGATTTCGGTCTGGCCAAACATCTCGTTGACCGTCACACCAAGTTGACACCGACAGTATTCAAAAACTGCGTCCCCCACCGCTTCGCCAGCGCTCATGATGGCCTGCAACCGCAACCCGAACTGGGCACGCACGGTGCTTGACTGACTGCCTGGAAACGCCTTCATCATGGCCTTGAGGGCGGTCGGAAACAAGAACGTGTGCGTGACCCCAAAGCGGCGCATCAACTCGAGCGCCGTCTGCGCGCCAAAACGTCCGCTGTAAGCAACGATCGGGCGCCCAAAATAGAGGGTGGGCAGCAACGCGTCCATCAACCCGCCCGTCCACGTCCAATCTGCGGGCGACCAGAATACGGCATCGGTATCGGCGTTGGCTTGACCATCGAAGCCAAACCAGTTCTGGCTGCACACGAATCCGCTGAGGTTGCCAATGAGCGCCCGATGCGGGATCAACGCGCCCTTCGGGTTGCCAGTGGTACCGCTGGTGTAGATCAGGACGGCAGCATCGTCGGCTTGCGTACCCACCGCTTCAAACTCATCGCTGCCACGCGACATGGCCGGCAACGCGCTTTGCACAGCGCCCGCGCCGGTACCGCAAAGGTCAAGCAGTTGGCGCAAATCCGGGCACTGTGCCTGCAGTTCGCACAGCGCCCGCGCAGAGGTCGAGTCGCACAGCGCGACCACCGCTGCGCTGTCGCGCAGACGGAACTCCAGCGCCTCCGGTCCGAACAGGGTGGACAGGGGCATCGCCACCGCACCGATTTGCCATACCGCGATGTAGGCCAACGCCGTCTCAAAGCGCTGCGGCAACACGATCGCCACCCGATCGCCACGGCGCACGCCACACTGCATCAGGACCTGCGAGAGCCGGTTGGCTTGCTGTTGCAATTGGAAAAAAGTATAGGAATCGGTTGCACCGTCCGTGCCATAAGCGTGAACAGCTATTCTTTTTGTAGCGTCTGGCAGCACCGCCCAGCGCCTGCAGCAAACGTCAGCGATGTTGAACCGATCGGGAACCAGCCATCCAAACTCGCTGTGCAGCGCAGCGTATCGATCGCCGGGCAGTGATTGGGACTTGTCTCGTTTTTGACTCTGGCGCACGACATTTCTCCGTATGATTGGCCCAATGTATCAAGTCAAAAGACCCTCGCGCAGCGAATTTGTTCCCATCCGCACGCTCAACTACCACGTCCGCGTCTGGGGTGAGCCGGCTCCGCAGCGGACCGCGTTGGTGATGGTACACGGCTGGATGGACGTGGCGGCAAGCTACCAGTTTGTCGTCGACGCCCTGAGCCACGACCACTACGTCATTGCCCCGGATTGGCGCGGCTACGGACTGACCGACGCTGGCGGCGTCGACAATTTCTGGTTCCCCGATTACCTCGCCGACCTCGACTTTCTGCTCGATCACTACGCCCCGGGGCGCCCGGTGAACCTGGTCGGTCACAGCATGGGCGGCAATATCGTGATGCTGTACGCCGGGGTGCGTCCCCAGCGCGTGCACCGGTTGATCAACCTCGAAGGCTTTGGCATGCCTGCCACCCGAGCGGATCAGGCACCAAGGCGCTACGCCAAGTGGATGGACGAACTCAAAGAATTGCGCCGCGGCGAGCTTGACCTCAAGAGCTACGACAGCCTCGCCGGTGTCGCACGTCGCCTGATGAAGACCAACCCGCGTCTGGGCGCGGACAAAGCCAATTGGCTCGCGCCACACTGGGCGCGCGAGCAAACGCCGGGTCACTGGCACATCATGGGTCACGCCGCGCACAAGGTCTCCAATGCCCAACTCTACCGTCTTGACGAAGTGCTCGAGTTGTACCGCTGTATCAGCATGCCGCTGCTCGCGGTCGAGGCGTCCGAGAGCAGCCTGGACCGGTGGTGGAAGGGCAAGTACACGCTGGCGCAGTACCACGAGCGATTGCAGGCGGTGCCGCGCGCCGAAATCGCTCGCGTCGAGGACGCAGGCCACATGATCCATCACGACCAGCCGCAAGCCCTAGCGCAATTGATCGAGCGGTTCATTGCGTGAGCGCCACCTCGGCTGAATGAAGCCAGTAAACGAATGATCGGTATCCTATGGTTTACCCTATACTGTGAGGATATATGATGCCGTTATACTTATTTTCGAACTATTGGTATGTTTATGAACGAATCTAACGAAAGCTCTGAATTCAGAGTCGCAACCCGCGCTTGGCTGGAAGCGAACTGCCCCGCCGAGATGCGCAGGCCGATGAGCAGCGCAGATGAAGCCTGTTGGGGCGGTCGCGGTTGGAACTTCAGCTCCGACGCGCAAAAGCAGTGGCTGCAGCGCATGGGTGAGCGCGGCTGGACGGTGCCGACCTGGCCAAAGGAATACGGCGGTGGAGGTTTGTCAGGCGCCGAGGCCAAAGTGCTGGGGCAGGAAATGCAGGCACTTGGTTGCCGCCCCCCGCTGGTGAGTTTCGGCATCTGGATGCTCGGTCCGGCATTGTTGAAGTTTGGGACCCATGAGCAGAAGCTCGAACATCTGCCAAAAATTGCCCGTGGCGAGATCCGCTGGTGCCAGGGTTATTCGGAACCCAATGCCGGATCCGACCTCGCTTCGCTGGCCACCCGTGCCGACGATCATGGCGACCACTTCATCGTCAACGGCCAGAAGATCTGGACCTCATACGCCGACGAGTCGGACTGGATCTTCTGCCTGGTGCGCACCGACACGGCGAAGAAGCACACCGGCATCAGCTTTGTGCTGTTCGACATGGCAACCCCGGGTGTCAGCACCAGGCCGATCCGGCTGATCTCCGGCAAGTCTCCCTTCTGTGAGACCTTCTTCGACAACGTTCGCGTCGAAAGACACAACCTGGTCGGTGCGCTCAATGGTGGCTGGGATGTGGCCAAGTACCTGCTGACGCATGAGCGCGACATGATCGGCGCAATGGGCGAAGCGGCGACGACACCGTCCTTGTCCAAGGTCGCGAAGGCCACGGTGGGCCTGGACGCCCAGGGTCGCCTGGCTGATTCCCTATTGCGTTCGCAAATCGCCGAATTCGAACTCGATGAAGCGGCGTTTCGATTGACCTTGCAGCGGGTCGGCGACATGGCCAAGGCCAGGCAGGCACACCCGGCCATGTCCTCCATGCTCAAGTATTACGGTGCCGAGCTCAACAAGCGGCGCTGGGAACTGATGGCCAGCAGCGGGGGCAGCGACGCGCTCGAGTGGGAAAGTGAACGCTCGACCCACGGCCTCGTCGCGCGCACCTGGCTGCGCACCAAGGGCAACTCAATCGAGGGCGGCACCAGTGAAGTGCAGCTCAATGTGATTGCCAAACGAATCCTCGAACTGCCGGGAGCCTGAACATGCCACTGATCTTGACCGAAGAGCAAACGATGCTGCGTGACAGCGCCCGCGACTTCCTGGCTGACAAGGCCCCGGTGACGCAACTGCGCCAATTGCGGGACACAAAAGACGCGACTGGTTTCTCATCTGCTCTTTGGAAGGAGTTTGCCGAAATGGGCTTCAGCGGCGTCCTGGTGCCCGAAGCATTCGGCGGCATGGGCTTGGGTCACGTTGAAGCCGGTGTGGTGATGGAGCAAATCGGCCATCAACTCACCACCTCCCCGTTTCTGGCATCGAGCATCGCCGCCGTCACCGTCCTGCGCCACTCGGGCAGCGAGACCCAGCAGCAAAACTGGCTGCCGCGGCTGGCCAGTGGCGAGGCCATCGCTACTTTGGCGGTCGACGAGAAATCCAAACACCAGCCAGCGCAAATCGCCCTGCGTGTTGCCCGCACGGCGCGTGGTTTCGCCTTGAACGGCGCGAAGACATTCGTTCTGGAGGGTCATGTCGCCGACCTCCTTATCGTCGCTGCCCGCAGCGCTGGCGAGCCCGGCGATACCGCGGGCATCACACTCTTTCTGATCGACGCCGAAACGCCAGGGGTCGAGATCGAGCGCACCGTGATGGTGGACTCGCATAACGCCGCGCGAATTACCTTCAAGGACGCCCAGGTCGATGCCGATGCCGTGCTCGGCCAGGTCGATAGTGGCTGGGCAGCTCTGAACGCCGCGTTCGACGCCACTCGCGCAGCGGCAGCAGCCGAGTTGCTCGGTCTTGCCGACGAAGTCTTTGAGCGCACGGTGAACTATCTGAAGGAGCGCAAGCAGTTTGGCCGCGCCATTGGTGAGTTCCAAGGCCTGCAACACCGCGCGGCAGAACTCTACTGCGAGTTGGAGATCACACGCTCGGTGGTGATCCACGCACAGCAGCAGCTCGATGCCAACGCCGCTGGCGCCAGCCGCTCGGTGTCCCTGGCCAAAGCCCGCGCTGGTCGCACAGCCACCCTGGCGGTGCAGGAGGCGGTGCAAATGCACGGCGGCATGGGCATGACCGATGAATTCGAGATCGGCTTTTTCATGAAGCGCGCGCGAGTGCTTCAGGAGCTTTTCGGCGACGCCAATTTCCAGCTCGATCAAATGGCACGCCAGCAGGGCTACTAACTCACAACCCATCCAATCATGAACAATACCCACTACGAAGTAAATGAAGGCGTCGCCGTCATCCGCCTGGATAACCCACCTGTCAACGGTCTGAGCCATGCCTTGCGATCTGGCATCGTTTGCGATGTCAGGCGCGCCGAAGCGGACGCGGCTGTTCGCTCCATCGTCCTGATCGGCTCCGACAAAGCGTTCTCCGGTGGCGCCGACATCCGCGAATTCGGCACTGCCGCAGCCGGCGCCGAGCCCACCCTGCATAGCGTGATCAACCTGCTGGAGACTTCCGCCAAACCTGTGATCGCAGCAATCGGTGGCGCCTGCATGGGTGGCGGTCTCGAACTCTCCCTCGGTTGCCATTTCCGCGTGGCAGTCGCTGGCGCCCAGATCGCGCTGCCCGAAGTCAAGATCGGTTTGCTCCCGGGCGGCGGCGGCACGCAGCGCCTGCCACGTCTCATTGGCCTGGAGCCGGCACTCAACATGATTGTCTCGGGCACCACGGTCGCTTCCGATTTGCTGCGGTTGACGCCATTGTTCGACCACTTTATCGATGGCGATCTGCGCGACGGCGCGGTCGCCTTTGCCAAACAGGTCGTGGCCGAGGGCCGTCCACTCAAACGGGTGCGGGATTTGACGGTTTCACACCCGAACCCAGCCGCCTTCTTCATGTTCGTGCGCAATGCGGTTGGCGCGGTATCCAAAAACTACCCGGCACCGCTCAAGTGCGTGGACGCGGTTGAAGCCGCTCTGAGCAAACCGTTTGAACAGGGCATGAAGGCGGAGCGCGATCTGTTTGCCGATCTCTATGTCGGAGAGGAATCGCGCGCACTGCGCCACCTGTTTCTCTCCGAGCGCAAGGCAGCCAAGGTCGAGGGGGTGTCTTCCGAAGTCAAACCGCGCACGATCGCCAGTGTCGGGATCGTTGGCGCCGGCACCATGGGCAGCGGCATTGCCATCAACTTCCTGATGGCGGGCATTCCCACCGTGATCCTGGAGACCAAGCAGGAGGCACTGGAGCGCGGCGTCAAGCACATCGAGGACTTTTTCAAGAGCCGCGTCGCCAAGGGCAAGATGAAGGCTGACAAGGCCAATGCACTGGCAGCGCTGTTGAAGTCCACCTTGAGCTACGATGACTTTGCCGACGTCGACATGGCGATCGAAGCTGTATTCGAGACCATGGCGGTCAAGAAGACTGTGTTCGAGACGCTCGATCGGGTTTGCAAGAGTGGCGCTATCCTGGCGTCCAACACCTCGACGCTGGATTTAGACGAGATCGCGAGCTTCACCAAACGGCCGCAGGACGTGGTCGGCGCACACTTCTTCAGCCCTGCCAACGTGATGAAACTGCTCGAAGTCATCCGCGGCGCCAAGACTGCCGACGACGTGTTGGTCACGATCATGCAGGTGGCCAAAAAGATCAAGAAGACGGCCGTGATCTCCGGTGTCTGCGACGGCTTCATCGGGAACCGCATGATTGCCGGTTACAGCGGCGAAGCCATCAGAATGCTTGAAGAAGGCGCGACTGTGCACCAGATCGACGCCGCGCTGGAGAAGTTCGGCATGGCGATGGGCCCGTTTCGCATGGGCGACCTGGCCGGCAACGACATTGGTTGGTCCATTCGCAAAGGCATCAGCGCACAACACCCGCAATATCAATGGCCCAGCGCGGCACGGTTGGCGGACAAGCTCTGCGAACAAGGACGCTTTGGCCAGAAGACCGGTTCGGGCTGGTATCGTTATGAAAAGGGTGGCCGCGCGGCGCTGACCGATCCGGCGGTCGACGCTCTGGTGCAAACGCATCGGGATGAGTGCGGCATCACGCCGCGCAAGATCAGCAGCACCGAAATCGTTCAACGCTGCATTTTCGCCCTGGTCAATGAAGGCGCACGCATTCTGGAAGAAGGCATTGCCCAACGCGCGTCTGACATCGACATCGTCTATATCTTTGGCTATGGTTTCCCGCCCTATCGCGGCGGCCCGATGCTGTACGCCGACAGTCTGGGCCTGATGAGCGTCGAACGCGCCATTGAGGGCTTTGCGCGCAACGACAAATCGGCTCACAGCGTCTGGCGGCCCGCGCCGCTACTGGTCAAGCTTGCCGCCGAAGGCAAGACATTCAACTAATCGAACCGAGAGCATCAAAATGACAGACGCTGTAATCGTATCCACCGCCCGCACGCCGCTGGGAAAATCCTGGCGCGGCAGCTTCAATATGACGCATGGCGCGACACTGGCTGGCCATGCCATCGAGCACGCGATCAAGCGCGCCGGCATCGACCCCGCGGAGGTTGAGGATGTGGTATTTGGATGTGCGCTGCAGCAAGGTGCGACCGGCCTGAATATCGCCCGCTACGCTGCGTTGCGTGCGGGCCTGCCGGTGACTGCCGCCGGCACCACGATCGACCGCCAGTGCGCTTCGGGCCTGCAGGCGATTGCGGTGGCGGCACAGCGGGTCATCGTCGACAAAGTGCCGGTGATGGTGGCCGGCGGGGTCGAGTCGATCTCCTGCGTGCAGGCAAATGTCAACATGACCTATATCCAGGACGAATGGGTGGCCGAGCACCGCCCCAGTTTCTTCATGTCCATGCTCGATACCGCCGAAGTTGTTGCGCAGCGCTATGGCGTTAGCAAGGAGGCGCAGGACGCCTATGGCGTGCGTAGCCAGCAGCGCGCCGCGGCCGCCCGCAGCGCCGGCCTGTTCAAGGACGAGATCGCGCCGATTACTGTCACCATGGGCGTAGCCGATCCGAAGATGGGCTTTGGCACCAGGAAGGTGACGGTCAGCGAGGATGAAGGGATCCGCGCCGATACCACGATCGAGGGGGTGGCCAGGATTCGCTCGGCCAAGCCCGGCGGCGTGATCACAGCGGGCAACGCCAGCCAGTTCTCCGATGGCGCCTCTGCGGTCGTCGTGATGGACTCCAAACTCGCTGAGAGAAGAGGCATGAAGCCGCTTGGCATCTTCCGGGGTTTTGCCGCCGCCGGGTGCGAACCCGACGAGATGGGCATCGGACCCGTATTTGCCGTGCCTCGCCTGCTCGAGCGCGCGGGGCTGAAGATCGACGACATCGGCCTTTGGGAACTCAACGAAGCGTTCGCGGTGCAAGTGCTCTATTGCCGCGACAAACTTGGCATTCCGGACGAACGCTTGAATGTCAATGGCGGTGCGATTGCCATTGGCCATCCCTACGGCATGTCCGGTGCGCGCATGGTCGGGCATGCCCTGATCGAGGGAAAGCGCCGCGGCATCAAATACGTTGTGATCACGATGTGCGTGGGCGGTGGCATGGGGGCGGCCGGGTTGTTTGAGGTCGTTTAATGAGCGAGTCTTCCCCTGCCATGGGCGCCACGGTCTCCGACAACCAACCTGTGCCAGAGCAACTTCCATTTTGTGATTTGCCATCGCTGCTGGCTGCGCATGCCAAACAGCATCCGGCCTCGCTGGCAGTCATAGACCGCGAGCGCCGGGTCGACTACGCCACCCTTGATGCCTTGGCTGACCGGGTCACAGCATCGCTACAGCGCGACGGTGTAAAACCACAGGAAACCATCGCCATTTGTGCCGCAAGCTGCCTTGAATATGTGGCCTTGTTTCTCGGCGCCTTGAGAGCCGGCGTTGCGGTGGCGCCGCTGGCGCCTAGCGCCACACCCGCGCAACTCATCGACATGGTGCGGGACTGCGACGCCCGCAGGTTCTTTGTCGATGCCGCAGTGGCTGGCGCGCTCGATGCCGCCGGGGTGGCGCTGCCGCGCGGGTTGGCGCTGACCCGACTTGACGAAAGTCAGAGCAGTATTGCACTGTCACCCTGGCTGCTGAATGCACCCGTTGCTCCCGCGCCGGTGGTGATCGAACCGGCTTGGCCGTTCAACATCATTTACTCTTCGGGGACGACGGGCACGCCCAAGGGTATCGTCCAGTCTCACGCTATGCGTTGGGCACTCATCCAGCGCGCTTCAGGGCTGGGTTATGGCGCCAGCACGATAACCCTCATCGCCACGCCGCTCTACAGCAACACAACCCTGACGGTGGCCTTGCCGACGCTGGCCCATGGCGGTTGTCTTGTGTTGATGGCCAAGTTCGAGGCCGGTATCTACCTGCGACTGGCTCAGACCGAGCGCGTCACGCACACCATGCTGGTGCCCGTGCAGTACCAGCGTTTGATGGCCCGAGATGATTTCGCGCAGTTTGATCTTTCGTCTTTTTTGGCCAAATTTTGCACCAGCGCACCCTTTCACGCCGAGCTCAAGGCCGATGTTGTCGCGCGCTGGCCCGGTGCGCTAATCGAGTTCTACGGGATGACCGAGGGTGGTGGTAGCTGCATGCTGCTGGCCAACCTGCATCCAACCAAGCTGCACACGGTAGGCCAGCCAATCGAGGGGCACGACATCCGACTGATCGACGAGAAGGGCTTGGAGCTTGGCAAAGGGGAGACTGGCGAGGTGGTGGGTCGTTCCGGGGGGATGATGACCGGCTACCACAAACAACCAGCCAAGACATCCGAGGCCGAATGGTTCGATGCCGAAGGCAACCGTTACATTCGCACTGGCGATGTGGGTCGTTTCGATGATGACGGTTTCTTGACATTGCTCGATCGTCGCAAGGACTTGATCATCAGCGGCGGCTTTAACGTTTACCCAAGTGACCTCGAAGCGGTTCTGCGCCAGCACCCGGCAGTCGCTGACGCCGCGGTGGTGGGCGTGCCGTCGGCCCAGTGGGGTGAAACGCCGGTTGCCTTCGTCGTGCGCCGCGATCAGGACCACAGCAGCGCTGCGGAAATTCAGAGTTGGGTCAACCGGCAACTTGGCAAGACGCAACGACTCGCAGACCTTCAACTCGTTGTCGATTTGCCCCGAAGTGCCATTGGCAAGGTATTGAAACGCGAGCTGCGCGACAGCTGGCGCAGTGCCGCCGGGTCCGGTGATCCAACAGCGCCAACACAAGCTTGAGACCCCATGGAAAAAATCTGGCTAAAAAGCTACTCGCCAGGCGTACCGGCTGAAATCAACGTCGACGAATTGGGCACCATTGCCGACTATTTCAGCAACGCAGCGACGCAATATGCCACCCGGCGCGCTTTCATCAGCGGGTCGACCGGGATCGCGATCACCTATGGCGAACTCGACCGCCAAAGCCGCGATGTCGCAGCCTACTTTCAGTCTGTTGTCGGTTTACCAAAGGGCACGCGTGTGGCGCTGATGATGCCCAATCTGTTGCAGTATCCGGTGTGCCTGCTCGGGCTATTGCGGGCGGGCTACATCGTGGTGAATGTGAACCCGATGTATACGGCGCGCGAACTCGAACATCAGCTCAAGGACTCGGGTGCCGAAGCAATGATAGTAGTTGAGCTGTTTGCCCATACGCTGGAAAAGATTGTGTCAAACACCGCGGTCAAGCACGTGGTTGTGACCCGCCTGACCGACATCCTGCCCCGGCCCAAGCGGGCGCTGGCGAATTTCGTGTTGCACCGGATCAAGAAGTCGGTCCCTGCATTTGCCTTGCCGCAGGGCGTGCGCTACCTCGACATGCTCGCCCGGGGCGCGGCGGCACGCTTTGACCCGGTGCCAATGGAACCCGGCGATATTGCCTTCCTGCAGTACACCGGCGGTACCACGGGCGTGTCCAAGGGCGCGATGCTCACGCACCTCAACATCCTGGCCAACGTCAAGCAGGCAGAGGTGTGGATCGATCCCTTCATCAGCGAGGCCGACAGGCAAAAGAGCGAAGTGATCAGCATCACCGCAATTCCGCTGTATCACATCTTTGCGCTGGGCTCGAGCCTGGGCCTGCTCGGTAGCGGCGGCACCAACGTGTTGGTCGCCGACCCGCGCAACATTCCGGCCTTCGTCAAGATCCTGAGCACTTACAAGTTCGTTTCCATGCCCGCGGTCAATACCCTGTTCAACGGTCTGCTCAATGACCCGGGCTTTGCCAAAGTCGACTTTTCGGAAATGCGGTTTGCCGTCGGCGGTGGGGCTGCCGTACAACGACCGGTCGCCGAGCGTTGGGAAGCTACAACCAAGGCGCCTTTGCTTGAAGGTTACGGATTGACCGAGTGCTCACCCACCGTCACCATCAACCCGTTTGACAATCAAGAGTTCAGTGGCAGCATTGGTTTGCCGGTGCCATCGACCGAGGTGTCGATACGCGACCTACAGGGGAGCGAGCTACCCATTGGCCAGGCCGGTGAGTTGTGTGTCAAAGGCCCGCAGGTGATGAAAGGCTATTGGAACCGCCCGGCTGAAACGGCGGCCGTGATGACCGCCGACGGCTTTTTGCGCACCGGCGACATCGCGACCATCGACGACAAGGGTTTCCTGAAAATCGTCGACCGACTCAAGGATATGATCCTGGTCTCGGGATTCAACGTTTACCCCAGTGAAATCGAAGAAGTTGTCATGATGCATCCCGACGTACGAGAAGTCGCTGCGGTAGGCAAACCGAATCAGAAATCGGGTGAGGCTGTGAAGATTTACGTGGTGAAGAAATCGCCCGCATTGACCCGGGAAATGCTCATTGAGCATTGCCGTGAAAACCTCACGGCCTACAAGATTCCGAGCGAAGTCGAGTTTCTCGATGACTTGCCGAAAAGCAACGTAGGGAAGATACTGCGCCGTGAATTGCGTGAACGCGGTTGACCGCAACCATTAGGAGAATGAAATGAGCTATTCAATCGACACGAATCTGGGTGAGCTACTCGACAATGAGGCCACCAAGGCGCTTCTCGAACAATTCATGCCCGGCATTTCGACGCATCCGTCGATTGGCATGGGGCGTTCGATGTCGCTAAAAACCGTGGCCGGGTTCTCCGGCGGGCTGATCACGCCGGAAATTCTGGAAAAGGTTGACGCAGCGCTCGCGAAGCTGGCGTGAGGCGTTAGAGACAGCCGCCAGCCGGGCCGAGTCGGCTCCCCGGGGGCCGCTCGTCAGCATCCGGGTACCGGGCGTGAGAAAATGCGGGGTTCATAAAACACGCAGAACAATCACAGGACCCGCACCATGGAAGCAGAACGCACAAATGACATTGGCACCCAGCTGGCAGATCTGAGCGCACGCACGCAAGAGCTACGGGGGTATCTTTGACTACCCTGCCAAAGCAGAACGGCTGAGAACAGTCAGCGCCTCACTCGAGGACCCAAGCGTCTGGAACGACCCCAAGCGCGCCCAGGAGTTGGGCCGGGAGAAGAAAACGCTCGACGGTGTGGTACTCACGCTCGATTCGCTTGCCAGCGAACTGGCGGACAACGTGGAATTGTTCGAGATGAGCAAGGAGGATGGTGACGAGGCCGGCTTGCTCGCGATCGAGGCGGAGGCAGCCAAGCTCGCCGCAACCATTGAGGGGCTGGAGTTTCGCCGCATGTTCAACAATCCGGCCGACCCGCTCAATGCTTTCCTGGATATTCAGGCGGGCGCCGGCGGCACGGAGGCCTGCGACTGGGCAAGCATGTTATTGCGCCAGTATCTGCGTTACGCCGAGCGCAAGGGCTTCAAGACCCAGATTGAGGACGAGACTGCTGGCGACACCGCAGGCATCAAGGGCGCCACAATCAAGATTGAAGGCGAGTATGCCTTTGGATTGCTGCGCACGGAAACAGGCGTGCACCGGCTGGTGCGCAAGTCGCCGTTTGATTCCTCGGGTGGCCGCCATACCTCGTTTGCCTCGGTCTTCGTCTACCCCGAAGTCGACGACTCGATCGAGATCGATATCAACCCGGCCGACGTGCGGGTAGACACGTTTCGCGCCAGCGGAGCGGGCGGCCAGCACATCAACAAGACCGATTCGGCCGTGCGCTTGACGCATCTTCCCACCGGCATCGTGGTTCAGTGTCAGGATGGACGCAGTCAACACAGCAACCGCGACGTTGCCTGGAAGCGGCTGCGTTCACGTCTGTACGACCATGAAATGCGCAAACGCCAGGCCGAGCAGCAAAAGCTCGAAGACAGCAAGACCGACGTTGGCTGGGGCCACCAGATACGCTCCTACGTGCTTGACAACAGCCGCATCAAGGACTTGCGCACCAATTACGAAACATCGGCAACGCAAAAAGTGCTTGACGGTGACCTCGACGCCTTCATTGAGGCGTCGCTCAAACAAGGGGTATAGCCATGCAGAACGAAGACAAAGCCACGGCGGTGCAACGCGCCGATTACGCCCCGCCTCCCTATTGGATCGACACGGTCAATCTCACATTCGATCTCGATCCGGCCAAAACCCGCGTGCTTAACAAGATGACGTTGCGCCGCAATACCGATGTTGCAGTGCAGCCGCTCGTGCTCGATGGCGAAGAACTCAACCTGGCGCGCGTTCTCGTCAACGGCCAGGGCGCTTCGTTCAGGATTGAGGGAGGTCGCCTGATTCTCGAAAACCTTCCCGAGCAGGAGTCGTTTGAGCTCGAAATATTCACGACATGCGCACCGGTAAAGAATACGCGCCTGACAGGTCTGTACGTCAGCCACGATTCCTTCTTTACCCAGTGCGAAGCCGAGGGGTTCCGGCGTATCACGTATTTCATGGATCGTCCCGATGTGATGGCCAGCTACACCGTGACGCTGCGCGCGGATCGACACAAGTACCCGGTTTTGTTGTCCAACGGCAACCTGGTAGCGTCGGGTCCCCTTGAAGGCGTCGGCAACGAAGGACGCCACTTTGCTACCTGGGTCGACCCGCACCGCAAGCCGTGCTACCTGTTCGCGCTGGTCGCGGGCGTGCTGGTTTGCCGCGAGCAACGCATCACGGCACGCTCTGGCAAGGAGCACCTGCTGCAGGTCTACGTGCGCCCGGGCGATCTGGACAAAACCGAACACGCCATGAATTCGCTGATGGCGTCGGTGATTTGGGATGAAGCCCGGTTTGGCCTGTCGCTCGATCTGGAACGCTTCATGATCGTCGCCACCAGCGACTTCAACATGGGAGCCATGGAAAACAAGGGCTTGAACATATTCAATACCAAATATGTCTTGGCCAATGCCGCCACCGCCACCGATGCCGACTATGCCAACATCGAAAGCGTCGTCGGTCATGAGTACTTCCACAACTGGACCGGCAACCGCATCACCTGCCGGGACTGGTTTCAACTCAGTCTCAAGGAAGGACTTACGGTCTTTCGTGATCAAGAGTTCAGCATGGATTTGTGTCCGGATGCCTCGGCCCGCGCGGTCAAACGTATCGAGGACGTCCGGGTTTTACGCACCGTTCAATTCGCCGAGGACGCCGGTCCCATGTCGCACCCGGTTCGTCCCGACAGCTATATTGAAATTAACAACTTCTACACAGTGACCGTGTACGAAAAAGGCGCCGAAGTGGTGCGCATGATGCAGACGCTGGTGGGTCGCGACGGGTTTGCGCGAGGCATGAAACTGTATTTCAAGCGCCACGACGGACAGGCGGTGACGTGCGATGACTTCGCCCAGGCGATAGCCGACGCCAATCCCGACTCGGATCTGGCTCGCCTGCTGCCACAGTTCAAGCGCTGGTACAGCCAGGCTGGCACACCACGCGTACAGGCAACCGGGGAATTTGACGCCGTGCAGCGCAGCTACACGCTGACCCTCTCGCAAAGCTGCGCCCATGCCCCAGACGAGGCGCCACGCGAGCCCTTTGTCATTCCGATCAGTCTTGCCCTGTTCGACAACCGTGGACACGAACTGCCGCTTCGTGAGGCAGCCCATGTGCTGCAGACGGTGGGCAGCGAGCCAACGCAGGCCACCCTGGTCCTGACTGAGAACCGCCAGACCTTTACTTTTGTAGATATCGACAGTGAGCCGGTGCCCTCCCTGCTGCGTGGCTTTAGCGCGCCGGTGGTGCTGGACCATGAGTATTCAGAGGCGCAACTGCTGACGCTGCTCGCCCATGACTCTGATCCGTTCAATCGATGGGAGGCGGCACAGCGGCTGGCGATTCGAAGCGCCGTAAGCGCGATCGACAACCATGCAAACAGCACGCCGATCCTTGGCCACGCCATGATCGAGGCGCTGCGCAGCGTTTTGCGGCACCCTCAGCTCGATGCAGCGTTCAAGGAACTGGTGCTGACGCTACCGTCGGAGACTTACATCGCCGAACAGCTCGCGGCGGTTGACCCCCAACGGATTCATGCGGTGCGCGAGGCCATGCGTTGCGAGTTGGCGCAGGCTCTGGCACCGGACTGGCAATGGGCTTACGAGGCTCACCGCGAGAACGGCGCCTATCGCCCGGATGCGCTCTCGGCGGGTCGGCGCGCGCTGGCAGGACTCGCGCTGGCGCAGCTGTGTCTTGCCGCGCGAGATGATTCCAGCTCGCCGTGGCCCGACAAGGTTTTTGAATATTTTGGGACCGCGAGCAATATGACCGACCGCTTCCATGCGCTCTCGGCCCTGGTGCAAAGCGCGCACCCCTTGGCTGAGCGCGCGCTGGCGATCTTTTATGCCCGTTTCCGCAACGAAGAGCTGGTGCTTGACAAATGGTTTGCGCTCCAGGCCGGCGCCTGCGACCGCGGTGGCCAGGTGTTGCCTGCAGTGCGCCGGCTGATGCAGCACCCTGCCTTCGAGCTACGTAATCCGAATCGGGCGCGCAGCGTGATCTTCAGCTTCTGCAATGCCAATCCCGGAGCCTTTCATCGAGCCGATGCGGCTGGCTATCTGTTCTGGAGCGAACGCGTGCTTGAGCTCGACAAGTTCAACCCCCAGGTCGCAGCCCGCCTGGCGCGCGCGCTGGACCGGTGGAAGAAGCTCGCCGAGCCGTATCAAAATGCTGCCCATGAGGCAATTGCTCGAGTCGCCGCGCAGGCCGAGTTGAGCAACGACGTACGCGAAGTCGTCAGTCGTGCGCTGGCGCACTGAGGCAACGCGAGCGCCTCAGCGGCGGGCTATAATTCGATACTGGTAGCCGGTGTAGCTCAGTCGGTAGAGCAGCTCATTCGTAATGAGAAGGTCGGGTGTTCGATTCATCTCTCCGGCACCAATGAAATCTTGGAGGGCTGGTTATCCAAACCGGCATCAGCGCTGCGGCCGCGAGCGTACCTAAGCGGCGCGTGACCAGGCTCAGTCGTTTTACCGCCTCTTCTTGCGCACCGAGGAAAAAGGATCGACGTCATCCGTTGCGTTGTCTGATTTTTCCTCGGGCAACCCCAACGGCAGGGTCGTAGGCCCTAGCGACGCCGTCTGACTGTCCTGGAACGACACCGACTGCTCCCACAGAGTCCAGTCCGAGTCCCCATTGCCTTCGATCACTTCTGGTACCGGAGGCGGTTCTGGCGCGCCCGGTCCGGCGCCGGAGGGTCTCGGCTTAGCGGCGCTCGCACGCTCATCCGGTTTGGGCACCGGGGACGGGACACGCCTCAAGAAACGGAACATGTTGCGGTATGAAATTATCGGATCGTCGGCCCATTGTAGGGGTCAGCGGCGACTCGTTGTCAATAGCCTCGGGCTTGCCCCAGTGAAACGAAATGCGGGCCGCATGGCCCGCATAGACTCACTGATTCCTGGCGGATCGCGCGGTCTGCTTCGAACGAGTCTCTGCGAAGACCCGGTAACAGGGACTTAGACAAGTAAAGCGGCGCACATGAAGGCGCAGCACGAGCAGGCGCCCTCGCCTGCGATGGGATCAGGCGAGACACGCGGCGAACACGCAGGCAATTGGGGTCGGTTAGAGTAGATGCCACCAAGTTTGCATACAAAACTGAGACATTTGCCATGAAACGTCGCGATCTGCTCGAAATGAGTGTTAAGGGCGGCTTGATTGCCGCAAGCGCCAGCGCCGTCACGGCGGCTGTGGCGGACACACTGGACGTGGCAGAAGCCTCTGTAGTTGACCTGCAAACCGCCATGTCACGGGGGACTCTGACTTCGCTGCAACTCGTTAGCGCATATCTGGCGCGCATCAAGTCGATCGACAAGTCCGGCCCAATCATCAATTCCATCATCGAATTGAATCCGGATGCCAAAGTCATTGCTGCTGATCTGGACCGAGAGCGCAAGACCAGAGGATCACGCGGACCATTGCATGGAATTCCGGTGCTGCTCAAAGACAACATTGCGACGGCTGACCGGATGCAAACCACCGCTGGTTCCCTGGCCCTGGCGGGTGAACCCGCGGCAAAGGACGCCTTCATCGTGCGCAAGTTGCGTGATGCGGGCGCAGTCATTCTCGGCAAGACCAATCTATCTGAGTGGGCCAATATTCGCTCTACCCGCTCAACCAGCGGCTGGAGCGCGCGCGGCGGTTTGACCAAGAGCCCGTACGCCCTGGACCGCAATACCAGCGGGTCTAGTTCCGGCTCGGCCTCCAGCGTGGCTGCCAGTCTTGCCACGACGGCCGTCGGTACCGAGACCGATGGCTCCATTACTTCGCCTGCGTCCCTGGCCAGCCTGGTGGGGATCAAACCCACCGTGGGCTTGGTCAGCCGTGCCGGCATTATCCCGATTGCGCCGTCTCAAGACACAGCTGGCCCAATGACCCGAACCGTGGCCGATGCAGCCGCGCTGCTGACCGTATTGGCAGGGCCGGATGCCGAGGATCCAGCTACCCTGCAGGCGGGCCAACACCAGCAAGACTACACCCGCTTCCTGAATCCGGATGGCCTCCGCGGCAAGCGCATTGGAGTCGTGCGCAGTCAGTTTGCGGGGCAAAGCGATCTGGTAGCCCGCCTCGTTGAGACCGAGTTGGCGGTGCTCAAGGCGCAGGGCGCCGTTCTGCTGGAAGTGGCAGAAGTTCCTAATACTTCCAAATATGCCGACCTGGAACTGGCGGTTCTGTTGTTTGAATTCAAGGCCACTCTACCAAAATATCTTGCAACCTATGCCCCCACATCTCCCATCAAGTCCCTGGCCGACGTTATTGCCTTCAACGAGAAAAACCGGGCAAAAGAACTGCGCTACTTTGCGCAGGAACTGTTTGTCAATGCACAGGCTAAAGGCGACCTCGACAGCCACGAGTACAAGGATGCGCTGGCCAATAATCTGAAGTTCTCGCGGGAACAAGGCATCGATAAGGTACTGGCTGAAAATCAGCTCGACGCACTGGTCGCACCCACGGGAGAACTCGCTTGGTTGACTGATTTCATCCATGGCGACTCGTCTGGCAACAGTTTCTCCACGCCCGCGGCGGTTGCCGGCTATCCGCATATCACCGTACCGGCAGGTTTTGCCAGAGGTCTGCCGTGTGGCATTTCCTTTGTCGGCAAAGCGTGGAGCGAGCCCGCCCTGATTGCCATGGCCTACGCCTATGAGCAAGCATCCAGAAGGCGAAGGCCTCCGAGCTACGCTCGCACCATCAATCTGACTTGACTGGCGTCGACGCTGGGTTGCTGGTCGCGCGTTGATGCACGTTCACGCGTTCTTTTGTTCCAGCGCCTGATCAAGGCAAGAATGCCTCACTGGCGGAAACGGAGTCGTTCACATATCGACGTGCGACCCGCATGGATGCTAGATTCTGATTTTTGAAAATCAAAATGTGCCCCCAAATGTGCCCCCAGGACGCGAAGGCTACCCGCTTTTTTGCGGTCGCTGGCATGGTCGATTCATGAGGCGGTCCGGGCCTGTGAAGGCCGATTGAAAATTGCACACAAATACAACAAGGCCGGACACTTCGCCAGGCATACAACCCCGTTACCAGTCGGGCCGGTGTTGCGTCACTTCGCCGCCGAATTCCCCCTCGGGGCAAACCTGCCGGGAGTACCTTTCAAATTCAGGACAGGCAAGCTCACGGTCCGGGGATACCCCCTCCCCTCGAAACTTGCGCACGCGAAAATTTGTCTAAACGTTCGGTTTCCAAGTTCAAAGGCCCAGACTTTTTCACCCCCCTACCGCCGCCGCTTCATTCATCGTCGGGGTATTCTGGCCAGCCGTTGATCGCCACATCGTCAAAGTCGCAGGCATCAAATAGCATGACATGCGCAGGCGTGCCACCGTCACCGACACGCGCCCCGAATTCGCCAGGCGTCAACAGTTCCCCCATGTTGGGGGCATGGCGGATTTCGGCATCCTCGGCAAGCCAGTACCACAGCAGCGCCAGCCACACGCGCAAAGATAGGCGCGGGCTGGCATCGCCTGTCGCTTGTCGCAGCAAGCCGCGTAGCTGCCAGGTGCGGATCGCGGCCCCGTATTGGTTGCCACGTGCCAGGGCAGCATCAATCAGGTCGCCCGCCGCCTCGATTTCAACATCCAACACAGCGGGCAGCACGCAAGGCAACAGTTCGGGCAGGCTGGGCAGGTGATCCGTTGCGGGTGCGGGTGCGGGTGCGGGGTCGTGGTTGGGTGTGTAGCGGTTGCCCTTCACCCGGCCCGGCTCAAGGTGGCGCTTGCGCCACCGCTGGGCACGCTCTAGGCTGTCCGTGGGCATCCCCCGTTTCGCGTGGCGTGACACCATCGCCGGGCTTACGCCGAGCAAGTCGGCAAGTTCTTTTTGCTGCATGATTTACCTATCCTCGAAAATGAACCGTAACGGTCCGGGTTGACTGTTCACCGTTAACCTAATGGAAAAAAATATGCACTAGCGAAACCACGCGCTCAGAATGACCCGTACTGAGTGATGCCGTGGAAGTACCTTGATGGGGGTACCCCTCCCCCCCCTGCACTGTGCCAGGCCATCGGCACCACTGCCAACAGCCAGCCGCCGGGCACTTTGGCAGTGCATCGGCTGGCCTTGCGCTTCGGGGTGTCGTGTTTTGGACTGCGACAACTGCGGACACTGCGACAACCGCATGGGCATTGGGTTTGCGTGTTCGCAGTCTGTCCGCAGTCGGTGCGACAACTGCGGACAAATCATTCCAAGTAGGTACAGGGCGGTTCGGGCGTGCTCTGCTCTGGTGTCTGGTGTCGGCAATCGCCTGTGTTTGCAGCGCGGCAATAGCTCCCGCACGCCACCGCCCAACGGCGGCCCCGCATCGGCTCACGCTGGCCATGCGGTCAGGCAGCGCACGGGCACAACATGACAAGGCGTGGCAGGCGGTCATAGGTCAAGATCAAATATCGCGGGCGTGATCCGGTAGCACGTCGCCGGGCCAACGCCCGGCAGGCGCGGCCTACAGTCAAACGGGCGGCCTGGTTCAGGGGTAAGGCAGCCACGCTCCAACAGCACACGGCACACGGCGCGATAGTCAAACCCTTGACAGACTTCATCCCGGAATGTTTCAGCCAGGATGAAGTATTCAAAGCTCACTTCTTCACCCATTGCAGCGGGCATACGGTCGCCGTACACGGCACCGTGTTGGCTATTGGTTTTGATCGGTTCGCCGTCCGCATTCAACATGCGCCGCACGCCTGCCCGGTTCAAAGTCTTGGGGGCGTGGTCATCGCTGCCACGATGCCACATAGCGAAGCGGCCTTCACCATGCGTTTCAAGAAAGCGCCGCACCGCTCGCAGCATGGCCAACACTTCGCCGTTGCCCTTGCCACCACGGGCGGCCAGCCACGCCGTAAAGCAGGCGCGGGCGGCTCGCTCACTCTCGCCCACTGGCCAGCCGGTCAGGCCCGCCGCCGTGGCCAGCTCGCCCGCCGCACCCACCAGCGCAAAGCGTGCCCCGACGCGTTCAACCTGCCCGCTTGAATCTTTGGGGATCATCGCAACTGCCAGCGCGTTTGATACGCCTCGGCTCGTTGCCTTGAGCGTGTCGGCGCGGTCGGTCAACCATTGCAGCCAGGCGCGGCCCGTGGCACCGTAGACGGCCTGCGCCTGGTGCGTGATATGTTTTGCAAAGGCTGCGCCGCTCTCGTGATCGTGCAACGCCTCGAATGCGCCCAGGCCAGCGCCAGCGTCGCAGGGAATATCGCACATGCGCACTTCCTGCCCGACGCGGGCGCGTTTCATGCCCTCTGCCATGTGGTCAGCAAGGCCCAATTCACCAGCACTCAGGAACAGCAGCCGCCATGCTTGCCGGGTGCGTGGCGTGCCGGTGCGGGTTGCTCGGGCCTTGCCTTGTTCGTTGGCCAGCATGTAGGCACACTCACCCGCTGTCTTTGGGTCAATCTGCGCCAGTTCGTCAAGGATCAGCAGGCCGTCGCAATGCTGCGCAGCAATGGCCTCAAGGGCGTTATCAGTGGCCCGCCACCGTTGCAAATAGCTTGCGCCGCCGTACACGCTGGCAGCCAGCTTTAAGGCTGTGGTTTTGCCGCTTGAACTGTCGCCACGGTAGTGAAAGCCGCCGCTTTCCATGCCCGCCGGTCGCAGCAGCGGCCCGGCAAAGGCACACGCCACAGCAAAGACAAGGCGCGAATTACCCGCACACATTGCCCCGACACGCTCGCGCCATTGGTCGGGCGTGCCCTTGCTTCGGAATGTGTTTTCTACTGCGCTGTCACTCTGGAAAACGATGCGCTCCGCACTCATCGCCAATAGTTTCACGGGGCAGACACAAAGGCGCGGCCATGCCAGCCGATGCGGTCGGTACAGCTTGCAAATTCATCAGGGGTGCGGCTTTGCAGGTAGGTGGTCAGCAGGTTGCGGGCACGGGGTGATGTGGCAATGTGCAAGCCCATGTTCAACAGCGTGGCCCGGTACTCGCCACCGTCAGCGGACAACATGCGGGCGGGCATGGCCCATTGCTTGACGTGCCCCAGCGGATCAGCAAAGCTCAGGTAATAGCCCCAGCCGCCGCCGTCCTGGTCGCGGGTGCGGGCCTGTACGTCAAGCCTTGAGCAAATCCATTCGGGGGGCTTGCGCTTGCCGTCCTGGTCGGCACCAAAGAACCACACGCCGTCATCGTTGACGGTGAATGGGTCAGAGTCGCGGGTGGTGTCGCCGGGCTCGCTATCGGCCCCGCTGGGCCTGCGCCGGGTGTTGTGGCTGTCCTTGCCTGCCTTGTCGGTTTGCGTGGCCTGTGCAGCCGTTTGCGCTGCCTGGTGCGCAGTGATCGCGGCCTCTACCGTTGAGCGCACCGCGTCAAGGCCCGCTGCCTGGTGCAGGTCGTTGAAAGTCGCTGCCACCTTCAGGCAGGTTTTGCGGGAAACACGGCAAGCCCCTGCACGGATCGCGCCGCCGCCGTGGCCTTGTCGCGGCCCGGATTGTTGCCGGTGCGTGCAAACGTCTGCACGTCATCGTCACCACACAGCACCAGCAGCGCGGCCGGGTAAGCGCTGCGCAGGGCCTTGGCAACGTGTGCCAGGTTGCCCGCGTCAAAGGCCACAGCCACCGGGCGGCCCGTCGCCTGGTGCAGGCTTGCCGCCGTGGCGTAGCCCTCAGCAGATCAGCAGCACAGCAGCGCCCAGCCGGATCGCCGCACCAGTGCCACAAGCCCCGACTTGCGCCCGCCCTTCAAAAACAGTTTGTCGGTGCCCCGTCTGCTGGCTTGCGGGTGCGATGCGCTGCACGTTCCACAGCTTGCCCGCACGCATCGCGCACGGGCACCAACAACCAGCCGTCAGCGGCAAACCGCACGCCGTAGGGCTGTACGCCCTTGCGGGTCAGGTAGGGGCTTTCGCCTGTCTCGCTGGCCTGTGCCCACAGCGCCGCCGCTTCACTCGCTGCACTGGTCGTGGGCGGCCTGTTGCCGGGCTTGTTCTGCTTGTTGGCGCTCGGCCCGCTCGCGTGCCAGGCGTGCCGCCGTTTCGGGGTCGGGCTTGCTGGGTGCCTGGTCTGCTTTTGGCAGCGCAAAGCCGTTTTCTTTGGCCAGGTGCAACAGCGTGCCGATGCTCACGCCGCCGCCTGCCTTGATGCTGCGCCAGGTGCGCGCCCGTGGCCTTGGCATCGAAGCTGTCAGCGGTCGCGCTCCATTCGGTGAACAGGTCGCGCCCGGTATCGTCTGGAAACTCGGACTTGATCGCCATGCCGACACGTGCCCATTCATCACGGGGCAGGTTTGCCGACACGTATTGCAAGGCCGATCGGATCAGCTCGGGGGTTATGTTGTTTTTCATGCTGGCGTGAATAGGTCTTGCTGGGCAGGCTTGCCAGCCAGCGCGTAATAGGTGACGGGGCGGGGCTTGCCCCTTCTATTGAGTGAATAGGCCCGGCTTTTTTCTATGGGCTGCCCTTTGCGGATCAGCTCTGACATGCGCGTCGTGACGCTGCGCACGTCGCAATGTCGCTCAAGGTCTGCGCAGCTCGTGCGGCCATGCAGGCGCAAGTATTCCAACAGAATCGAATGCTGATTCATGGTGCGGTCAACGGTTAAATTTCGGCCTCGACGCGGCCACGGCTGCCCATGATCAAGACCCGGTGAGTGCGCCAGATCGCCTGGGCGGTTTGATGGGCCTGCCGGTCGCGTCTTGGCATGGTTGAGGCTTGAATCACCGGCGGGAACCCTCGGCAAGGTTGACAAGGCCGCGTCGTCAGCATTCATGGCCGGGCCTTTCAATGCCGGTTCGAAATCACACGGGTTCGACGGCCTCAGGCTCGGCATTGGGCAGATAGCCAGCGGTTCGCAGCAAGGTGCAAACGCGCTCTTCGATCTCACTTGGCGCCAGGTCAGACTCAACCAATTTGAGCGCTTCATCATAGGCACCTGCAGCAGCGTCGAATTCGCCCTTGCGCATCGACATGATGTGTTCGAATGCCGGGTTCGGCCTGCGGCTGATGATGCGACCATCATTCATGACAGTGTCCACAAACCGCCCATGTTCTGCGTTATCGATGCGCTGCTGCACCCGATTGCGCATCTGGTCCAAAATGAATAGGCAGCGCCCAACGTGGGACTCGCCATGCGTGTCACTCAGCACGCGCTCGACGTTTTGGCGCTGGGCGCTCGCTTCGACGGCGGTTCTGCCCGCTAGGGCCCATGCATCCTTGAGCCGCTGCAGCTTGGCCTCTGCGGCCTTGAACTCCGCCATTGCTGATTCAAGTTTCTGTGCCGACTCGATCTCTTTGGCACGCAATAATTTCAATTGGCGGATGCATGCCACCCGCGCGGCCCTGCTGGCATCGAGCTTCTTGCGTTGCTCCTCCTCGATGAGTTGCTTGATGGCGGGAATGCCGGAGACCATCTTCATCGCTGCTGCAGCGGCTTGGTTGGTTTGCTTGTTCATGATTTGATACTTTCTTTTTGAGGGTGAATTGGGAATTTGTTCAACGTGGTGTGAATTGCAGGCGGTTGTTTTTATGCTTGAGTGCACGTCAACGGCATTGGGTCGACGCATCAGGCGTGTCGCCGTTGACCCAGGCCGGGCCTTGTTGCTGATCAGGCTGCCCGTTTTGTCATCGGTGACGCGCAAATCGAAGTTCGGTAGCAACTCGACCAGCACGGGCCGCTTGAAGGCGGTCTGCCACTCGTACCGAATGCGCCTTTTCCAAATGACACGTCCGGGCGGGATGCTTGCCTTGAGTATGTCGCGAGCCTCACGCAGGGCGCGGGCTTGATCCATGCTTTTGATCGTGGCCATTACTGACCACCGGCTGCGATGCGTTCCTCGATGAATCTGTCGATGGCCGATGAATTCCACGCCACCGCCCTGCGAGAGATTTTCAACGGCGTTGGGAACGCGGGCGGTGTGCGCCTTATCATTTTGTAGATGCTGGAACGCGAAAGCGAGACGCGGGCGATTACCTGTGGCAATCTGAGCAATGTTTCCGGGCTGGATGCGCTTGGATTCATTTGGGTCCTATGAATGTTGTTTAGGTTCCGTCATTGGACCCATTGGCGCGTGTTGGGCGGACGGCACCCAATGTTTTCTTTCGATACCCTGTACGTTGGACGCAACAGCGAGCGCCCGTCAAAGCACCATCGCCAGGCCGGTGAAGGGGTCCGGCTTTTCCCCCGTGCGGATCAGGCGCGGGGTAGGCGTGGAAAACTATTCGACGGTGACGTCAGCGCTCAGGTCAGCGCCCCGCCGTAGCGCTGTGAGCGTGAGATTCGCGCCACGATGCTGTTGGCCGTGGCCCGCATCCCAGCGACAACGTCGCTCTTGCTCGCAACATCGCCCACGTTGGCATTGATCGTGATGTTATTGACAACGGCGGGCTGGCTTGCGCCCTTCATGTTGACGGGGATGCTGC
>CAWJOT010000008.1:0-49490 GCA_963844495.1 uncultured Pseudomonadota bacterium
TAATGTCCAGAGCAAAACCTGCTCGTGATTCCGGGTGCTGCTCGATAAACCGGGCATTGAATCCTCCTGAAAGTGGCTTGCAGCCTCGGTTTTTGTTGGATATACTGGATAAACGTCCAGTATGAAAATTCCATGAAACCCGGCAACCATCCGCTGCAATCAATCCGCTTGCTGGATCAATTGCGTGAGCGCATCCGTTACATGCACTATAGCCTTGCGACCGAAAAAGTCTATATTTACTGGGTGCGCTTCTTCATTCGGTGGTCCGCTCGCAACGGTCAGATGCGGCATCCGCGCGAGATGGGTGCGCCCGAGGTCGAGGCGTTTCTGACCATGCTGGCCACCGAGCGCAAGGTGTCAACCTCAACCCACAACCAGGCCTTGAGCGCGTTGCTCTTCTTGTACCGCGAAGTGCTCTGCATCGACTTGCCTTGGCTGAATGGTATCAACCGCCCAACCAGCAAGCCACGCATACCCAGCGTATTGACCCGGGACGAGGTCGCGGGGGTGCTGGCCCAGATGGACGGTGTCACGGCTTTGCTGGCGCGCCTGCTGTATGGAACCGGCATGCGCCTCATGGAGGGTATGCGTCTTCGCGTGAAAGACATGGACTTTGATCGCCAGGCGCAGCGCGGTGGTGTGGAGACGCCGCACGCTCTGGAGCAAAAGTACCCCAAAGTTGGCTACGCCTGGGCATGGTTCTGGTTGTTCCCGTCACCCATCCTGTCCATCGACCCGCGCAGTGGCGTAGAGCGGCGTCATCACCTGTACGAAGACCGGGTTCAGCGTGCACTCAAGAAAGCGGTGCCGCTGGCTGGTATTTGCAAGCCAGTATCGGTCCACACCTTGCGCCATTCGTTTGCAACACATTTGCTCCAGGCTGGAACCGACATCCGCACGGTGCAGGAACTGCTGGGGCACTCGGATGTCAGCACCACGATGATTTACACGCATGTGCTCAAGGTGGCGGCGGGCGGCACGGCCAGCCCGCTCGATGCGCTCGGCAGCCTGGTGTGATGAACCAGCGACCCCGAACTACTTCGCAGTCGCAGGAGTCGCTGCCGTCGCAACAACCGGCTGCCCCAGCGAGCGCAGCAAGTCACGCACCATGTGGGCCCGGTCTTTTGCCTCGGGCAGGGCGCGCTCGATGCGCAGTTTCTCGCTGCCGGTGAGCTTGATGTGCTTGTGCTTCTGGATCAGGGCGATGATCTTCATGGAATCAATCGGCGGGTCTTTCTTGAACGTGATGGTGGTCGCGCCAGGTGCAGCGTCGACCTTGAGCACGCCATAGGGTTTGGCGATGACTCGCAGGCGGTGCACGTCGATCAGCGTTTGCGCCTGGCTGGGTAGCTTGCCAAAGCGATCCACGATTTCTTCCATCAATGCGTCGATCTGGTCGGTGTTTTTGGCCGTTGCCAGCTTCTTGTAAAAGCTCAGGCGCAAATGCACGTCGCCGCAGTAGTCATCCGGCAGCAAGGCGGGGGCGTGCAGGTTGATGTCGGTAGTAACACTTAGCGGCCCGAGCAGATCGGGCTCGATACCGGCCTTGAGGCAGCGCACCGCTTCGGAGAGCATTTCGTTGTAGAGCTGAAAACCAATCTCCATCATGTTGCCGCTCTGGTTCTCACCCAGCACTTCGCCCGCACCGCGAATCTCCAGATCGTGCATGGCCAGGTAAAAGCCCGAGCCCAGTTCTTCCATGGCCTGAATCGCATCAAGCCGCTGCTGCGCCTGTTTGGTCAGGCCTTCCAAATCGGGCACCATCAGGTAGGCATAGGCCTGGTGGTGGCTGCGCCCGACGCGCCCGCGCAACTGGTGCAACTGCGCCAGGCCGAACTTGTCGGCGCGGCTCATGACAATGGTGTTGGCCGTGGGTACGTCGATGCCGGTTTCAATGATGGTGGAGCACAGCAGCAGGTTGCTGCGCTGGGCCACAAAGTCACGCATCACGCTCTCAAGCTGGCGCTCGGGCATCTGGCCATGCGCCACGGCAATGCGCGCCTCGGGCAGCAGCTCTTCGAGTTTGGCACGCCGGTTCTCGATCGTTTCGACCTCGTTGTGCAAAAAGTAGATCTGGCCGCCACGCTTGAGCTCGCGCAGCACGGCTTCGCGAATCACGCCTGTTCCTTCGGTGCGCACAAAGGTTTTGATCGCCAGACGTCGTTGCGGTGCCGTGGCAATCACGCTCAGATCGCGCAGACCTTCGAGTGCCATGCCCAGGGTGCGCGGGATCGGCGTGGCTGTGAGCGTGAGCACATCGACCTCGGCGCGCATCGCCTTCATGGTTTCCTTGTGGCGCACACCAAAGCGATGCTCCTCGTCGATGATCAGCAGGCCCAGATTCCTGAATTTGGTGTTCTGGCTCAGCAGCTTGTGCGTGCCCACCACGATATCGATGGTGCCATCGGCCAGCCCCTTGAGCGCGGCGGTGATTTCCTTGCCCGAGCGAAAGCGGCTCATCTCTGCGACCTTGACCGGCCATTTGGCAAAGCGATCCAACAGGGTTTGGTAATGCTGTTCGGCCAGCAGTGTGGTGGGCGCCAGAAACGCCACCTGCTTGCCACCAACGACCGCAATGAATGCGGCGCGCAAGGCCACTTCGGTCTTGCCAAAACCCACATCGCCGCAGACCAGCCGGTCCATCGGGCGCGGGCTGATCATGTCCTGAATCACCGCGTGGATGGCGGCGTTCTGGTCGGCAGTCTCTTCAAAGCCAAAATCGTTGGCGAAGGCCTCATAGTCGTTGGCCGAATAGCGAAAGGCGTGTCCCTCGCGCGCAGCGCGGCGGGCATAGATGTTGAGCAACTCGGCGGCCGAGTCGCGGATCTGTTCGGCCGCCTTGCGCCTGGCTTTCTCCCACTGGCCCGAGCCCAGGCGGTGCAGCGGCGCTTCATCCGCGCTCACGCCGGTATACCGGCTGATGAGTTGCAGTTGGCTCACCGGCACGTACAGCGCAGCCTTGTCGGCGTATTGCAGATGCAGGAACTCCTGCACTTCGGGTTCACCATTGGGCAGTTTGTTGCCAAGATCAAGGTTGACCAGACCCAGGTAGCGGCCGATGCCGTGCGCGCTGTGCACCACCGGGTCGCCGATATTGAGTTCGCTCAGGTCTTTGATCAGCGCTTCAACGTCGCTGACCTGTTCCTGCTTTTTGCGCCTGCGCGTGGTCGGTCCGGCGGCAAAGAGTTCGGTCTCGGTGACGAAATCGATGCCTTCCTCGATCCAACTGAAGCCGGTATTGAGCTGCGAGGTTGCAATGCCGAGCCGTTCGACGCTGCGCGCGAACTCGGCCAGCGAATCAAACGAGGGTGGCGTCAATGCGCTCGCGTGCAGAAAATCGAGCAGACTGGTCTTTCGGCCCTCGCTTTCAGCCAGGATCAGGATGCGCTGCTGCGTGTTGCGGGCATAGCTTTTGAGCCGCGCCAGCGGATCTTCGGCACCACGCACGACGGTCAGTGCGGGCAGGCTGGCGAACTCAACAAACTCGGCGCCCGCAGAACCCGTCGACGCCGGTTCGCGCGCCAACTGTGCTGGCCCAGCCCTGATTGCAAGCTGGGCGTGCTGGTTGACCCGGGCAAAGAATTGCTCGGAACTCAGGAACAGGGCATCGGGTGGCAACACCGGTCTCTCGGGGTCGCCCTGCAGCAATCGGTGCCGCTCCTTGGTGTCACGCCAGAAGTGACCGAAGGCGCCTTCAATATCGCCGTGCAGCACCACACTGGCCTGCGCGCCGAGGTAGTCAAACACCGTCGCTGTTTCGTCAAAGAACAGCGGCAGGTAGTACTCGATGCCAGCCGTGGCAATGCCCGCGCCGATGTCCTTGTAGATGCGGCTGCGCGTTGGGTCGCCTTCGAGCAACTCGCGCCAGCGGCTGCGAAAACGGCCCCGGGCATCCTCGTCCATCGGAAACTCGCGCCCGGGCAGCAGCCGGACTTCGGGCACCGGGTACAGGCTGCGCTGGCTGTCGGGGTCAAAGCTGCGGATGCTGTCGATTTCGTCGTCAAACAGATCGACCCGGTACGGAACTGCCGAGCCCATCGGAAACAGGTCTATCAAGCTGCCGCGTACCGCATATTCGCCCGGACCCACCACCTGGGTGACGTGGCTGTAACCGGCCAGTGTCAATTGCGCCTTGAGTTTGGCTTCATCGAGCTTTTGCTTGACCTTGAAATGAAACGTGTAGGCGGCCAGGAAGCTCGGCGGCGCCAGACGGTACAGTGCCGTCGTGGCCGGTACCAGCACCAGATCGGCGTCCTGCTGCGAGATCCGCCACAAGGTGGCAAGACGCTCGCTGATCAGGTCCTGATGCGGCGAGAAGCTGTCAAACGGCAGCGTCTCCCAGTCTGGAAACAGCACGCAGCGCAACTCAGGCGCAAAGAACGCCATCTCGTCAATCAGGCGCTGCGCATCCAGGGCGTCGGCGGTGACGATGGCAGTCAGTCGGGTACTGTTTTTTTCGCGTCGCGCCAACTCGGCCAGGAGCAGGGCGTCGGCGGAGCCGGTCGGGCGTGGCAGGGTGAATCGCTTGCCCGCGAGCAGTTTGGGTAAGTCCATGAATGCTTTCGATTTTAGAATGGGGCCACGCCCATGACCGCCGCGCTCCCGCAATCAACCCCTCAAGCCCGCTGCTGGGCGCTGATCGCCTGCGCCGGAACTGGCGAGCGCTCGGGTGCCAGCGGCCCCAAGCAATATCAGATGCTGGCGGGCGAGCCGCTGGTGCTGCATACGCTGGCGGCCTTTGCGAAGGTCAGTCGCATCGCTGCCACCCTGGTTGTGGTCGCGCCCGACGATGATTTTTTTGATACTCAAACGGCTACTGTTTTGGTAGCGCGGTGTGGAGGTGCAACAAGGGCTGCAAGTGTCTTGAACGGTTTGCATTGGCTCCTGGAGCATGACGCAAATGAGCGCGACTGGGTACTGGTGCACGACGCAGCGCGTTGCCTGATCACCGCCGAGCAGATCGGGCATCTGATCGACGCCTGTGCCTTCGATGCGGTCGGTGGCCTGCTGGCGCTGCGCTTGCCCGACACGCTAAAGTGCGAATCGACCGGCCGGGTGATCAGCACGCTGGAACGCAGCGACAAGTGGCTGGCACAAACGCCGCAGATGTTTCGCATCGGCGCCTTGCAAGCCGCTTTGCGCCAAGCCGGGGCAAGTGTCACCGACGAGTCCAGCGCGATGGAGGCGATGGGCTTGCAACCCAAACTGGTACCGGGCAGCGCGCAGAACTTCAAGGTGACTTATCCAGAGGATTTCGCTTTGGCACAGGCGGTGTTGAAGACACGTCACGAGAGGGCAGGACGATGAATTTCAGAATTGGCGAGGGCTGGGACATCCACGCGCTGGTGCCGGGGCGAAAGCTCGTGCTCGGTGGCGTCGAGATCCCCTTTGCGTTGGGCCTGCTCGGGCACTCGGACGCCGACGCGCTGTTGCACGCCATCACCGATGCCTTGCTCGGCGCGGCAGCGCTGGGTGACATCGGCACCCACTTTCCCGACACTGACGCACGCTACCAGGGTGCCGATTCTGTACCGCTGTTGAGCGAGGCGGCGCGCCTGGTGCGCGAACACGGCTTTGAGATTGGCAATATCGACAGCACCGTCATGGCCCAGGCGCCGCGTCTCGCGCCTTACGTTGGCGCCATGCGCGAAAGAATCGCCGCGGCCCTTGCTTTGCGCATGGATCAGGTCAACGTGAAGGCCAAGACCGGCGAGAAAATGGGTCCCGTGGGGCTGGGTCAGGCGATCGAGGCGCGCGCCGTGGTCATGCTCTGGAAATCAGACGAAATCACTCGCTAGCGCAATATTGACGGGCGTTGACAGCTATGAAATTGGTAGCGTGTGCAGTGGGATATCACGCTCCGCTGCGAGTTTGTCGAGCGCGCTGCGGGTCATTCCGAGCAGGTAGCCTGCGATCCGGCGATGCGTCGCTGGGCTGAGCATGCTTGCAATTCCTGCGTAGTCGGTCCCGGCAGCTTCGCACAAAGCTTTGGCAAAGTGCGGCTCCAGCGCCGCCACCGCCACGCGGCCATCCTGACAGGGATAGACCCGGTACCCCGCGTGGGCACCACCGACCGCCGCGCCGGGCGTGGTCAGACCCCAGTTGCGTGGCAAGGCGAGATAGCGCGCGGCGTCTGACAGCGCCACTTCAAGGTAATGACCCTTGTTCTTCTTGTGTGTGAGCAGCAGCGCCTGCAGCACGGCCTCAGCCGCCATCAGTGAGCCGCCCATGTCAGCGTAGAGCGTGGGCGGTAACTCGAGCGCGCCGACCAAGCCGTTCTCCGCCAGGTAAGTCAAATCGTGGCCCGGCTCCTCGGCGCGCGCGCCAGGGGCCCCGACAATCGCGACCTGCGACAGCAGGGGATACTGGCGGTGCAGGTCTTTCCACTGCAGCTTGAGCTTGGTCAGCGCCGACGGACGAAACGACGTCAACAACACGTCGGCCCTGGCCAACTCACGATGCAGCGCGCGCTGGCCAGCCTCGCTTTTGAGATCAGCCACCATCACTCGCACCCCTTGGTTCAGCGTGGCGTAGGCAGCGCGGTTGTACATGCCCATCGGATCGCCGCTGGTGCCGGGAGCGGCACCAGTGCCGGGGGGGGGTTCGAGTTTGACGCAGGTCGCGCCCATTGCACGGCAGCGCATCAAGGCCGCAGGGCCTGGCAAGTTCAGGCACAGACTCAGGACGCGCGCGCCGCTCAAGGGCCGAGGAAGGATTCTTGTAGGTGCAGAGGCCATGTCGGTAGGAGTGTCAATAGGTTTGAGATTCAATATATCGTATCGCAGGGCTCCAGACTGTCGCGCAGGCTCGGGCCCGCTACGGCACCGAATCTGCGCACAGTTAAAATCCGCGCGATGCGCGCCAGCCGCGGCCTGCACTGCTTTTCTGCCCGAGCGTGCCAGGGCCATCGGCGATGCAGTTCGCCCGGCCTGCCAAGCAGGCCCAAGGAGTTTGATGAAACGTGTTGATGACTTCCGCCTGACATTCGGAAAAAGGGAAATTGTGCCGATTGTGATCGGCGGCATGGGCGTGGATATTTCAACGGTCGAGTTGGCGCTGGAAGCGGCCCGCCTCGGAGGCATCGGGCACATTTCCGATGCCATGGTGAACGAGGTTTCGGACCGGCGCTACGACACGCGATTTGGCAAGGACAAACTCAAGCTGTACCGGCACAACGTCGACAACAGCGACAAGACCATGGTCCGCTTTGACCTGGGTGCACTTGCGGACGCGACCCGGCGTCACGTTGAAGCGGCCATGCTGGCCAAGCGCGGCGATGGCCTGATCTTTGTCAACTGCATGGAAAAGTTGACCATGAACGCCCCGCGGGAAACCTTGCAGGTGCGCATGGCCTCGGCGCTGGACGCGGGAATCGATGGCATCACCCTGAGTGCGGGATTGCATCTGGGCTCATTTGGCCTGCTTGCGGAGCATCCGCGTTTTCGTGACGCCAAGCTCGGCATCATTGTTTCCTCGGTGCGGGCGTTGCAACTGTTCCTGCGCAAGAACGCCAGGCTCAATCGCTTTCCCGATTACGTGGTCGTCGAGGGCCCGCTCGCTGGTGGGCATTTGGGTTTTGGTATGGACTGGGCAAGCTACGATCTGGCGACCATTACGGCCGAGGTGCTGAGCTACCTTGCCGCGGAGCAACTGGCGATACCGGTGATCGCTGCGGGGGGCATTTTCACGGGTGGCGACGCGGTGTCGTACCTGCAAAACGGTGCCGCAGCGGTACAAGTGGCGACCCGTTTTACCGTGGCCAGGGAATGTGGGTTGCCGGCCAAGGTGAAGCAGGAGTACTTCAAGGCCGATGAGGAGGACATTGTCGTCAACACGATTTCGCCCACCGGCTACCCGATGCGCATGCTCAAGAGTTCGCCCGCCATTGGCGCGGGTATTCGTCCCAACTGCGAAGCGTACGGGTATCTGCTCGACGGCTCGGGCGGCTGTTCATACATCACCGCCTACAACGGGCAAGTGGCCCTGCACCCGCAGGCCAAAGTGGTCTCGGTGCTGGACAAGACCTGCATGTGCACACACATGCGAAATTTCAATTTGTGGACCTGCGGGCACGCGACCTATCGGCTCAAGGACACCAGCCGTCGGCTCGAAGACGGCAGCTACCAATTGCTCAGCGCAGAACACATCTTCAGGGACTATCAATTTAGCGTCGATCAGGAAATCGCCTTGCCGCAGTGACCGAAGGTCATCATTTCATGGACCGTATCGTCGAGCAAAGTGACGTTACCGGCACCGTCAACGTGTCAAACCAGGGCGCCGTTGCGGATGCGGTTTGCGCCATCCTGGCGCGACGCTACGACGGTTTCGCCGACGCACCCCTGCGACGCTGCTTCGCCGATGTTGGAGACGCGTTTTTTGGCCGCTTTCCCGGGTACCTGCGGTGCGATACGCCGTACCACGATCTGCGCCACGCGCTGAGCACGGTCTTGCTCATGGCGCGCATCGTTGACGGCTACGAAATAAGTCACGATGCCAGCCTGCCGGCGCTGGGAGCAGACACCGCGACGATGGCCGTGGTGCTGGCCCTGTTTCATGACGTCGGGTTTCTCAGACGCGAGAGTGAGGGCGGTATCAATGGTGCCACGCTGGTCCACGACCATGAACAGCGCAGCGTTGACTTTGCGCGACGCTATCTCGCGCGCGGTGCTTACGCCAGCTTTGCCGCGCAGGTTAGTCTGATCCACGTCACGAATTTTCATCAATCGGTGGCGGTGACGCTGGGCGACCAGCCTGCACGACTACACACGGTGGGGCGAATGTTGGGCACGGCTGACCTGGTCAGTCAGATTGGCGGGCGTTATTACCTTGAGCGTTGCCGCGATTTCCTGTTTCCCGAGTTTGTGCTGGCCGGCCTGGATCGTGAGACCTTGCCTAGCGGCGAGACCATCGTGTTGTACGCGTCTGCCGAAGACCTGCTGCGCAAGACACCAGACTTTTACGAGCACGTCGCCAGACCTCGCCTGGAGCACGATTTTGATCACTGTTACCGCTACATTGCGCCGCATTTTGGCGGCGATGATCCGTACCTACGTACCCTGCAGCGCAACCTGGAGCACCTGCGTGGGATGATCAAAGACAATGATTTCTCGCGGCTGCGGCGCAAGCCCACACCGCTGATGCCCGTGCCGGGCTAGGCGGCCTAAGTGGTCCGTTGCGCCTGAACCATCTTCATGGCCGAGGCGATCAGAGCCGACACCTCGGTCATGTTGCTCGGAACGATCAACGTGGTGGCCGACTCGGCAGCGACTTTCGAATAGGCGTCCACCGCTCGTTCGGCGACCTTGAGCTGAACCGCCTCGGCACCACCGGGCTGGCGGATCGCCGAGGCAATGCGCTCGATGGCCTGTGCGGTGGCTTCGGCAACAGCCAGAATCGACTGTGCCTCGCCTTGCGCCTTGTTGATGACGGCCTGCTTTTCGCCTTCAGAGCGGGCGATGAACGCCTCGCGTTCGCCGGTAGCGATGTTGATCTGTTCCTGGCGCCGACCCTCGGATGCCGCAATCAACGCACGCTTTTCACGCTCGGCCGTGATTTGCTGCTGCATGGCGTGCAGGATTTCCTTGGGCGGTGTCAGGTCCTTGATTTCGTAGCGCAGCACCTTCACACCCCAGTTCAGGGCTGCTTCGTCGATCGCCTGCACGACCTGGGCATTGATGATGTCGCGCTCCTCAAAGGTCTTGTCGAGTTCGAGCTTGCCGATGACCGAGCGCAACGAGGTCTGCGCCAGTTGCGAAATCGCCACGATGTAGTTGCTCGAGCCGTAGCTCGCACGCATCGCATCGGTGACCTGGAAATACAGAATCCCGTCGACCTGCAATTGTGTATTGTCGCGAGTGATACACACCTGGCTCGCGATGTCGAGGGGAACCTCCTTCAACAAGTGCTTGTACGCCACCCGGTCCACAAAGGGCATCAAGAAGTTCAACCCCGGCAACAACGTGCCGTTGTACTTGCCCAGCCGCTCGACCACCCAGGCATGTTGTTGCGGAACGACTTTGATCGACTGCGTGATGAAGATCACCGCGATCACAAACAAGACAATTGCAACTTCCATTTCACTCTCCAGTTGGTTCTGTTATGAACTAATTACACCTTGCGTACGACCAGCCGACTGCCGACGACCTCCACGATCCGATGCGCGCCAGGGGTTGGCGATGCACCGGCAACCAGGGCCACGCTCCAGTTGGCACCTCGATACTTCACGGTGCTGGTGCCATCGGCAAGCCAGCTATCAACTTGAACCGTTTCGCCGACATCAAGGTTGGCGTCCTGGTTGGCCCCTGCGGGCAGTTCGGCCGGAGCCCTCAGCCTGCGAGCGCGCCAGCCAATGATGAAGCCGCCGCCCACCAACGCGGCGACCACCAACTGGGTCGTCATCGCTGCCCCGGCGTGGGCCGCCAGCGCCGCGGCGATCAAGCCCAGCGACAACATCAGCAAATAGAACGTTCCCGTCAGCAACTCAACTGCGATGGCACCGCCAGCGAGCACCCACCAAATCGTCGATTCCGCCATGTGAGACCTCATTGTGTTCCGATCGCCACATTTTGAGGCCAAACTGCGGGTGTTCGGCCCCAGAGCGGAAAATAAGTCCTTACACTTCGCGCCTGTTAGAGTTTTTTGCGCATGGCCGGAGGCCCCGATGAAGTTTCGCTTTCCCATTGTCATAATTGACGAGGATTTCCGGTCTGAAAACACGTCGGGCCTTGGCATTCGCGCCTTGGCTCAGGCTATTGAGTCCGAGGGCCTCGAAGTGCTGGGCGTGACCAGCTACGGCGATTTGAGCCAGTTCGCGCAGCAACAAAGCCGTGCCAGCGCGTTCATCCTGTCGATTGACGACGAGGAATTCACGCCGGGGCCGGATCTGGATCCGGTGATCGTGAATCTGCGCCACTTCATCGCCGAAGTGCGGCGCAAGAATCTGGACGTTCCGATTTACGTGTATGGCGAGACCAAGACCTCAAGGCACCTCCCGAACGACATTTTGCGCGAGCTGCACGGCTTCATTCACATGTTCGAGGACACGCCGGAGTTTGTCGCGCGTCACATCATTCGCGAGGCCAAAAGCTACCTCGAAGGCGTGCAACCACCGTTCTTCAAGGCCTTGCTCGATTACGCCGAGGACGGTTCCTATTCCTGGCACTGCCCGGGCCACTCCGGTGGCGTGGCTTTCCTCAAGAGCCCGGTTGGGCAGATGTATCACCAGTTTTACGGTGAGAACATGCTGCGCGCCGACGTCTGCAACGCCGTCGAAGAGCTTGGCCAATTGCTCGACCACGACGGGGCCATCGGCAAGAGCGAGCGCAATGCCGCGCGCATTTTCAACGCCGACCACTGCTTCTTCGTGACCAACGGCACGAGCACGAGCAACAAGATGGTCTGGCACCATACCGTGGCACCGAATGACGTTGTGGTCGTCGACCGCAATTGTCATGTATCGATCCTGCACGCGATCATCATGACCGGCGCGATTCCGGTTTTTCTCAAACCCACGCGCAACCACTTCGGCATCATCGGTCCGATTCCCAAGGGTGAGTTCGAACCGGCCTCGATCCGGGCCAAGATCAGTGCCAATCCGCTGGTGCGAAAGCACCTGCCTGCCATCAACGTCGACCAGATCAAGCCGCGTGTCCTGACCCTGACGCAGTCAACTTATGACGGCGTGCTCTACAACACCGAGACGGTCAAGAGCATGCTCGATGGCTATGTGGAAAACATCCACTTTGACGAAGCGTGGTTGCCGCACGCCGCGTTTCATCCGTTCTATGGCTCGTACCACGCGATGGGCAAGAAACGTGCGCGACCTCGGCAGGCCATGGTTTACGCGACCCAGTCGTTGCACAAACTGCTGGCGGGCATCAGCCAGGCCAGCCACGTCTTGGTGCAGGATTCACAGACCGTCAAACTCGACAAACACCTGTTCAATGACGCGTACCTGATGCATACCAGCACCAGTCCTCAGTACAGCGTGATCGCCAGCTGCGACGTCGCTGCTGCCATGATGGAACCGCCGGGTGGCACCGCGCTGGTCGAGGAGAGTATTGCCGAAGCGCTCGATTTTCGCCGCGCCATGCGCAAGGTCGACGAGGAGTACGGGGACGATTGGTGGTTCAAGGTGTGGGGACCGGACAAATTGGTCGAGGAGGGCATCGGCCGCGCTGACAGTTGGATCATCAAGGGCGAGTCGATCAATGCCAAGGCGGGCGTGAACTGGCACGGCTTTGGCAAGATGGCCGCGGGCTTCAACATGCTCGATCCGATCAAGTCAACGATCGTGACCCCGGGCATGGACCTCAACGGCAAGTTCGCCAAGACCGGAATTCCAGCCAGCGTGCTCACCAAGTTTCTTGCCGAGCACGGCGTCGTCGTTGAGAAGACCGGGCTCTACAGTTTCTTCATCATGTTCACGATCGGCATCACCAAGGGCCGCTGGAACAGCATGCTCACGGCCTTGCAGCAGTTCAAGGACGATTATGCAAAGAATCAACCGATGTGGCGCATTCTCCCGGAGTTTTGTCAGAAGTATCCGCGCTACGAAACCATGGGGCTGGCTGACTTGTGTCAGCACATTCATCAGTTGTACGCGAAATACGATATCGCCAGGTTAACCACCGACATGTACCTCAGCGACCTGACCCCCGCGATGAAGCCCAGCGACGCCTACGCCCACATCGCCTTGCACAAGACCGAGCGGGTTGAAATCGACCGGCTCGAAGGGCGCATCACCGTTGGACTGGTCACGCCATACCCGCCAGGCATTCCACTGCTGATTCCGGGCGAAGTATTCAACAGGAAGATTGTGGAATACCTCAAGTTTTCACGGGAATTCAACACCCAATGTCCGGGCTTTGAGACCGACATTCACGGATTGGTCGAAGTTGAGGGGCCCGATGGCCAGAGACATTACTACGCCGATTGCGTTTGCGACTGACCGCCGCGCTATCACAACGATAGCTGCTTACGCAATGAAATAGCTCGTTCTGGCCACTATTTGCCTCAGGATACGGGTGCTTCGACGACCGCGACTGCGGTTTGGCTGACGCCGCAGTCGACGTAGGATATCTGGCCGGTCATACCCGAGGCCAGGTCGCTGAGAAGGAACGCGGCCACATTGCCAACTTCTTCAATCGTCACGTTGCGCTTGAGCGGCGACGCATTGGCTGAAATCGACAGCAAACGTCCAAAATCCTTGATGCCGCTGGCCGCCAGCGTCTTGATCGCGCCAGCGCTCAAGCCATTGACGCGGATGCCCCGGGGACCGACGGCGTCGGCCAGGTAGCGCACCGACGATTCGAGCGAGGCTTTGGCCAGCCCCATGGTGTTATAGCTTGGTACCACGCGCACGCCGCCGAGGTAGGTCAGCGTTAGCAGTGAGGCGCTGTTGTTGAGATAGGGCAGCGCGGCCTTGGCCATGGCCGGAAAGCTGTAGGCGCTTATGTCATGGGCAATTCTGAAGTTTTCGCGGGTGAGTCCGTCGAGAAAATTGCCGGCAATGGCCTCCCGTGGGGCGTACCCGATGCTGTGCACAAAGCCGTCAAACTTGGGCCAGGACTTTGACAGATCGACGAACAGTTTCTCGATTTGCGCGTCGTCGCCGACATCGCAGTCAAATACCAGCGATGAGCCGAAGTCAGCGGCAAATTCAGTAATGCGTTCCTTGAATCGTTCGCCCAGATAGCTGAAGGCGAGTTCAGCGCCCTGCTCGTGACAGGCCTGGGCAATGCCGTAGGCAATGGAGCGCTTGGACAATACCCCCGTGACCAGTATTCTTTTTCCCTTCAGAAATCCCATTGAATCCTCTCCAGTTCACAAGTGCGTCGATGCCACCTTCGGGGCGGCAGCCGGGCGATTGTCGCACGTGCGACGCTGTGTGCTATGGTCGCGCTTTTGCATTTCTTGGTGGAATTATGAAACGAAGTATTGCCTGCTTGGGCCTCCTGGTCGCAGCGCTGAGTCTGCACGCGGCGCCAAAGGCGGTCGATGGCTTCTCGTTCGTGAGGACTGTCGGCAGCGTCGATGAGTACACGCTTTCAAGCAACGGGCTGCAGGTTCTGTTGCTGCCTGAGCATTCGAGTCCTACGTTGACCTTCATGATCACGTACCGGGTTGGTTCAAAGAACGAAGTTACTGGAACGACCGGCGCCACGCATCTTCTGGAACACCTCATGTTCAAGGGCACGAGCGAGCGCGACCGCAGCAAGGGCAACAATGTGGACCAGTTGCTTGAGCGCACCGGTGCTCGCTACAACGCCACAACCTGGCTGGATCGGACCAACTACTACGAAAATCTGGGCAGCGAGCATTTGGCGATGGCCGTGGACATGGAAGCCGACCGCATGCGCCACCTGCTGCTGCGCGAGGAAGACCGACAACTGGAGATGACGGTCGTGCGCAACGAATTCGAGCGCGGCGAGAATTCGCCGATCCAGGCCCTGTACAAGGAAATTTATCAGGCCGCCTTTGTTGCCCATCCCTACCATCACAGCACGATTGGTAACCGAAGCGATATCGAGAAGGTGCCAATCACAAAGCTGCGCGAGTTCTACGATACCTATTACTGGCCCAACAACGCGACGGTCTCGATCATCGGCGACTTCCGCACCGAAGACGCGCTGGCGCTGGTGAAGAAGTCCTTTGGTGCTTATCCGCGCTCGCCCAAACCGATTCCGATCGTCTATACCGAAGAACCCCGACAAAGCGGTGCACGCCGGGTCACCGTCAAGCGCGCCGGGCAACTCGGCATGGTGGCCATCGCCCATAAAATACCGGCGGCAACGCACCCCGATTACGCCGCAATCACGTTGCTCAGCGCGATCCTGACCGATGGCAAGAATAGCCGCCTGTACAAGGCGATCACCGACAAGAACCTGTCGACCGGTGTCGAGGCCGACGCCGGGTTCAATCACGATCCGTCGCTGCATGTCATCTTTGCCCCGCTGGCGCCTGGCGCCACGCATGATCAAGTCGAGAAGCTGGCGCTGCAGGAAATCGAAAATCTCAAGAAGAACGGCGTCTCGCCCGCCGAGCTCCAGGCTGCCACGGCCAAGGCGCTGGCCGACGCGGCGTTCAAGCGCGACGGTTCCTTTGCCGTGGCTGGAAATCTCAACGAGTGCATTGCTGCGGGTGACTGGAGCTTGTTCTATTCTCTCGACGAGGCGATCAAGACGGTCACGCCGGCGGACATCAAACGCGTGGCCAATACCTATTTGAATGAAGATCAAAGTACGACCGGCTGGTTTGTGCCGACCGCGCCAGGCGGCGCGGCGCCAGGTTTGACCGCACCAGCGCGGGCCGCGTCTGCCCACGGACCTTATTACTACCGTGCCACCAGCGCCGTGGCGCCCAATGCTGCCGATGCCACGGACACCGGTTCGGGCGTCGCCACTGCGGCCGGTGGCACCCGGATTGCCCCGAGGGTTTGGCGCAAAAAGATTGCTGGCATCGACGTCATCGCCTATCCGACCGAAGTGAAGGATGTCGTCACGGTGCGCGCGAGCATGCCCGGTGGACGGGCGCTGGCGAGCACGGCGAACCCTGCCGTGCCGGTCCTGGCGGCGATGATGCTCGACCAAGGCACACAAAGGCAGGACAAATTCGCGATCGCCGAAAAGCTCGAAGCAGTGGGCGCGAGCATCAACTTCCGCGTCGGCACCGACATGCTCGAGGTCTCAGCAAGATCGCTGAAGAAGGACACGGCGCTTGTCATGGGCCTGCTGGCCGAGCAGTTGCGACTGCCGGCCTTTGCGCCCGAGGAGTTTGCCAAGGCGCAGAAACAGTATGCAGGCACGCTCAAGCGAAGTCTGGAGAGCACGGATTTTCGGGCTGCGGATGCATTCACGCGCGCCGTCTATCCGCCGGGGCATCCGAGCTGGAATCCGCCGCCCGAGGAGCTCGTGCGTGCGATTGAATCGGCGCGACTGCAGGACGTGATTGAGTTCCACAAAGCCAACTACGGCCCGCAGCACATGACCATGGTGCTGGTCGGGGACCTCGATCTTGATCGCGTGCAAGCCCAGATCGGGCAGTCGTTTTCGGGCTGGAGCGGCGGCAGCCCGTTGCTGCAGGCGCCAGCGGTGGCGCCGTCGCACGGGCCGCAGTTGCAGGCGATCGTCATGCCAGAGAAGACCAGCGTGTCGGTGGTCATGGGCCAGGCCAGCGGGCTGCGCTACAGCGACCCGGATTATCAGGCGATGCGCCTTGCCACGGCGATTCTGGGCAGCGGCTTTACCGGGCGCCTGATGGCCAATGTCCGCGACAAGGAGGGCTTGACCTACGACGTTGGCGCGCGCATGGGCAACGACACGTTCAACCCGGGCGACTGGAAGATCACCGCCTCGTTCGCACCAGCGATGCTCGACAAAGGTATCGCGTCGACGCGCCGCCAGCTCGACTTATGGTACGGCGAAGGCGTCACACCGACCGAACTCGAAGCACGCAAGAGCAGTCTGGTAGGCTCGTTCAAAGTGGAACTGGCCACCACCCAAGGGATGGCGCAAGCCCTGCTGGCGGCGGTCAATCGGGGCTACGGTGTCGAGTGGCTGGACGACTACGCATCGAGGGTCAACGCCTTGACGCCAGACCAGGTCAACGCGACAATCCACAAGTACATCAAGCCAGACAAAATGTATTTGATCCAGGCCGGTACGTTGCCCAAATAGTTGCACGCGTTTGGAGCGCCTGTTGCGGGTATAATCCAAGCTTCACGACCAAACGGGCGGGTTACTACCGCCCGTTTTTTTTGGTCGATTGTTTTTGCTCTGCATTCAAGCATTGGTCCATCGTGGCACTGAAGGAAATTGTCGAACAAACCGTCTGCGGTCTGGGTTATGACCTGGTGGAAATCCAGCGCTCTGCCGCCGGACTGTTGCGCGTGACGATTGACTGGCCATGGCCGACCCAGATTGAACGCTTTGTCACGGTCGAGGATTGCGAGAAGGTGACGCGCCAGTTGTTGTTTGCGCTTGAGGTCGATGCCATTGGGTTCACGCGACTCGAAGTTTCATCACCGGGGATTGACCGGCTCCTGCGCGGACCCGCGGACTTTGAACGCTTTGCCGGGGAGGTCGTCGACATAACATTGAAGGCGGCGGTCGGAGCGGCGGCGGGACCGACGGTGAGCGCCAGTCGTAAACGGTTTCGGGGCACGCTCGAACACGTTGCGCTCGGGCCGGAGAACGGGGTCGGCCCCGGAGACTGGCAAATCGTCTGGCATGACGAGCCGATGGTCAAACCCGGGAGCAAAGTGAGCAAGAAGCGTGCGCCAGCGCCGGCACAGGCATTGCGATTTGCGCTCGATGAATTGAGGGAAGCCCGGCTGGCGCCGATTGTCAGCTTCAAGGGCAGGGCACCCAAGGGTAGCGGTGGATCAGATTCGAATTGAATTGAATTGAAACAGGAGAGTCATGGCATGAATCGTGAAATGTTAATGCTGGTCGAGGCGATCTCACGCGAGAAGAATGTGGAGCGCGACGTGGTGTTTGCCGCAGTCGAGGCTGCGCTGGCGCAGGCGACCAAGAAGCTTTACACGGGCGAGGTCGATATTCGGGTCGCGGTCGATCGTGACAGTGGGAGTTACGAGACGTTCCGGCGCTGGCTGGTGGTTCCCGACGAGGCCGGTTTGCAGAATCCGGACGCCGAAGAGATGTTGATGGATGCGCGCGAGCGCATCGCCGACGTCGAAGAGGGTGAGTACATCGAGGAAGGGGTGGAATCGGTGCCCATCGGCCGGATCGGAGCGATGGCAGCCAAGCAGGTCATTTTGCAGAAGATTCGGGATGCCGAGCGCGAAATGCTGCTCAACGACTTCATGTCGCGCGGGGACAAGATCTTTGTCGGCACAGTCAAGCGCATGGACAAGGGCGACATCATTGTTGAAAGCGGCAGGGTCGAAGGCCGACTGCGCCGCAATGAGATGATTCCGAAAGAGAACTTGCGCATGGGCGACCGCGTTCGGGCCATGATCATGGAGGTTGACCTCACCTTGCGCGGTGCGCCGATCATTCTCTCGCGCTCGGCGCCAGAATTCATGATCGAACTGTTTCGCCAGGAAGTGCCGGAAATCGAGCAAGGCCTGCTGGAGATCAAGTCGTGCGCGCGCGATGTCGGTTCGCGGGCCAAGATCGCGGTGCTGTCGCATGACAAGCGCGTCGACCCGATCGGCACCTGCGTTGGCGTGCGTGGCACACGCGTCAACGGCGTCACCAATGAGCTCGCCGGGGAGCGCGTTGATATCGTGCTCTGGAGCGACGATCCGGCCCAGTTTGTGATCGGCGCCCTGGCTCCGGCCAACATTTCCTCTATCGTGGTTGACGAGGAGCGCCACGCCATGGACGTCGTGGTCGATGAGGAAAACCTGGCCATTGCCATCGGTCGCGGCGGTCAGAACGTTCGTCTGGCCTCGGAGCTCACAGGCTGGAAGATCAATATTCTCGACGCCGCCGAATCGGCGCAGAAGCAGGCCAGTGAAACGGACTCCGGTCGCAAGCTGTTCATGGAAAAGCTCGACGTTGATGAAGAAATTGCCGACTTGCTGATTGCCGAGGGCTTTACCAGTCTGGAGCAGGTGGCCTACGTGCCCCTTGAGGAAATGCTCGAGATCGAGAGTTTCGACGAAGACACGGTCAACGAATTGCGCAACCGGGCCAAGGACGCGTTGCTGACCATGGAAATTGTGCACGAAGAGAATGTGCAGGAAGTGTCGCTGGAGTTGCGCGATCTCGAAGGCATCACACCTGAGCTCGTCGGCAAGCTCGCCGACAGCAACATCCACTCCCGTGACGATCTGGCTGATCTGGACGTCGAGGAACTCATAGGGATCACGGGTCAATCGGCGGAAGCCGCCAAGGTCCTGATCATGAAGGCGCGTGAACACTGGTTTACCAGCGACGCCTCCCCCCAGCCATGAAGCCGAAGCCATGAATACAAGAATTCAGTGATGGCCAAATCCAGCCCAACGGGGCTGCTACGCCGAACTAAAGGTTACAGAACAAATGTCCAGTACCACCGTCGCCGAGTTTGCCAGCGAACTCAAAAAATCAACCGATACGCTGCTTGAACAGCTCAACGCGGCGGGAGTGGCCAAGTCAGCCGCTTCCGACCGGCTCAGCGACACTGACAAGCAGCGTCTGTTGGGATATTTGCAGGCCAGCCATGGCATCAGCGCGCCCGAACGCAAGAAAATCACGCTCGTCAAGAAGTCCACCAGCGAGATCAAGCAGGCAGACGCCAGCGGCAAGGCGCGCACGATCCAGGTTGAAGTGCGCAAGAAACGCACCTTCGTTCGTCGTGAAGACGGGGCCGAAGCGCCGCTGGCGAAGCCCGAAGCAGAGGCGCCCGCGCCGCCGGTTATCGACAACGCCGAACTGGCGCGGCGCGAGGAGGAGGCGCGGCGTCAGGCTGAATTGATCCGACGGCAGGAAGAGGAGCTTGCACAGCGCCGATCCTTGCGCGAGGAGCAGGAAGCACGCGCACGTGAGGCGGCACTGGCAGCCGAAGAAGCCGCTGCCAGCAAACCTGTGGTCAAACCCAGCAAGAAGCGCAGCGCGACGGCGGCAACGCCCGAAGCAGCGCAGGACGCCGCGGCCAAGGCACTTGAGGAAGCTGAAAAGGCACAGGCAGTGCAACTGGCGCGGGCACGTGATGTTGAAACGGCCAGCGCGGTGTCGAAGGCCAACGCCGCTGAAGATGCCGCACGCGCGGCCGATCTTGGCAAACGCAGGCGCACGGCAGAGGCCGAGGCGGCAGCGATTCGATTGATGATGTCCGCGCCAGCGAAGAAGCCGGTGGTGGTCAAGAAAGTTGAGGAAGCCAAGGGGTCGGCCGGGACCGACGCGGCCAAAGCCGCCGGGCTCAAGGGCACCCTGCACAAACCAGCGGCCGGCGCGGCGACGGCAAAGCCGGCTCGAGGCGCCGTTGGAACCAGCCCAGGCACCGGCACAGCAGCGGGCTCGGGCAAGGAGGTCAAGTCGGCCAAACTCTCGAGCAGTTGGGCCGGTGATCCGGCCAAGAAAAAGGGCATTCCGACGCGTGGTGCGACAGGAGCTCCGTCCGGCGGCCGATCGAGCAACTGGCGTTCCGGACCGCGCGCCAGACGTGGCGCGAACGACCGCGATCGCGACGACCAGCGCTCGGCGCAGGCGCCGGTGGAAGTGCGCGTCATTGAAGTGCACGTGCCAGAGACGATCACGGTAGCCGAACTCGCACACAAGATGGCGGTCAAAGCCTCCGAAGTGATCAAACAACTGATGAAACTCGGCCAGATGGTGACCATCAACCAGGCGCTGGATCAGGACACTGCGATGATCCTGGTTGAGGAAATGGGTCATCAGGCGATCATTGCAGCCCTTGACGACCCGGAAGCCTTCACCGACGACGAGGTCGCGCAACAGCAGTCCGAGTCCTTGCCGCGGGCACCGGTGGTGACCGTGATGGGCCACGTCGATCACGGCAAGACTTCGCTGTTGGATCATATTCGCCGGGCCAAGGTCGCTTCCGGCGAGGCCGGTGGCATCACCCAGCATATCGGCGCCTACCATGTGCAGACGCCAAGGGGCATGATTTCCTTCCTTGACACGCCCGGTCACGAAGCCTTTTCGGCGATGCGCGCGCGCGGGGCCAACGCCACGGACATCGTGATTCTGGTGGTTGCCGCCGATGACGGCGTGATGCCACAGACCCGGGAAGCCATCAAGCACGCGCGGGCAGCCGGGGTACCGATCGTCGTGGCGATCAACAAGATTGACAAGCCCGACGCCAATCCGGAGCGTGTGAAGAACGAGTTGGTGGTCGAGGAGGTCATCCCCGAGGATTTCGGTGGCGAGTCGCCGTTTGTCGCCGTTTCGGCAAAGACCGGCGAAGGCATCGATACCCTGCTCGAGCAGGTGCTGTTACAGGCCGAAGTGCTGGAGTTGCGTGCGCCGGTGGACGCCATGGCCAAAGGCCTGGTGATCGAGGCTCAACTTGACAAGGGGCGTGGCCCGGTTGCGACAGTGCTGGTGCAGTCCGGCACCCTCAAGACCGGAGACACCGTGCTGGCTGGCTCGACGTATGGCCGTGTGCGAGCCATGCTCGACGAGAATGGGCGCAGCATCAAATCGGCAGGCCCATCGATTCCGGTGGAGATTCAGGGACTGACCGAGGTGCCACAGGCGGGTGACGAATTCATGGTCATGACCGACGAGCGCCGGGCGCGCGAGATCGCCACGTACCGCGCCGGAAAATTCCGCCACACGAAGCTTGCCAAGCAGCAAGCCTCCAAACTGGAGAACATGTTTACCGACATGACTGCCGGTGAGGTCAAGTTGGTTCCGATCATTGTCAAAGCGGACGTTCAGGGCTCCCAGGAAGCGCTGTCGCAGTCGCTGCTCAAGCTCTCTACCGATGAGGTCAAGGTGCAACTGGTGTACACGGCAGTAGGCTCGATAAGCGAGTCCGACGTCAATTTGGCCATTGCGTCGAAGGCAGTCATCATTGGTTTCAACACGCGAGCCGACGCTGGTGCACGCAAGCTCGCCGAGAGCAATGGCGTCGATATTCGGTATTACGACATCATTTACGACGCGGTGGACGAACTCAAGCTCGCCATGTCCGGAATGCTCACACCGGACAAGAAGGAAGAAGTCATCGGCACCGCCGAGATCCGCCAGGTGTTCAAGGTCTCCAAGATCGGATCGATCGCGGGTTGCATGGTCACCTCCGGTTTGGTGCGGCGCACAGCGCGCCTGCGCCTGCTGCGCGACAACGTGGTGGTCTTTACCGGCGAACTCGAGTCCCTCAAGCGCTTCAAGGACGATGCGAAGGAGGTCAAGGAAGGCTTCGATTGCGGCTTGAACATCCGCAATTACAACGACATCGCCGAAGGTGATGTGCTCGAATTCTTTGAAATCCGTGAAGTGGCCCGGACCCTCTGACCGAAAGACGACCCATCGTGCGCAGGAAAGCAAGCTCGCCCAACCGCGGGTTCAAGGTAGCCGATCAGATCCAGCGCGATCTGACGGAGCTGATCGCGCGCGAGCTCAAGGATCCCCGTGTGGGCATGGTGACGATCCAGGGCGTCGAGGTCACCGCCGACTACGCCCATGCCAAAGTATTCTTCAGTCTGCTCCAGGGCGATCCTGTGGCGTGTGCGGCCGGGCTCAATCAGGCCGCCGGTTTCCTGCGCGCCGGCCTGTTCAAGCGCCTGCATATTCACACCGTGCCCACCTTGCACTTCATCTTTGACCAAACGCCCGAGCGCGCGGCCGACATGAACGCGCTGATTGCCCGGGCCGTCGCTTCCCGCGCCAAGGACGATTGAGCCGTGAACACGCCTCGCGCACGGGTTGCCAGGCGCCCCGTGCACGGGGTGCTGCTGCTGGACAAGCCTGTTGGCTGGTCTAGCAACGACGCGCTGCAAAAGGTGAAGTGGCTGTTGCGCGCGGAAAAAGCCGGTCATACCGGCACGCTCGATCCGCTGGCCACTGGCGTGCTGCCCCTGTGCTTTGGCGCGGCCACGAAATTCAGCCAGATTCAGCTCGACGCCGACAAGAGCTATGAGGCGATGCTGCGCCTGGGTGTCACGACAAGCACGGGCGACGCCGAGGGCGACGTGTTGCTGCAGCGCCCGGTGCAAGTCACGGAAGCAGATCTGACACGGGTTCTGCCCGCGTTCACCGGCGTGGTGCGGCAAACACCTCCGATGCACAGCGCCTTGAAGAAGGATGGCAAGCCGCTGTATGAATATGCCCGCGCCGGCATTGAGCTCGAACGAGCACCTCGCATGGTCACGATTTATGCGTTGAAAGCCTCGCTGGAGCTCTTGGATAAAGCACAGCCAGCTATTAAATTGATAGTGAAATGCAGCAAGGGGACGTATATTCGCACGCTGGCGCAGGACCTGGGAGAGGCGCTCGGGTGTGGCGCCAGTCTGAGCGCCTTGCGCCGCGTCGGAACCGGTGCATTCGGGATTTCACAATGCCTGAGCCTGCCCGATTTCGAAGCCATGGCCGAAGACGAGAGAATGCGCTACCTGCTGCCCGTGGCTGAGTTGCTCAAGCAACACACGCCGCTCACGCTTGATGCGGAAAATGCGGCCCGGTTCCTCACGGGCTTGCGCCGTCGCGGCAACTGGCCGGACCTGCCAAGCGTCGCCGTTTATGCCCAGCAGCCACCAGCCCTGCTGGGTACGGGCCACGTGAAGGCTGGCGAGTTGATCGCCGATCGGCTGCTCAGCCCGATCGAAATTGCCCAGATGAACCAAGTACCGGACGGAAGAGAAAGTGCACCATGAGAACCAAACAGATTCGCAACATTGCCATCATCGCCCACGTCGACCACGGCAAGACCACCCTGGTGGACATGCTGTTGCGTCAAAGTGGCACGTTTCGTGCCAATGAGAAAGTGACCGAAAGGGTCATGGACAACAACGACCTTGAGCGCGAACGCGGCATCACCATCCTGGCAAAAAACTGCGCGGTGGACTGGAAGGAGACGCACATCAACATCGTCGACACCCCGGGTCACGCCGACTTTGGCGGTGAGGTCGAACGTGCGCTGTCCATGGTCGATGGTGTCATGCTGCTGATTGACGCGGTTGAAGGGCCGATGCCCCAGACCCGCTTTGTCACGAAGAAGGCGCTCGCGCTTGGCCTCAAGCCGATCGTCGTGGTCAACAAGGTCGACCGTCCGGGCTCACGCCCGGATTACGTGATCAACGCTGCGTTCGACCTGTTCGACAAGCTCGGCGCGACCGAGGAACAGCTCGATTTCCCGGTGGTCTACGCCTCGGGCCTGAACGGTTGGGCCTCGATGACCGAGGGTGAACCGGGCGAGCAGTGGGGCGCGGATCTAGCGCCATTGTTTGACACGGTGCTGGCACACGTTCCGAGCAACAAGGGCAACCCGAATGCGCCGCTGCAGTTGCAAATCTCGTCGCTGGATTACTCGACCTACGTCGGACGCATCGGGGTGGGCCGTATCACACAGGGCGTGATCCGGACCAACCAGGAAGTGTTGGTTATGGAGGGGCTCGATGGCCGCTCAAGCAAGGCCAAAGTCCAGCAGATCCTGAAGTTTGAAGGGCTGGAGCGATTGCCCGCGGCCGACGCCGGACCCGGTGACATTGTGCTCATCAGCGGCATCGAACAGGTCAATATCGGCGTCACGCTGACCGACCCCCTGAATCCGACGCCGCTGCCGATGCTCAAGATCGACGAGCCAACACTGACCATGAACTTTTGCGTCAACAACTCGCCATTGGCCGGACGCGAGGGCAAATACGTGACCAGCCGGCAACTGCGCGACCGCCTGGACCGTGAATTGCAGGCCAACGTCGCGCTGCGGGTTACCGACACCGACGAGGAGGGCATCTACGAAGTGTGTGGTCGCGGCGAGCTGCATCTGACCATTCTGGTGGAGAACATGCGCCGCGAAGGCTATGAACTCGCGGTGTCAAAGCCGCGGGTCGTGTTCAAAATGGTCGACGGCGAGAAGCACGAGCCGATCGAAATGCTGACCGTCGATATCGAAGACAGCCATCAGGGTGGTGTCATGCAGGCGTTGGGCCTGCGCAAGGGCGAGCTGGTCAACATGGAACCCGATGGTCGGGGGCGGACCCGGCTGGAGTACCGGATTCCGGCCCGCGGTTTGATCGGATTCCAGAACGAGTTCCTGAACCTGACGCGCGGTACCGGCCTGGCCAGCAACATCTTTGACGGCTACGAAGCGTTCAAGGGCGACATCGAGTCACGCAAGAACGGCGTGCTCATCAGCATGGATGATGGTGAAATTGTCACCTACGCCCTGGGCAAACTCGATGAGCGTGGCCGCATGTTTGTCAAGGCCGGCGACCCCGTGTACGAAGGCATGATCGTGGGCATCCACAGCCGGGACAATGACTTGATCGTGAACGCCGTTCGTATGAAACAATTGACCAACTTTCGCGTTTCGGGCAAGGAGGATGCCATCAAAATCACGCCGCCCATCCAGCTCACGCTGGAATATGCCGTAGAGTTCATCGAGGAAGACGAACTCGTCGAAATTACGCCCAAGTCGATTCGTCTGCGCAAGCGTCACCTCAAGGAGCACGAGCGCAAGCGCGCGGGGCGCGAAGCGTTGTAGCGGTCGTCACCGGTACGCGCAGCATGAAGCTCACGCACAGTCGCGCTGTCCTTTTGATGCTGGCGGTGACCCTTTTGTGGTCAACCGCAGGCGTTGTCACGCGCCATCTCGAACAAGCGCGCAGCTTCGAAGTCACTTTCTGGCGCAGTTTCTTCACGCTCTTGACACTGTTGGTGATCTTGCCCGTGTTTCAGGGGCGCAGCGTGTTCGCACGCATCCGCAGCGGGGGCGTGGCGTTGTGGATTTCGGGCGTGTGCTGGTGCGGCATGTTCACGTTTTTCATGCTCGCGATTACGCTCACCAGCGTCGCCAATGTGCTGGTGATGATGTCCATTGGACCCCTGCTCACGGCGATCGCCGCCCGCGTGTTCATCGGTCACCACATCGCGACTCGAACCTGGGTCACCATCGTGGTTGCGGGCTGCGGCATTGCCTACATGTACGCCAGCCAGGTCAGCGCGGGCATCAATCCGATCGGCACCCTGGTCGCCTTTTGTGTTCCGATCTCGGGCGCCACCAACTGGACAGTGAACCAGCACGCCCGTGCACGCGGTCACGACGTTGATCTGATACCTGCGGTGCTGATCGGCGCGGTGCTCTCGTCGTTGCTGACGCTGCCGTTGGCTTTGCCGTTTCGGGCCTCAGGGCATGATCTGGCTTTGCTCGCTGGACTCGGCGTATTCCAGTTGGCGATACCTTCGGCCCTGGCCGTGCTTTGTGCCCGAGTGTTGCAAGCGGCTGAAGTATCCCTGCTCGGTCTGCTGGAGGTCGTCTTTGGCATACTGCTGGCCTGGATTGGGGCCAACGAAGTGCCTGGACCGAACGTGCTCGCGGGCGGGACACTGGTGATCGGCGCGCTGATAATCAATGAATGGGTCGGATGGAGAAGCAATCAATGAGCGCTACAGGCATGCAACAGGACTTCGGGAACCAGGAGGTGGTGACGGAAGTTCGCGGACAGCTCGCCACGATCACGCTGAATCGTCCCAGGGCACTCAACGCATTGTCGTTGCCGATGATCCGTACTCTCACTGACAGCCTGCGCTCCTGGGGCGATGACTCGAATGTGAAGGCAGTGGCGATCCGCGGGGTCGGCAAGGGCGATGCATTTGGCTCGTTTTGTGCTGGCGGGGACATCCGCTTCTTTCATCAGGCGGCACTCGCGAACGACCCGCAACTGGAAGATTTCTTTACCGAGGAATACGCGCTCAACCACCTCATCCACCGCTATCCAAAGCCCTATATCGCCTTCATGGATGGCGTCGTGATGGGTGGTGGCATGGGCATCAGCCAGGGCGCGAGCACGCGTATCGTCACTGCCCGCACAAAAATGGCCATGCCTGAAACCAATATCGGGCTTTTCCCTGATGTTGGCGGTGGCTATTTTCTCAGCCGCTGCCCTGGTCGCGTCGGCGAGTGGCTGGCGCTCACCGGCGAGCCCATCGGCGCTGCACAGGCACTGGCGCTTGATCTGGCCGATGCCTATTTCGACTTTGCCCAGTTGCCCTCGGCCTGGGCGGCCCTGTCCAGCGTCGACTTTACTCGTGAAGGTGCCTTTGAGCGTTGGCTCGCTATGTTTTCAATAGCGGCACCAGCTTATTCCATGGGCTACGCAGGTCTTATCGATGAATATTTCTCGGTCGATACCGTACTCGCGATCGTGCGCTTGCTCGATGCCGACCCAAGCGCTTGGGGGCAGCACACGGCGGCAACGCTGCGCCGACGCTCACCCTTGATGCTGCACGTTGTGCTCGAGCAGATCCGCCGCGGCCGCAACCTGAGCCTGGCCGAGGACCTGCGCATGGAGCGCGACCTGGTGCACCACTGCTTTCACCCAAAACATTTGGCGCGCGACGCTTCACAAAGCGAAGCGGTGGAGGGCATCCGCGCGTTGGCGATAGACAAGGACAATGCGCCACGCTGGAATCCGGCCAGAATTGAAGAGGTAAGCCCCGAGATGGTGCGACCGTTCTTCAAGAGCCCGTGGCCCACCCATGCACACCCGTTGAGGCACCTGGATTGACGGCATGTGCCTCAAAGCTGGCGATAAACAGCTTGGGCAAGTTGCATGAGCTTGTCACGCGGAATTGGCCCGGCAAGGGCATAGCCAAATCCCTGGTCGATCCAGTAAAAACTCGGTATCGGTCCGTCGGTCGAAAAGTGAAAGCCCGTCTCACGAGGGTCGGTCCCGGCGGGTGACTTGTCTACAGCCCCGAGATAAAGCGTGATGCGGGTGCCCGCAGCGTCCTGAAACATGAACTGTGCCCTCGCACCAGCCTCGCCAGGCAGCAGTCGCCCGCCCACCAGTTCATAGCCCTGGGGCGCCAGATCGGGCACCTTGAGCGTCTTGCCAACGCGCTTGGATAGCCACTGAACGAGGTGTTCCTGCTCGCTGGCATTGACCTCGACCGGGTGGCGCTTTTCGCTCGAGAACACGGCATGTGCGAAGCCGGCCTGGCGGACAAAATTCCGCGCCACGCCTGCCCGGGCCTGCGCTGCCGAGTCGGGCCAGACGGGCTGCTCCCCGCGCCAGGCCGAGTTGGAAATCCAGCCCATGCCAAACACCAGCAAAACGCTGGCAGCTCGGCCACCCCAGCGCCACCATTGATCCAGATCCTGCTGCGATGTGTCAACCCGCTGCGCTGCCGAAACGAGAGAAACTGGAATCTCTTGCGCAAGAACCTGCGAGTGCAGGGTTTGCAAGAGATCGCGCTGCTGCTGCCATTGCTGCACGCTCGCCTGCGCCTGAGCGTCCTGTGTCAGGCGACTTTGCACACTGGCGCGTTCCGGCGGTGACAATTCGCCGTCCACAAAGGCATGAATTTCGTCATGCGTCAACGGCGGTGATGGATTGCTGTGCATGATGGTTTTCCAGTGACTTATTTCACTTGCCGCAACGATCGCACCTGGGCCGGGCCCTGTGCCCGTTGGTCTGCCGGTTGGGAAGGCGCGTCGAGCAGTTCCTGCAAGCGACTGCGGCCACGCGCCAGGCGCGACATCACCGTGCCGACCGGGACAGCCACGATTTTTGCCACTTGCGCGTAGCTCATGCCCTCCAGGCAGACGAGCAAAAGGACCGCCCGCTGGTCCGGTGGCAAACGCAGCAGACAGCGTTGAACATCGATGGCCTTCTCCAACCCCATTTCAGGTGCCTGCAACTCGTGTGCGACATCATCAACATCCACCGCCCGTCCGGCCGCCCGCGCGCCCGCGCTGCGCAATTCATTGACAAAAAGATTGTGCATCACGGTGAAAAGCCACGCTCGCAAATCAGAACCGGCCGCCCACAGACGCCACTTGCTGCACGCGCGCTCGAGCGTGTCCTGGACCAAATCATCGGCCGCCCAGGCGTCGCCGGTGAGCGAACGCGCATACCGGCGCAACGCCGGAATTTGGTCGACGATAGGGTGGCCGGGCATCGAGGCCGGATCAGGGCTTCGCTGCTTGCCAAACCTTGTTGAAACCATCGCCGGTTTTGTCACCGGCCTTGGCATCCTTGACCCAGTAGTAAAGTGGCTTGCCCTTGACCGCCCACTGTTTGCTGCCGTCGTCACGCGTAATGATTGTGTAGTCGCCAGCGGGCTGGTCCGCTGCCGCGGCCATCATAGGCGGCCAATTGACCGCGCACGGACCATTGCATACGGATTTACCGCTGTTGACGGCATCCTTGTCAAACGTGTACAGGGTCATGCCATTGGGGCCGACGAGGACGCCGTCAGCGGCGCTGACCGGGGCAGCGTTTGCCAATGCGCAAGCGCCCAATAGGAACAGCGTAGCGGGTAGCGCGAAGACGGTACGGTGAAATAAATTCATGATGAACTCCAAAGTTGATGATTGCAAACAAGCATTTGCAACGAGGTAAACAGCAGCGGCCCGACATTTATTCCATTCATTGGAAAATATTCATGATTCATCGTTGACGATCCTTCATGGCCCGCTCGACCTCGCGCTTGCCTTCGCGGTCCTTGATGGTGTCGCGCTTGTCGTGCTCGGCCTTGCCCTTGGCAAGAGCAATCTCGCATTTGACCTTGCCCGCTTTCCAGTGCAGGTTCAACGGCACCAGGGTATAGCCCTTCTGCTCTACCTTGCCAATCAGACGTTTGATCTCCTCCTTGTGCATCAGCAGCTTCTTCGTGCGTTGCTTGTCGGGGCTGATGTGCGTCGAGGCTGTGCCCAACGGGTTGATCTGCAGGCCGATGACGAACAGTTCGCCGTCGCGAATCACGACATAGCCGTCGGTCAGTTGCACCTTGCCTTCGCGCAACGACTTGACTTCCCAGCCTTCGAGCACAACCCCCGCTTCAAAGCGCTCTTCAAAGAAGTAGTTGTAGGCGGCCTTCTTGTTGTCGGCAATGCGCGCTGCGGTTTGAGGTTTCTTGGCCATGGTGTCCACGTGGGGATAGAGGTGCTGCGTCCAAGGCTTGTCTACAATCCCGCGCAGGCTCCATTCTATGAAAACAGTGACCAAGTCCGTTCTGATCTGGTACAGCGCCTCGGAAATGTATGGGTTGGTGATCGACGTTGATCAATACTCGAAGTTCCTGCCCTGGTGCGACCAGGCCCGCGCCCTTTCCACCGACGAGAACGGCATGCTTGCCGAAATTGGGTTGTCCATTGGCGGCCTGCATCAGACTTTCACCACCCGCAACGAACACGTGAGTGATCGGCAAGTGCGCATGAAACTGGTGAAGGGTCCGTTTTCGCGTCTCGACGGGGAGTGGAACTTCACGCCGCTTGCCGACGGGACGCAGCGCGCCTGCAGAGTCGAGCTGACACTGCATTACGGCTTTGACAACGCCGCGTTGAGCAAGCTTGTTGGCCCGGTGTTCGACAAGATTGCCAGCAGCATGGTCGATGCCTTTGTCAAACGTGCGGACCAAGTGTATGGTTGATAGCTCCCTGATGAAGGTCAGTGTGGCCTATTCACCCGGGCCGCGCCAAGTGCGTGAAGTCCCGCTTTGGCTCTGCGTCGACAGCACGGTTTTGCAGGCGGTTCAGGCCAGCGGCCTGCTTGAGGAGTTCGGGGCGATTGACCCGCAAAGCATGGTGCTTGGTGTTTGGGGTCGAAAAGCCTCGTTGAACCAGCCCTTGTGCGCAAACGACCGGGTTGAAATTTACCGCAGCCTGGCGGTAGATCCGAAGCTGGCGCGCAGGTTACGCTTCGAAAAGCAGGGGGCCGGCGTGGCCGGGCTGTTTGCAAAAAGAAATCGGTCCATCGGGCCGACCCAAGACTGAGCCGCCTAACCGCAATCGGTGTCAATAATCGATTGCACCCGTGTCAGCTCCGCGGCGCGCGCCGCAGAATCGAGCACCACTGGCTCACCCTTTTCATCAAAACGACTGATGCGCCGGTTCGAATTAAGGCTGATCTTGGCTTGTTTGGCACGTGCACAATTCTCGATTTTGGCCTTCAGAATTCTTTCCTGCTCAGCCTTGATCCTGGCACTCTGTTCTTCTTGCGCTTTGCGTTTCTTGTCCGCCAGTTCCTGGTCCACCCCACTGGGTCGCGCCGCGCTGGCGCCCAGTTCCGACGGCGCCGCAGCCTGTAACGCCGAATCCGTCGGCGCCGAAGCCGGGCCCGACTTTGTCTTCGGGGTGAACTGGCCTGGGCGTTTCAGGATGTTCTTCTCCGGAACATCGGTAGGCGGCGCGCGGTCACTAAAGGCTTTGCGTCCGTCCTTGTCGGTCCATTCCCATTGGCCATAGGCTGTCAACGCCGTCAGGCACGCGATGGCTGCCAGGATGTACCGGATGTTGTTCATGACCGGAGTTTAGCCTGCCTAAGCTTCGTTTGCATAGTCACCGCGCCCCGGCGTGGTGGCCCCAACGGCGACCGGCGACAGGTTGCGCTTGCCACCAGTGGCTACAATCACCCATTTGGAGCCCAAGAACATGCGCCTAATCGGCAAAGCGCTCACCTTCGACGATGTCTTGTTGGTGCCCGCGTTCTCCCAGGTTTTGCCCAAAGACACGTCGCTCGCAACGCGCTTTTCACGCAATATCGCACTCAATCTCCCGCTGGTTTCAGCCGCCATGGATACCGTGACTGAAGCGCGATTAGCCATCGCCATTGCGCAGGAGGGTGGTATCGGAATCGTCCACAAAAACCTCACGGTGCAGCAGCAGGCGGCGCAGGTGGCCAAAGTCAAGCGCTACGAATCGGGCGTACTGCGCGATCCGGTTGTGATCACCCCGCAACATACAGTGCGCCAGGTCATTGCCTTGTCCGAGCAATTGGGGGTCTCGGGGTTCCCGGTCTGCGACGGCGGCAAGGTCGTCGGCCTGGTCACGGGTCGCGACCTGCGCTTTGAGACCCGTTTGGACCTGCCCGTGAGTCACATCATGACGCAACGCAACAAGCTCGTGACCGTGCCCGACGGCACGACGCTGGCGCAGGCCAAGGTGTTGCTGAACCAGTACAAGATCGAACGCCTGCTGGTGGTCAACGACGCGTTTGAGCTCAAGGGCCTGATTACCGTCAAGGACATCACCAAGCAAACGAGCTTTCCCAACGCCGCACGCGACGCGCAAGGCAAACTGCGCGTCGGCGCTGCTGTCGGGGTAGGCGAGGGCACCGAGGAGCGGGTTGAAGCGCTGGTGCGTGCCGGCGTGGATGCGATCGTCGTCGATACCGCGCATGGCCACAGCCAGGGCGTGATTGATCGGGTGCGCTGGGTAAAGCAGAACTACCCGCACGTCGATGTGATTGGCGGAAATATTGCGACCGGCGAGGCGGCCCTGGCGCTCGCCGAGGCGGGTGCTGACGCGGTCAAGGTTGGAATTGGCCCGGGTTCCATTTGCACCACGCGCATCGTCGCCGGTGTCGGCGTGCCCCAAATCATGGCAATCGACAACGTGGCAACTGCACTGCGCGGCAGCGACGTCGCACTGATTGCCGACGGCGGGATTCGCTACAGCGGAGACATCTCAAAGGCGCTGGCGGCGGGTGCCGACAGCGTGATGATGGGCAGCATGTTCGCGGGAACCGAGGAGGCGCCTGGCGAAGTGATCCTGTTTCAGGGCCGAAGTTACAAGAGTTACCGCGGCATGGGCAGCATCGGCGCCATGCAGCAGGGCAGCGCCGACCGCTATTTTCAGGAATCAACCAGCGCCAACCCAAACGCCGACAAGCTCGTTCCCGAAGGCATCGAAGGACGCGTACCGTACAAGGGTTCGATGGTTGCTATCGTATTCCAGATGGCCGGGGGTGTGCGTGCCAGCATGGGCTATTGCGGCTGCGCCAGCGTTGCGGAATTGCAGAGCCGGGCCGAGTTCGTGGAGATTACAGCCGCGGGGATCCGCGAGAGCCACGTGCACGACGTGCAGATCACCAAGGAATCGCCAAACTACAGGTCGGAGTGATGCACCAGAAGATACTGATCCTCGATTTCGGCTCCCAGGTTACGCAACTCATCGCGCGACGGGTCCGCGAAGCTCATGTATTTTGTGAGGTGCATCCGTGTGACGTCAGCGACGACTGGGTGCGCGCGTTTGCGCGCGATGGCAACCTCAAGGGTGTCATCCTCTCGGGAAGCCACGCCAGCGTGTACGAAGAGAGCACGGACAAGGCACCGCACAGCGTATTTGAACTTGGGGTGCCGGTGCTGGGCATCTGCTATGGCATGCAAACGATGGCACACCAGCTCGGCGGGCTGGTGCAAAGCGGTCATCAGCGCGAGTTCGGTCATGCGACGGTGCGCGCACGCGGCCACACCAGCTTGCTCGAGGGCATTGCCGATTACACGACCCCGGACGGGCATGGCATGCTCAAGGTCTGGATGAGCCATGGCGACAAGGTCATGGAACTGCCGCACGGCTTCAAGCTGATGGCCAGCACCGACAGTTGCCCAATCGCCGCGATGGCCGACGAGGAACGGCGCTTTTACGGGGTTCAGTTTCACCCTGAGGTAACACACACACCGCGGGGCGCGGCGATCCTCGAGCGCTTTGTGCTCGACATTTGCGGCACCCGAGCCGACTGGATCATGGGCGATCACATCGTCGAGGCAGTGGCGAAGATCCGCGAGCAGGTCGGCGATGATGAGGTGATTCTGGGCTTGTCGGGCGGCGTCGATTCGTCCGTGGCGGCGGCGCTGATTCACCGCGCCATTGGCGAGCAGTTGACATGCGTGTTTGTCGATCACGGACTGCTGCGCCAGCACGAAGGCGATCTGGTCATGGACATGTTTGTCGGCAAACTGCAGGCCAGGGTGGTGCGGGTGGATGCTGCCGACCAATTCATGGGCCAACTCGCAGGCGTGAGCGATCCGGAGCTCAAGCGCAAGATCATCGGCCGCGAATTTGTCGAAGTGTTTAGGGCGCAAGCGCAAGCGCTGCAAGCGTCGGACGCTACAAAATCAGGAGCAAAGTGGTTGGCACAGGGCACCATTTATCCAGACGTTATCGAGTCTGGCGGGGCCAACAACAAGAAGGCGGTCAGCATCAAGAGCCACCATAACGTGGGCGGTCTGCCCGAGCAATTGGGTCTGAAACTGCTTGAGCCACTGCGCGACCTGTTCAAGGACGAAGTGCGCGAACTCGGCCTTGCGCTGGGGCTGCCGTATCACATGGTGTACCGGCATCCGTTTCCGGGGCCGGGTCTGGGCGTGCGCATTCTTGGCGAAGTCCGACAGGAATACGCCGACTTGCTGCGCCGGGCTGACGCCATCTTTATCGAGGAACTGCACAACTTCATTGACGAGGGCAGCGGCAAGAGCTGGTACGACCTGACCAGCCAGGCCTTTGCCGTGTTCCTGCCAGTCAAGAGCGTGGGCGTGATGGGCGACGGGCGAACCTACGACTACGTGGTGGCGCTGCGTGCCGTGCAGACAAGTGACTTCATGACCGCCGACTGGGCGGAGCTGCCGTACGCGCTGTTGAAGAAAGTGTCGAGCCGCATCATCAACGAAGTACGCGGCATCAACCGCGTGACCTACGATGTGTCGAGCAAACCGCCGGCAACCATCGAGTGGGAATGAGTGAAAATCGATTTGCATCGTTCAACGACGATCATTCGTCGGCAAACAATAAATCGCCTGCCGTGCAGTTTCAACCCTAAGAGCAGCTCATTTGACGTGGCAACCAGCACATACGGTGGGTGCCTTGCCGCCCTCGGCCTTGTGGCAGCTTCTGCACAGGGCGTGGGCGACTTCCTTGTCGATGACGATGGTGGCAGGCGGTTCGGTTGAGTGACACTTGCTGCAGGCCAGTCTCCCGGCATGACTGCCGTGGTCGAAAGTTACGGTGCCCATCGACGCTGGGTAGGTGACGACTTTAGGCATTTTTGCGACGCTCGCCTCGGGTTTGACGGCCGCCGCAGCCTTCTCCTTGACTTTGCCAGCAGTCTCGGTCACCACGGCCTTGGCTTGTTCAGTCGCCGCCGCCGTTTTCTCCTTGACGACCTCGACGGATTTCTTGACCTCGGTCTTGACTGTAGCCGCGGTCTCTTCGACCTTCTGCTTGATCTCCTCTGTCGCCTGTTTTGCTGGTTCGACCGCTGCCGGGGCTGTTGCCGAGACAGTTGTCGGGGCAGGTTCGAGTGGTTTCGTCTCGGCTGACTGCTCCTTGGAACACGCGGTAACGATAAACGCGGCCAACAGGGCCATGAACAAATTTGTGATCGGTCGCATCTTTACCTCTTCTTCTGATCTAAATGATGACCCTGACCCAGTTTCCTTGCCGCTCAGAAGTTAGGATTTCCGGCTCCTTTTTGCTCTGAGGAACGGGTTTAAACCCGTTCCTCAGAGCAAACTCTTTCGGCGTTTGCCAGTCTAGCGCACTGTGAGGTCTGGCCTCGTTATAAAAGCGCCGCCAGGTCTCAATCCGGGCATCTTCAAGACTCATGAACCAGTGTTCGTTCAAGCACTCTTGGCGCAATCGTCCGTTGAAGCTTTCAACCATCGCATTGTCGGTTGGCCTGCCCGGTCGGCTGAAGTCGAGCTCTACGCCGCGTTCATAGGCCCATCTGTCCATCGCCTTGCTGATGAACTCGCTTCCATTGTCGGTTTTGATAGTCATAGGCTTGCCGCGGCTTTTGACAATGGTGTTTAGGACACCCACACCGTCTTGTTGACCTGCCGGATTTCTTCGGACCAATCTCAACTTAACTTTCTGGTCTCGGTTGATAAATCGTTCTTCAAGCCAGCAATGAATTCGACCGGTGTGCGGTAGTTCAAACTCGAATGCGGGCGGATTTCATTGTAGTGACGCCGCCAGTCTTGAATGATTACCTTGGCTTCGAGCCGGTTGCGAAACCATTCCATGGCCAGACATTCGTCCCTGAATTTGCCGTTGAAACTTTCGTTGGTGCCGTTCTGCCAGGGCTTGCCTGGATCACTCAGCACTGACTCAAGTCCTTCGTCGCTTGCCCATTTCAACAATGCCAGGCTGACAAACTCCGGGCCATTGTCACTGCGCAAATAGCGCGGTGCGCCGTGCACGCTGATGAGTTGGCTCAGCACGTCAATGACCCTTTTGGAGCGGATTGAACCGGCCACATCGATGGCCAGACATTCCCGCGTGTACTCGTCCACAACCGTCAGGCATTTCAGCTGCTGGCCGTTGGCGCAGGAGTCAAACACAAAGTCGTAGCACCACACCGAATTGCGCCCCAGCAGCGCCATGAGCCGTGGGTTGGTTCTGCCAACACCGCGCCGGCGCTTCTTGCGTGGTGGCACCTGAAGGCCCGCAGCGCTCCAGATTCTGCTGCAACGGTCCTTGCTGATTTCTATCCCCTGGCGTGCCAGAAAGATGTTGATGCGGCGTGCGCCAAAGCGCGGGAACTGTCCCGAAAGGTCTTTCATGGCTTCAATCACGGGTGCGTCCTTGGCAGGCATTCGTAGTTCGTAATGCAGCCCCGAACGCGCTGCTCCCATCAGCGCACACGCCCGCCGCTGGCTCAGTCCACGCTGCACAGCGCAGCGGACCTGCTCCAGGCGGGCCTGTGCGCTCACCACTTTTTTGCGTTGATTTCCTTCATGACCTCGATTTCCAGGTCACGCTCGACCAGCAGCTTCTTCAGGCGGGCGTTCTCGGCCCCCAGAACCTTGAGTCGTTTCACATCGCCAGTGTCGAGCTGGCCAAACTTCTTGCGCCAGATGTAGATGCTCGCCTCACTCACGCCGTGGCGCTTGGCCACCACCGCAACACTGTCCTTATCCGTCTCCCGCAGTATCCGAACAATCTGTTCATCACTGAATCGCCCCTGCTTCATTCACGTCTCTCCTTGCAGAAGAGACCATTTTCTCAAGCTTCAATTGGTCCGAAATTCACCGGGCAGGTCATTGTCCCTTGATGCTTTGGTTGACATGAATGTCCAGGCTTTCTCTGGTGAAACAGTCAACCACCGTGAGCATGCGCAGCTTGCGCCCATCGAACAGGTTGTCGGCCACAAAGTCCATGCTCCAGATTTGATTGATTTGCTGTGCCAATTTGACCCTGACCCAGTTTCCTTACCGCTCAGAAGTTAGGATTTCCGGGAATTTGTTGACGACGTGATCTAATCGCAAGCGTTCCCATGAAAATCAGCTCTTGACGACGATTTTCATCCGTGATTTTGTGAAGTCTAACCTGTGCCAAAGGAGATCCCATGATCGGTTATACCTGCGTCGGTACCAATGATTTGCCCCGCGCCACTGCGTTCTATGACAAACTGCTGGCTTTGATGGGAGCCAAGCATTTCTTTGAATCCGACCGAGGCGTCGGTTGGGGCGTGGCGCCGGACAAGCCGCTTTTTTGTGTCATGAAGCCCTTTGATGGAAAGACCGCCACGGTGGGCAATGGAACCATGGTTGCACTGACAGGCAAAGATGCAGTGCAGGTCGACGCCCTGCATGCCAAGGCACTCGCGCTGGGTGGTCGCGATGAAGGCGCGCCAGGTCTGCGTGGGGACGACTTCTACGGTGCCTATTTCCGCGATCCCGACGGAAACAAGCTCGCTGCCTTTTGCATGGTGCCGAAGGCCAAGTAAGCGAATCGAGGCGCCGATGTATCTGCCACCTCAATTTGACGCAGGGGACGCGAAACATGCCGCCAACCTGATGCGCGAGCATCCCTTTGCCAGCCTGATCAGTGTGGACGACGCCGGTGCACCCTTTGTCACCCACCTACCACTGCATTTGCAAGAGGCAGAGCCAACCGCATCCGGGCCGACGCTGCCACTCTTGCTGGGGCATTGCGCCAGGGCCAACCGGCACTGGCAATACCTCACTGCAAGACCGCAGGCGCTGGTCACGTTCATGGGGCCGCACGCTTATCTGTCGCCCAGCGTCTATCCCGATCTAGCCCGGGTGCCAACTTGGAATTATCTTGCGGTGCACTGCGTCGTGCAGGCCACGCTGATTGACGATGCCGAGGGCAAAGACAAGTTGCTCAAGAAGATCATCGGCGATCACGAGCCCGCGTATGCTGCGCAGTGGCAGGCTCTGGACCCCGACTTCACCCGCAAGATGCTGGGCGCAATCGTCGGCTTCGAGCTGCGGGTCACCGATCTGCAGTGCAAACTCAAACTCAACCAGCATCGACCCGAATCGCACCTGGCGATGAAGGCAATGTACGCGCAGGGCAATGACAACGAGCGCGCGCTGGCGCACTGGATGCAACGCCTGGGCATAGGCGGCGCGACCCTGGAACCGGGAGAGCGCCAGTGAAAGGACTATTTGGTATCGTCAGCCTGTTGCTGGCGCTCGTGATTGTGGGTCTGCTGATCAAGCAGCAACTTGGGGTAACCCGTCTGGCAACGCCGACACTGGCGCCTTCGGCACCAGCATCGTCCGTGCCGAACACTGACACGGCCAACATCACGGTTCGGCAGCAGGCAGTGCAAACGCAGCAGCAATACAAGCAGGCGCTGGAGGCGGCCATGGCGCAGCCGCGTGCCGAGCCCGACCAGAAATAGGGCGGCGATGGCGGCTCGGCCCGATGAGTATTTCATGCATGCGGCCATCGAGCAGGCCGAGCTCGCGGCAGCTGCGGGCGAAGTGCCGGTCGGAGCCGTGGTCGTCCACGATGGCCAGATAATCGCCACCGGATACAACGCCTGCATCGCAGGTTTGGACCCGAGCGCCCACGCAGAAATGGTTGCCTTGAGGGCTGCAGCCAGCGCGCTGGGCAACTACCGCCTGACCGATTGCGAACTGTTTGTCACGCTCGAGCCGTGCGCCATGTGCGTCGGTGCCGCGCTGCACGCCAGGCTCAAGCGCGTCGTATTTGGTAGTGCAGACCCAAAGACCGGTGCGGCAGGGTCGGTCGTTAATTTGTTTGACAACCGACTCCTCAATCATCAGACTCAAGTGCAGGCCGGGGTGCTGGGCAGCGAATGCTCGGCCATGTTGAAGAGCTTTTTCCAGCAAAAACGCGAGGTGATGCGAATGAACAGCCAGATCGTGCGCGAGGACGCTTTGCGCACCCCGGATTGGCGGTTTGACGGACTTCCGGGCTACCCCTGGGCAGCTCGTTACTTGACCGACTTGCCAGCACTCGATGGTTTGCGGCTGCACTACCTCGATGAGGGTGACCCGGCAGCACCACTGACGTACCTTTGCCTGCACGGAAATCCGGCGTGGAGCTATCTCTACCGGAAGATGATTCCAGTATTTTTGACCGACGGTCAACGCGTGGTAGCGCCTGACCTGATTGGCTTCGGCAAGAGCGACAAACCAAAGAAGGACGGTTTCCACACGTTTTCCTGGCATCGTCAGGTTTTACTGGAGCTGATCGAAAGGCTGGACCTGAAGAACATCGTTTTGGTGGTCCAGGATTGGGGCGGACTGCTGGGGCTTACGCTGCCAATGCAGGCGCCAGACCGGTATGCCGGACTGCTTGTAATGAACACGACTCTGGCGTGCGGCGACTTACCACTGAGCGCGGGCTTTCTTGCCTGGCGCGAAATGTGTGCCAACAAACCCGACTTTGATGTTGGTCGCCTGTTCGCCCGGGGCAATCCCCAGATGAGCGCAGCAGAATGCGCAGCCTATCAATCGCCATTTCCAGACAGCGGCCACCGTGCGGCTACCCGCGCCTTTCCTGCGATGGTGCCCGACACAGAAACGGCTGACGGAGCCCTCGATTCCAAACTGGCGCGGGAGTTCTGGCGAAACCAGTGGAATGGACAGTCATTGATGGCTGTGGGCGTCCAGGACCCGGTCCTGGGCTTGCCGGTTATGCAGGAACTCAGATCGACGATTCGCGGCTGCCCGGACCCGATGCTGCTGGGGCAAGCCGGACACTTTGTACCAGAGGCAGGGGAGGCCGTAGCGCGCGCCGCAGTCAGGCACTTCTTTCCCCGGTCCTGATCGGAATTTGCACGTAACGTCGACCCAATTGTTATGAACAAGCACATCTACATTTATTCACCTTCGGGCGCAGTGCGCGACAAGGCCGCCTTTCGGCGCGGGGTCACGCGGCTGCGCGCGCTTGGCTACGACGTTGAAATTGATCAAGCGGCATTGGCGACGCATTTGCGCTTTGCAGGCGACGACGAGACGCGACTGGCGGCGATCCACCGAGCTGCAGCAAGTGGCGCCGACGTGGCCTTGATATCCAGAGGAGGTTACGGGTTGAGCCGCATCTTGGGTGGTATTCGCTATCGTAGCGTCGCCAAAGCCATCGACAAGGGTACGCAATTTGTTGGTATTAGCGATTTCACGGCGTTTCAAAGCGCGTTGCTGGCGCGCACCGGGGCGATTTCCTGGGCTGGGCCGGCGCTTTGTGAAGGCTTCGGTGTCGGTGGCAAGCCCGATCTGCTCGATGGTCACGGGCACGGTGAAGAGTCGCAGCCCGACGACGTGATGGCGGCTTGCTTTGAGGACCTGATGCTCGGACGGGGTGAGGGCGCGGGTTGGCGCCAACTGCCCCCGACACGCCGGACCACTATTAATTCAGTAGCTGCTGACGCAAGCAGGACGGTCACTTCAGGTTCATTTGCATGCAAGGATGCGGTGCTGTGGGGCGGCAATCTTTCGGTCCTGACGTCGCTGCTTGGAACCGCATATTTTCCGCAAGTCAAGGGTGGTGTCCTGTTCCTCGAAGACGTTGGTGAGCATCCCTACCGTGTCGAGAGGATGTTGACGCAGCTTCTGCTCGCCGGCGTGCTGGCGCGCCAGAAAGCGGTCGTGCTGGGCCAATTCACAGAGTACAAGTTGGTCGCGCATGATCGGGGGTACCGGTTTTCCTCGGTCGTTGAGTGGCTGCGCGCGCGGATCAAGGCGCCCGTGTTGACCAATTTGCCGTACGGTCACGTAGCGACCAAGGTCTTGCTGCCCGTTGGAGCCAAAGTCGACCTTGTCGTCCAGGGGCGCGATGCGCTACTGTTTTGGGGTCCGGTGTCCGCAAGGCCCAATATGACCTAAACTCTGGCCAAGTAAGGCAATTAAATTCCGGTTCGAATGAGCATCCACTCCACCGTCGTCTTTACCGATCTTTTCGGTAGCACCAGGGTCTTTGAGGCTCTCGGTAACGCGCAGGCGACGCTGGCGGTGACGGAGATTACAAACTGGATTGCCAAAATCGTTCAGGCACATGGCGGACGTGTGGTCAAGATGCTAGGTGATGGCGTTTTGGCACTATTTAACGACAATCACTCCGCGATCGTCGCAGTCGTCGAGATGCAGCGAAAGCATCAAAAACGCATGACCAGGATTGCTCCGGCGACCGTCATGCCGATTCGGGTGGGTGTGGCCAGCGGCGATGTTGAACTGGTCGCGGGCGACTGCTATGGCGATGCCGTCAACGTTGCTGCGCGCCTGAGCGACCTGACCGGGCCACATCAGATATGGGCCAATGGTGCCGCGCTCGATGGTGCCGACGAGGCCGAGGGCGTGCGCTTTCGTATGCTCGGTCCGATCAGCATTCGGGGCCGAGCCGAGCCCTGTACGGTTTATCAGGTTGATTGGGAGGACGACGCGTCCTCGGCCCTGCTAACGATGCAATCGGATTTAATCCCGTTGCCAGATATGGCTACCACCGATGTGCTTGGCGGACAGATCGAACTGACCTGGTTGACCGTGAGCAAGTCGTTCAAGGCATTTGAATTGCCAATCCACATCGGCCGTCTGCATCAGGCCGACTTTGTGGTGGATGACCCAAGGGTTTCGAGGGCCCACGCGCGCATCGATTGGCGCAACGGCAGCATGACGCTCGTTGACGTCAGTTCGTATGGTTGTTGGCTGCGCTTCTCGGGCGGCGGTTCGGACTTGCTGCTCCGGCGCGAGGAGTGCGTCCTTCACGGCCGAGGCGAGATTGCCCTCGGCTCGTCGTTTGCGGATATCAGCGCGCCAACGGTTAGCTTCTCGGTTTCCTGACATCTATGGCGCGCCGCTTTGGGCGTGTCTGCTACTATATTAACATAATATACATCGTATAAAGTAATGCACAGGTTCACTACCAAGTGCCTTTGGGCTGACGCGCCCGAATCGCGGCAGCGATCGTATCGGCAGAGTCCTGCCGCTGGGCCCTATGCGCAAAGTCTATTGCCGACAGGCCCTGATCGTTCTTGAGCAACGGGTCGGCTCCGGCTTCCAGCAACATGCGCACGGCTGCCGCGGTGCCATAATGCGCCGCCATCATCAGCGGCGTTGTGCCGTTGGGCGACGCAGCATCGATGTACGCATAATTCTCAAGAAGCAAATCGATGACCGGCAAATGTCCATTGGTGGCAGCGTAATGCAGGGGCGTCCAGCCCGGCTTGTTGACGTCGGCCCCGCGGGCTATCAGCGCCTTGCAGAGTTCGGTCAAACCCTTAAGCGCCGCAAGCATCAGCGCGCTCTCGTCACGCCGGGAGCGGGCTTCAACGCTGGTTTGTGGCCAACCCGCAAGCAATTCCGCAACCTTGAGCGAGTTCTGTCGAACCGCTATTAGCAGGCCGGTCTCGCCGACCGAATCCACAGTATTTACGTCAAATCCACGGCCCAACAACGTTTTGACAGTCCCAACATCGTCCACTCGTATGGCAGAAAAATAATCATCGTAGGATCCACAATTACCGACTGAATACGTTGTTAAAACAATAAGATACAGAATTATTCTAAAGTAATGCATTATGTTTAAAAAGCAACTCGTTGTCACAATAGCACCCGTTTGAACAGGGTCTCAAAATTGAAACTCGTGACTTCACCGATCTCGTCGGCGCTGCAGTGCCTGAGTTCGGCCAGGCAGGCCGCAACATGCGGGACAAACGACGGATTGTTTACCTTTCCACGGTGTGGCGCCGGTGCAAGATAAGGGCTGTCGGTTTCGATCAGCATACGATCACGCGGCACGAACCGGGCCACAGCACGCAACTCATGGGCATTTTTGAACGTCAAAATCCCGGAAAACGAGATGAAGAAGCCCAGGTCCAAGGCGTATCGTGCAACCGCCATTGATTCCGTGAAACAGTGAAAGACCCCGCCGACGCTACCAGCACTGCCATCTTCGCCCTCCTGCCGCAGGATCGCCAGCGTATCGTCAGCCGCGGCACGCGTGTGAACCACCAAGGGCAGCCCAAGTTGGCGGGCAGCGCGGATATGCGTGCGGAACCGATCACGCTGCCAGGCCAGATCGCCCACGCTGCGCCCGCCCAGGCGATAGTAATCCAGACCAGTCTCGCCGATGCCCACGACGCGGGGCTTGCTCCCAAGCAGCAGCAAATTGTCAAGGCTTGGCTCAGTCACTCCCTCGTTGTCCGGATGTACCCCAGCGGTTGCCCAAAATTCGCCACAGGTGGTGGCCAAGTCGTGAACTGTGGAAAACTCTTCAAGTGTTGTGCAGATGCACAGGGCGCGGTCAACCCTCGCCGCCGCCATGGACTGACGGATCTCCGGCAAATGCGAGGCAAGCTCCGGAAAACTTAGGTGGCAGTGCGAATCAGTGAACATGCTTAACCCGATGCAGCCGCGAACGGTCCACCGGCCGGTCAGACCGACTAAATGGTTTGCGTCGGCCGGTCCGAGGCCATGTGTACGCCCAGCAGTTCTTCAATCTTGAGCCTGAGGGTGCGCGATTTCTCATCGGACGGAAAGAGAATACCGATGCCTTGGGTGCGATTGTTGGCCGCCTTGGCAGGAGTCACCCATGCAACCTTGCCTGCGACCGGGTAGCGCTGTGGATCATCGGGCAGCGAAAGCAAGACGTAAACATCATCGCCAAGTTTGTACTCGCGTGAGGTAGGAATAAAGACACCACCGGTTGCGAGCAACGGAATGTACGCCGCGTAAAGAGCAGACTTTTCCTTGATGGCCAGTTGAATGACGCTGGGCCGTGCAGTTGATGGCGCTGAATTGTTCATGGGTCGTGCCTAATGCCTCAAGTTTAGGGCGAGTTGGGCCTGGCTCACAAGAGTTTCAAGCAGCAAACCACCATTCCATGGGTGTTCAATGTTACGTGAGGTGCAAGCCAGCACCTTGAACCAGGTCGTCAGACTGTCAACACAACCCCCTGATGGCAGGTCCACGGAGGCGAAAAATCTCGGCCGGGCGCCAACCTTCACCGCGAGCATGTCGTGACAAAGCTTGTGCATGGCGTCGAGTGCCTGTGAGGGCGACCAGTCCTTGACAACAGTGATATCGCCGCGCGCCATGGCCTCGGGCAGTCCAGCCCAGTCCTTGGCCGAGAGTCCCGAACCTGCGAGCCGCAGCGCATCTTCCGGGCGTCCCCCGGCGGCATCGAGCATGACGCTGGCCTCGTTGCCGGCCATGCCTGCGCCTTCGAGCCACGCCAGCGCAGCCTGCTTTGCCGGCCACGTCATGGTGTGTCCCTGGCATCGGCTGCGAACGGTCGGCAGCAGTTCGTGGGCCGCCTCGCTTGCCAGCACAAACTTCACGTCCCCGGGCGGCTCCTCCAGTGTCTTTAGCAAGGTATTCGCGCTTACGGCGTTCATTCGTTCCGCCGGAAATATGAGAACCGCCTTGCCCCGCCCTCGGGCGCTGGTGCGCTGCGCAAATTCCAAGGCGTCGCGCATGGCGTCGACCCTGATTTCCCTGCTGGGCTTCCTCTTTTTGTCATCAATATCGGACTGCGCCTTCTCTCCCAAGGGCCATCCGAACTCGAGCGAATAGGTCTCTGGCATGAGCACGCACAGGTCAGCATGGGTACGCACGTTCACGGCGTGGCAACTGCCGCAGGTCCCGCACGCCCCTGGCGCGGATGGCTGCTCGCACAGCCAGGCGCGAACAAGTGCCAGCGCAAGTCCGTATTGCCCCAGTCCTGACGGACCAGCCAGCAACCAGGCGTGTCCGCGCTGCGCCAACAGTTGCGTCGCCTGAGCCGCGATCCAAGGGGCCACCGCGTTGGTCACAGTAGCCAGCCTTTGGCACGGATCGCGTCAAGGACAGCTTGCCAGACCATTTCGCGCGAGTGACTGGCATCAAGGCGCGCAAAACGAACGGGACTCTGCAACATCCGTTGCGAATAGCCATTCGATACACGCCGGAAAAACTCCACGGGTTGGGCTTCAAACTTGTCGGGAAGTCGTGCCCCGGTCAAGCGCTGTGCGGCGATTTCAGCATCCAGGTCAAACCATAGCGTCAAGTCCGGTTGTCGAACAAAATCGGCCCCAAGGCCCCTTGCCGTCTGCACCGTACGCTCCAGAAAAGAAAGCACTTCCAGATCGAACCCGCGTCCGCCTCCCTGGTAGGCGAAGGTTGCGTCCGTGAATCGGTCGCACAGCAAGACTTCTCCGCGCGCGAGTGCAGGCTCGACCACCTGTCGCAGGTGGTCACGCCGCGCAGCAAAAACCAGCAACGCCTCGGTCATCGCGTCCATGGGGTCGTTCAGGATCATTGCGCGCAAACGCTCAGCAAGCGGTGTGCCCCCGGGCTCCCGAGTGACGGTCACCTCTCGGCCCTGGCCTCGAAAGACCTGAGCAAGCGTCTCGACATGGGTCGACTTCCCCGCGCCGTCGATACCTTCGAAAGTAATAAATAAACCGCTCATTTGGGTCATTGTCCGCGCTGATATTTGTTAACTGCCCGATTGTGCTCTTGCAGACTCGTGCTGAACTCGCTGCTACCGTCGCCACGGGCAACAAAATACAGCGCCGATGTTGCCGCCGGACGCACCGCTGCCAACAGCGAAGCGCGCCCCGGCATGGCGATTGGTGTGGCAGGTAATCCGGCACGCGTATAGGTGTTCCACGGGGTGTCTTTCTGAAGATCGCCGCGGCGCAGGTCGCCGTCGAAGCCTGCCCCCAGCCCGTATATCACGCTCGGATCGGACTGCAACATCATTGCCAGGCGCAACCTGTTCGTGAAGACACCTGCGATCAATTGGCGGTCACTGGCACGACCGGTCTCCTTTTCAATCAGGCTGGCCAGTATCAGGGCCTGTTGCGGTGATTGCAACGGCGTGTCGGCCACGCGTTGGCCCCAGGCTGCATCGAGCTGCTTGTCCATGGCGCGCATCGCTCGCTGCAACACCGCCATGTCGCTCGTACCTTTGGCATAAGTGTAGGTATCCGGAAAAAACCTGCCCTCCGGGGCGGTGCCTGGCTTTCCGATAACCTTCATGATCAAATAGTCTGGCAGGTCTTTGGATTCGGGCACGAGTTGCTCCGCTTTTAGGAGCGCCTCGCGAACCTGTCGGAATGTCCAGCCTTCGACGAGGGTTACCGCACGCAGCGCTTCTTCGCCCTGCACCAGCTTGCGCAACAAACTTCGCGGCGAGGTACCTCGCTCGATCTCGTAGCTACCTGCCCGAATCTTCCGGTCCTGCCCAGACAGGCGAAACCACCAGTAGAGCAGGACCGGGTTGACCTCCACCCCAGCGTCACTGACCAGTTGGGACACGCCGCGCACCGACATCCCCGGCTCCACCGACAGATCCACCGACTGGGCGTTCATGGTCAATTCCTGATTGAGCCACCACAGGATCGTTCCAGTGAGCACTGCAAAGAGACCCAGAGACAAAAAGAAAACTCGACGCACCCCCCTACCACCTTCCATGAAATCAGGTCAGGATGATAATTCACACCATGAAAATGAAACTCAATGGTGCCGCCCCTTTGGCGCATTTCGGTGTAATCCGGGTCCAGGGGGCTGAAGCCACGAGCTTTCTTCACGGCCAATTGACGCAGGACTTCACGGCGCTTGGGCCCTCACAGGCAAGGCTGGCCGCCTATTGCAATGCAAAGGGCCGCATGCTGGCCAGCTTTTATGCGCTCAGGGTTAATCAGGATGAGATCTTGCTCGTTTGCAGCAAGGACCTGCTGGTTGACACCGTCAAACGGATGTCGATGTTCATATTGAGGACAAAGGTCAGGCTGACCGATGCCAGCGAGGATTTCGCCTTGTATGGATTGGCTGGTGAAGCTATTGAATCCACTGCGGGCACTCTGGATCCGGCGTGGTCCCGGCTCGAGATTGGCCGCGCATCGGTCTTGACTCTGCCCAGCGCTGATGGCGTACAACGCGCGCTGTGGGTGGCTCCTGCTTCCGAAGCCCCACCCCATGTTGTCGCGCTGAGTCAGCTGGCTTGGGCTTGGGGCGAGGTCCGCAGCGGCGTTGCGATGATCAGCACGCCTATCGTGGGAGTTTTTGTACCGCAAATGCTGAACTACGAATCGGTCGGTGGCGTTAGCTTCAAGAAAGGTTGTTACCCGGGCCAAGAAGTGGTTGCAAGGAGCCAGTTTCGTGGCAGCCTCAAACGTCGAGCCTATCTGGCACATTCGAAGGAGCCCATGCGAGCCGGCGAGGAATTGTTTGAGCTCGCCGATCAAGCGCAGCCCTGCGGCACCGTTGCACAGACCGCCGAGTCACCACTCGGCGGTTTTGATGCGATCATCTCGATGCAAGTCGCGGCTGCGGATTCGGGGAACCTGCATTTGCGCTCCGTCGATGGGCCGGCTCTGACCGTGACGCCACCACCCTACCCGCTGCTGGCCGATCTCTGATACTTTTATTCTGAACAACGTCGCGCGACGCTGCGTTGCAGGTCAACCGAGTGGGCCGCGACAAGCCTTAGGCCACCGGTCACCGATTGCCCCGTGGCTGGCCTGTTCTACGCTCAAAGCCCTCGCGTCATTTCGACGTAGGAAAGATCGACCTCTTCAAGCGGCTCGCCGCGCGCAACAAAGCCGACCCTTGCAAAAAAACCTTGAGTCGTGCGCCGGGCGCGCAGGATCACTTCGCGGTCGCCGCGCTTCGCTGCGGCCTGTAGCAAAGCGTCCAACACTGACTGACCCAGGCCGGACCCACGCAACACACCGGTAACCGCCAAGTGTCCGATACGGCCCACGCCGGGTGCATGAAGCACCAGGCGCCCACTGGCAACTGGCAACCCCAAACGGTTGCGCACGAGCGCGTGGATGGCCTCGTGGTCCGCTTCATCGAACTTCAAATCCGCCGCGATACGCGGTTCGTCGAAAAGCACTGCCTGGCGCAGGACAGCAATCTCATGGCCAAGAGCCGACCAATCCCCGAGTTCCACCTGAATCATCGATTCGGCCGCTTCATAGCCAAGCATGATTTCGCGCAGCGAAATTGGCAGTGGTTTTGACTTTTGCGTTGACGGATCCGCAAAAACGTAGATCAACTCCCCCCCGACAAGGTTTTCCTCACCACGAAATATCGCTCCCGTGAAAATGACCGATGAGGAACCTATGCGGGCGCATCGCAGCGCCACGTCAAGCTGATCATCAATTCGGGCCGACGCATGGTATTCAACGGTAGCCTTCTTGACGTACAAGTCACCATCCAAACTTTGCATGGTTACATCGTAGGGCAGGGCCAGCGCGCGCCAATAGTCGGCGATCGCGGTATCAAAGTACATCAGATAGTGCGCGTTGAACACAATCTTCTGCATGTCGATTTCGGCCCAGCGCACCCGCAGGCGGTGTGAAAATCGGAAGTCCTGTCGCGTAGGTTCAGTCATCGTTAGGGCGGTTCTTGTTAAAGTGCGGTTTTCATCCTACACCGTCCGACATCATGGCACTTATCTACTACGTGACTCAAATCCAGTTCGAATTCGGCGCCATCAAACTGCTCAAGCAAGAATGTGAGAGAGTCGGTATCACTCGCCCACTTATCGTTACAGACCCCGGGGTCAAGGCCGCCGGAATCCTGCAGAAGGCCATCGATAACCTGCCAGGCCTGCCCCTAGCTGTGTTTGATCAGACGCCTTCCAACCCCACCGAGGCGGCCGTGCGGGCAGCCGTCGCTGTCTTCAAGGCGGGTCAATGTGATGGCCTGATTGCCGTCGGGGGTGGCTCTGCGATCGATTGCGCCAAAGGTGTGGCAATTGCGGCAACCCACGAAGGGCCGTTGACTCATTACGCGACAATTGAAGGGGGATCACCTCGCATCACGGAGCGCGTGGCACCACTGATTGCGGTACCCACGACCAGCGGCACCGGCAGCGAGGTGGCGCGCGGCGCGATTGTTATCGTGGATGATCACCGCAAACTCGGCTTTCATTCTTGGCATCTTGTTCCGAAAACTGCCATTTGCGACCCGGAACTCACGCTCGGGCTACCAGCCCTCTTAACGGCCGCTACCGGCATGGACGCGATCGCGCATTGCATGGAGACGTTTATGGCCCCCGCGTTCAACCCGCCGGCAGACGGGATAGCCTTGGATGGATTGGCTCGCGGTTGGGGCTTTATCGAGAGGGCCACCAAGGATGGTAGCGACCGTGAGGCCCGATTGAACATGATGAGCGCTTCCATGCAGGGAGCTATGGCCTTTCAGAAAGGTCTCGGTTGTGTACATTCGCTGAGCCACAGCTTGGGGGGGGTGGATCCGCGCCTGCATCACGGCACACTCAACGCTATGTTTCTGCCGGCGGTGATTTCGTTTAATTCAAGTACAGAATCAATTAGATCGGAGCGTCGTCTTGAACGTATGGCCCATGCCATGGGGTTGAGCGGCGTGTCTGACATTGGAAACGCCGTCAAGGACATGAATGCCCGGCTGGGCTTGCCCAGCGGCCTGGCAGCGATGGGTGTGCAAGTGGATTGGTTTGATCGGATCATTGATGGCGCCATGCGCGACCATTGCCACAAGACCAATCCGCGCATCGCCACCGCGGACGACTACCGCGAAATGCTCGGTCGTTCGCTTTGAAAGTAAACATCGCGTGCGCCTCGCCCGGCGTGGGCACGTGATCCACGTTCAGTAATTTCGGCGACGCAACCGCATCAGGCCAAACAACGCCATCAGACCCGAGAGCAAGAGCATTCCCCACTGCGAAAGCGTCGGAATCGGCGTTGGTACGGCAGACGTGCCGATCAAGATTGTCTCTATGTTGTTTGCACTGTTTGTGTCGCCCGTCGCGCCAGTGGTCCCGGTGATGGAGCTCGATCCCGCCGTCGTGGGCGTGCCCGAGACGATACAGGTCACCACCGCACCTGCGGGCACAGCACTGCCCGCGACCCATGACGCAGCGCTCGGGCTGATCGTGCAATTACC
>CAWJOT010000009.1:0-35523 GCA_963844495.1 uncultured Pseudomonadota bacterium
AGTTCTTGCCCTTTGCGGAATTCGCGATGACCGAATCGTCATTGCGACTAGCGCAGGGACATCGCCGATGTCCGAATCGTCATTGCGAGGAGCGAACGCGACGCGGCAATCCATCGTGACCCATAAAAGCCATGGATTGCCACGCTTCGCTCGCAATGACAGCCAATAGCACAGTCGTCATTGCGACTAGCGCAGGGACATCGCCGATGTCCGAATCGTCATTGCGAGGAGCGAACGCGACGCGGCAATCCATCGTGACCCATAAAAGCCATGGATTGCCACGCTTCGCTCGCAATGACAGCCAATAGCACAGTCGTCATTGCGACTAGCGCAGGGACATCGCCGATGTCCGAATCGTCATTGCGAGGAGCGAACGCGACGCGGCAATCCATCGTGACCCATAAAAGCCATGGATTGCCACGCTTCGCTCGCAATGACAGCCAATAGCACAGTCGTCATTGCGACTAGCGCAGGGACATCGCCGATGTCCGAATCGTCATTGCGAGGAGCGAACGCGACGCGGCAATCCATCGTGACCCATAAAAGCCATGGATTGCCACGCTTCGCTCGCAATGACAGCCAATAGCACAGTCGTCATGGCGACTAGCGCGGCGAGAGCAGTTGCGTGGACTTGGCGTGGGCGCGGGCCTGCTCCGGGTTGAACCACCAGGCACGCCGCTCCCCGGCGGCCCAGAGCTTGGCCTGATCGTTCTGGTGCGGTTGGAAATGGCGCTCGGTGACGCCGCCGGCAAGAATCGCCTCGATCTTGTCGGGGTCACCGAGGTCGGCGACCATTTGCATCGACTGCGTGTACAGCGCGTCGTAAGGCTTCTGAAAGTCGTACACACCGCGCTGCAAGGTCTCGCCACTGCCAGCGCGCTGCACGGTAAAACCACCCAGCAACTCCTGCCCGGCGCCATTGCGCCGCAGCGGACTGACAAAGCGCAGGGTATGCGCCTTGCCCCACCTCCACGCCGCCACGTCCTTGCCCTGCAGCGCCTCGACTTGGGCACGCGCACGCGGGGCTGCACCACGAATCACGTCGGCAAGCGTTTCCTTGCGGTCCTTGGTCCGGACATCGTCAAACCAGACTGAATCCGGGCTCGCCAGCAACTGGTCAAAGCGCTGCTGCCAGAAGTACCAGGTCGAAAGCATGTCGGCGGTCAGCTCCTCGCCGAGCTTGTCGGCGAACGTGCCGCGTGCGATTTCGCGGTACAACGCCTGGTAGATCAGCGGCGCGGGCGAGTTTGCGTCGTCCACGCCGTTCCATTTGTCGAGAATTTCGGCCAGGTCGCGTTGCTCGGGAACGGTTTTCAATGCCGCCACGATGGCTGGGCGCAGCGCATCGCTTTGCAGATTGCGGTTGTCCTGCATCAGCTTCCAGTCGTCCTCGACCGTCATCTTCTGTGCCTGGCCCAGCACCTGCGCCATGCGCTGGTAGCGATAGTTCGGCGACACATGGTTGGTGTAATACCAGGGGTAGGCGTCGGGGCGCGTATCGTTGTTGGCGGTGCCGACCCAGGCGCGTGGCGGATTGAGCATGCCCGGCATCCGGTCCTTGGGAATGAAGCCGATCCAGTCGTCGCTGCCATCGCTCGGTGGCAGGCGCGGGAAGCCACCGTCGGCGCCACTTCTGATCGGCACCGCGCCGCTGGCACGGTGCGCGATCGTGCCCTGATCGTCGGCAAAGACAAAATTGAACAACATCAGATCGATCTTCTGCACTTCGCGGTCAAAGGCCGCAGCATCGGGTGCGCCGAGCAATCCTTCAACGCCGAGCCTGGGCGCCAGCACTTCGGCGTCGGTCGAGCGCAGCGCCAGCAGCTTGTCGCCCTTCGGGCCCAGTCCGGCGTGGTCGCTGATGATGGGACCGTGTTTGGTAAAGCGGATTTTCAAAGCGTGCTCGCGCACGCCACCCGCGGCCGCCTTGTCCTTGATCCGGATGATTTCGGTGACAACCCGAAACGGCACGCCCTTGCCGCCGTCCATGTAACGCCCGGGGTCGGCCGGATCGATCGTCTCCACGTATAGATCCTGCACGTCGCCGTACGCATTGGTGACGCCGAAGGCCACGTGCTTGGTGCGCCCCACCAGAATGCCGGGCATACCCGGCAGCGCCGCGCCCACCGCCTGGATGTCCGGCGTGAACAGGCCAACCGGGTGCCAGGTTCCGGGCAGGATCCGGCTGTCCAGATGCGGGTCGTTCGAGACCATCGCTTTACCCGAGCCGGTGCGCGACGGGCCCACGGCCCAGTTGTTCGAACCCAGGCCCTGGTGATTGAGCGTATCGGGCGCGATGGAGAGCTCACGCCAGTGAAGGTTCAGTTGCGCCACCTGGTCCGGCGTCGTAACCGCCGCGGCGCCCACAGCCGCAGCCGTCTTCCAGTCCGGATTGATCGTCAGCGGAAAGATCTCTCTGGCGCGCTCCAGCCCGAGCTTGTCGATCAGTTCCTGTGCGATCACTTCGGCCTTGAAGTTCGTGGCGTGCGTGTAATGCACAAAATGAACCAGCGCAACCAGGTCGGCAACATCCCAGGCACGTGGCGCAAGACCCGCGATCTTGAGCTCGATCGGGTGATCACCCGCATGCGCGCTGACATAGGCATTGACACCGTCCACATAGTATTGCAGCAGCGCGCGCGATTCGGCGTCGAGCCTGGCTGCGTGCATCTCGCCGTTGCGGCGAATTCCGAGCACACGCATGCGGATATCGCTGGGCAGCGCGTCGGCACCAAAGGTCTGTGCCAGTTCGCCGCGCCAGGTGGCGCGGAACAACTCCATCTGGAACAACCGGTTCTGCGCCGTCACAAAGCCCTGCGCACGAATCAGATCCGGTGTGTTGGAGGCAAAAATATACGGTGTGCCCAACTCGTCACGCGTCACCGTCACCGGCGCGCTCAGCCCCGGCAGTTGCATGCTGCCGTCAATCTGGGGCTGGCCGGACGCCCGCAGCATGTAGTAGCCCCCGAGTGTGGCCAGAACCAGCAACACCAGCAAACCAACAGCCATTCTTTTGATCAGCTTTAGCATTTGAATCTCCTTGCAACTGGCCCTGTCGGGTCGGCGTTTCATGGGCAAGCCCGACGATCATTGTAGTTTTGCGCCGCCAGCGGAAAAACAGGCGCACCGCGGTCGATCGGAGTAACATGCATCGGCTGGGTATCCATACTTGAAGAAGGGATTTTCGTGGCCACCAGAACGCGCGCCAAAAAGGCCGATCCGCTCGCGACAGTAGCGCAAGCACCAGTACTGGCAGCGGTTACCCCCAGTTTCCCGATCGTCGGCATCGGCGCCTCCGCTGGCGGGCTGGAAGCCTTTGAGAACTTCTTTCGCGCCTGCCCGACCGATACCGGGATGTCCTTTGTGCTGGTGCCGCACCTCGATCCCGACCATGAAAGCCTGCTGACCGAAATCCTGCAACGCTGCACAAAGATGCCGGTGCCGCAGGCGCTCGATCAGGTTGCCGTCGAGCCGAACCACGTCTACGTCATCCCGCCGAACCGCGAGATGGCCATTCTCGGCGGCGTATTGCAACTCTCGGTGCCGGAACTGGTACGCGGGCAGCGCATGCCGATCGACGCCTTCCTGCGCTCGCTGGCCGAGGATCAGGCAGAACGTGCCATTGGCATCATCCTGTCTGGCACCGCCACCGACGGCACGCTGGGCCTGCGCGCCATCCTCGGTGCTGGCGGCGTGTGCATGGTGCAGGAACCCGCCACCGCCAAATACCAGGGCATGCCGCAAAGCGCGATTGGCGCCGGTTACGCCACCCATATCCTGCCGGTGGAGCAGATGCCCGCAATGCTGCTCGAGGTGGCCCGCAGTGCGGTCTACCGCCAGCGTGTGCCCAGCCTCGCCGCGCCGAAGGTTCAAAGCGGCATGAACCAGATCCTGCTGCAACTGCGCGCCAGCACCGGGCACGACTTCTCGCTGTACAAGAAGAGCACGATCGGGCGGCGCATCGAGCGGCGCATGGCGCAGCAAGACATTGAGGATATGGCGGTCTATGCGCGCTTTCTCAAGGACAATCCCCTGGAGACGCAGAAGCTGTTTCGGGAAATGCTGATCAACGTCACCAGCTTCTTTCGCGACCCCAGCGCCTTCGTTGCGCTGAAAGACACCATTTTGCCGGCGCTGCTGGCGGACAAGCCGCCCGGCTACCAGCTGCGGGTCTGGGTGGCAGGCTGCGCCAGCGGCGAAGAAGCCTACTCGATTGCCATGCTGCTGCTGGAGTTGCAAGAGGCGATCAGGGACGGACACGAAGAACCATTCAATATCCAGATCTATGCCACCGATCTCGACGACGAGGCCATTGCCACAGCGCGAGCCGGCCGCTATCCACCCAATATCGGGCAGGATGTCACGCCCGAGCGCCTGCGCCGCTTCTTCACCAAAGACGAGGCTGGCTACAAGGTCAAGAAGGAGGTGCGCGACCTGGTGGTGTTTGCCGTGCAGAGCGTCATCAAGGACCCGCCATTTACCCGGCTTGACCTGCTGAGTTGCCGCAACCTGCTGATTTATCTCGAACCCGAGCAGCAAAACCGCCTGATCCCCACCTTTCACTACGCGCTCAAACCTGGCGGGGTGTTGTTTCTGTCGACCTCGGAGAGCATCACCAACCAGCCCGATCTGTTTACCGCACTCGATCGCAAGTGGAAGTTTTACCGCGCCGTGCACTCGGGCGCTGCCGCCCCCGCTCAGGTGCTCAGCGTTACGGCCTGGGCCGCCGACCGCCACGCCAAAGCGCCCGAGACCCCCATGAAAAAAGCCAAGGAACCCAACTTTGACGAATTGACCCGGCGCCTGCTGCTGCAGTCCTATGCGCCAGCCTCGGTCCTCACCGACCTCAAGGGCAACATCCTTTACGTCTACGGCGACACCGGCCGCTACCTGCGCGCGGCGCCCGGGCAGGCCACGCTCAACGTCGTCGAGATGGGCCGTGAGGGCCTGCAACTCGACCTGCGCAGCATCTTTCTCAATCCCCCGGCCCAGGGCGCGCCGACGCTGGAACGGCAAATCTCGGTCAAGACCAATGGCAGTTTCTCGGGCGTGCATTTGAGCGTGCGTCGGCTGCCGGCTCAAGCGGGTGTGCCGGGCGGCGAACCCGCCGACCATATGCTGCTGAGCTTTCAGGACGTGGCTGAGCCGGTCAAACCGAGTGCCAAACGCAAACGCGGCACCAGCGCCTCTGGGCCGGCCGACCCGCAGCGCGCCGTGCAACTCGAGCGCGAACTCGCTTATGCCAGGGAGAGCCAGCAGGCCACCACCGAAGAGCAGCAGGCGTTCACGGAAGAACTCAAATCCACCAACGAAGAATTACAGTCCTCCAACGAGGAACTGCAATCCTCCAACGAGGAACTGCAATCCTCCAACGAAGAACTGAAGACATCCAAGGAAGAGTTGCAGTCGCTGAATGAAGAAATGGTCACGGTCAACTCCGAGCTGAACTCCAAGATCGAGCAAATGGGCGACATGCAGAACGACATGAAGAACCTGCTCGACAGCAGCAGTACCGGCACCCTGTTCCTCGACCGCAAACTGGCGGTGCGCCGCTTTACGCCGGTGGTGCTGAAGATTTACCCGCTGATCGCTTCCGACATTGGGCGCCCACTGGCTGATATCAAGTCAAATATGGCGGGCGTGGACCTGATCGCCGAGCTACAGACCGTGCACGACACGCTGATCCCGCGCGAGCGTGAAGTGCGCACCGCAGACGGCGCCTGGTACCTGGCGCGCATGCAGCCGTATCGCACGCTCGATAGCGAGATTGCCGGCGTGGTGCTGACCTTTACCCCGGTGACCGACTTCAAGCTCGCCAGTGAGGTGGCGCAGCGCACCACGGCGGAACTGGCGAGGACTTTGCAGGTAAGGACCCAATTGGCGCGGGAACTGGCCGAAGGCATTGTCAACACAGTCCGCGAGCCGCTGATCGTGCTCGACGCCAAGTTGCAGGTGGTCTCCGCTGGCTGGTCTTTTTACCAGCATTTCCGGGTCACGCCAGAGAACACCGTGGGGCGCAAGATTTACGAACTGGGCAACGGCCAGTGGAACATCCCGGCCTTGCGCCAACTGCTCGAAGACCTTCTGCCGCAGCAGCAGGTACTCGATGGCTACGTGGTGGAACACGACTTCCCCGACCTGGGCCCACGTCGCATGGTGCTCAATGCGCGCCGGATTGTGACCGCGCGGGGCGACACCGAGTTGATCCTGCTGGCGATGGTGGCGGTTGAGCCACTGGAAAAACCGTGAATCCGTCCGTCGACGATAAAGAACAGTCACCGGCGTCGATGCGGATCGACGCAAGGCCGGATTTGCAATTTGATCAGTTATGCCGGGCGCGATCGATCGTAAAGCGTTTCAGGCGCGATATCGATATCGCCCGGCCAAACGACCGTACCGTAATCAACAAAAGCCATGGCAAACAGTGGCGAACCTTTCAGTTGCACAAAAGGTTTCTTGTCCATATACGGCGACATATCGAAGATGCGCTTTTCACCATTCTCAAATTCAAGATGGAGCAGGTAATCCGGTTTGACCACGACGGTCACGACATCGAGCAGGGCTTGCATCGTTGTCGCCCTTATTGCAATGGCGCAATACGGAAGGGCTGTTCGCCGGCCACTGCAAGTTCCCAATCGGCGAACAACTCGTCTTTGTGGATTTCAATCCACGCCTGCACCATCTTCAACTGCCTCGGCGGAAAAGTTCCAGCCAGCACGTGGCCATCTTCGATCGCAATGGACGCATTGCTGCCCGAGTACCGGACATGAATATGCGGCAAATTGTGGCGCTCGTTGTCCTCGAACAGGATAGCCACCAGGATTCCATAAAACATGCTGATTGTCGGCATTTTTCTGCTTATTCTTCCAGAAATATCATTCAAACATATTACCCCAAATGCCCTGGCGATGGCGACGCACTGCACAACGCGATTTCATTTTTTCAGGTTGCAAAACCGTGAATCCGTCCGTCGACGAAACCAGACTCTCAGCGGCGCTGATGCGCGCCGACGCCGAGGCCGAGCTGGCCAGTCATCCGGCGGCCCAGACGGCGGCGAGCCCGAGCGACGTATTACTGCACGAACTGCAAGTGCATCAGATCGAATTGGAAATGCAGAATGAGGCTTTACGCGCGGCGCAGATTGCGTTGGAAGAATCGCGCGACCGCTACCTCGATCTGTATGAATTCGCCCCGGTTGGTTACCTCACGCTCACCGGCGACGGCCTGATCGAGCAGATCAACCTCACCGCGACCAAGCTGCTGCAACAGGAGCGCAACAAGCTGCTTAAAAGGCGCTTTGCGGCGTGGGTCGTCGCGCAGGACCAGGATCGCTGGCATCAACTGGTTCTGAACGCGAAAAGTGGCGACCGAAGGGGCAGCGTCGAACTGGTGCTGCAACGTGCAGACGGCACGGCGTTTGACGCCCGGATCGACATGCTCAGCGCAAGCCCTGAAGCGTTGCAGTTGCTGCGTATCGCCATCACCGACATCACCGAGCTCAAGACGGTCGAAAGAAGACTCAGGCAAAGAGAACTCGAACTCAGCACCATTATCGAGACCGAGCCTGAGTGCGTGAAACAGCTCGACTCCGACGGCTGCCTGCTGCAGATGAATCGTGCCGGGCTGAACATGATCGAGGCCGATGACCTCGATCAGGTCATTGGCCAGTCGGTGACAAGCCTGGTCACACCGTCTTGCCGCGATGCCTTCGATGCGCTGACGCAGGATGTATTCCGCGGCAAACCTGGCGTTCTGACGTTCGAGCTTGTGGGCCTGAAAGGGACGCATCGGTGGCTGGAATCGCACGCAGTGCCGCTGCGCGATTCCGACGGCAACATCATCTCGATGCTCAGCGTCACGCGCGACGTCACCGAGCACAAACAACTCGAAGACCAGGTGCGTGAACTCGCCTTCCACGACGCACTCACGGTCCTGCCGAACCGCCGCCTGTTGTTTGACCGCCTGAACCAAACGATGTCGGCGAGCAAGCGCAGCGGCAACTATGGCGCTTTGATGATGCTCGACCTGGACAACTTCAAGCCACTGAACGACGCGCACGGGCACCATGCGGGTGATTTGTTGTTGATCGAAGTGGCTCGGCGCTTGATCGAGTGTGTACGTGAGATCGACACGGTAGCGCGGGTTGGCGGCGATGAGTTTGTGGTGCTGCTCGGCGAGCTAAACACCGACCCGACAGAGTCGGCCCGGCAAGCCAGTGAAGTGGCAGAGAAAGTCCGCGCCAGCCTGGCCACGCCGTATCGATTGACGCTGACCGAGGGGGCTCAGGCGGGCATTGCGGTGCAACATCATTGTTCGGCCAGCATCGGCGTGGCCTTGTTCCTGAACCATGAAGCCAGCCAGACTCAGATCCTTAAATGTGCCGACGCGGCCATGTACCGTGCCAAAGAGGCCGGACGCAATGCGATTCGATTTTTGTAGCCTTGCAACACCATGAATTCATCCACCGACGAAAAGAAGCACGCTAGCAGCGCTCGATGCGCATCGACGCCGAGTCCGAGCTGGCCAGCCGTGGCGTGGCCCAGACTGGCGCGCCCTCGACCGAGGTCTTGCTGCACGAACTGCGTGTGCATCAGATCGAACTGGAGATGCAAAACGAAGCTTTGCGCGCGGCGCAGAGTGCGCTGGAGGATTCGCGCGACCGCTACGTCGATCTGTATGAATTCGCCCCGGTGGGTTATCTCACGCTGAACGCCGACGGCATGATCGAGCAGATCAACCTCACCGCGGCCACGCTGCTGGGCAAGGAACGCAAGCAGTTGCTGCAACGCAGTTTTACCTCCCTGGTCATTGCCGAACACGAGTCGGATTGGATGGGCCTTGTTCATACGCCTGAAAGGAACGGACGGCAATGGTAGCGTGGAACTGAGCCTGCGCCGCGGCGACGGCTCGGTATTTGCCGCATTGCTCCATGCCGAGGGTTGTGGCGGCCCGGCGCTAGCCACAACGGCGCCGGGCTTCGCCTGGTGCTGACCGATATCAGCGCGCGCAAGGCAGCACAAGCGCAGATCGAGGAGCTCAATACGCACCTGGAACAGCGGGTTCGGCAACGCACGGCCGAGCTTGAAGCGGCCAATCAGTTGCTCATGCGAGCAAGAATTCAGGCCGAAGCTGCCAACGTTGCCAAAAGCGCTTTCCTGGCCAACATGAGCCACGAAATCCGCACGCCGATGAACGGCATCATCGGCATGGCAGGCATCCTGCGCAGGGAGGGCATCACGCCCGCACAAGCCAAGCGGCTGGACGTGATCGACGCTTCGGCGATGCACCTGCTGGCGGTGATCAACGACGTGCTCGACCTCTCCAAGATCGACGCCGGCAAGCTGACGCTGGAGCAAGCGCCGGTGGTGGTGGCCGACCTGCTGGCCAAGGTTTGCGCAGTCGTGGCCGAGCGCGCCCGCGCCAGCGGTATTGAATTGCTGATCGAAGCTGCGCCCTTGCCGTACCACCTTGAGGGCGACCCGACGCGGCTGGAACAGGCGCTGCTCAACTACGTCAGCAACGCGATCAAATTCACCGACAAAGGCACGGTGACGCTGCGCTGCCTCAAGCAAAGCGAAAGCGAGGAGTCGGCGGTGCTGCGTTTTGAGGTGCAGGATACCGGCATTGGCATTGCGCCCGAAGTCATGGCGCGGCTGTTCGGCGCCTTTGAGCAGGCCGACAGTTCGTTGAGTCGCCAGTACGGTGGCAGCGGCCTTGGGCTGGCCATCACCAAGCGCCTGGTCGAGCTGATGGGCGGCACGGTTGGCGCCACCAGCACGCCGGGCGCGGGCAGCACGTTCTGGTTTACCGTCAAGCTCAAAAAGCTCGAAGCGCACGCCGTCGCGCCAGCGCCAACGACTATCGATGCCGAAGCAGTGCTGCGCGAGCGTTATTACGGTCATGAGATTTTGGTCGTTGACGACGAGCCAATCAACCGCGAAGTGACCGTGCTACAGCTGCAACGGGCCGACCTGGTGCCCGATACCGCAGCGGACGGCGCACAGGCGCTGGCCATGGCCAGCAAGACCCCCTACGCTGCGATCCTGATGGATATGCAAATGCCCAAGGTCAACGGGCTGCAAGCAACGCGGCAGATTCGCCAGCTACGGGGCCACCGCAACACGCCGATCATTGCCATGACAGCCAATGCCTTTGCCGAAGACAAGGCGCTGTGTATGGACGCGGGCATGACCGACTTTCTGATCAAACCGATCCGTCCCGAGGAGCTGTTTGCGGCCCTCCTGCGGGCCCTGAGCCGTCCGGATTAGCGGCTGTCTCAACAGCGCGCCGGGCCGCCACGAAATCGGCAAAGTGCTGATCGGCGTAGCGAAGGTGCGGCACAAACCACTGTTCCAGCATCGAGAGTTCACTCGCCGGTGACCAGAAGCCCATGCCTGCCGTCACTTTGTAGCTGATGCGCGCGAGGTTGCGCAGCAATTCGTCGTGCTGACCGGTGTGCAATTCGCGCTGCGGGTAATCGTTGGCGAGCATCAGTTCTTCTTCGTGCGCAAAGTGCGCGCGCGCCTCGGCCGACATCGAGCTGCAAGCCAGGCCGACGCTCATGCGATCGCCCGAACCGAGCGCGCGCAGCAGCGCATTGAGTCGCTCCAACATGACGCTGTGATCGGCGTTGAGCTCGGCACTTTGACTGACCAACTGCTCGACCCAGGGCAGCGCGAATCCTTCACCGTGAGCAGGGGGTAGCTGCGGACTTCCGTACGGAACGCTAGGCTGTGACATCGCGTGTCTCCTCGATAAATCAAGGTCTGATTGGTGGTGTAACAGAGTGTCAAAGGCAATAGTTGCCAGGCCATGACAAGACCACAACCTCGTACGGCTAATGCCGCAGCAACCAGCGCCGGGTTGAAAGCCCGGACTGATCGGGGCCAGATGGCGTGGGCCCATGGCCCAGGCTCTTGAAACGCCCACAACATCTGCCGCAGCAACCAGCCGCAGGCCATCAATTGCGCCAGGCTATGCTCGCCGCTCTTTGCGACCAAGGCCTTCGGCGATAAAGGTCAAGACCAGCGCATTGAGCGACACGCCCTCCACCTTCGCGCGAGTCGCCAGCCGGGCGTGGACGGTCTTGGGAACGCGAGCGACGAACTTGCCCGATGCAACACCCCCGCTGTTGGGCGCGGGAATCGGCAAATCCTTTGCCTTAAGTGCGGCGATGGTGGATTTCAATGCGTCCTTCCCGTTCGTCAGAGCCTCCTCCACGGATTCACCGTCCGACAGGCAATCCGAAAAATCAGGATACGAAATGAGAAAACCACCACCCTCCTCAGGCGAAAGCGGTCGAATTTCGAACGGATAGTCAATACGTTTGCCCATGTCTCAGGCTCCTTCAACGAGTTCGAGAAACTTCTTGATATAAATTGGCTTGATTGGTCGGCGCGCCGGAACCGGCAGTGTTTTGCCGTCGTTGCTAACAAAAAAAAATGATACTACAGGCAACATCATCAACCGGGCAGGCACCCGCAATGATCGGGCCTGAATCGGCGCGGGCGGGGCAGACGCCGTGCGGCTCATACGCTTCGCTTTTTGAAATCGCCCACAACATCTGCCCCACCCCCGCCTTGCATTGCTGGTGGATTGCCCCCGCCGAGCCTGGCCCATGGGTCCGCGCCGATTTGTGCGCATTTGGCAGTATGAGGCGCGGGCCTATGGGCCAGACTCGGCCCGCCGCGTGGGTTCGCGCCGATTTGTGCGCATTTGGCAGTATGAGGCGCGGGCCTATGGGCCAGGCTCGGCGCCCACGACCAACGTCAACGCCGCAACAACCAACCGAAGGCCATCAATGCGCCGATCATGACGGGTTGGTGCAGCATGTAATAGGTCAGGCTCCAGCGCCCCAGCGTCGCAAGCGGCTTAAGCCATGATGACGCCGACCACGCCAGCGGCCCGGCCGTGCGGCCAGTCAGCCAGGCGCCAGCGGCCACGCCCCAGAGCATGACGCCGAGCCACGGCAGAAGCGGAACGTAATCCTCGGTGATCGGTTTGCGCGTGATGAGCCCGATCCAGTTCAGTTGTCGGCTGTTCAAAATATCGGCAAATTGGCCTGCAACGCCCGTGCCCATTGCGTAAGCAGCTATGATTTTCGTAGCAATTAGGATTCCACCAAGGACCCACAACCAGCCAGCCCGGGCCGTGCTCAGGCGCGCAAGGATCAGCATCACGGCCATCCCGTGCAGCACGCCAAAGTAAATGAAGCTTTGCGGGTACATCAGCCAGGACCCGAGCGTGACCAGCAGCGCGCAGCCCAGCACCTGCGCCCAGCGCCGCCAGAAGTGCGCCCAACTCTGGCCCCTCGCCACGGCGATCGCCTGGCCCATTCCGGCACAGAACAGGAACAGACTCAGGATCATGCGTGCGCTGCCAGGTCCACAACGGCGCCTCATAGAAGTCCTGCTTCAGGTAACCAAACTGATTCAGGTCGAAGCAGAAGTGGTAGGCCGTCATCCACAGCATGGCAAAACCGCGCAGCGCGTCCACCGCTTCAAGACGTGCGCTGGCGGCGTGGATTGGCGGCTCGGTCATGGCTGCAACGATAACCGATTGACGCTGGGATAATCGACGGCCATGGCAACGCCCGATCATCAGCTCGAACTTCTGGCCCCGGCGCGCGACGCCGACATCGGCATCGAAGCGGTGAATCATGGCGCGGACGCGGTCTACATCGGAGGCCCATCCTTTGGCGCGCGCTCCAGCGCCGACAACCCGGTGCGCGAGATTGCGCGGCTGGTCCGGTACGCGCACCTGTTCCACGCCGCAATCTTTGTCACGCTCAACACGATCCTGCGCGACGATGAACTCGAACCGGCGCGCAAGCTGGCCTGGCAGTTGTACGACGCGGGAGCGGACGCGCTGATCATCCAGGACATGGGTCTGCTGCAGATCGATCTGCCGCCGATCCAGTTGCACGCGAGCACACAGTGCGACATCCGCACGCCACAGAAAGCGCGTTTTCTGCAAGATGTGGGACTGTCGCAACTGGTGCTGGCACGCGAACTGACGCTCGAACAGATCAGGGCTGTTCGTGCGCAGACGCAGTGCAAGCTCGAATTTTTTATCCACGGCGCGCTGTGCGTGGCCTACAGCGGGCAGTGCTACATCAGCCAGGCGCAGACCGGGCGCAGCGCCAATCGCGGCGAATGCAGCCAGGCGTGTCGGCTGCCGTATCAGGTGATCGACGAGCGCGGCCGCTTTGTCGCGCACGACAAGCATGTGCTGTCGATGAAGGACAACAACCAGAGCGCAAATCTGGCAGCGCTGGTCGACGCCGGGATTCGCAGCTTCAAGATCGAGGGCCGCTACAAGGACCTGGCCTACGTGAAGAACATCACGGCGCACTACCGGCGCCGACTTGACGAACTGATCGAACAGCGCGAGCACTCGGCCATGCCGCTGCAGCGCGCATCGAGCGGCACGACGACCCTGACCTTCGCGCCCGATCCGAGCCAGAACTTCAACCGCGAATTTACCGACTACTTTGTGCAAGGCCGCAGGGACGACATCGGCGCCTTCGACAGCCCGAAGAACCCGGGGCGCAGCATCGGCCATGTGACACAGGTCGGCACGAACTGGGTCGAGCTTGAGCTTGCCGATGCGGCCACGCTGCTGCACAACGGCGACGGTCTGTGCTACTACGACCTGCAAAAGGAACTCACCGGTCTGGCCATCAACCGGGCCGAGCGCATGCCGGGCAAAGCCAACCGCTGGCGTGTCTTTCCGAAGGACGCGCTGGCCACCCTGCCCGACCTGCGCCGTGGCACCGAGGTGAATCGCAATCGCGACATGGACTGGGTGCGCGCGCTGGAAAAGAAATCCGCTGTGCGGCGCATCGGGCTCTGGGCCGCGCTGCACCTGGGCGCCGATTCGCTGACCCTCACGCTCACCGACGAAGACGGCCACAGCGCGAGCGCAGAGTGCGCTTTTGCTGCCGACCAGCGGCACACAGGGGCTGATGCTGGCTGCCACGGAAGCCAGCGCAAAGCAGCAGATCGAGCGCCTTGGCGCTACGGAATTTGTAGCGCTTGACGCACGTCTGACCTGCTCTACAGGCGTTTTCAGCAATATTTTGCTACCACGCTCGATTGCTCAACGCGCTGCGCCGCGACGCGGTGGCAGCGTTGCAGGCAGTGCGCGCTGCCGCCTACCAACGCCCGTTGCGTGCCGCAGTGCTGGAGCCTCCAGCGCGGTATCCCGAGACCGCCCTGAGTTACCTTGGCAACGTGCTCAACCAAAGCGCCCACGCCTTTTATCAGCGCCATGGTGTGCAGCTGATCGCGCCAGCGTTTGAAGCGGGCCAGGAGCACGGCGACGTGAGCCTGATGATCACCAAACACTGCGTGCGCTTCAGCCTGAGCCTGTGCCCGAAGCAGGCCAAAGGCGTCACCGGCGTGCAGGGCACGATCAAGGCCGAGCCGCTGCAACTGGTCAACGGAGCCGAAAAACTCACGCTGCGCTTTGACTGCAAGGCGTGTGAAATGCACGTGGTGGGGCGTATGAAAAACGCGCCTTCGCCAGGCGCACAAAATCCGCTTTACAGACCGCCGCACGAAGGCCTATAGTCCGGCATCGCCAACCTTTTAGGTGCGCCGGAAGTGAAAGTCACAGTAGGTTCCGCCGTTTCCACATTGCGTCGAGCGTCCGTCAGACGCTCGCCCCGCGCGGGCATGAGCACTCCCCACCCGCGTCCGCTTTACTGCATGCTGCCGCTCGGAGGTGACCTATGACCAACTCCATTCATCGACTGCCCACGCGCCGCCGCTGGCAGTTCTTTTTGGTCGTTTGCCTGCTCTGGGGTCTGCTTGGTGGGCTGCAAAGTGCCCACGCGCAGGCCCCGGCCACCAACTGCCCGGCCTGCGCGCAAATCAGGGCCAGTCTGGACGAAGCGCGACGGATCAAGGAACTCATTTGGCAAGAGTGGTTGCGCGCGGATGCCCGAACTTACAGGTTGTCAGGTCAAAACAGCCTGGCCGAAATCGAACGCCGGGAATTGGACAGCCTGGAATCCCTCAAGCGCCAGCTTGTCTCGCGTCAGGATGAACAGAATGCGAAAGTGACGAAGCTCGAAGATGAATGGTCGAAATGCCTGGAGAATGCCTGCCCGCAGGCCAAGGCAGCCTTGTCACCGGTGCCACCGCTGCAACCAACTTGCAGTCAGTGCCAGGATCTGGCGCGACAACTTCAAACCGCTGAGTGGAACGTTGCAGCTTCGCGCTTATTGATTGCCGAAGAGAAAGCAGTCATGGAGAAAAAATTCCTGCGCAAGTTGATGGCGGACGAAATGACCGCCGCCGACCAGACCGATTACCAGAGCGCCCGTGAGCGGATGCAGCAGTATGAGCTCGACCTTGAACGGGATTTGAAGAAGGCGACACTGGCACGAGCTGCGCTCGGCGCTTGCAGTCGCAAGCAATGCGTTACCCCCACGCCGATGCATGAATCGCAGGCAGTCTGCGCCGCGTGCCAGTCCTTCCTCGAAAGAATCGATGCGTTGACAACGGCCTTGCAGACAGCGAGGGACAACCTCGCTGCTCTGAAGCGAGAGATGATTCCTTACGAACAACTCGGCTTTGGCGGTCGCTCTGACGCAGAAGAGGCTGCGCTCAATCGGCTCAGAAAGGAGTCCTACATAGCACAGGGACGCATCAAGCAACTCGAAGACCGTATCGTGGCGTTGGCCGGGGAACTCGACACCTGCGTCAAGGAGCAATGCCAGCACCCGCCCAAGGAACACCGGGTCATCGTCGAGCAGGTGATACCCAGAATCGGCAATGCGCCGTTCACACCGCTGAGGCCAGGCCCGAGCGCCGTCACGCCACTGCCACCACAGACCCCTGCGACGCCGACGCCGCCAGTGAGTCCACCGATAACGCCACCCGTAACGCCGCCGGTGACTCCACCTGTAACGCCGCCAGTGACACCACCAGCGCCCGCCACTGGATGTGCCACTAATTTCAGCAGCGGCAACTACATTTGCAGCGGCAGTTGCGGCATTGGCTCGGTCAATCTCGCGGTCACGCCCGGCAGCGCCACGATGACGGCCAACACGCTGGGGGCGAATACCGGTGTCGTGTTTTCATGCACTGGCTCGACGGCGACCTCGCAAAGCAGCAACCTGATCATCCTGGGCGCGCCCGGGCACCGTTGCAATCAGACCGCGTCCGGTCTGACTTCGTTTGGGGAATCCTGCTCCAACGCTGGAGGCGGAACGTGCTACAGCACTTGCTCGCGGTGAGGTCATGAATCATCCCGTTCACTCCTTGCAATTGCCCCGTCGCTGGCAGTATTGGCTGGCCTTTTGTTTGCTTTGGGCCGTGGCCACGGTCCAACAAAGCGCGTTTGCCCAACCGGTGGCGGACGCCGCGAACTGCCCGGCCTGTGCCCAGATCAAGGCGCGCCTGGACGAAGCCCAGCACAGGAGGGAGGTCATCGCACGGGAATTGCGCCAGGCGTTCCAGCGTCGCGAAGCGCTGGAAGTACAACTTACCGGGGAAGGTCCAGGATCCTTGGCAACTGAGCTGCGTGGCCGATTGGTTCGAACGACCGAGTTGATCGACAACCTGCGCGCGACCGACCGCGGGCTGTGGGGAGAGATTTCCGGCCTCGACCAGCAGTGGCGTGACTGCGTGACCAAGAATTGTCCCAAATTGACGACAGGCCCGGTACCGCCGCCGCTACAGCCAACCTGCAGGCAATGCCAGGCGCACGCCACAGAACTTCATGACGCCGAAGGAGAAATATTCTTTTTGCGCCTGGCCATCGCTCGTCGTCAGGCCAGCATCGACAACGACTTCTTGCCCAAAGTCATGGCCCAAACGATGAGCGGCGACGATCAACGGCGTCTCACGGAGGCGCGCGCACGGCTCGATGAATTGACAAGCGACCTTGAATTCGAGTTGGACCGGGCGACGTTGGCGAGGGCTGAACTGGCAGCGTGCAGCCGCAGGTATTGTGTCAACGCCCCAGCGCAGCGCGATTCCCAGGCCGTGTGTCCGGCCTGCCAGCCCATCCTCGACCAGATCAATCGTTTGGCAACTGACTTGGTGGCAGCCAAAGAGCATTGGTCCGCCATGCGACGCGAATTGAGAATTTACGACGATATTGAATTTGCCAAACGTACTGCTGAGCAACAGGCCGATGTCGGTCAAATCGTGCGCGAGCTGGAGGCAATCTCGGATCGAATCTGTCGATTGAAGAACGTATCCTGGCGCTGACGCGTGAACTCGACAACTGCGTCAGGGAACACTGCAGACCCCGGACCGGGCCACCCGTGATCATCGAGCAGGTTGTACCAAGAATCGGCAATGCCCCGTTCACCCCAGTGACGCGGGGACCAGCCACCGTCGCTCCCCTGCCACCACAGACTCCGGCGACGCCAACCCCGCCAGTGACTCCGCCGGTAACGCCACCGGTAACGCCACCGGTGACGCCGCCCGCACCGTCCACACCGTCGACCGGCTGCTCCAGCGACTTCAGCAGCGGCAACTACATTTGCAGCGGCAGTTGCGGCATTGGATCGGTGAATCTCAGCGTCACACCGGGCAGCAGCACGATGACGGCGAACACGCTGGGTGCCAACACCGGTGTCGTGTTTTCATGTGCCGGCTCGACTGCGAGCTCGCAAAGCAGCAACCTGATCATCCTGGGCGCGCCCGGGCACCGCTGCAATCAGATCGCGTCAAACCTGAGTTCGTTCGGGGAATCCTGCTCCAACGCTGGAGGAGGAAGTTGTTTCAGCACTTGTTCGAGGTGACAACATGCGCAATCGACCTGCTTATTTGATGTTGGCGTTGCTGGTGCTTGGTGGTTCAGGGGCTGGACTTCACGCCCAGGAATCACGCCAGTTCAATCGCATTGCCACGCCGCAAACGCAGCAACTACCCGCCGGTGCACGCGCCGTTCTGGCGGTGCGGCCCATTACGATGGCGCAGGCCGAATCCGCCATGCAGTCGATTGCGACGGCCTGGAATACACCGCAGCTCGACCCGCTTGCTGGCGACGAATTTCTACGACAAATCGCGCCTGCTCGACGCACTGAACACGAACTATCCAAGGGACGCCAAATTACGCATCCTGGCGGTGCAGGGCGTGCAAACGCTGGCACAGTACGTGCAAGCTGGCGCTGGTGGTGTTGAGCAACTGGTCAGCCGCGTTTCGGTGACGGCGCGCACGCAGGTCGAGTTCAACGATCCGCGCACCGGTGCGCAGCGCCTGGAGGGAACAAACGAATACATCTTGCTGTTCACGGAGCCCACACCATGAACGCGCGCGCCCGATTCCTGTTGCGTCGTACCTCGGTCGCGTTGGCCGCGTGCGGTCTGTGCACCGTGGCCCTTGCCGACGACCCTGCGCCGCTCTGGCAGGTCAGCGGCAGCAACACGCTGCGCCTGGAGAGCTACCGCGTGCGCGGCGACCCCACTGCCGGACCGTACCAGTTCGACGGCGGCCAGTATTACGACGAGATCAATCTCACGCTTATGCGACAGTTGTCGCGTTTTGATACGCTTCGTGCCCAGTTTTCCGGGGTCGCCAACGATTCGGCCTACCGCGCCAGCGACCATGGCCTGGTGCCGGAACGGATCAACCTCACGCGCGAAAAGGGCGACGCCGCGCTGCCGTACCGCCTGGAGTTTGGCGACTTGTTTGCCTACTTCAGTTTTCGCACGCTGCAGCGCTCGCTCAAGGGCGTCCAGGTTGAACTGCAACCGACACCGGCGGCCTCGGGGCTGCGCCAATCGGTGATCTTTGTGGCGGGTGCGAATCAGCCAAGCTGGCGCCATTTCCAGGCTGCGGACGACTGGACCAGTGGCGTCTCGTGGCTGGTCGAAACCGATGGGCAAACACGTCTGGGCGCCAACCTGCTGCAAAACCGGCGCCAGGCCAATGCGACGCTGGGCACGCTCGATCGCTCCCAGACCGTGGCGAGCGTGACTGCCGACCACGCCTGGCAATGGGGCAGCCAACGCATGCGCGTGGAAGCCGAACTGGCCGGGCTGCGTGGCGATCACGACGGCTGGCAGGACGCTGCGGGCATGGTCAATCCGGCCAGTGGACAGGATCGCCGTGGCACCGGCGTCTTTTTGCAACTCGGCGGGCGCGCGGAACAGGCGCCGCTCGATTACCGCGTGCGCTTTGAACGCTACGACCAGGACTTTCGCCCCGCCGGTGGCGTGATCACGCCGGACCGGCGCTCGGCCGAAGCGCATCTGGGCTGGCGCTTTGGCAGTGGCCTGACCCTGCGTGGCCGCGCCCAGCACTTTGTTGACGCCATGCAATCGGGTAACGAACTTGACACGAGCGTGTACGGCCTGAACCTGGCCGGTCCGTTCTTCGCAGGCAGCGTCTCGGGCCTGAGCGGCAGCGTGGACGCGTTCCGCCAGGCTCTGAAGAAATTCGACGGCTCGATCGACCGGACCGCGTTCAATCTCAACGCGAGCGTGAGCAAACCGCTCGACGCGAACTGGGTTGGCAACCTCGGCCTGTTTTGGCAGCAGATGAACGACCATGTTGCCGGTGCCAACGACACTCGCAGCACGCAATTGCAGTTGGGCGCAACCCGCGCCATGGATCTCGCAGGCTGGAGCGCAACGGTCACGCCGGGCCTGAGCTTGCGCCGGGTCAGCGGCGACGCTGGCGCACTCACGGAATGGTCACCCGCACTGGCGTTTACGCTGAGCAAAGCAGCGCACCGGCTCAGTGCCAGTTACGGCTATCAGAAGCTGCGCCCGGACTCCGAGACGCTGGCCACGGTGGCGGTGAACGCGCTGCGGCTGGACTATCGTTACGTGGTTGGCGTCAATACCTTCGGCGTGGAAGCGTCGGCTTACGACCGCCAGGTCACGATCGGACAGCTCAACGACACGTACCGGCTCTCCGTGTTCTGGACGCACAGCTTTGACCAACCGGCCTCGGGCGCAACACGCCAACTCGCGGTGGCCTCCGACTCGGTGGGTGCCCTGCCGCGTGACATCACCGTTTTGACCGCGATTGCCCCAGGCACCGACTTTGACCTCACGCGCAGGCGTCTGGACGATGCCGGGTTCCGCGGCGCTGTGCGCCAGGGCAACGCCGTCGTGTTCGAGCAGCGGCTGCTGAACGAAATCGAGCAGCGCCAGCGCTTTGCGGTGCTCGAAGACAGCACCATGGTGAGCCGGGTTGCGCTGGTAATCAGCATCGACGACGCCGATAGCGCGCAATCGCTGTCACAGACTTATGAGCGGGTGCGCAAAGCAATGCTGGACCGGTTCGGCAGCCCGAGCCTGAGCCTTGACGAAGGAACGTTGGGCGCGACCTTTGTCGCCGACCTGAACGCCGCGCGCCTGATCCGGGTGATGGAATGGCAGTATGACGGCGGTCGGCTGCGCTTGGGCATTCCGCGGAGACTCGACGGTCAGGTGCGCATCGAAATTCAATTCGCGCGCAGCTTCGGCGCGCCGCGCGACACGGCCTGGAGCATCGAGGCCATCAGGTAGCGTGCAATCGGTCACCCAACCCAGCGCCGCGCGTTGTGCCACAGTTGCATCCAGGGGCTGGGCGCTGACACATCGCCGTCGGTCCAGCTCAACTGGATGTTGCGAAACACGCGTTCGGGGTGCGGCATCATCGCGGTGAAGCGGCCATCGGCGGTCGTCACCGCGGTGAGTCCCTGCGGGCTGCCGTTCGGGTTGAACGGGTAGCGCTCGGTGGCGTTGCCAACGTTGTCGGTAAAGCGCATGGCGGCAATGGCGCGGGCCGCCTCGCCGCGGTGCATGAAGTTGGCGTAGCCTTCGCCGTGCGCGACTGCAATCGGCAAGCACCACCCGGCCATGCCAGCGAAGAACAGCGAGGGTGAATCGAGAACCTCGACCATCGACAATCGCGCCTCAAAGCGCTCGCTCAGGTTGGTGGTGAAGCGCGGCCAGTGTTGCGCGCCGGGGATGATGTCGGCGAGCTCGGCAAACATCTGGCAACCGTTGCACACGCCCAGACCGAAGGTGTCGGTACGCGCAAAGAAGGCCCTGAACTGATCTGCCAATGCGGGATTGAACGTGATCGAGCGCGCCCAGCCGACACCGGCACCGAGCGTGTCGCCGTAGCTGAAGCCGCCACAGGCGACCAGACCGACGAACTGCGCCAGATCGGCACGCCCGCTTTGCAGGTCGGTCATGTGCACGTCATAGGCATCGAACCCGGCTTCGGTGAAGGCGTAGGCCATCTCGACGTGCGAATTCACGCCCTGCTCGCGCAGCACGGCCACTTTGGGGCGTGACAGTAGAGGGGACGGGCTGCTCAAGTCAGGGGGCATGGATTGCCGCGCTGCACTCGCAATGACGACGCTGGGTTGCCGCGCTGCGCTCGCAATGACGGCACCAAAATGCAGACCTGGGTCGCTCGGATCACCGGCGGCGGCGTGTTCGGCATCGGCGCACACCGGGTTGTCGCGCAACTTGCAGATGTTCCAACTGGTGCTGTCCCAGACCTGATGCAGGTCTTGCAACGCAGACTCGAACAGCACTTGGGCAGCGCACCTGACCTGCACCTGAGCAGCGCCGACCTCGTCGCCCTGAACCTTGCCGATCAGATGGCACAACCCGGACAGCCCACAGGCGTGCACCGTCTGCATCACTTCGTCGCGCTGCGCATTGCGCACTTGCAGCACGACGCCGAGTTCCTCGCTGAACAGCAGTTGCAGCGCGCGCTCGACCTTGTCGGCGCCGCGCTCAGGCCCGGCCAACAGCGGGTTCAGGTCGAGCGTCACGCCGACATGACCGGCAAACGCCATCTCGCAGACACAGGCAAACAGGCCGCCATCGCTGCGGTCGTGGTAGGCCAGGATTTGGCCCTGGGCACGCAGCGCATTGATGGCGTTGACCAGGTTCACCAGGTCTTGCGGCTGGTCCAGATCCGGGACGGCGTCGCCCATTTGCCCCAGCGTTTGCGCCAGGATGCTGCCCGCCATGCGGTTGCGGTCCCGCCCCAGATCGACCAGCAGCAAACTCGTGTCCCCACTGGCGTTGAGCTGCGGCGTCAGCACGCCGCGCACATCGGCCACCGTGGCAAAGGCCGTGACGATCAGCGAGACTGGCGAGGTCACTTTCTTTGCCACGTCGCCGTCCTGCCACTGCGTGCGCATGGACAGCGAATCCTTGCCCACCGGGATCGAAATGCCCAAGGCCGGACACAACTCGAGCCCAACCGCTTTGACCGTGGCGTACAGCGCGGCGTCCTCGCCGGGTTCGCCACAGGCGGCCATCCAGTTCGCCGAAAGCTTGACGCGCTCGAGCTCAATCGGCGCGGCCAGCAGGTTGGTGATCGCCTCGGCCACGGCCATTCGACCCGAGGCTGGCGCGTTGACCGTGGCCAGCGGCGTGCGCTCACCCATGCTCATCGCCTCACCGGCAAAGCCGGTGAAATCGGCCAGCGTGACCGCGCAATCGGCCACCGGCACCTGCCACGGACCGACCATCTGGTCGCGATGCGTCAGGCCACCGACGGTGCGGTCGCCGATGCTGATCAGAAAGCGTTTGGACGCCACCGTCGGGTGCGCCAGCACGTCCAGACAGGCCTGTTGCAGGCTCACGAGCGCCAGATCGAGCGGCGCAAACGCACGCGTGACGCTGCGCACGTCGCGATGCATCTTGGGCGGCTTGCCCAGCAGCACGTCCATCGGAAACTGGACTGGTCGCTGTGCCGGTGGTGCGGCTGCCTCGTCAACTAGCAGCAGTTGACGCTCCTCAGTGGCCACGCCGACCACGGCAAACGGGCAGCGTTCGCGCTCGCACAGGCCCGTGAACAGCGCCAGCGACTGCGGCGCGATGGCCAGCACGTAACGCTCCTGGCTCTCGTTGCACCAGATCTCCTTCGGTGCCATGCCTGACTCTTCCAGCGGCACCGCGCGCAGATCAAAACGGGCGCCGCGACCGGCGTCGTTGGTAAGTTCCGGAAATGCGTTGGACAGGCCACCGGCGCCGACGTCGTGGATCGCCAGAATCGGATTGCCTGTGCCGCCCGGAGCGCCCGCGTTGCCGAGCATGGCGCACTGGTTGATCACCTCCTGCGCCCGGCGCTGAATTTCGGGGTTGCCGCGCTGGACCGAATCAAAGTCGAGTTGCGCGGCATTCGCACCGGTAGCCATGGAACTCGCCGCACTGCCGCCCATGCCGATGCGCATGCCGGGACCGCCGAGCACAATCAGCAGGCTGCCTGCGGGAAATTCGATCTTGTGCGTCTGCGTGGCGTCGATGGCTCCCAGGCCCCCTGCGATCATGATCGGCTTGTGGTAGCCACGCCGTTCGCTTTGCGTCGAGCCGTCGGCCCCGCGATAGCTCAGAGTCTGCTCGTACTGGCGAAAGTAGCCCAGCAGGTTGGGTCGGCCAAACTCGTTGTTGAACGCGGCCCCGCCCAGCGGGCCCTCGATCATGATCTGCAGCGCGCTGGCGAGCTGTTCCGGTCGGCCGTAGCTGATTTCGTCATTGCGAGCGCAGCGCGGCAATCCAGAGTCATGGATCGCCACGGCCTGCGGCCTCGCGATGACGACCGTTGCCGATGGGTCGGCGATGGCTGAACCCATCGGACCCGTGCCCCAATCAATTTCGGAAACCGTAAAGCCGGTCAGTCCGGCCTTCGGTCTGGAGCCGCGACCGGTGGCGCCCTCGTCGCGGATTTCGCCACCCGCGCCGGTGGCCGCGCCGGGAAACGGCGAGATCGCGGTGGGGTGGTTATGCGTTTCCACCTTCATCAGTACGTGGCTCGTAGCGCTCTGTTTTTCATAGCGCGCCATGCTTGCCAGCTCTGCGTTTGCAGCAGATTTGGCTAAAAAACGCTGAACTTCCACGCCGGCCATCACGGAGGCGTTGTCGGCGTACGCCACCAGCATGTGCTTCGGGTGGGTCTGGTGCGTGTGCCGGATCATGCCAAACAGGCTGTGCCCCTGCGCCACGCCGTCGATGGTGAAGCTTGCGTTGAAAATCTTGTGCCGACAGTGTTCGCTGTTGGCCTGCGCAAACATCATCAACTCGACGTCGCTCGGATTGCGTTGCAACTGCGTGAACGCCTGCACCAGGTAGTCGATTTCATCGTCAGCCAGCGCCAGGCCGAACTCGACGTTGGCTGCGAGCAAGGCGGCCCGGCCTGCGCCGAGCACGTCAACGTGCGCCATCGGTGCTGCGGCCAGTTCGGTGAACAGGCCGTGCGCGTGCACGCGTTGGGCCAGCGCGCTTTCGGTCATGCGGTCGTGCAGCAAGGCCGCGGCCTGCTGCCACTGCGACGCGCTCAGTTCGGCCGCAGGCGCGGAATCGGCCGAGATCAGCAGCCGGTATTCCACGATGCGCTCGATGCGGCGCACGCCCAGCGCGCAGTTGTGCGCGATGTCGGTTGCCTTCGATGCCCAGGGCGAGACCGTGCCCAGGCGCGGGCTCACCACAATCAGCGGTGCGCCTGCAGCAAGCACGGGCGGCTGGTACGGTTCGCCGTAGCTCAGCAGGGCCGCGAGCTGGTCCTGCAACGCCGCAGTGGGCGGCCCTTGCGTGAGCACCAGATGCACATGCCGCGCCACCAGATCATGGATCGCACCATGGATCGAGCGCAGCGCGGGCAACAGCTGCTGCGCGCGAAAGCGGCCCAGGGCGTTGCCACCCTCAAATTCGGTGATGTGCGGTGTCAAGGTGGGGGGCCTGTGGGTTGGGCTGCGGACTCATGCTCGATTGCCCCTGATTTTAACTGGCCATCGCGTGCCAATCAGCCCTCAATGGGATAATCCGGGCCCATGACTATCACGTACAAAGATGCCCAGGGCATCGCGGGCATGCGCGTGGCCGGGCGCCTGGCTGGCGAGTTGCTCGACTACCTCACACCCCTGGTCAAGCCTGGCGTCACGACCAACGAAATTGACAAGCTGGCCGATGAATACACCCGGCAGGTGCTCGGTGCCATCTCGGCTCCCCTGGACTACGCCCCGTCCGGCCACAACCCGTATCCGAAGGCGATTTGCACTTCGATCAACCATCAGGTCTGCCATGGCATCCCGAACGACAAGCCGCTGAAGGACGGTGACATCGTCAACATCGACGTCACGATCATCAAAAATGGCTGGCACGGCGATTCGAGCCGCATGTTCATCGTCGGCAAGGCTTCGGTGGCAGCGCGGCGTCTGTGCGCGCTGACCTACGAAGCGATGTGGCGCGGCATTGTCAAAGTCAGGGCCGGTGCCTACCTGGGCGATATCGGCCATGCCATCCAGCAGTTTGCCGAGGGTCATGGTCTGAGCGTGGTTCGCGAATTCTGCGGCCACGGCATCGGGGAAAAATTTCACGAGGAACCCCAGGTTCTGCACTATGGCAAGCCAGGCACGCTCGACCAACTCAAAGCGGGCATGACCATCACCATCGAGCCGATGCTCAATGCCGGGCGCAAGGAGATCAAGGAGCTCGGCGACGGCTGGACCATCGTGACCAAGGACCGCTCGCTGTCGGCGCAGTGGGAACACACGGTGCTGGTGACCGAGACCGGCTTTGAGGTGCTGACGCTGTCGCCGCACGGCCCCCCGATTCCGGCCTTCGCCCTGGCCCAGCAGGCATGACGTGCAAGCCCTGCGCGATCAGTTCCTGAGCCGAAAGGCCGCACTGCTGGCCTCGCTGGCCTCGGGTGAGACCTCGTCGACGCGCGGCGTGCGCGGCATCCTGGGTGCGCTTTCGGACCTGGTCGATGACACGCTCAAGTCGCTCTGGCGCCGGGCCGGTTTCGCACCGAGCGTTGCGCTGATCGCGGTCGGAGGATTTGGCCGGCGCGAATTGTTTCCGCACTCCGATGTCGACGTGCTGGTGTTGCTGCCCCGGGGCGACTCGCCCGAAAACGACCAGGCGCTGAAGTCGCGCATCGAGAGCTTCATCGGCAACTGCTGGGACGCGGGGATTGAAATCGGTCCGAGCGTGCGCAATGTCGCGCAGTGTCTGCACGATGCGGCAGGCGATGTCACGATCCAGACCTCGCTGCTTGAGGCGCGGCTCATTACTGGCAGCCCGGAGTCGTTTGCCGAGTTTCAAACGCGTTTTTTTGCCGAGCTCGACCCGCACGCGTTCTTCGTTGCCAAGACGCTGGAAATGCGCCAGCGCCACAGCAAGTTCGAAGACACGCCGTATTCACTCGAACCCAATTGCAAGGAGTCTCCCGGGGGCTTGCGCGACCTTCACATCATCCTTTGGGTGGCCAAGGCGGCGAGCTTCGGCAGCCACTGGGATGCGCTGGCCAAGAGCGGCCTGGCAACGGCCTTTGAGGTGAAACAGATCAAACACAACGAAGCGGTGTTGCGTCTGATTCGCGCACGCCTGCACCTGATCAGCCAGCGCCGCGAAGACCGACTCGTGTTTGACCTGCAAACGGCCGTGGCCAGGACGTTCGGCTTCGGAGCAGCGCCGATCCGCCCGACGGAATCGGCTCGACGACATTCGCTCAAACCGAGTGAAGACCTGATGCGCCGCTACTACTGGGCCGCCAAGGCGGTGACCCAGCTCAACCAGATCCTGTTGCTCAATATCGAGGAGCAGCTTGACTTGTCGACGCACACGCCGCGCCCGATCAACGCACGCTTCAACGAAAAGGCGGGCATGGTCGACGTTGCCAGCGACGACCTGTACCAGCGCGAGCCGCACGCGATCCTGGAGACCTTTCTGGTCTACCAGAGCGCCGGGCTCAAGGGCCTGTCGGCGCGCACGCTGCGGGCCTTGTTCAATGCGCGGGCGCTCATGGGTGCGGGCTTTCGCAACGACCCGGTGAACCGTGCCACGTTTCGCAGCATCCTGATGCAGCACGACGGCATCACGCACGCCATGCGGCTGATGAATCAGACCTCGGTGCTGGGGCGCTATTTGTGGGTGTTTCGCAAGATCGTCGGGCAGATGCAGCACGATCTGTTTCACGTCTACACGGTCGATCAGCACATCCTGATGGTGTTGCGCAATGTACGGCGCTTCTTCATCGTCGAGCACGCCCACGAGTACCCGTTTTGCTCGCAGTTGGCCTCCGGCTGGGACAAGCCCTGGATCCTCTACATCGCCGCGCTGTTCCACGACATTGCCAAAGGCCGCGACGGCAACCATTCGGTGCTGGGCACGCGCGAGGCCAGACGCTTTTGCAAGCAGCACGGAATCGACAAGGAGGACAGCAAACTCATCGAGTTCCTGGTGCAGGAGCACCTGACCATGAGTCACGTCGCGCAGAAATCGGATTTGAGTGACGCAGCCATCATTGCCGGATTTGCCCGGCGCGTTGGCAACGAGCGCTACCTGACCGCCCTGTATTTGTTGACGGTGGCCGATCTTCGCGGCACCAGCCCCAAGGTCTGGAACGCCTGGAAGGGCAAGCTGCTCGAAGACCTGTACCGTCTCGCCTCCAGAGTGCTTGGCGGGCACGCGCCCGACCCCGCTGCCGAAGTTGAATCGCGCAAGCGCGAGGCGCTCGTTCTCATGGCGCTGCGAGCCATGCCGTTCGAAGCGCACAAGCGGCTGTGGGACACGCTCGATGTGGGCTATTTCATGCGCCACGACGCCGCCGACATCGCCTGGCAGACGCGTCAACTCTCGCGTTTCGTCGGCTCGGGCAAGGCGATCGTGCGTGCGCGCCTGTCACCGTTGGGGGAAGGCCTGCAGGTGTTGGTCTATACGCCCGATCAGCGCGACCTTTTTGCCCGTATCTGCGGCTACTTTGACAAGGGGGACTTCAGCATTCTGGACGCGCGCATTCACACGGCAAACAATGGCTACGCGCTGGACATGTTTCAGGTAGTCGCTTCGAACCTGCACGAACACTATCAGGAACTCGCCAGCATGGTCGAGGCCGAGCTCGGGCGCGCGCTGACGGTGGGCGGGCCGCTGCCCGCACCTACGCGTGGGCGCGTGTCGCGCCGGGTCAAGAGCTTCCCGATCGCCCCGCGCGTGAGCCTGCGCCCGGACGAGAAGGCGCAGCGCTGGCTGCTCAATATATCGGCCAGCGACCGCGTTGGACTGCTGTATTCGGTCGCGTGTGTGCTGGCTCGGCACAACATCAACCTTCAGTTGGCAAAGATCGCCACGCTGGGCGAGCGTGTCGAAGACACGTTTCTGATCGAAGGCACGGAGCTGCAACACAACCGCGCCCAGATCGCGATCGAAACCGAGTTGCTCGAAGCCGTCGCCTGAGGCCCCCGCGCCGCCTAGCTACGCCAACCAGGGTGCAGGCACTGGCCAGGTGGAATATCATGAATGCACTTTGAGAAGGAGATGCAACCATGATTGATCTGCACTATTGGCCAACGCCCAACGGCTGGAAAATATCCATCATGCTGGAGGAATGCGCCCTGCCGTACCGGCTGGTGACCGTCAACATCGGAAAAGGCGAGCAGTTCAAGCCCGAATTCCTGGCGATCAGCCCGAACAACCGCATGCCCGCGATCGTGGACCACGACCCGCCCGGCGGCGGCGCGCCTATTTCAATCTTTGAAAGCGGCGCGATCCTTGTCTATCTCGCGGGCAAGACCGGACGCTTCATCCCCGAAGACATGCGTGGTCGATATGAAGTCCTGCAGTGGCTGATGTGGCAAATGGGCGGCCTGGGTCCGATGGCCGGGCAGAACGGCCACTTCCTGCTCTACGCCCCGGAGCAAGTGCCCTACGCGATCGACCGATATGGCAAGGAAGTCAATCGCCTGTACGGGGTTCTGGACCGGCAGTTGGAAAAGACCGGAGCGTATGTGGCCGGTGCGGCTTACTCAATTGCGGACATGGCGATCTTCCCGTGGATTCGCACGCACGAGGCGCAAAAGGTATCTTTGGATGCGTTTGGGCACGTCCAGCGCTGGTACCAGACCTTGTACGCCCGCCCGGCCGTCCAGCGCGGGCTTGATCTGGTGAAGGAATTACGCGCCCCGTCGATCAGCGAGGAAGCGCGCAAGGCACTGTTTGGCCAGACGTCCCAAAGTGTGCGCGACGGCGTGCACAAGCTCGGCTGAGAACGCCGGGGATGCGACAACGGGTTGGCTAAGGCATGACAATCGTTCGTATCTCTGCTAAGCTGCGCCGCTTAACTTACTGGAAGGGGAATGTCAAATGAAAACCTTGTCAAAGATACTTGGCTTGACAGTCACGGCAGTGGCACTGGCAATACAACAGACCGCGGCCATTGCGCAGCAGGCGCGAGAAATTGATGTCGATTATTCGCCGATTGCGACACCGATTCCGACCCTCTCGCAGTGGGCACTGATGGGGCTGTCGCTGCTGCTGGCGGCCGTTGCCATCTACGCCTTGCGCAACCGCGCTGGTGGCAAGCCACTGGCCTCGGTGATCCTGGTGTTTGCGGTGACGCTTGGCGGCCTCAGCGGCCGGAATTTGATCGAGCGAGGCGAACGCCATTGGGTTGTCCCCCGAGTGCTCGTCGAGTACAACATGCACGATGTCCAACGCTGGGGGTGGAGTTGTGCACGCCTATACATCGGGCTGCTCTATGACCGTCACCATCACCAACGCGAGCGGGGTGCCTCAAAAGGTGACGGGTGTTTCCTACCTGGGTGGGGCCATCCAAGGGGTTCCGAGTACCGGAACACAGTGCACGGCAAACCTGACCCTGACGCAAGGGGCAGCGTGCAACGTGGTCGATGACAACAGCAGTCAGTGCTGAGCAAGCATCGTTGCCTCAGGTCGAACCCTCGGCGAGGGTTCTGCTGCGCAACTTGGTGACGACGAGGCGACGGCTCTCAGTCGTCCTCGTCCTCGATATCAAGGTCTGATCCCGGCGGAAGTGCGGCGATAGCCTTCTTGACCATCTCGACGTGCTCGGTCTCCTCCTCGCGCAGTTCCGCAAACAGTTCGCGTACCGCCGGGTCCTTGACATACTTCAACGCCTCGTCGTAGAACCAGAACGCCTTTTCCTCCGACGACAGCGCCAGCTTGTAGGCCTTGAGCGGCGACATGTTCCAGCGCGGAGCGCCGAACTCGGGTGCCTCGACGTCGAAGATGGCGGTCTTGCTCACGCGCATCGGCTTGTCGGCAAACAATGACTGCCTGCGCTCCCTGAGCTGGGCCCCATGTTTTTCTTCGGCCCTTGGCCATCGATTCGAAGATTGAGTTGGCATCGATCGTGCTGCGCCGACCGATCTGCTCGGCAAAGAAGTTGTAGCGGTCACGGGCCTCGGCCTCGATCAGGATCGCAAGATCGAGAGCGTCCATAAGATCGAGCGTGGAAAAGTCAATTTTGACGGACATGCAAACTCCTGTAGTTCATGGCGGATCGGTAACAGTTCCACCGCCGGTGTCGGGTGCGCATACTGTATCCACAGGCCACGCGTGACGAAATGATCTGGATCAAGAGGACTGGAAATCATCAAAGGCGCGGCAGCGCGATGCCGGGCCAGACAACTTCGCCGTTGTTCCCTACAATGAGCCGTTGCCAGCGCCAGACATGTCGTTTCCACGCCGGTCAACGCTGAAGATAAGGGCACACAAGATGAAGAACTACTTTTCGGCCACGCGCGCCAAACTCGTCGCTGGTGCCATGGTTCTGGCGCTCGCGGGCTGCGGCGGTGGCGGCGGTGACGTGGTGCTGGCCGTCAACTACATCACCTGGCTCAATAGCGTGAACGGCGAACTGGTGGCCGACGCCAATGGCGATTTCGTGAAATTTCGCTCCGACACGCGCAACATGGTCTTTGGCAACACTGAATACTCCAACATGCGGGTCACATCGTCGGGAGCCCAGCTTGTCTTCAATGGCGCCGTGGTGGGCACCGTGTCGTACATCAAGTCAGTCACCGGCAGCACCATTACCGGCCTGATTTGCAGTGACGGAACCTATATGGACATATTCGGCGACCAGAGCAACTTGAATATCAAGTGCACGTCGGTGGTACCGATACCGGCCTGAGCCTGCGCCTGTGCCTGTGCCTGACCCGTGTCACGGGCCGGGGGACGTCGCCTAAGCTGCAGCGGGCCAGCGCACCGTGACCGCCATTCCGCCCAGACGGCTCGATCGGCTCGCTTGTACCGTGACCCCGAACACATCAGCAATTCTCTTGACGATCGACCAGCCAAGGCCGCTGCCGGGTTGGTCGCTGCCGAGAACCCGGTAAAACCGTTCGCCCAGACGCGACATTTCGGCCTCGGTCATGCCCGGACCGCTGTCCTCGACACGCAATGCGGGCTCGTCAGCGCCTGTTGACACAGTGACAAGGACACGCCCACCATCGGGGCTGTAGCGGATGGCATTGTCGATCAGATTGCGTACCAGCACGCCAATCAGCATATCGTCACCTGCCACACTGCAAGACTGGTCCGCGTCCAACTCCAGCACCTGATGACGCGCGATCGCACTGGGTGCCAGATCGGCGGCAACACGGCGTGCCACAGCGCTCAGGTCCATGGCCCCACATGGGTTGGCAGGCCCAGATTCCAGGCGGGCAAGCAACAGCAACTGCTCGACCATATGTACCGTGCGATCGCACGCCGCCACGGTGACACGCAGCGCATGCTCGCGTTGCGTCTGATCGTCGCCAGCGCCGAGCGCTACTTGCGCCTGCGCCCGAATGGCCGCGATCGGGGTGCGCAGCTCATGAGCGGCGTCCGCCGTAAAGCGGCGCTCCGAGGCCACCATGCGTTCGATGCGCCTGAACAGCCCGTTCAGAGCCCGAACCATCGGCTGCATCTCCAAAGGCATGCCGGCAAGCTCGACCGGATCCAGAGCCAGCGCACGTCGGTGTCCCAGCAAGTCGCCGAGTTGGCGCAAAGGCGCGAGTCCCTGACGCACGGCCCACCAGCCCGCCAGCGCCAGAAGGGGAAGAGCCAGTACCAGGGGCAACATCGTGCTTCGCAGTACCGCCCACAGGATCGAGCTGCGCGAGTCGGTCCGCTCACCCACCATCACAACGACGTCGTGTGCGGCACCGCGCGTCACAAATACGCGCCACTGGGCGCCGTCCGCGAGTTCGACGGACTCGAACCCATCGCTGCTGCTGGACATTGGTGTCGTGCTGGCATTGGCAGATCGCACCATCAACCGCCCTTCGTGGAACACCTGGAAAGCCACTTTCGGAGCATATTTGTGCAACGAAGGTGCATCGGCCACATCGTCATCGTCGGCATGGGTTTGCTGGATCACTAGCAAGGCCGCAGCCTGCGCCAAATGGCCGTCGAGGAGTTCGTCGAGTTCGTGACGCACGTCGGACCAGATCAGCAAAGTCGCGCCGAGCCAGACCAGCGTCATCAAGCCCAGCAGCAGCCCGAGCAACCGCGCCTGCAGCGATGCCGGGGCGCGCCAACGTCTCATACCGACTCCGCCTGGCGTGCCACTGTATAGCCCACACCGCGCACGGTCTGGATCAGCCCAGGCATCAGTTTGCGGCGCAAATGGTGGATATGCACTTCGATCGCGTTGCTCTCGACCTCGTACCCCCAGCTATACAACTTTTGTTCCAGTTGTTCGCGTGAGAGTACACGCCCGGCGTTAAGAAGCAGCACACGCAGCAGATCAAACTCGCGCATGGACAGCGTCACAAGTTCGCCATTCAGACTGACCTGACGCGATGAGGGCTCCAGCAGCACCGCGCCGTGGCGCAAAGCATCGCTTGTCTGTCCGTGCGAGCGTCGCACCAGCGAGCGCAGTCGGGCGCCGAGCTCGAGCAAGTCCACCGGCTTGACAACGTAGTCGTCCGCCCCAAGATCGAGGCCACGAACCCGATCTGGCACGGCATCGCGAGCCGTCAGAACCAGCACGGGTGTCGCATTCTTGCACCGACGCAGCGTTTGCAGAACGTCCAGACCATCCCTGAGCGGCAAGCCGAGATCAAGCACCGCGGCGCTGTATTGGCCGCTTGCAAGTTCGCGCTCGGCAGCGGCACCGTCGCGCACCCAGTCCACCTGAAATCCAAGTTGGCGCAGACCCGCGCGCAGGCCGTCGCCCAGCATCGTGTCATCTTCAGCCAGCAAAATCCGCATCAAAACTCCCGAGGGCAATTCAATCGTGCTCGTCGTGGCGATGGCCGCCATGCTTACCTTGCTGGACAGTCATGGCGCTGGCCACCTTCCCGGTGTCGTGCGGGGCACCTTGCCACTGCCACCACCAAAAGCCCACTACGGCGACAAGGATTATGATCGCCACCGGACGCGATGGCCTGCTGATCGCTTGATCACGCGAACCAGTCTTTTTGCCGGTGACCATGGCGAGCACCAGGTTTTCCCGGTGCAGCAAGCTCGTGACAATGGCACCAGCTATATGCACGATGACAACGGCAAACATACCGTTGCCGACAAGTTCATGCAGATTTTCCATCAAGTTGCCGCCCAGGTCATTGTCGTTGGCCCATCCAGTGGCGACCGTCGCCAGCCCGAGCGAAAGCAGGAGCACGATTGCGACAGCGCCAGCCGGGTTGTGTCCGACGTGGTGCTCGGGTTTTCCCGTGAACACGGTGCGCACATAACGCAGCAGCACATCCGGGCCGCGAACAAAGCTGGCGAAGCGTGCGTAGCGCGGGCCCAGGACACCCCATAGAAGGCGAAACGCCACCAGACCACCCATGGTGTAGCCCAGACTAATATGCATCAAGCGCCAGCGCTCGCTCTCGGCCGTGAGATAAGCACCGGCAAAACTGAACACCAGCAACCAGTGAAATACGCGCACAGGGGCGTCCCACACCAAAATCTTCTTTGCGTCTTCGCTCATATTGCTCACCTCGGTACCTTGATGTCGCGTTCGCTGAAACTGCCTTTTGCCGCATTGCGGTGGCAAGCGGCGCAGTTGGATGGACTACCCACCGAAGCCAGCGTCCAAGTGGCCGGCTGCACTTCGCGGGCATTGTGTTGTCGCAGGAACCAGCCCGATTTCGTAATACGGTCCTGCGGCGGTTGTTCTGTGGTGCGCCGGTGGGTACTGGCACGGACATTGAGCCAGTCGCTGATCTCGCGCAGGCTGGCCGATTCAAGCGAAGCGTCAACACCGTAATGCGCGCGCAAACCGAGCATCACACGTTTCCAAGAGGCCGCTGGCAGCAAGTCCGGCGGATAGGCCAGGTGACATGCGCCGCATTCCTCCTGGTATTTCGCCAGGGTTGGCTGCCCGGCAGCGACGGACTCGACCGATACTGCGAGAGAAGCGCCTACCCCCAGCACGATGCAGAGGGCCGGTTTACAGATTTGATTGCTGATTCGCATGGATCTATTTCGTGGGGGTTGGTACAGATTCATCATTTGAGCGTGAGCAGCCAGGCCAGCACGTCGGCCTTTTCTGCGGCGGTGCAGTCACGACCTATCACATCATTGCAATTTCGGCGGAACCACTTTTCGGTCTTTGCACTATCGGTAAAGCGATCGGCATTGAAGGCTGGCGCCATTGGAGCAATCGTCTTTCCCGTGCTCGCGTGCTTGCCAGGCACCGTGGGTGAACTGGAGTGGCAGGTGGCACAACTCCAGTCCTTGCCATGCCCGCTGACGAACCACTGCTGACCTCTTTGCGACCGGGCTGGCGTGCCAGCCTGAATGCTGTAAGCAGCAAGTTGCTCGGTCGGGGTAACAGCGTGGGACATCGTGCTGCCGACACTACTCAACAAAACGCAAAGCGCGGCCACGTGAGAAATTGGTTTCATGAAGACTCCTTGAATGCAAGCAACTCTAAGGAGCGGCGATTAAGATCTTCTTAACGGCCCGGTATCTGGAATCCCGCCTGTGACCTGTGCCCTGTCGTTAAGAAAAGCTTAATCTACTGGGCTCACGATGCGTCTTGTCATTACATCGAACGGGACAAAGCCATGGATCAGAATCTCAAGAATTTCGTCGTTCTCTATTTGCGTGCGGTCGCGATGGCTCTGCTGCCATTGGTGTTTACTGCGTTCCTTTGGATCCCCTATTCCTTGGGCGGACACCCTGGCGAGCCACGCACGGGAAGCGACATTGCGGATCTGCACATGACTTGATTCAGACCCAACAAGCGCATGTGGGCCAATGACGAAGGCCGTTTACTTGACTTAAGTAAACGGCCTGTGAAAGCGCTCTAATGATGGCCTGTAACCTGCATGGATACTATGTTTCACTTTTGAAAAAGTGATTTTGTACCCCCGTCTGTACCCCCGGTTTGCTCTTGATAGCCCCGATTTTGCAACCGATCGTGAGAAGCGAAATGAATACACCTGCCAATTCATTGGCACAATTTGGTACGCAATCACCGCCGCGAGTTCTTCTATCTTCAGCCCACACTCCTCGGCACAAGGCTGCAATACTTGCGGCTCTGTCATCCATTCGTACCAGGGTACTGAGTCGCTCCAATAGCCTTCACTGCCCAACAAACCTAGCTTGATTTTCTTTTCGGTGAGCCGGTATTCAGCCCGCCGCCTCTCCGCGTGCGCCGCGACAATCTTCGCAATTGGCAATGTCTCTGCGTCGCTGGCAAACTGGTCAACGTCTAAATGAATCTGGGCTGGCCCATCAAACCCCATCATCACTGCCCCCTGTCGCGCCCCGAACAGAAAACCAGCGCCACCGGGTCAGGGGAGTCCCGGTTTTCGCCATCGAGGATCAGCCGATAGCT
>CAWJOT010000010.1:0-20223 GCA_963844495.1 uncultured Pseudomonadota bacterium
AGGATCGAGAAGCAGCGCACCATCATGAATGATTTTGCACATTTCATCGGCACGACAGCGGTCTCCGAAAAGCATCTCTTTGACGTCGAGGCACTCTCGGTCTGGCTACAGGAAAACCTGAAGGGATTCCGCGGCCCGCTAACTGTCGAGTCGTTCAAAGGGGGGCAGTCCAACCCAACCTACAAACTCAACACACCGGCCTGCAGCTATGTGATGCGCGCCAAACCGGGGCCGGTGGCGAAATTGCTGCCTTCGGCGCACGCCGTTGAACGCGAATTCGCGGTGATGAGCGGCCTGCAGGGAACCGGTGTGCCGGTACCCGCCATGCATTGCCTGTGTGAAGACGAAGGCGTGATTGGACGCGCTTTCTACGTCATGGAGTTCATGCCGGGACGCATTCTATGGGACCAGACCCTCCCCGAGATGTCGGTGGCGCAGCGCAGCGCAATTTACAACGAAATGAACCGCGTGATTTCGAGATTGCACACGGTCAAGTTTGCCGAGCGAGGCCTGGCAGGATACGGTAAGCCGGGCAACTACTTTGAACGGCAGATTGGCCGCTGGAGCAAACAATATGTCGCCTCCATTACGCAGCCGATCGTGGAAATGGACCAGCTCATGGCCTGGTTACCGCAGCATATTCCGGACATGGCCCGCGCCGACAACATGGTCAGCATCGTGCATGGCGATTATCGACTCGACAACCTGATGTTTCACGCGAGTGAGCCACGCATTGTTGCAGTGCTCGACTGGGAACTCTCGACGCTGGGGCATCCGCTGGCGGACTTCAGCTATCACTGTATGGCATGGCATATCCCACCGGGGACCTTTCGGGGCATTGGGGGGCTTGATGTGACGAGCCTGGGCATACCGACGGAAGAGGAGTACATCGGCCTGTATTGCGAACGTACCGGACTCACGACGCCCGATGCGCTCAAGGCCGACTGGAACTTCTACATGGCCTACAACATGTTCCGCATTGCCGCCATTTGCCAAGGTATTGCCAAACGCGTCGAGGCTGGTACGGCCGCCAGCGCACAGGCTGTCAGTTCGGGCGCAGGGGCCAGACCGCTGGCCCAGCTGGCATGGAAATTTGCGCAGCAAGCCTAGGCGCAGGATCACCATTTTTTAACGCAACACTTACGGAGCTCTCATGGACTTTGACTACTCACCCAAAACAAAGGAATTGCAAGGCAGGTTGCAAGCCTTCATGCTGGAGCACATCTACCCCTCGGAGGGCGCCTGCCATGCGGAAATTGCTGCCAATACCGCGGCGGGCAAGCGCTGGACACCGCTGCAGACGATCGAAAATCTCAAGCCCAAAGCTCTGGCTGCAGGGCTTTGGAACCTGTTTCTTCCGGTCGACAGCGCCGCCGTCTCGGGCTACCAGGGCGCCGGCCTTACCAACCAGGAATACGCTCCGCTGGCCGAAATCATGGGCCATGTGATGTGGTCGAGTGAAGTATTTAACTGCTCCGCACCTGACACCGGAAACATGGAGACCATTGCCCGCTATGGCTCTGCAGAAAACAAGGCTCGCTGGCTCAAGCCATTGCTGGAAGGGAAAATTCGCTCTTCGTTTGCGATGACCGAGCCCGAGGTGGCTTCGAGTGACGCCACCAATATTCAGACCCGCATTGAGCGCAAGGGCGACGAATATGTTATCAATGGCCGCAAGTGGTGGACCTCGGGCGCCGGTGATCCGCGTTGCGCGGTATATATCACGATGGGAAAGACCAATCCCGACGCACCTCGGCATTCACAACAAAGCATGGTGATCGTACCGGCCAACACGCCGGGAATTACGGTGGTACGCGCGCTCAACGTGATGGGCTACGACGACGCTCCGCACGGCCATATGGAGGTCCTGTTCGAGAACGTGCGCGTTCCGGTCAGCAACATTCTGCTTGGCGAGGGACGCGGCTTTGAGATCGCCCAAGGGCGCCTGGGTCCGGGCCGTATCCACCATTGCATGCGGCTCATTGGCCTGGCCGAACGGGCGCTCGAGTTGATGTGCAAACGCACCTCGATGCGCGTGGCCTTTGGCAAGACTATTGCCTCACAAACCGTCACCCAGGAACGGATCGCGGAGGCGCGTTGCAAGATCGATATGGCCCGCCTGTTGACACTAAAGGCGGCGTGGATGATGGACGTTGCCGGCAACAAGTTTGCAAAGAACGAGATCGCAATGATCAAGGTCGTAGCGCCGAGCATGGCTTGCCAGGTCATCGACTGGGCAATGCAGGCGCACGGCGGAGGCGGCATGTGCGATGACTTTCCCCTGGCCTACAGCTACGCCAATGCGCGCACGCTGCGTTTTGCCGACGGTCCGGACGAGGTTCACCGCAACTCCATCGCCAAGATGGAGCTTGGCAAATACGCTAGCGCTCCCGCAAAGTAACGCCCAACTGACGCAAATACGCTGCCAGCTCCGGGCTAAGTGCGCCGCCCGCGCGCGCCCTTTCAGCTTGCTCGGTGGCCGCCGCAATTTGCCCCTGTGCTGCCAATGAAATGGCGGCTCCGAGCATCCAGCGCGGCTCATTCGGGCGCAATTTGAGCGCCGTCAAGTAGGCGACCGCGGAGTCAGCATGACGCCCGAGTCGCTGTGCCGCGTTACCGCGAATGGCCCATAGTTCTGCGATGCCCGACACTGCTGGCTCGAAACGGGTAAGCATTTCCAGCGTTTGGCCGACGTGGCCTTGAGCCAGTTCCATCTGCGCCAACTCGCGAATCAGAGAACCGGGAACGGTTCCGTCAGCCGGCAACTTGTGGTTCAACTGGCCCGAACGTTCCATAACAACCAGCGCGTCGCGCAACAGTTCAATAGCAGCGTTGCGTGAACCGGCGGCCCAAAGTTGTTGGGCCTGTGCCAACACCTCCAGCGCGGCAGACTGCCGTGAGGCCGCAGACTGCGCGAGGACGACGCCCGACGCAACATTGGCTGCGGCGCGCGATGCACGCACCATCGATGACGCTGCGGGCTCCGGGGCAGCCGGCGGGACGGACTGAGCCTGGACTTTGGCTGTGGTCGGCGCCACTGGCGCCCGACGAAGCCTTGCCTCCATCTTCAGGGATACGCCAACTGGCGATTCGATCTCGATCTGCCTGGTGGCCAAAGGCGGCGACGGAGCACGCGCAGTTACCGACACTGGGACGGTTGGCGAGGCGGCCGGAGTCGGCGGCCGCGGCGCAGAGGTGACGTCCGACGATTGAACTGGGGCCCGTACCGCTGCGCTCCTCGTGACGTACCACCACGTAGCAACGATTACCCCTGCGGCGAAAGTCAGCATCGTTGCTCGAATCGCAACATGACGGGGCCCGTGACCGCGCGTAGTATCGTTCCAATCACCAACTGGCCTGGTACCGGCCGCAGCCGCTGGACCCTGTCCCCTCAAGGGCGTGGCGGATGGTACAGCCGCCTGGGCACCTTGACGACTGTCGAGATCACGAAGCATCTTGTTGATCACGCTCACGATATCCCTCCGGGCGCATTGCCCCGCGACTCAATCTTGGGCACTTCCGACCGGACACTTCGCAGTCCAATCCGGGGAAAATAGTGACGCCAGGACCACCACGAGCTACGTGAGACTGCCAACGCGCCAATGCCCGGAGTGTCTGCGGCAGCCAGCGCAACATGATCGCGGCGCACACGGTGCCCTCCCTCGCCGTAGGCCAACATCAGGCACTTGTGTGCCAACACGTTCACCAGACGCGGTACGCCCCCGGTCACACGGGCAATCTCACACCCGGCATCGAGTTCGAACACCTTGACATCTGTGCATTCATCCAGGGCCGCCTTGAGCAGGCGATGCTCCAGATACGCCGGCACCCGATGTGCCTGGATCGGTCCGAGGAATTCACTGAAAGTGATGCGCTGCAGGAGTTGGCGGATTTCTACTCGAGCCAGGGTTGCATCAAGCTCCGGTTGCCCCAACAAGACCAACTGCAACAACTTTTGCTTCTCGGTCTCCAAGTTCGACAGCAGCCGGATGCTCTCCAGCGTCTTCAACGGAATCGCCTGTGCCTCATCAATACACACGACCACACGGCGGCCCGCCTTGGCGTGTTGCAACAGGCAATCGCGAAGCAGATGAAGCACATGATGACGGCCGCTGTTTGCCACGCCCGGTATCGGCGCAAGGTCTACGCCCAATTCATGAACCAAAGCCATCAACAAATCGTCGGGGCCCATGTCCGGATTCGGGATATAGGCGGTGACACATTCGTCGTGCAGGATATTGAGAAGATGACGGCACAAAACGGTCTTGCCACAACCAACTTCGCCGACAACCTTCAGAAAGCCCTCACCGCTACGCAACGCTACCAAAAGCGTGTTGAGCGCAGACTGGGCCGCCTCATGCGGATAGAAGAATGCACTGTCGGGCGTGATCGAGAATGGCGCTTCACGCAACGAAAAATGCCGCAGGTACATTACTTCGCTGGACTTCCTGCCCGACCATCGTCCGCACTGCCATCGAGACGAATCACCCGCGCGCGCGCCGCATCGATATCTTCGAGTGCGGCGCGAGCCCGCTGGGTTTGCGCTTCCCAATCCTGGGCTGTTCTGATGATGCTGGGCTTGATCAACACCACAACTTCCTTCTTGCGCCCATGGTTCGCCTTGTTGCCAAAAATGCCAGACAAAAACGGGACCCCCTCGCTGCCGGGAAGACCCGAGGAACTCCGATCCGACTCGAGTTGCATCAGGCCGCCAATAGCGACGATGTGGCCATCACGCACGCGCACCAGCGTATCTGTTTCGTTGACGTTGCTCGACGCCAACGGCAAACGATAGTTCCCGACGCTTCCGAGATCGACCTGTTTGGTCTTTTCCGTCACGCGGGTAACGGACGGATGGACATGCAGCATGATGTTGCTGCTGTCGTCGATCTGCGGTGTCACATCGAGTGAAATACCGGAAAAGAACGGCGTCAGGGTCAGCGACGGCAAGGTCGTATTGCCGGTAGACCCCACCGAGGAATTCGATGTGGTCCCACTCGAGACATTCGTGACAAAGAAGTCTTCCGCGCCGACCTTGAGCACAGCCTTCTGGTTGTTCAGCGTTGCGATGCGCGGGCTCGAAAGAATTTGCACGTCACCTTGCGTCTGCAGAAATCCAAGAACCGCCTGAAAGCCCTCCCGGGCAAAGGCCAGACCAAACAACCCGGAGCCAGCCGCAGGCAATGAAACGTTGTCCGCCAACAACGTGGAACTCGCCGCCGCGAAGCCCGGAAGATTGGGCAGGGTGCCATTGATCAGGACGTTGCTGCTCGCGTTGGATCCTATGACACCCATCGCGCCGGTTGCGCCTCCCCCATTCTTGAGTGCGGACCAATCGATGCCGCTCTGGAACCCGTCACGCAGCTCCACCTCCACAACCTTGGCTTCAAGCATCACCTGGCGCTCGACGGCGATCTGCGCGGCCTTCAGGAACTTGTCAACCTGGCGCAACTCCTCGGGCATCGCACGCACGGCCATGATGCCCGCCTGTGGACTCGTCACAACACTGCGTCCGGCGCCTGACCCAACCAGGCCGCGAACCGCCCCCGTCAGTTCTGCCCAGAAGTCGGTCTTGGACGTCGTCGAGACACGGCTACCCTCGCTCTGCTGACCCACTGCCGGATTGACCGCGTTAGTCCCTGGCGTTGGCGTACCCGTTGAATTCCCAGCCAGCGATGAACCGGAGCCGACGCGCAGTTCGCTGTTGCCCGTGCGCTGCGAGTTCGGATAGTTCACAACAAAGATCCGCGTCTGCAAAGTCGGCGCGTAGATCGTGATGCGTCGACCATCAATCTTGAAATCGTAGCCATAAACGTCGCGAATGGCCTCCAGCGCTTCCATCACGGTCACGCCACGCAACGTCACGGACAACGAACCGGCCACGTCCGGGTGCATCAGCAGGCTGTAACGGGTGTCCGCGACTATCGCCAGGAATACGTCGCGCGCCAGGGCATTGTTCACCAACAGGTCAAGCCTTGGCTCCGGGGCCGGTGCGACTGTCGGCAGCAGAGGCTCGGCCAAAGCATCACTGATTCGCGAAGGCACGATAACGGGTTTGACGACCTCCACTGATTTGAGATCCCCTTGAATGGCCTTGCCCACATCAGGCGTGCGCATCTCGCGCTGCGCCGCACAACCGCCAAGCCAACCAGCAAGAAAGGCCGGCATCAGCAGTGATGCGAACAGTGACAGCAGGCGCGCACGCTTGTTTGTCGACGCCAATGGAAATAGGTCAGTCACGACGTGGACTCTTCTTGTCATTTGGATGGACCTCACGGTTGGGCGCTGGCGCCAAAGGGAGTTTCAAAGCTTGCTCGGTCGATGAGCCAGTACTGCGCTTAACGCCTGGAAACCGCGGCACCTTGCGCACGACACCGTCCTCACGCAGCCAGACCTCGGTCTCGCTGATCCGTTCAATCCGCGCCATGCCGATCTTCTGTCCCTGCGCATAGACCCTTGACCCGATCACCAGATGGGGTCGGCCCTCGCGGACGATGATTGCTTGAGCCCCGATTCCACGCGGTTCCGCTCCAGCACCCGATACCCCGGTTCCCGCGCCGGCTTCCGCCGGGGCGACCGTCGGGTCGCGCAAACTCTGACCCAGCACTGTGCCGAACCAGCACAACAGAATCAAGCCAGCCAGCCAGCCTGATCGCTGCCGCGCCACTGGCGCCGCGCCACATCGGCCGATCACGGCTTTACTCCAACCAAGAACAACTGCAAAGTGAGTTCCACAGGCGGTTTATCGCTTTTGAGTGTCATGGTACCCCACCGCACATAGGGCAACGCCTGTTCCAGCGTTTGAACGTATCGGGTCAACTCCGGGTACGACCCCGAAACCGTCAACTCCACTCCCTGTCGGGTCAGCCCGGCCACAGCCGAGTCGACGCCGACGGGCGACGCCCCCGCAGCCTGTGGCGCCAATGTTGACGTGCGCACCAGCGTCAGGCCATCATGGCGACGCAGCAAATGCGTCAACACTTGCACCAAAGGGGGTGCGCCGGTCGGAGTCGGTACGATTTGGCCGATACCCTCATTGACCTCTGCCAGCCTGACCTGCGTTGCAACGACTTGATCGCGCACAACCTTGCCAGCATCCACCGGCTTGGCGAGTTGGCTCAACGCCTGACGCGCGCGGTGCAACTCGTCGCGCTGTCGATCGTGCCGTTGAACCAACAGCTTGTGAGCCACCTGTGCGGGCGAGAGCCAGACCGTGTCGGCAAAGACCAACAAACATGCAATGATCGACACAAAGAGCAAAGCACGTTCACGCAAACTCATCGCGTTGATTCGGCCCGCCAGCGTTGACCACGCCGTATGGATCTGCCCGCTCATCTCACGCTCCCTCCCGTGACGCCCGGACTGTCCATCGTGCTGACCAGGGTGAAAGTCCACCTCGGACGCACCCCGGCACCGGCGACGTCGCTGGTTGCCGGGCTGACACTGGCAACCTTGACAGTCGACAACTGCTGGCCGTCGAGCAAAGGGCTCGCCCTCAGTTTTGCAACCCACTCATTGAGTGCCGCCGGTTCCAATGTGTAGCCGCTGACATCGAGCCGACTCTCGTCCGCCCGCACTTCGGTCACCCACACTTGCTGCGGTATGCTCTGCGCGAGCAGACGCAGGCGGGCCGCGTGACCCGCTCCCGGGTGGATCAAGCCGCGGCGCAGTTCCTCGAGAACTCTCTCACGCTGAGCCAGTTCGGATCGCCGCTCCTGAAGCTCGCGCGTCAGCGCGGCATCGACCGGTCCGGCGCTGGCCCGACTTTGCGCCATGGCCGCCCGAAGGCTGTCAAGTTCTCGCGACTGCGCCTCCAATGCCTTGGTGAACCCGTCGCTGGCCGTGTTCAAACTTCCTACCCAATAGGCGAACAAACTCCCGCCCAGGATGACAAAAACGATCAATGCCTGCGCCATCGTTTGGGCCGAAAAATAGCGCTTCTGTGTCAGCAGAATCGGCGTGCAGAGGTTAATTTGCTGCGGCATGTTCGCAATCGGGATCAGAGCTTTCGGCTCTCGGTACGCATCAAGACACCGAGGAGAGGGAGACAAAGAGCCCTGTCATCCGCAGTCCCCCCGTCCATACCCGTCACCAAGCCGCCAACGGGCATCGGCGTCACGTCCAGTCCGATCTGAGCGCTCAGCCACTTGGCAAGTTCATCGCTTCGATCGCCAGCAAAGACACGCAGGGAATGAAGTGGCAGGTTCGACCAGGTACGCTCCCAAACATCGAGCGAGCGCTGCACCTCCACCAGCAGCCGTTGCGTCTTGTCGTCCTCGGCGGTCAACGACCCATGAGGCGGCCCACCCGGATCGCCCTGGTATTCATCCATCAACATCAGGTCGGCGCCCGCGTCTGTTGGCACCGACGCACGCTCGCCCGGGCTGCCCCAAGGGGCGCTCAGGAATCCCTCGGGTAGTTCAAACCAGCGAGAGTAGAACAGCTCTTCGTTGGCTGTAATCGTCAGCACCGCCTGATGCCCTTTCATGACAACCAACAACGCTCGGGCACGATCGGCATATCCTTCGCGCGCTGTCTGTGCATTCTGAAGATTGCGCTGCGCCGTTTCCTGTACATCAATCACGGAAATAGCCCAATGCATGGCCTCGCCCAGATCGAGCACCTCACGCAGCAGGGCGTTGGCCGCCGCCACGACGAACAAATGACCCGCACCTTTTTGCACGCCGTCGCCCACCCGCATCACATCAAGCGTGACATCGTCGACGTGCGAATCGAGCATCTCCCTGATTTGATAGCGCGCCGCAGCGCGCAACTCTTCCGGAGGTACGGCGGGCGCTTCGATCTGCAATAGTTGGTATTGCTGCGGTCGCAACATGACCTTGGTCTCAAGGCCGCGCAAGCCCAGGGCCTGCAACCTTCGCACGAAATCCTCAACGCTGCTGGAGCCCTGGCGCTCCACCCCAAACTTGACTACGTGATGCGAGCCGCCAACGTTCGAACGCGCCAACACATAACAAAGCGTCTGACCCGCCCAGGACACAATCAGTTGATTGCCCGATACCTGACGCTGCCAAGGCCAGCGCATGTTCAAAGCCCGCGACATGCCACAGGCATCATGCCAACGGCAACAGAGATCCGAATAACGGTCATCAGCATGTCGGTGTACGCTTCCCTGCCAAGTTCAAAATTGATAGCTCATTATGTACGAAATACCTGCACAAATCATTCGCGCAAACCCTTCAAAGCGCGTTCGTGATCAGTAGCTTTCACGTTGAAAAATGAGGGATTCGGCGCCCCGGTACAAGCCAAATGATCCGCGCGCCGCAGGATTGTTTGTATCCGTGGGGTCGCACCAACGCCCCGCCAAATACGTCAGGTTGGGCCGCACAGGGCTTGGCGCGGGATGGGTCACGATCGGCGCCCAGGGTCGGGTCGGCGGTCCCAGGGCGAGATTCTTCAGACAGGATGACGCCGCAGTTTCGGCGCCGGTCGCCGCCAGATTGATACTTGCATCAAAGGTGACCCTGCCTCCGGCTGGTTTGGGAATCATCAGAAAAGCGCTGCCGGCGACCAGCGTGCGGTCGGCAGCGACCGGATTGAACACCACCGCTGCGGGTCTCTTGACATAGTTGCCAAAACTCCACGCGCTTGCCGGCACAAACGTACAGATATCGTTTGTGTTTCGCACGAAGCTCATACCGCTCCAGTGCTGCGCCTCAAACTCCATTTTCAGATTGCGCGTTTCGGGTCCAATCGCGTTCAACAGCCTGAGTCGGCCGCTTCGAATCTGAGTCGAACCCTCTAGGAAACCATTGGAGCTCACACCGTCGGTGTCGACTGCGCGTAGCGCGACGCTGGTCGGCGCCGACGGAACAGTGGCAAACGAAAATGCCGGTGAATCGGTCACGGTCACTACGCCCAGACTGAACAAATTTGCTGCGATGGCTGCGTTGGTCATGGTGCCGGCAGCGCCAACAGCGGACAAGGTCACCGCCTTCGCAAATGCCGGGGCTGGGTTGACACCGCCGCCGTCGTAGTTGACCGTCTTGGTCGGCGTCGCCAGACCGTTCATGGCGGTCACCTTGGCGGTAAATGCTTGTCCGGAATAGCTGAATCCATCGGCGCAGGTACCTTCGCTCAGGACGGTATCAAAATGGTGTGGAATGAACCGACCGACAGCGCCGGTGGTTCCGGTCGTGCCGACGGCGGCGGTCACGCCCGAACCCAGGTAATTGCCGCTGGCCAAGGTCGCCGACAAGTCGATGGTGCCAACCTCGCTCCAAGCCATGGTTGCCGTGGCGACCCCGGCAGCAAACGGCCCCACGCTGCCGCTGAAACTGCCCATGCTGGAATTGGTGCCTGTAGGCTGATACTTTGCATACGCGAGCGTCGCTGTCTCGGCCGTCGTTTCCTTGCCAAAATTCGGCGTCGCAGCGCCCGCGTTGTTGCGCGCGGTCACGGTCGCGGTGAAGTTCGATCCAGCCTTGATCGGCGCGGCGGTCACGCCGCCGAAGGCAAACGACGCAGGTGCTGCGATAAAGGTGTCCGTTCCGTTCATGGTCAATCCGCCAGAAACGTATTGCGCATTCAAATTCATGTTGCCAACATCGGCATATTGCACCGCGGTCGTCGCGACGCCCGTGGCATTGAACGCAAGCGTAACCAACTGCCCGGTCGCATCACAAGCCGATGCCGCGTTGTTGGCTGCGTTGAGCGCCTTGCCGCCGACCCTGACCGACAACCCGCCTGTGCTCGGATTTGTGTACGAGCAGGTGAAAATAACATCCCTGCTGACGCTGGCAAACGCAGGCTTGCACACCGGACTGTTGCCTGCCTTCTTGACCGCGCTCACAGTCACGGTCTGACTGACCTCCGAGACATGATTGGGCACACTGAACAAAAAGCCCGCGTCGGCAAAGTCCAGGTTGGCATCGCACACACTGCCGTAGGTGTAGTCCTGCGCCACGCAAGTTGCACCGGCACCGGTCAATTCGGTGATACCGCCCGAATTGATATTGATGTTGAGCGTTTCCACGAACTGATTGGTCAGTCCGAGCACCACGCTGGACTCATTGGCGAACGTGTAGTTACCGGTACCACCACCCGTGTCATTGACTGCGTTGATCGTCGCCACGCTCGACCAGGTTCCGTGCCCGGTACTCGTTGACATCTGCATTGTCGTTCCCGCCAGCGAGAACAGATTGTGGTTGACATCATGGGCCTCGATCGTGATGCTTGCCAAAGCCCCGTTGCAGCTTACCTGCTCGCCGCCATGAACAATATGGAAGTGATCGAGCGTGGTGCAAGTCGGGCGCGTCAGGTTCATGTCGGCAGCCGCTTGCGAAGCGTTGATGTCAATCGCGTAGATGTAAACCTCATCGAGCGTGCCATTGGCGCCATTCGGTGACCCGGTCGCCGGTGTCACGCCAGTGGTCCGGTTGTCACCGACATACAGGGTGCTCAAGGAGGCGATGGCTCCGCTGGAAGTCGTGCGATACGGCGTGGTGCCGGTCGTATTGACCAATACGCCGTTGAGCATGATTTGCATCACGGTCTGATTGGTGCCTGGCTTCAGGCTCCAACTCACCGCGATGTGCTGCCATGTGTTGGCGCCAAAGCTGTACGCCGTTGACGTCTGCGCCGTGCGCACCGTGCCCGCATCATCGGTCAACGCAAAACGCAGGGCACCGCTGGCCCGTTTCATCAAGAAGAACGGACTCGCCGCAACTGTCGTGGCGTCAAACAGCATGCGATCAGAACTGCCCGCATTCCAGGCCGTCACGGACTTGTACCAGAAGCTCACCGACCCCTTGTTGCCGGGGACGATCGGCGTGGCCACCGCGTCCACCGTCGCATTGGATGTATTGGCGGTGAAGATCCCGCCACGGCAGAGCTTGCCCGACGGCGTACTAAGCACCGCAGCAGTAGTGCGGGAGGCATGCCGCGAATTGCCCGAGGTGTCCCTGATCTCCCCTGCCGAGCCAATCCAGCCACTTTCGTCAAAGCGGTACTCGGCGGCTTTGGCCGCAAGCTGATTGGCGGGGTACCACAGGACGGAGGTTCCGACTGTGGTATCGATAAAGTTCTGGTTATAGGCGTACTGCGTGTAGTCGGTGGTGGTGAGTTGCACGCCCACGGTCGCGCCAGTACCGGTGGACGAACCGGTGGTGTACTGGTACTTGAAATTGCCATTGACGCCGGGCAGGCTCTCTTGCAGCACCACCTGGAAGTTGTAGCGGGTCGTCGTGTTGTAAAGCTTGACGTTGACCCAGGAAATGACAAAGCGCCGATTCGGCGCCGTGCCAAGCAATTCATATTGAATCGATGCACCGGCAGTTCCGTTGGCGGTACCGGCAACGATGTCCAGCCAATAAACCAGCATGATATTGGTCGGCACCGCGCTGAGTGTGCAGCCCCCCGGTGGCCCGGGATTGGCCGCAGCTGTAATCGGCAACGCCTGAGAGGTGTAGTCTCGATGGAAGCCCGAGACATCGGTGGGAAATGCCAGGATGCCGTTGGAATACACGCGCACGCCGGTCTGGGCCGTGCCACTGAACGTAAAGGCAAAGCCGCCAGGAAATGCGATGTCAGCCCAATCATCGTCACCATTCTGGTAGCTGGTACAGGCTGGCGAAGCCCCGCTCGTATGCCAGGCCACACTGGTGGCGGATGCCGACGGCGTGTCATAGGCAAAGACATCATTTCGATAGGCGTAGGTCTGGGCGTGAACGACCGGCGAGGCGAGGAAAAGCAGATACCCCACCACTGCGGCCAGCAGGCCCGCACGCCCACCACAGCGCAACCACGCGCGCAGGCTGCGCAACACGCGCAGCGCGATCCCGTGGTGGATCGTAAAACGGGCATTGTTCATCGCGCCAGCGTCCAGTTCAAACGACGCTCCACGTAGGTCGCTGCCGGACTCACCGGCGTGGCAGCACAGGACCCTGCGGTCGGACTATTACATGCCGTCGCGCGCAACTGATAGAAGGTCCTTGACGCAGCGCCGTCGGTCAGCGGCCCGCTGCGAGCGCATTCAACGCTGGCAACAAAGCCTGCCAGTTCCCCGGTCAGCGCAATGTTCCTGGTAGCAAAGCAGGCGGGCGGAACATCCACCGCGGGCGCTGCCGGTGGTGCCGGAATCAGCACCGAGAACGCGCCCCACTCCAATCCGGCGCGTGCCGCCTGGTAGGCACGCGCTGTATTGAGTTCCACTGCTGAGCCAACCTGCTGGCGCGTGCTGATGCTGGCAATCGCTGCGCCGAGTACCGCCAGCACGACCAGTATGAACAGCCCCGACACCACCGCAAAACCGCGCTGGCGCCCGGGCTCAAGGGAGGTTGTCAACATGAACCGCATGATATAGAGAAACCGTCTCGGCACCGCTACCCGCCACGTTCGTCGATAGCGTCAGGGCCATGCCGACCAATCCGGCGCGGGACGCCACGGCACTCGCCTCATAGCTGAAACGGCAAGCGGTGACACCGGCGGCCAGGATGGCACTTGTGCCGCCCACGGGCGGGCTGACCAGACTCGCGTTGAAGCCGTAGTTGACAAAGCGCGTGAGTGTCCCCGCTGCCAGGTCGCAGTAATAACTCACGGGTGGATCAACGGCCTGGAAGCGATAAGGGGGCGCGCGCGCGGCCACCGGAAGCGCGGCCCAGGTACCGGTGGAAATGTGCGTGACTGCCGCTGCGGTCGCGTCGACATAGGGTCGCCGGTTTGAAGTCACCGTGTTCGATGCGGCGTAGGCATCTGACTCGATGATGCCCTCCCCAAGGTTATAGAACACCAGATCCTGCCCATTTCGAAGGCTCACCGCCGGACTCATGACGTCAAACCCGTCGGCGTCGGCGACACCAAAACCCAGGCGTTGCGCAGTTGGCGTCGCTTCGTCCTGGTAGTAGCGGCCACCGGCCGTCACCGGGATCAATTCAAGAGTCAGACCGCTCGCGGCCACGCGCACACTGTTCGGTAGCGCAGTATGCAAATCGCGTCCGACGCGGCGCAAGGCGTTGTCTGTGGCATTGACCAGTTCCGTGCGCGCCACGGTGCCGAGATAGCCCTGCACCGGTTGCACGATAAACACGGCGACCACCGCCGCCAACACACCCATGATCACAATCACGACGATCAACTCGACCAGGCTGAAGCCACGCTGCACAGCGCGCATCGTGTGGCTAGAACGCAGCATTAGGTGCATAGCGTGTCCGCCATCCCTCGAGTTTGACCTGGGTCCCGCCCGGGCCGTTCACCGTCACCGTGATCCGCAAGGCGTCGGTCGCTGGCACGCTGTCGAGCGCGGCCGCCTGCACGGCAATGCTGGCCGAGTACGCGCCCAGGCCGGGGATCGCCGTTCCAGTGATGTCGCTGATCCCGGCGGGCATTGAATAGCCGTGGTAGTCATTCACGTTGTCAAACTGCGGCGCTGCGGTGCGGGTTTCTCCCGCCTCCGGGCCGATCACTTCGGGTGTCGCGCAGCCAGCAGCGCCGGTGGCGGTGTCAACTGCCGGATCGTCCGGATCGCAATAGGTGAACGGCATCAACTGCACCTCTTCGAGCAGCGACTCGGCAATCGCCAGTGCCTGACGGCGCAACTGCGGGTCGGCGCTGCGCGCGGTCGACTGCGTCAACACCAACAACACGCCAGCGAGCGCTACGCTGACGATCACAATGAAGATCACGAGTTCAATCAGCGTAAAGCCGCGCTGCACCTTGGCTGGCGGCTTCACGGCAGACGCCTCATCAAGCCGGTGTCGTTTTCCAGCGCAAATGCGTATTGGATCACCGCGCCATCGGTCACACTGATGGTCAGCGGGGTTGGCACCGTCACCGCAGCGCCTGTGTTGAGCGCATTGAACGTTGCCGTACCCACCGAAGCCAGCAGTCAGGCAGGCTGGTACCGCGGTCGGACAATTCACTGCCCCCAACGCTGCGCCAGCAACATAGGCAAAGCCGACGCCGGAGTGGTCGAGAATGTCGCAATCACCGGCTTGCGCTGGGCCAGCGCCAGGCGCTGCATGGCTGCGGTGGTGCTTTGCATTTCGTCGGCAAACGCGCGCAGGCGCCAGGTGGTGAGGTCGAGCATGCGCGGCACGGCAAACACCGCCAGCACGCCGACCACGATCATCACCATGACCAGCTCAATCAGCGTGAAGCCGCGCTGGCGCGTGTTGGCCGACCCGGTGAGTTCAACCATCCGATGCGCTCCGTCCGTCACCAACCGTCTTCATCGTGTGCCTTGTGTAACGCTGTCACAGTGCACCCGATTCGCTATTGTTTTAATAGCTGCTTACGCAAGATGCACGGGCGCCAGAGCCGTATTTGAGCATAAATCCGAAGACCAATGCCACGTTCGAGAAACGCGCTGGCAAGGCGCGGACTCAGGATCGAACCGTCCTCAGACACCGATTGCCCAACAGAAAAAAAGCGAGGGCTTCATCAAGAAGCACTCGCTTTTCGAAGTTACCGAAACAACCCACCGAGCCGCCGACGGTCAAAGCCGCCCATGCAGACCGATCACTGGCAATCAGGTTCTATCAGATACCAATGATGGTCGCGTTTGACCAGCTGCACCACCATCAGTCTGCGTAACGACACAGGCGTTGTTACCAGCAACCAATACGGCTGCACTGGTCGTGTACCCGGTGGGCATGCACCACCCTGCATGATTGCGTTCGCCGCCGTGGTGCAGGTCAAACCTATCGTCGTTGTACCGCCGGCTGACACTCGCACTTTTCGCGGCGTAATTCACCGCAGCTTGCCGAATTGAGACCACCAACCACGCCCTGCAATGCCGCCGCCTGCGCATCGCCCTTCAAATCCACAAACTTCGGAATCGCCACTGCCGCCAGCACGCCCAAAATCACGATCACCATCACCAGTTCAATCAATGTAAAACCACGTTGCGCTTGTTTCATCTTGTCCACCTTGTTAAAAATCCAACGGCCTGAAATCCGGTTCAGGGCTGCACATACCTCAACCTGAGCAAAATTTTAGCGCAGCAAGTTCGCTGTGTGTGTGAGCTTTTGTGTGCAAACCCCTGATAAAGTTCAACAATTCGTCAATTAGTTAGAGCTCGCCAGCGCCTCAATCGATCAGTTCGTCGCGCCAAACGTAACGGGCAGCCGGCGTCAGCCGCAGCACGCCAGGCGCACCTTCGACCCGGTACTTGAGCAGGCTGTCTCCACCGGGACTGTCGATCCCCCGGGTATCAAGTGCGAAGTAGCCGACACAGGAACAAGCCGCGTCAAAAACCCAATTTCCGCTTGCTTGCGCGCTGGCTGCGGCAAGCGCCATTTCGCCCCGGTAATTGGGCGGCAGGCGCTCCAGCAGTTTGAACGGGTTTTGTTGTGTTGGCACGACAGTCGCCTGGGCCGGCGCCACGCTTCTGTGCAAATGCTCGATCACCAGCGCCGTGCGCAGGGCCCCGAGCGTGGCACGAACTGCGGCACGCTCAGCCTGCGCCTGTACCACTTGCACATACCAACCAAACACCAGTAGCAGCACCAGGATGACGCCACACAGAATCGTCCACTCCAGCATGCGCCGTGTCCAGAACGGCACCTCCTGGGGCGATACCCAGTCCCTGGCCACGTTTAGCCGCCGCCCTTGCCCATGGCGGCTTGTCCCATGTTCCAGAGCGGCAGGAACACCCCAAGTGCCAACAGCAACACCAGCACCGCGATGATCGCAAGCAGAACCGGTTCGATGGCCGCCGACAGCCCCTTGATGGCGTAGTCGGTTTCGCGCTGGTACATGTCGGCAATCTCGAACAGCAGCGAATCAAGCTCGCCAGTCTCTTCACCGACCGCGATCATTTGCAGCACGACGGGCGTAAAGACGCCGGTGGCAGCAGCGCAGCGCGAGATGCTCTCGCCGCGCTCGATGCCGTCGCGCATCTGCTCGATTCGGCTGCCGATGAAAGTGTTGTCGACCGTTTGCGCCACCACCGTGAGCGCCTGCACCAGCGGCACGCCACTTTGGCTTGACAGCGCAAAGCTGCGCGCAAAGCGCGCCAGCGTCGCCTTCAGGACGATTTCGCCCACGATCGGCAGTTTGATCTTGCGTGCGTCCCATCGATAGCGACCGTTGGGCGTGCGCAGAGTAGGCGCGCAGCACCGCCACACCAGCCACCGCGCCCGCCAGCAACAGGGGCCACCAGGCAAGCATCCAGCCGGAAAAAGCCAGCAGGCCGCGCGTGATGAGCGGCAGTTCGGCGTGAAAACCGGCGAACACCTTGGCAAACACCGGGATCACAAAGATGTTCAGAATGATCACCGCAATCACCATCGCCACCAGCACAAAAATCGGGTACCGCATGGCCTGCTTGATGCGTTCGCGCACATCGCGCTCAAACTCAAGGTGCTCACTCAAACGCAAGAAAACCTCGGTCAGTCGCCCGGTCAACTCGCCGACACGGATCATCGAGATGTAGAACGAACCGAACACCTCCGGATGACGCGCCATGGCAACCGACAGTTCGCGACCCTGGTCAAGGCTGGCGCGAATGTCTCTGAGCGTGTGCACCATCGCTGGTTTGCTGGCCGAGGCCTGCAAACCCGCAAACGCGCGCAGGATCGGTACGCCCGCTTTGTTGAGCGTGTACATCTGCCGCGAAAAGACAAGAATATCCTCCACCACCAGAGGCTGGCGTGTCAGCCGTGCCAGCCAGCCGTCAGCGCTTTCGAGATCGGCCGCGCTCGTCGCGGCAATGTGAATCGGCGCCACGCCGACGGACTTGAGCTGGTCGGCGACGCTGCTTTCAGTCTGCGCCTCAAGCTGCCCCTGAACCGCTTCGCCCCGAGCGTTGCGTCCCCGCCATGCGTAAACGGCCATGGCTGACTATTCCAGCTCGTCCACGTCAAAGCCAATGCGCAAGGCCTCGGCCAGCGAGGTGCGCCCCAGGCCCACCAGTTCGAGCACATGATGCGATAGTGTGTGCCCCTTCATGCGTTCGCGCGCCAGACGCAGAAACTCAGCGGGGTCAGAGCGGGAAGCAGCCTGGGTAAGTGCGACGTCCATCTCCAGCAATTCGTACAGGCCCTGGCGCCCGAAATAGCCCGAACCATTGCACACCGAACAACCGCGGCCACGCCGCGGCACCACCGTCTGACCGGGCGCGAGCATGCTGGTCAGCCAGGCCTGCTCCTGCGCAGTCGGGGTCTGCAGTTCGACGCATTCCTGGCAATTGAGCCGGACCAGGCGCTGCGCGATGACGGCCTGCAACGAGGTGGCCACCATGAACGGCGGCACGCCCATGTCGAGCAGGCGAAATGGTGTACTGATGGCATCGCGCGTATGCAAAGTTGATAGCACCAGATGCCCGGTAATAGCCGCTCTCAGCCCGATTTCTGCTGTTTCTGCGTCACGCATCTCGCCCACCAGAATGACATCCGGGTCCTGTCGCAGCGTCCCGCGCAGGACGCGCGAAAAGCTCAATTCGATCTTGTCATTGACCTGCACTTGCGTGATGCCTGGCAATCGGTACTCGATCGGGTCCTCCACCGTCACGACCTTGAGTTCAGCCACATTGATTTCGGTCAACGCCGCGTACAAGGTAGTGGTCTTGCCCGAACCTGTCGGTCCGGTCACCAGCACCAGACCCGAACTGCGTCCCAGGACCTCTCGAAAGCGCTTGAGCATGGCCGCGGGCATGCCGATCGCGTCCAGGCGGCGCATTCCCGCACTTTGCGTGAGCAGCCGCATGACGGCGGACTCGCCATAGTACGTTGGCAGGGTCGCCATCCGTACGTCGATCGTGTGATCCTTTACGCGAACGCTGAAGCGTCCATCCTGTGGCAGCCGCTTCTCGGAGATGTCCAGTCCGGCCATCAGTTTGAGGCGCTGCACCAATGCACTGGCGATGCGCTTGTCGGCCATGGTCTGGGTCTGCAGCATGCCGTCGACCCGCACCCGTATTTGAAGCTCGTTCTCCTGAGGCTCGATATGCACGTCCGAGGCGCCAACCTGGATCGCGTCCTCGAACAGCGACTGCAGCAGGCGCACCACCGGCGCGCCCTCGATACCGGCCGAAGCGGTCAATTCCCCGAAATCGACCGCCTCACCAATGTCCTTCTCAAGCGCGCGAGCCAGGCCGCTGATCTCCTCGGTACGCCGGTACAGGCGGTCAAAGGCCGGGCCGAGCTGACTCTCGGGCGCTGCCGCGATCGTGATCGGGCGCTTGAGCACACGGGTCAACTCGTCGAAGGCAAACAGGTCCAGAGGATCGCTCATCGCGACCAACAAACTCTCCCCCTTGTCCTCAATCACGAGCGCGCGAAAGCGCCGCGCCGCCGACTCCGGGAGGAGGCGCACAACGTCGGCGCGGAACGGGAAGGTCTTGAGATTGACAAACGGAATATGCAGTTGGCGCGCCAAACCGTTGGCCAGCAATTCCTCGGTAATGATGCCGGACTCGATAAGCAGGCGGCCGACCTTCTTGCCGGTCTGGCGCTGCAACTCCAGCGTCTGTTGCAATTGTTCGAGGGAAATCAGGCGCTGCTGCACCAATACGTCGCCAAGACGCTGCTTTTCAGGGCGGCCCGGCCCCAAGGATGCTGTGCTCGATGCTGGACGGACTGCCTTCAGATTCATGCACGACTCCTTTGGCTCATGTAGTCAATGCAAATGTCGAGGCTTGCGTCCACCACCATGCCCCATGCCGCCGTGACCACCCCCGGCACCACGCGGGGGCTTGCCTATCTGCAGTGAATTCACGAGGTCGTCAAAACGCTGGCCAAACAGCTTGTCGATTTCGGCGACGACGCCACCGAGTTGCGCTCCGTCGAAATGACGCTCCATCATGTTGACCACATCCTGCACCAGCAGATCGCGTTGCACCTGCATGATGGCAGCGGGGTCCGGGCCGACAAAAAGCATCAAGAAATCATCCTGGGACTCGGCATCGGCGGCTTCGTCTTCGTCGTCGTATTCGGCGTCATAAAACGTCACTTCGATCGCTGCACCGGTTTGCGCCAGATCGTTGAGATTCATGCAAACCTCGTCGAGAACCTGGCGGAAATCGTCGTCCCCCTCGACCGTCCAGCACATCTGCAACACGTGCTCGTGCGCATCAAACTTGATGCCGGGTTCGTCCTCATAGCTGCTCTCGGCGGCATCGGCGAGCGATCGCGCACCGGCATACTTCCACATTGGCTTGAGCGCGTCCTGCAGCTGCTCGAAGATCACGTCCGCGCGCAGGCTCACCTGGCCATGAACATGGATTTCGAAAGGGGCGTTATAGCGTGCCATGGGTGATTAGTG
>CAWJOT010000011.1:0-59233 GCA_963844495.1 uncultured Pseudomonadota bacterium
GAGCTCATGGCGGTGAAATCACATTCTCAGCACAGGCCGATGTCGTGAGATTTGTACTAAGACTGCCTGCATGAATCGTTCAGTAAATGCCACGTACAAAATGAAATAGCGACTCTGCCGCTGGAGGCGCAAAAGACAAACGAATTCATTCCATCGACTGTTAACTAGTGAATTCAAATCTGCCGGAAATAGAACCCACACACGCTGATTTCAACCACAGCACCAACGCTGTCGCGTGTCGACAATTGGTGCAGATTGACATTAGCCAAATCAGCAGTGGACGATGAACCGCTTGCAACGGATCACTTCCGAATGACTGTTCTATTACTTGCCGCTGATTTCACGGGATGGTTGACCGGCACACAAAATCATGCAATTGGGCCGCCGCATTGCCGACATTGGTGGGCGACAGCCTACGCTGCAAGTCCCGAATTACGATTTTCTCCATACGGTCTTTCAACTTTGGCTGTCGGTTCGGAGTGAGCTTTCGCTGCATCTTCAAGGCTGATAGCTGCCGGCCAAGTAGCCGAAATGACCGCCAGAAAGCGGGCATAGAGAGTCAGATTTGGCAGGCCATGCCCAGTTGAGTCACATGTCTGACCCGCCACACACGCGGTCGCGTACTCTCCTTCACTATGATTGTTCAAGATTTGGTCTGTTACATGACCACGGGGACAGGAGCTTGCTCGGATCTGGGTCAATTGGTGTCTTGTAAAGGTGCAGGCCGCCATTTCGCAAGGTGGTTTTCGATGATCGTCATGACGTATTCAGCCGCCAGCGCCACCACCATGATGATGACGATGGCCGCGTACATCCCGGCGGCGTCAAATGAACCCTTGGCGATGTTGATCAGTAGCCCAATGCCATGGCGCACCCCGACGAACTCACCAACGATCGCGCCCACAATGGCAAAACCGAAGCTTACATGCAACGATGCAAAAATCCAGCTCATTGCCGACGGTATGACAACTGCTCGCGTCAGTTGCCAGTCCTTGGCGCCCAAAATCTGGGCGTTGGCCAGCAAATTGCGGTCGGCCTCACGCACGCCCTGGAATGCGTTGGAAAACACCACGAAAAACACCATCACAAATGACAGTGCCACCTTGGAAGTCAGCCCCAGACCAAATATCATGATGAAAATCGGCGCCAGCACGACCCTGGGCACCGAGTTGATGACCTTGATGTAGATCGAGAAGACGTCAGACAGCATGCGGCTGCGTCCCAGCGCAATGCCAGCGACGATGCCCGCGACTGAGCCAGTGAAGAACCCCAGTAGTGATTCCTCCATGGTGACCCACAGGTGAAACCACAGCGGCCCCTCAGAAGTGCCTTCGGTTGTCCATTCCCAAAGTCGGGCGAGGATGGTGCTGGGCTTGGAGAAGAAAAACTCGTCAATCAGCTTGGTGCGGCTAAGCAGTTCCCATCCACCCAGGAAAACGATCAGAATGAAATAGCGCCAGAAGTAAACAGCAAACTGGCGTTTGCGCGCTGCCTGGACGGCGGCGGCCTCGATTTCGGCGTCCGAGGTGCCTCGTTGGAATACAACGCCGGGCGAGAGGGTGATGTCGGTCATGTTTGTTTCCCTTCCTTCAGGCAACCAGCGCTTCTTCGCGCGCAGCACCTCGTTGAACTTCGTCGCGCAGGTCTTCCCAGATGGTGTGGGCAATGTCGATGAATGACTTTTCATAGCGAATCTCGCTCACGATGCGCGGGCGAGGTAAATCAATGCTGTAAACCGACTTGACCGTTGCAGGCCCCGAGGTCAGCACGTAGACCTTGTCGGCAAGTGCAATCGCTTCTTCCAGGTCGTGGGTGACAAACACCACTGATGCGCCAGACTGGGACCAGAGCTGCAGCAACTCCTCGTGCATCAGGACGCGCGTCTGGACGTCCAGAGCCGAAAACGGTTCGTCCATCAACAGGATTTTGGGCTCATTGATGAAGGTTTGAGCCAGTGACACGCGCTTACGCATGCCACCCGAGAGCTGGTGCGGGTACTTGCTTTCGTGGCTGCTCAGGTTGACGCGCGCCAACCATTTGCGAGCACTGGCATAGGCTTGCTCTTTGGATACACCTCGAAACAGGGGGCCTGCCACCACGTTGTCAATGACGCTGCGCCAAGGAAACAGTGCATCGGTCTGGAAGGCAAATCCGATGCGCGGGTCGATGCCGTTGACAGGTCCGCCCATCACTCGAACTTCTCCGCTGGACGGCTTGGCCAGACCGGTCACTAGATTCAGCGTCGTCGACTTGCCGCAACCGGTTGGCCCCACCACTGCGACAAACTCACCGCGCGCGACGCTCATGTTGAAGTCCCGCAAGGCGGTCATCGACTTGCCGTCCGGGGTCAGAAACCGCCGACTCACGTTGATGAGCTCAATAGCGGGGCTGGAAGAATCGGCTTTGTCGTGCATGTTGATCCCCATGGCAAGCATTGTTGTTGGTTAAAACAAAGGAATCAGGCGTGCGGTCAAAGCGCGACCCAACCCCGGCGTGTGCTACTTGGCGTTCTTGACAAAATCGGTGGTAAATGTCTTGGACAAATCCACGGTCTTGCCCTTGACGTTCTTGGAGAACCCTGACAGCACCGCCAAGACTGTTTCTGGCCCACCGGCGGGCATCACGCCGTCTGGGGTGAACATGCCTTTGCCGGCATCAAGCGCCTTGATATAGCCTTCCTTGTCACCCACATAGAAGTCCTTGGGCATCTTGTCGGCGATTTCTGCACCGGTGTGAGTAGCTATGAATTTCAGGGTTTTGACGAAGGCGTTGGCCAGTTTTTGCACGGTGGGCTTGTTCTTCTCAACCCAGTCGGCGGACATGTACAGCGATGCGGCCGGGTAGGTGCCGCCCAGTGCCTGTTTGGTTTGCTCTAGGGTGCGCATGTCGATCAGCACCCGTGCTTCGCCGGTTTTCAAAAGGCGTGAAATGGTGGGCTCGGTCGTCATGCCGGCCTGAATTTTGTCTTGCTGCATGGCCGCAATGAAGGTGGTGCCAGCGCCCACCGGCAGTGAGGTGAACTCACCCAGCGGTACACCGGACTTGACCATCAGGTACTGGGTCAAAAAGTTTGTTGATGAACCCAGGCCTGTCACGCCCATGGTTTTCCCACGCAGGTCCGCCATGGATTTGACTTCAGGGTGTTTGGTAGACACCAACTCGACTTCTCCAGGCGCCTGGCTGAACTGCACCACCGATTCGACAATCTTGCCTTTGGTTTGCAAGTCAACGCAGTGGTCATAAAAGCCCACCACGCCCTGCACGGCACCAGCGAGCATTTCGTTCTCAGCATCTACCCCAGCGCCCTCGTTGAGCAATTCCACATCAAGCCCTTCGGCCTTGAAGTAGCCCAGGCCTTCAGCGAGCTTCGCGGGCAGATAAATCTGCTTTTCATAGCCACCAACCATGATGGATACCTTATCGGCGGCAGAGGCCGGCGCTGCGATCATCAAAGTGGCAGCGATCGCCGAAGCGGTCAGCATGGTGTGTTTAAAAGTCATCGCGTTCATTTCATCTCCTGGTTGTAGTGGTTAGGGCGGTCAGACCACCGGAGCTAACCGGTCGCCATTGCACCTGCGCAGAAGGTTACCGAGAGCCTGCTTTCGGTTAGCTTTCAGTTTTTGAAACATAGGGAAAGTACGGGGGTCATACACCTGGGGAAACCAGTGGAGACTCAGGGATAGTTCAAATTTTTACGAAGAAACGGGTTGCTTCATGCGAATCTTGCTGGTTGAAGACAACAAAACATTGGCCGATTGGTTAGGTCGCACGTTGCGCAAGGAGCGTTACGTCGTGGACTGCATCGACAACGGCGCGGACGCTGACTTCGCACTGCGAAGCGAGTCTTACGACTTAGTCATCCTTGACTTGGCGCTGCCCAAAATGGACGGCAGGACGGTGCTTAAGCGGTTGCGTGAGCGCCACGACAACACGCCGGTAATGATCCTGACTGCCGACAACACCATGCACAGCCGCGTCAGTGAACTTGACGAAGGCGCAGATGATTACATGGTCAAGCCGTTTGATGCGCAGGAGCTTGAGGCTCGCATTCGCGTCCTGTTGCGGCGGGCATCGCGACTGTCCAATCCGCTAGTGACCTGCGGTGACCTGTGCTTCAACACAAACACCAAAGAATTCACTCTCGCCGGCAGTGCCTTGCCATTGACCCCGCGTGAGCGCGCTTTGCTGGAATCGCTCATCGTCAAAATGGGGAGCACCGTACCCAAACATAAATTAGCTCAGAGTCTGTTCTCAATGGATCAGGAGGTGTCAGCCGACGCGATTGAAATCTATATTCACCGGCTACGAAAAAAGCTGGAGCCAAGCCTGGCTACCATTGTTACGCTGCGTGGTTTTGGCTACCTGCTGCGGGAGGTGCCACCAGATGCATAGCTTGCGAGCGAGGCTGCTGGCATGGGTTCTACTACCTTTGGCCTGCACCGTCGGGTTGGATGCCTGGCTTAGCTATCGGGGTGCGGTTGAGACCGCATCGGAGGTGCAGGATCGCCTGCTGCTGGGATCGGCCCGCAGTATTGCTGAACAAATACGCTTCGAGGATGGTTCTTTTGTCAATCAAATTCCACCCGCTGCATTGGAACTGTTCCAGTCAACTCAGCCGGATCACATTTATTACAGGGTGACCACTGGCACGGGACGATTGCTGGCCGGCTATACCGACCTGCCTCGGCCTGACGTATCGCCAGTCACCGACGTGCAGCATTTTTTCGACACATTTATGCGTGGGAGCCCGGTGCGAGTGGTGGCCATGTTTCAACCCGTCATTGGGGACCCCGGTGCCAAACCGGTCATGGTAGAGGTTGCACAAACCATGACTGCCCATCGGCAGATGACCAACAAGCTTTGGCTGCGCGCGGTGCTTGAGCAACTGTTATTGGTGGTCTTGGCTGGCCCACTGATCTTGTTCGGATTGAACCGGGGTCTTCAGCCTCTGATTCAACTCCGGGACCAGGTCAACGCCCGTGAACCGGGCAACCTGATGCCCATCAAGGCCGAGGCTATACCGACCGAACTGGGGCCATTGGTGGCCTCGCTAAATGACTACATTCAAAGACTTGAGGCCCATGCTGGAGCACAGAGCATTTTTATCCAGAATGCCGCCCACCAGCTACGCACGCCATTTGCCCTGCTCAACACCCAACTAAGCTACGCGGTGCGCACCAGCACGGATGCTGAGCGTATCGAGTCGCTGAGCGCCGCCTACAGCACATTGCAGCACGCTATTCGCCTGCTCAACCAATTGTTAACGCTGTCGATGGCCGAGTCGTTGGAGGTAGATTCGAGTACCGATAACGTGGCACCCGTTGATCTGGCCACCTGTGTTCAGGAGATTTTTGAAGCCCTGGCTGGTCAGGCGCAGTGCAAGGGCATCAGCCTTGGGTTCGACATGATCAATGACATACCTGACCTGAGAGTCAATCCCTGGGTGGTAAGGGAAATGCTGTCGAACGTGGTGGACAACGCCATTCGGTATACGCCGCGAAATGGGTCAGTCACGGTGCGGATTGAAGTGGTTGCAGGACAGACAGCACTGGTGGTTGAAGACAGCGGGCCAGGCATATCGCCCCAACATCGCGACAAAGTGTTTGAGCGGTTTTACCGCATCGATAACACCGACTCCAATGGCAGCGGCCTCGGGCTGGCCATCGTTCGCGAACTTGCTAACCACATTGGCGCGCAGGTTCGACTGGCCGATACATTCAGCGGCAACGGGTTAGCTGTTTGGATAATATTTGTGGGTGGTGTAGAGCACCGTAGGGCGCGCACCTGAACCAGGCAGCCAGGCTCTGATAGGGTGGCTCTGGTTGGCGTCGGATCTACCCGACGAAAGAATCAACCACAGCAAGAGACCTGAGCTACGAGTTCGAGCCATGGGATTGGTCTGAACGCCTCGATTCGCGCTTGTTGCAAGTAGCAAATTGTCTGGCAAGGCACGAAACATGACCAGGTCTTGGCCAATAACAGCAAGAAGTCGACGATCCCGCTCTGGAACCGGAAAGCTGCATTGACCGGATTAAATGCCCAGTTCGAGGAATCGATGCCACATATCCTTAAACCTAACGCCACCTTTGCACCAGCGTCGGGGAAACCTCACGTTTGGACTTCCCTATAGCTGCCCATGGTGAAAGTCAGGATACGCTGCACTGGAGCCCGCCAGTCAAGAAAATCGAACCCGCAATCTGAACGGCTGCTTTGGCCTTCAAGCTCGTCACCACGAATGTCAGGTCTTCAAAGTCGTGGCTGTCAGCAATGGGCACGTTGCCGAATTTGGCCAATGCCCGCTTTACTGCCGTACCAAACTTGTGGTTGTGCTTTCCAACCATGGGCCCACAGTTGGACTCCCTAAATCAACCTGGAGTCCATGATGGAAAACACCACAGAGCACGCGCAGCACGCACCTTGGAACAAGGGCGTTATCGTCGGCCAAAAGTCACCGTTCAAATTGAAAGAGATTTGGGCCATTCGGGTCCGTCTTCAACTGCAACACCGGGTACGTGAACTTGCCATGTTTGACTTAGGACTCGACAGCAAACTGCGAGCCTGCGACCTGGTAAAGATGAGAGTGCGCGACATCTGCCACGGCGAACACGTTTCACCCCGTGCCACCGTGATGCAGCAAAAAACCTCGCACCCGGTTCAGTTCGAGATTACGCAACCTACCCGTGACGCGGTCAGCGACTGGATCAAGGAGGCAAAGCTCGGGCAAGACGATTACTTGTTTCCCAGCCGCATTCATGAATCACCACACATCGGAACCCGCCAATACGCCCGTATTGTCGATTCTTGGGTCACCGAGATTGGACTTGATCCGTCCGAGTACGGAACCCACTCGATGCGGCGTACCAAAGCTTCCTTGATCTACCGGCGTACAAAAAATCTTCGTGCCGTGCAACTACTCCTTGGTCACACCAAGCTGGAGAGCACCGTGCGCTACCTTGGCATCGAGGTAGATGACGCTTTGGAGATGGCCGAGCAAACTGAGATTTGATCGGTGGAAGATGTTAGGTCCGGCAACAAACAGCACTTGCTTGCGGGGCATCCGGAAAGCGGGTACTGGCGGCGGTCGGCTCCCGCTGCTTTGCGGCCCCCTATTACCCTGAATTTCGCAGCTCAATCCAACAACTCACCGCAGGGCTTGGGGTATTGGTTTGCGCCGATTTCTGCGCATTTGGCAGTATGAGGCGCGGGCCAATGCCGCAAGCCCGACTGCGACGTGGAACTGCCATGGCCCCGCGTGGCCCGTGCGCGACCACGCGGTACGAGCCGAGCTTTACAGCACTTCGAAGATGCCCGCCGCGCCCATGCCGCCACCAATGCACATGGTGACGCAAACACGTTTGGCGCCGCGGCGTTTGCCTTCGATCAAAGCATGCCCGGTCAGGCGCTGGCCGCTCATGCCGAAGGGATGGCCGACCGCGATGGCGCCGCCATTCACATTGAGTCGATCCGCCGGAATTCCAAGCTTGTCGCGGCAGTAAATCACCTGCACGGCAAAGGCTTCGTTCAGTTCCCAGAGGTCGATGTCATTCATCTTCAGGCCCAGGCGGGCCAGCACCTTGGGGATGGCGAACACTGGGCCAATGCCCATCTCGTCGGGCTCACAACCGGCCACGGCAAAGCCAAGGAAGCGGCCCAGCGGCTTCAGGCCTTTCTTTTCGGCCACTTTTTCATGCATCACGACCACAGCACCGCTGCCATCGGACAACTGGCTGGCGTTGCCGGCTGTGATCAGGCCACCGGGCAGCGCCGAGCGCAGCCCGCTGATGCCTTCCTTGGTCGTGTCAGCGCGGATGCCTTCGTCGTCGCTGACGGTCACTTGTTTGGTCATCAGGCCCATAACCTTGTCGGCCACTCCCATGATGACCGTGATCGGTGCAATTTCTTCCTTAAAAAGGCCTGCGGCAAGCGCCTTGCCGGCTTTTTGTTGACTCGCTGCGCCGTATTCGTCCATGGCATCGCGAGCGATGTTGTAACGCTTGGCGACGATCTCGGCGGTTTGCAGCATGGACAAATAGACTTCGGGCTTGTTCTTGACCAGCCAGGGGTCGGACAGCATGTGCTGGTTCATCTCCTGCATCACGCAGGAAATGGCCTCCAGACCACCGGCGACAAAGATATCACCTTCACCGGCGATCACGCGCTGGGATGCGAGGGCAATGGTCTGCAGGCCTGAGGAACAAAAACGGTTGATGGTCATGCCGGAGGTGGTGATGGGGCAACCGGCACGCAGCGCAATCTGTCGGGCGATGTTGGCACCGGTGGCACCTTCGGGTGTGCCACAGCCCATGATGACATCTTCCACCTCGGCGGCTTCGATGCCGGCGCGTTTGATGGCATGTTCGACCACGTGACCACCCATCGTGGCTCCGTGCGTCATGTTGAATGCACCCTTCCAGCTCTTGGTGAGCGGTGTGCGGGCTGTGGAAACAATTACGGCTGAGGTCATAACTAACTTTCTTCAAATAGTGTTTGGACAGAAGGCTTAGTTGAAGGTCTTGCCTTCAGCCGCCAGCTTCGCCAGCAAGGGCGCAGGTTGCCAGAATTTGGCGTCATCGAGCGGATTCTGTGCAAAACGATTCATCGCCTGCACGACGTTGAACAGACCGACCTGATCGGCGTAATTCATCGGGCCACCGCGATAGATCGGAAAGCCATAGCCCATCAGGTAGACCATGTCAATATCGCTGGCCCTGGAAGCAATGCCGTCCTCCAGAATGTGCGCCGCCTCGTTGACCAGTGAATAGACCAGGCGCTGCACAATTTCCTCGTCCGAGATCTTGCGCGGTGTGATGCCAAGCGCCTTGCGATGCGCCTCGATCATGCTGACCACTTCGGCGTTCGGAATCGCATCGCGCTTGCCCGCCACGTAGTCGTACCATCCGGCACCCGTCTTTTGCCCGAAACGGCCCTTCTCACAGAGCAAATCAGCGGTCTTGCTGTACTTCATGTCGGGTTTTTCAAGGTAGCGACGCTTGCGAATCGCCCACCCAATGTCGTTGCCGGCCAGATCGCCCATGCGAAACGGCCCCATCGCAAAGCCGAACTTCTCGATCGCCTTGTCGACTTGCGCCGGGGTGCAGCCCTCGTCGAGCAGGAAGCCACCCTGACGGCCATACTGTTCGATCATGCGGTTGCCAATAAAGCCATCACACACGCCCGACACCACCGCGGTCTTCTTGATCTTCTTGGCCATGCTCATGACCGTGGCCATCACGTCCTTGGCCGTTTTCGCGCCACGCACCACTTCGAGCAGTTTCATCACATTGGCCGGGCTGAAGAAATGCAGGCCCACCACGTCCTGCGGGCGCTTGGTGAAGGAAGCGATCTTGTCGACATTGAGCGTCGATGTGTTCGAGGCCAGGATCGCGCCAGGCTTCATGACGCGGTCAAGCTCCTTGAATACCGCTTCCTTGACGCCGATCTCTTCGAACACGGCCTCAATCACCATGTCTGCGTCCTTCAGATCGTCGTAGCTCAGCGTGGTGCTCAAAAGAGCCATGCGCTGCTCATACTTGTCCTGCTTGAGCTTGCCCTTCTTGACCTGGGCTTCGTAGTTCTTGCGGATCGTGGCCACGCCACGATCGAGCGCATCCTGCTTCATCTCCAGAATCCGTACCGGCACACCGGCATTGAGGAAATTCATTGAAATACCGCCACCCATCGTTCCGGCACCAATAACAGCTACTGAATCAATAGCACGCAATGGCGTATCAGCGGGCACGTCGGGTATTTTCGATGCCGCACGCTCGGCCATAAAGATATGCCGCAGCGCCTTGCTCTCGGGCGTCCACATCAGTGCCGTGAAGAGTTCGCGCTCGATCGTCATCCCGGCTTCAAACTTCTGCTTGCTCGCCGCCTCGACGGCATCGACACATTTGGCCGGCGCGGGAAAGTTCTTGGCCATGCCCTTGACCATATTGCGGGCAAACTGAAAATAAGCGTCACCTTGCGGATGTTTGCATGGCAGATCCCGCACCAGTGGCAGCGGCCGCTTGTCGGCAACCTCCGCCGCGAAAGCACAGGCCTCCGCCAGCAAGGACTCGGCCGACGCAGCCATCTTGTCAAACAACTTTTGCCCCGGATACATCGCCAGCATCTCGCTCTTGACCGGCTCACCACTGACAATCATATTGAGCGCAGGCTCGATACCCAGAGCGCGCGGCAACCGCTGGGTACCCCCGGCACCTGGCAGCAAGCCCAGTTTGACTTCGGGCAACGCGACGCTGGTGCCCGGTGCAGCAATGCGGTAATGACAACCCAGCGCCAACTCCAGCCCACCACCCATGCAGACCGAATGAATGGCGGCAACGACCGGTTTGGCCGAGTTCTCGATGCTCAAGATCACGCTCAACAAATTGGGTTCCTGCATCGCCTTGGCGCTGCCGAATTCCTTGATGTCAGCGCCACCCGAGAACGCCTTGCCCTCGCCGGTCAGAACAATCGCTTTGATGGAGGCATCAGCATTGGCCTTGACCACACCCGCGGCGATGGCTTGACGGGTGGCAAAACCCAAGCCGTTCACCGGTGGGTTGTTGAGTGAAATGACGGCAATATTGCCCTGTACTTTGTAGTCGGCGGTCATGCTTGGAGTCCTTCGAAGTAAAAATAGTACGGTCGTTCGATTCGGTGATTGTAAGAACAATCAAAATTCGCGACGCTGACACTTGTCACGGGTGGGACAAAGGCGACGACGCTGACCCGACGGTCTGAACCATCTCGGTCAAATATACCTGACGAAACTCAGGTGGCATCCGGCGCACCCGCCCGCTGCTGATCTCGATACATACCAGATCCCAGCGGCCACGCACCACCGTCTGGCCGTCTCGGTCCCGGATCAACTGGAATCGACGCTCCAGAGTCAATTTGCCGTCGCCGGCGAACAGCCAGGTGCCCAGCGTGAGCTGATCATCAAGCGCCGTCGGCAACAGGTAGTCGTACTCACCGCGGCGGATCGCCATGGCCCGGTCGAGGCGCTGATAGTCAACCAGACTCAGTCCCCTGGCCTCGGAATGAGCCCACCCAATCTTCTCGCACCACTGAACGTAGACGGCGTTGTTGGTGTGATTCAGGCCATCGATGTCATCCTCGCAGGGCTGGACAGTCATCGTAAAAGGCTGCGGATAGTCCCAAGGCAACATGATTCAATGCCTCGTCAATCCGGTGCCGCGCCGTCGGGCGTAGCAAACAGCACGTCGGTGAAGCCAAACCGGCTGAAGTCACGCATACGCATCGGATACAAGGTGCCAATCAAGTGATCGCACTCATGCTGCACAACCCGGGCATGAAAGCCATCGACGACGCGCTCGATCGGATCGCCAAACTGGTCAAAGCCGCGGTAGCGCACACGTTGGTGGCGCGGCACCATGCCGCGCAGACCCGGCAGCGACAAGCAGCCTTCCCAATCCTCGATTTCCGGCAGGGTCGCGCCACTTTCGGACGATCCCAGCGGAGTGATCTGCGGATTGATCAGAATCGTTCTGGGTACGGGCGGAGCTTGTGGATAGCGCGGATTGCGCTCGCCAGAGCCAAAAATCACGAGTTGCAAATCCACACCAATCTGCGGCGCAGCCAGACCCGCGCCGTCGGCGGCGTGCATGGTATCGAGCATGTCAGAGATCAGCAGGTGCAGATCGTCGGTATCAAACTCCACGACCGGCCTGGCCTGACGCAACAAGCGTACATCGCCCATGCGCAAGATCTCACGCAGCGCCATCGAGCATCTCCTTCAGTCGTGCTTCATCAATGATGGTGAGCCCGAGTTCACGCGCCTTGGTCAGCTTGCTGCCGGCCTCGGCACCAGCCACAACAAATGAAGTCCTGCTGCTGACCGAACCGGCGACCTTTCCGCCTGCCGCCTCAATCCGCGACTTGGCCTCGTCGCGCCCCATGCTGGCCAAAGTTCCGGTCACGACCAGGGTCTTGCCTGCCAACGGCTGGGCCGCCTGCATGGCCGGTTCGCCTTCGGGCCACGTGAGACCGCAGGCGCGCAACTGCTCCACAACCTCCCGGTTGTGCTTCTGGTCGAAAAAAGTACGCACACTCTGCGCCACCACCGGTCCGACGTCGCTGACGACGAGCAGTTGCTCCAGCGTGGCGTCCATGATGGCATCAAGCTTGCCGAAATGCCGCACCAATTCCTTGGCCGTGGCTTCACCGACGTGGCGAATGCCCAAGCCAAACAGAAATCGGCCGAGCGTCGTTTGCTTCGATTTTTGTAGCGCCTCAAGCACGTTTTGCGCAGACTTTTCGGCCATTCTCTCCAAATTCACAAGCGCGACCAGGCCCAGGCGGTACAGGTCTGGCAGCGTACGGACCATGCCGCTATCGACCAGTTGGTCGACCAGCTTCTCGCCCAAACCTTCGACTTCAACCGCGCGACGTTGCGCAAAATGCAAAATGGCCTGCTTGCGCTGGGCGCTGCAGAACAAGCCTCCGGTGCACCGATAGTCGGCCTCGCCGGGGTCGCGCACGGCCGCACTGCCGCAAACCGGGCACTCGCGCGGCATCACAAACGTCGCGCCGCGTACGGCAACCGCGTTGCGAGCCGGGCCCGGGGCATCGTCGCCGTCAACCCGCAGGTACGCATCATCGACTGGCAACACCACGCGGACCACCTCGGGAATCACATCGCCGGCGCGGCGCACGATCACCGTGTCGCCGATGCGAACGTCCTTGCGCTGCGCTTCATCCTCGTTGTGCAGCGTGGCGTTGGTCACCGTCACGCCGCCAACAAACACCGGCGCGAGCTTGGCCACCGGTGTGAGCTTGCCCGTGCGACCGACCTGCACGTCAATACCGAGCACCACCGTGAGTTGCTCCTGCGCGGCAAACTTGTGTGCCACCGCCCAGCGCGGCTCGCGCGTGACGAAACCCAGGAGGCGTTGCTGCGCAATGTCGTTGACTTTGTAGACGACACCGTCGATATCAAAGGGCAGGCGATCGCGTTGCTCATTGATCCGCTCGTGATACGCTATTAATTCAGGAGCGCCCCGCGCAATATCGACAAGCGCTGAGACCGGAAACCCCCATGCTTTCACGGCCTGCAACAGGTCAAAATGGGACGCGAAAGGTGCACTGCCCGAATCCGGCGGGCTGACTTCACCCAGACCGTATGCGAAGAAGCTCAGCGGACGCTGCGCGGCGATGCGCGGATCGAGCTGGCGCACAGCACCTGCCGCAGCATTGCGCGCGTTGACAAAGGTCTTTTGCCCGCGCTCGCGCTGCCTTGCGTTCAGGCGCTCAAAATCTTCGCGCCGCATGTAGACCTCGCCACGCACCTCCAGCAGTGGCGGCACATGGGCGGGCAGCCGCAACGGGATCTGTCCGATCGTGCGGATATTTTGGGTTACATCCTCGCCGAGTTCACCATCGCCACGGGTGGCTGCCTGTACCAGCACCCCGTACTCATAGCGCAGACTCATTGCCAGTCCGTCGAACTTGGGCTCGGTGCAGTACTGCACCGGTGGTGCTGAGGGACCCAGCCCGAGCTCACGGCGCACGCGGGCGTCGAACTGGGCAGCGCCACCCGATTGCGTGTCGGTCTCGGTGCGAATGCTGAGCATGGGCACGGCGTGACGCACAGTGGCAAAGGCCTCGAGCGGCCCAGCGCCGACGCGCTGTGTCGGCGAGTCCGGCGTGACCAGTTCGGGGTGTTCGGTCTCGATGCGCTGTAGATCTTGAAACAGGCGATCGTATTCGGCGTCAGGAACGCTGGGATCGTCGAGCACGTAGTATTCATGGGCATACCGGTGCAAGGTCTGCCTGAGCTGTTCGACACGTTCGAGATCGGTGGCGGGAAGCACGGGTCAACCCCAACGCCTCGGCGGCTCAGGAAAACAGGCGCCGAGCGGTGGCGCAGCCAGCGGCCAGACCGCGCTGCTCAAGCGTGTCGTAGACCTGTTCGAGTTCGATGCCGATGCGGTCAATCGCTTGCGCCTGCAAGGCCATGCCGTTGTCGTCGGTCACCACCCCGTCCATCGTTTCGGCCAACAGGAGTGCGGTCTCGCGCATGCGGGCAAATGCGTTCTCGGCGCGATCAACTTGCGGCACATCCAGACTCAGGGCAAGCTCCTGGATCGCCGACTGCGCCGGGTCGTCAGCCATCGCCGCCTGCGTGTCAAAGGTCAACCCGAGCAGTGGCGGCAAGCCCGCCTGCTGCGCCGGCAACACCATGCGACCGGGCATGGAGCCGGCAACAAAACCCAGTCGGGATGCGTTTTGCTGGACATAACCGGGACTCCAGGCAGCGTGGCGTGAGCGCAGAACAAATCCGAGTTGAGCGTCATGTTCACTCGCAAACTGGTCGAGCTCTCGCGCCCGCGCAACCGCCTCGCGCATATCGGGAAAATCGGGCGTCCCGTTGACCGCATCGCAAAATGCCTGGGTTTTCATCACGAACTCGGAGAATTCGATGTCGTTGAGCGCACCCGAGCGGTTGGCCAGCTGCACGCCGGTCTGAAACTGGCTATAGCGCTGACCGGCCACCGGTACCTCCCAGCGCTGGGCAGCTTCATTGAAGCCTTCAATTGAAAAGGGTTTGCCACCGGCGCGACGCGTCGGCAGCACCGCAAGAGCGCCCTCGCCCGATACCGGGACCTCCAGCGAAATCGGCGCAATGACATCAATCAGGGCGTCAAGGCCGAGCCTTTTCTCCACCACGGTCAGCGGAAAGCTTGCCACATCAAAGGCCGCGGCGTCCAGTGCGGGCTCCACCACCATCTGACCCTGGGACGACGTCGCGCCAAGCCCCTGCGGATCGGGCTGCGTCGCCTGCCGTGGCAAATTGCGACGCGAGCGCCACGCACCATGGGCGACCATGGCCGCCAGCAGCACCCCGCCTGTCACCGCCAACCCGATTTGCAAATTACCCATGGATTTCAGCCGCCCTCCGTCATCGACACGGCAGCGTCCATATCAACCGCCACGATCCGGGACACACCTTGTTCCTGCATCGTCACACCGATGAGTTGCGCTGCCATTTCCATCGCGATCTTATTGTGACTGATGAACAGGAACTGCGTCTCGCGGCTCATGCTAAGCACGAGCCGACAATAGCGCTCGGTATTGGCATCGTCAAGGGGTGCGTCGACTTCATCAAGGAGGCAAAAGGGAGCGGGATTGAGCCCGAAAATGGCAAACACCAGCGCGATAGCAGTCAGGGCCTTTTCCCCCCCCGAGAGCAGGGCGATGGTCTGATTCTTCTTGCCCGGGGGCTGGGCAAAGACCTGCACGCCCGAATCAAGGATCTCACCACCGGTCATCACCAACCGGGCGTTGCCCCCGCCAAACAACTCCGGAAACATCTTTCCGAAGTGCTCGTTGACGGCGTCAAAAGTATTCGAGAGCATGGCTCGCGTTTCCGCGTCGATCTGCCGAATCGCCTCGACCAGGGTCGTCACGGCCTCGTTAAGGTCCGCCGACTGGGCGTCCAGGAACTGCTTGCGCTGGCTCGCGCTGCCAAGCTCGTCGATGGCCGCCAGATTGACGGCGCCCAGGCTCGCAATCTCTCGATGAAGGCGGTCAATCTCGCTTGGCAGTCCGGCCAGACGCGGGCCACCGGTGACCAACTGCTCCAGGGCTGCCAGGTCGGCCTGCGCGTCGGACAGGAGTTGCGTGTATTGCTCAAACCCCAGCCGCGCCGCCTGCTCCTTGAGTTGGAGTTCCGTGATCCGCGCCCGCATGGGTTCCATTTCACGCTCAATCTGCAGGCGACGCTCATCACTGGCTCGCAATTGAGCGGTCAATTCGTCATAAGCGCTTCGGGCCACGCCCAACGCGCGCTCGCGCTCAACGCGCACGACAAGCGCGTCCTGCAATGCCTGCTGCGCCACCCCATCACTGAAGCGCTCGAGTTCCTGCGCGGCGCTTTGGGCTTCGAGTCGTATCGACTCCTCCTGCTGCACGGCAGTTTGAATCGCACGCTCCAACTCCGCCCGGCGCGCCTGCAGACTGCGAGTCTTGAATGCAGCCTCCTGCAACTCACGCTCCAGGGCACGCTGCGCGTCCCGAAAGCCGCTCAGGCGGCGCTGCGCCTCAACCACCGCAGCATCAAGGTCAGCGTAGCGCTCCTGGGTCCGGGCCAGTTCGGCGTCAAGTGTGTCGAAACGGGCCTCCGCCGCTTCACGACGCCCGCGCAGTTCGCCCAGCCGTGCATCAACCTCTGCCAGCTCCTGGGCAATTTGCGAACCCCGTTGGCTCACCTGCTCAGCGAGCTGCGTCAAGCGCAGGGTCTCCACTTGCACTTCATGCACGCGGGCCCGATTGCGCGCCGCCTCGTTGCGCAATTCCACGAGCCTCTTCGCAGCGTCGGAACATGCCGCTTCAGCCCGGACCAGAACGGCGCGCGCTTCATCGAAAATCACCCGCTGTCCCCGCTCCTGCTGTGTCAAATTCTCGATCTCCTGGGCGCGCGCCAACAAGCCTGCGCGCTCGGAATCCGGCGCATACAAACTCACGCTGTCACGGCCCACTGCGTGGCCGGTTTTCAAAAAGATCAGCTCGCCCGGGCGCAACCGCGCGCGAGCCGCCATCGCCTCCTCGAAACTCTGTGCCGTGCTGCATCCCTGCAGCCACTCGGTCAACACCGCCAACTGACCGATGTCGCTCACGCGCAACCGCGCCGACAAGGGTGGCAGCGCCGGCGTCTGCTCAGCGGCAAGCGCCGGCGCAGCCGACGGCGGACTGAAGAAGACCAGTTTGGCCGGCGGCGGATCCGCGGCAAAGGCCTTGACCAAGTCCAGGCGCGATATCTCCAGCGCGCCAAGGCCATCCCGCAAAGCCGCCTCCAGTGCTATTTCCCAACCAGGCTCCACATGAATGCGGCTCCACAATCCTGGCAGACCCTCCAGGCCATGGCGCGCCAACCACGGCTGCAATTTGCCGTCAGTCTTGACCTTGTCCTGCAATGCCCTGAGCGCCTGCAACCGCGCCGATATTTCGGCCAGCCGCGCGCTTTCGCCATTGACAGCGTCCTGCTGTCGGCGCCGACTGTCGTCGAGCTTGGGGACCGCTTCCTGCAACGCATGCAATCGCGCGTCGCACTCGTTGGCCGTTTCCTGCGATTGCGCCAACACTTTTTGCAGATGAGCGAGTTGCGCCGGGTCCGGCACGGTCAGTGCCACGTGCTCGGCGTCCAGTCGCTCGCGCCGCGCCTGCAACGCCGTTGATTGCTCCTGGACGCTGCGCTGTTCCGCCGCGAGCACCTGGATTTGCTGCTGCACCTGGGCTACGCCCGAACGCTGCTCGCTGGCCGCGTCTTGCGCCTCGCGCAGCGCACGCTCGACATCGGGCAGGCCGCGCGCCTGTTCCTCGAACTGAGTGGTCAGTGCGGCAGACGACCGTTCGTCCAGCGCGACGGTTTGCTCCAGCGATTGGGTCTCAAGCTGCGCCTGGACGCGACGTTCGGCCCACTGGGTCGTGCTCTCTTCGAGATTCTTCAGTCGTTGCTCGACGCGCGCACGGCCCTCGATGGCAAAACGAATCTCGGCTTCGAGGCGCCCCACCTCGCTGCTGGCCTCATACAGCTTCCCTTGCGCCTGATTGACCTGATCGCCCGCGCCATAGTGCGCCAGACGAATGGTTTCGAGCTGTGCCTGCACATGGCGCAAGTCTGCCACCCGGGCCTCCAGAGCGTTGACCGCGCTGTGCGCCTCGGCCTTGACCCTGGTCTGTTCGGCCAGCGCCTCGTTGCGTTTAAGAAACCAGAATTGTTGCTGCTTGAGCGTCACGTCGGCGTGCAGCGAGTTGTACCTGCGGGCGATCTCGGCCTGCTGTTCAAGCTTTTCCAGATTTGCATCGAGCTCGCGCAAAATGTCTTCCACGCGGGTCAGGTTGTCGCGCGTGTCCGATAGTCGGCTCTCCGTTTCACGCCGCCGCTCCTTGTACTTTGAAACCCCGGCGGCCTCCTCCAGAAAAAGGCGCAATTCCTCTGGTTTGCTCTCGATGATTCGGCTGATCGTGCCCTGCCCGATGATGGCGTAAGCCCGTGGCCCCAGCCCGGTGCCAAGAAATACATCGTGGACATCGCGACGACGCACGGGCTGGTTGTTGATGTAGTAACTGCTGTTGCCGTCGCGCGTGAGCACCCTCTTCACCGCAATTTCGGCGAACTCGCTCCATGGCCCACCGGCGCGTCGATCGGCGTTGTCAAAAACCAGCTCCACGCTGGCACGGCTGGCTGCCTTGCGGGTGGTCGTTCCGTTAAAAATGACGTCCTGCATCGACTCACCGCGCAACTCCGAAGCCCTGGACTCACCGAGAACCCACCGAACAGCATCCATGATGTTGGACTTGCCGCAGCCATTGGGGCCGACGACGCCCACCAACTGCCCGGGCAGCATGAACGTGGTCGGATCAACGAAGGACTTGAAGCCCGATAACTTGATGGAATTGAGGCGCACGGATCGCTGAAATTACCTAAAGCGTGAGCGTGATGATGGTTGACCGAAAGTGATGCGGCCACCCGATACACAAGGCGTCATGATAACTTGCCCGCATCAAAAGAGTTTGACGCGCGGCTGGCCCGGCGCAATACTTCCTGCGGTTCAGCACCTGTCAGGCTGTGATCGCTCCAGACCTGGCGCCACTTGCGCGCGCCAACCAGACCATGACGCAGTCCCAACATGGCACGGGCAACGACCGGCCATCGCACACCGTCGCGAGTGGACACGGTTTGCATGTAGTCGACCATTTGCTCCTGGACGCGCTCGCGCGTGAGCCGCACCGGGTCATCACCAAAGTGCGTCGCGTCCCACGAAGCCAGCCACCATGGGTTGTGGTAGGCCGCGCGCCCAATCATCACACCGTCCACATGCTCAAGGTGGTGCAGCACCTCAGCGTCACTGGTGACGCCCCCGTTGATAACAATCCTCAGCGCCGGGAAATCCGTTTTCAGCCGATACACGAAATCGTAGCGCAGCGGTGGCAGCTCGCGATTTTCCTTTGGACTAAGTCCCTGCAACCAGGCGTTGCGAGCATGCACAATGAATGTCCTGACACCCGCTTCGCTAACGATACCTACGAAATCGCGGACAAAGTCATAGCTCTCGCACCGATCGATCCCAATGCGGTGCTTGACGGTGACTGGCACCGAAACCGCATCGAGTATGGCACCCACGCAATCCGCCACGAGTCGCGGCTCGGCCATCAGGCAGGCGCCAAACGCCCCGCGCTGCACGCGCTCGCTCGGACATCCGCAGTTCAGGTTGATCTCGTCATAGGCCCACCGCTGCGCGAGCCTTGCGCAATGAGCCAGGTCAGACGGTTCGCTGCCACCGAGTTGCAGCGCCACCGGGTGCTCCGCTTCGTTGTAGGTCAAATGCCGGGCCACGTCACCGTGTATGAGGGCACCTGTTGTCACCATTTCGGTATACAGGCGAGCATGGCGCGACAACAGGCGATGGAAGTAGCGGCAATGCCGGTCGGTCCAATCGAGCATGGGAGCTACGCACAGCTTCCAGCGACCATCGTCAAGCTCGCGCGCAGCGGGCATGCAATCGTGGGAACCCGCGGCCTGCACTGCGAGCGAGTTCAATGCGTGGCGCACCATGGGGCCGCCTGATGAACGAGACCCATCCACAACGCCCAGCCCGAACTCGCCGCCAGCGCCAGCCCGGCCAGGCGCACGCCCCACTCGCCGTTGCCGGGCGAGCGCAAACGTAGCCAAAGCCAGGGACCGGCCATCATGGTCACGCTGGTGCCCAGCGCAAACAGTGCCATCACCATGGCGCCTTGCGCCGCCTCGCCCGTCAATGCCGCCACCAGCAACGCGGAGTAAAGCAAGCCACAGGGCAACAGCGCCCAGATCATGCCCAGCACCAGCGGCGCGCCCTGACCTCGCCCACCTGCAACGGCACGCGCACGCGCCCACAATTTCCGACCCGCCTGTTCCAGCCAAACGGGATGCCTGGCCTTCCAGAGCAAAAGCAACCCCAGGACCATCGCGCCCACATGCAACAGCGTCCATACCGGGCGCAGCGCCGCCGACTGCATGCTCAGCCAGCCCAGAGCCTGCATCGAGATTGCCGCGAGCGCGCCCAGCGCACTGTAGCCGGCCAAGCGTCCGAACTGAAAACTCCAAAGGGCGAAATTTCGTTGCCCACCCGCAGCCTGGCCGATGCCAATGCACGCCGCGCCGCACATGGCCACGCAATGTGGCCCACCGGCCAGACCCATGAGCAATGCCGTGACCGCCAGCGAAGTCTGCACGTCAACGGAATCAGAGAATTTTGGAAAAACGCGCCCGCGTGCGATCGGTTTGCAGATGCTTGTCGAACACCATCGCAACGGCGCGCACAAAGAACCAGCCGGTGGCGGTAACTTGTATGCCCGAATCGCTCACTGTGACAAGTCCCTGTTCCGCCAATTTCCCAAGGGCATCGAGTTCGGAAGCAAAATACTCGGCGAACACGATCCGATAGGATGCTTCCACGGCCTCGAACACGACCGAGCCCTGACACATCAGCGCCATGATCACAGCGCGACGGATCAGATCGTCACTGGTGAGGCTCAAACCTCGTACCACCGGAAATTGGCCCTGATCGAGGAATTCGCAATACTCCTCCATGGTCTTGGCGTTCTGACTGTAGGTCGACCCAATTCGGCCGATCGATGAGACCCCGAGACCAATCAGATCGCAATCGGGTTGCGTGCTGTAGCCCTGGAAGTTGCGGTGCAGCCGTCCCTCACGCTTGGCCATGGCCAGGGCATCGGTGGGCAAAGCGAAGTGATCCATACCCACATACACGTAACCGGCGCCGATAAACGCCGCCATCGAACGCGCGAGCATCGCAACCTTGGCCGCTCCGGTGGGAATTTCTACGCTGTCAATGCGTCGCTGCGGCTTGAAGCGCTCGGGCAAATGGGCGTACGCGTACAGTGCAATACGCTCGGGCCGCAGTTCCACGACTTGAGCAAGTGTGCGATCGAAGGAATTTGGGTTTTGCTTGGGCAAGCCATAGATCAAGTCGACATTGATCGAATCAAAATGGCGTTCCCGCGCGGCCGCCACCAAGGCAAATACCTGCTCCGCGGGCTGCACCCGGTGTACAGCCTCCTGCACCTGTGGATCAAAGTCCTGCACGCCAAAGCTCAAACGGTTGAATCCAAGCTCGGCAAGCGTATCGAGCCGGTGGGCATCGATGGTCCGGGGATCGACCTCGATCGAGTATTCACCGCCGGGAACCAGACTAAAGTTGCGCCGCAACATCGCGATCAATTGCCGCAGTTCATCGTCGCTGAGGAAGGTTGGCGTGCCGCCACCCAGATGGAGTTGGCTCACTGCGTGTCCTGCCCCAAGGTTTGCAATGTGCAAATCGACCTCCCGGCTCAAATAGCTGAGGTACGGGGCAGCACGGTCGTGGTGCTTGGTGATGATCTTGTTGCACGCGCAGTAGTAGCACAGCGACTCACAGAACGGTACGTGAACGTACAAGGACAGAGGCGACGGCGCTACCGTTTGGGCGGCTTTGCGCAGCCGCAACGCCTCCGCGTAGTCCTGCGCCATAAACGTTTCGCCAAACTTATCGGCGGTAGGGTATGAGGTGTAGCGCGGGCCTGAAACGTCGAACCGACGCAACAGGTCTTCGGAAATGGGTTCGGCAACGACGGCGCTCATGAATACTCCTAGGCAAGGTATCTGAATATGCCTCAAAAGGCAAAGACATCCTTGATTGTCGTCAAAAATGCGGGATTCTCCGATTCCCCTAATATTTGACCAGGGTCAGGGTCGCTACGGAAATGATGCCAAAATCGGGGCAATGAACCCTCAATCCATCAAAGTGGCCTGCTCCAACTGCAATTTGCGGGAACTCTGTATGCCGGTGGGCCTTAACTCGGAAGAATTCGATCGGCTGGACGACCTGGTCACGGCCAGGCGCAAGATCAAGAGAGGCACCACGCTGTTCCGAAACGGTGAAAAATTTACGAGTTTATATGCCATTCGAACCGGCTTTTTCAAGACCTGCGTAGCCTCCGAGGATGGCCGCGACCAGGTGACCGGATTCCAGATGGCCGGTGAGGTCGTGGGCCTCGATGGCATTGTCAATGACCTCCATACCTGCGACGCCGTAGCCCTGGAGGACTCAGAGGTCTGCATCATGCCGTTCGATCGGATCGAGGAATTTTCCAGGGAGGTGACGGCCCTGCAACGCCACATTCACAAAATCATGAGCCGCGAGATCGTGCGCGAGCACGGCGTGATGCTGTTGCTAGGGAGCATGCGCGCCGAAGAGCGCCTGGCAACCTTTTTGCTCAACTTGGTACAACGATTGCACGCCAGAGGGTTTTCTCCGTCCGAACTCGTCCTTCGCATGACACGCGAAGAAATCGGCAGCTTTCTGGGTTTGAAGCTTGAAACGGTGAGCCGTACCTTCTCGCGATTTGTCGATGACGGCGTGGTTGAAGTCAAACAGCGCCATGTGCGCATTCTCAACACCGAGGCTCTGCGCGAAATCGTCAATCCCAAGGCCGTCCCTTGAATCCTGCGCACCGCGGGTAACCGCACGCAGTACGAAGTCCGGTTCTTGCTCAGGGCCTGCTAGCCGGGTTGGCCCCCCGCAGCGTGCCGGTCGCAGCGTGGTTGCGTGCCTGCATGGCCGGCACGTGATCGCCGACAACAACCGCTTTGTTACCCAAGGTTTTGTTGATTTCCATCCCTTTGACGTAATAGTCTTCGGTGACGAGTGGGTCCGGCGTTGTCAGCGCAATATACAACGTGGCCAGACCAGCAACGACGACCACGGCAGGACCAAGCAGAATCAGCCAGACGTAACCGAAACTCCACCAGGGGGCATTGGTCTCGGTATTTTTTTGTGACATGAGTGCCCTCTATTGCTCGACAAAGAAGATAGACTTTTCCGACACACGACCTGCACCGTCGAGTGCCTCGATTTCGAATGTAATTGGGTGGGAACCCGGGTTGGCGCCTGCGCGGGGCAGGCGCAAGCGCACCGCAACCACGCGCGACTGGGTCGAACCCACATCAATCAAGTCTTGCGAGTCCACATGTAATCCTGGCAAACCGGTGACTCCGACCTTGTAACGCTGCGCAGACTCAGTAGCGTTCATGACTTGCAGACGATACACGTTTTCGATCGCCCCACTCTCGACAATGCGCGCCATCACGCCGCGATCGCGCACGACGTCGACCCGAAATGGCGTGCGTAGCGTCAGGCTAATCAACATACCCATGATGATGGTGCCCAGAATCGCGGAGTACACGAGAACGCGCGGACGCAAGACGTGACGAAGGATCTGCGACCGACTCCAACGATTCTTCACCGCATTGTCGGTCGAATACCGGATGAGGCCGCGCTGGTAGCCCATCCGGTCCATCACGGTGTCGCAGACGTCGACGCAGGCGCCGCAACCAATGCATTCGTACTGCAGGCCATGGCGGATGTCAATCCCGGTCGGGCACACCTGAACGCACAGACTGCAATCGACACAGGCGCCCAGACCAAGCGCTTGCGCATCCGCCTTGCGCGAGCGCGCCCCGCGCGGCTCCCCGCGCCCGGCATCATAGGTAACGATCAGCGTGTCCTTGTCAAACATCGCGCTCTGGAAGCGCGCATAAGGACACATGTGCTTGCATACCAGCTCACGCATGAACCCTGCATTCCCATAGGTGGCAAAGCCGTAGAAAAAGGTCCAGAACACCTCCCAGGACCCCATGCTCGTCTGGATGAACTCTGCGCCCAGCTCCTTGATCGGCGTGAAATACCCAACGAAACTGAATCCGGTCCACAGTGCTACGGCCAACCAAAGAAAATGCTTGGAGCCTCTGCGCACCAGCAGATCCGCCGACCATGGGCCCGCGTCACGGCGCATGCGCACCGTGCGATCTCCCTCGACCTTCCGCTCGATCCAAAGAAAAATCTCGGTATAGACCGTTTGTGGGCAGGCAAATCCGCACCACAGCCGACCCGCCACCGCGGTAAACAGAAAAAGCGATAGTGCGCTGACGACGAGCAGCCCGGCGAGATAAATGAAGTCCTGCGGGTAAAGCACCAAACCAAAGATGTAAAAGCGTCTGGCGCCAAGATCGAACAGTACCGCTTGGCGTTGACCCCACTGCAACCACGGCAATCCGTAAAAGACGAGTTGTGTGAGGAACACCATCGCCCAGCGCCAGTTCGAAAACAGACCGGAGACACTGCGCGGGTAGATCTTCTCCTGCGAAACGTGCAGGGAAAATGTGCCCTCGTCAGGTTCCTGCGCGACGATGGGTATGACCGTTCGTGGCCCCGATGCCTTGCTGTTCAAGTGTTTTGTCTACGGATGAAGAGCGCCAACCTTACGCCAATTACTTAGCGCCAGCACCAATCTTGTTGGAAAGTCCCCAAACATAGGCCGCCAAAACGCGAATCTGAGCTTGCGTAAACTTGTCAGCATGCGCTGGCATCTGATTGGTCTTGCCATTGTTAATCATGTTCAAAATGGCTGTCTCCCCGTATCCGTGCAGCCAGATATCATCGGTAAGGTTGGCCGAACCCAACGCCTGATTGCCCTTGCCATCCATGCCATGGCAGGCGGCACATACGACAAACTTGGCCTTTCCCAGCGACGCCCGGACAGAATCATGCGGGCTGCCGGACAGGCTCAGGACGTACTGCGCAACGTTCTTCGCATCCTCGGCCGACCCCAAGGCGGCACCCATCGGGGGCATCACCGCCAGACGTCCCTTGGCAATATCGGCTTCGATGATTTCGGGTGTGCCCCCGCCGAGCCAATCGTTGTCAGTCAAGTTGGGAATGCCTTTCGCGCCTCGGGCGTCCGACCCGTGACACTGCGCACATGTATTCATGAACAGGCGCTCACCAATGGCCATCGCCTTGGCGTCGCGCGCGATGTCTTCGGGCTGCATTGCAGCAAATCGCGCATACAGTGGGGCAACGTCGGCGTTGCCCTTTTCGACCTCCACTTGGTGTTGACCCGTCGAGGTCCAACCCAACGTCCCGGCAAAAGTGCCAAGTCCCGGGTAAAGGGCGAGGTAGACCAGTGAAAACACGATCGTGATGACAAACAACCAAGCCCACCAGCGTGGCAGCGGATTGTTCAATTCGCGCAGATCGCCGTCCCAGACATGACCGGTGGTGTTGTCATCGGTCGTCATGGCCCGGGCCTTGCCACTAAACCACAACAGGAGCAGGCACGCCACGATGCCCACCAGAGTCACCGCCGCGATGAACACCGACCAGAAGTTGTTTGTAAAGTCGCTCATTTTGTTCCTTCCAATACCGGCCTCAGTCCTGCTCGAAGGGCAGGCGGGCCGCCCGCTCGAAATCAGCAGCGTTGCGCCGTGAAAATGCCCAAGCAATGATCCCGATGAAGGCGACAAGACTGACCACGGTGGTCAGCGAACGAAGTATGTTGATATCAAGATCCATACGAACTCCCGTTAACTTACTTGAGTTGGGCTCCCAAACCTTGCAAATAGGCGATGACAGCTTCGACCTCCATCTTGCCCTTGACCTCCTCGGGCGCCTTGGCGATCTGCTCGTCCGTATACGGAACACCGACTGCGCGCAGCGCTCGCATCCGCGCCGGCATCGCCTCTGCATCAACCTTGTCGCGCAGTAGCCAGGGATACGCGGGCATGTTGGATTCAGGTACCAAATCCCGCGGATTGTTCAGATGATCGTGATGCCATTGATCACTGTACTTGCTGCCGACCCGATGCAGGTCCGGGCCGGTGCGCTTGCTGCCCCACTGAAACGGATGGTCGTAGACAAACTCGCCAGCAACCGAATAGTGCCCATAGCGCAAGGTCTCGGAGCGAAACGGTCGGATCATTTGCGAGTGACAGTTGTAGCAACCCTCCCGGATGTAGATGTCGCGACCCGCGAGTTGCAGCGCACTGTAAGGTTGCAGGCCCTGAACCGGCTCAGTGGTCGATTTCTGGAAAAATAGCGGCACGATTTCGACCAAACCACCCACCAGCAAGACGAGAAGGATCAGGACGATCATCACGAAGTTGTTGGTTTCAATTTTCTCGTGCGACAGTCCGCCGCGTGCATTGCTGTTTGCCATGATGCTTCCCTTCTCAGGCGTGGACCGCCGGTGGCGCAATGAACACGGCGACGGAACGCCCCCGCGTCGCAGTCTTGAAGACGTTCCAAAGCATGATCAGCATCCCCACGAGGTAGAGCACCCCGCCGAGCAGCCTCAGCACGTAGAACGGGAAAGTCGCTTTGACCGACTCGACAAACGTGTAAGTCAGGGTACCGTCGGCGTTGACCGCGCGCCACATCAAGCCTTGCATGACACCGGCAATCCACATCGCCGCAATGTAGATGACGATGCCGATCGTGGCAGTCCAGAAGTGAACTTCGATGGCCTTCACGCTGTACATCTGCTTCTGGCCAAACAGTCGTGGAATCAGATAGTACATGCTGCCCATGGTAACCAGCCCAACCCATCCCAGGGCTCCCGAATGCACGTGCCCAATGGTCCAGTCGGTATAGTGCGACAAGGCATTGACGGTCTTGATCGACATCATCGGACCCTCGAACGTGGACATGCCGTAAAACGACAGCGACACCACCAGGAAGCGCAGGATCGGGTCGTCCCGCAACTTGTGCCAGGCACCGGACAGGGTCATGATACCGTTGATCATTCCGCCCCAACTCGGCGCCAGCAGGATCAGCGAAAACACCATGCCCACGGACTGCGTCCAGTCCGGCAACGCGGTGTAGTGAAGATGATGCGGACCCGCCCACATGTAGGTAAAGATCAGCGCCCAGAAGTGGACAATCGACAGGCGGTAGGAATACACCGGCCGCTCGGCCTGCTTGGGAATGAAGTAATACATCATGCCCAGAAAGCCAGCGGTGAGGAAGAAGCCGACCGCGTTGTGCCCGTACCACCACTGGACCATGGCGTCCTGCACACCAGCGTAGGCCGAATACGACTTCATGAACGAAGCCGGTACCGCCGCACTGTTGACCAGGTGCAACAGCGCCACGGCAATAATAAAGGCGCCAAAAAACCAGTTGGCCACGTAAATATGGCGAACCTTTCGCGTACCAATCGTGCCAAAAAAGACCACTGCAAAGGCCACCCACACAAGCGTGATCAAGATATCAATGGGCCACTCCAGTTCGGCGTACTCTTTGCCCTGCGTAAAGCCCAGGGGCAGAGACACCGCCGCAGCCACAATGACCAATTGCCAGCCCCAGAAGGTAAAGGCGGCCAATTTGTCGCCAAACAACCGAACTTGACAGGTTCGCTGAGCCACGTAGTACGCCGCCGCGAACAGCCCGCAGCCTCCGAACGCGAAGATCACGGCGTTCGTGTGCAGCGGCCGCAACCGCCCGTACGACAGCCAGGGCACTCCTAGGTTCAACTCGGGCCAGGTCAGTTGCGCAGCGATGATCACACCAACGAGCATGCCCACGACGCCCCAAACCACGGTCATGATGGCAAACTGCCTGACAACCTTGTCGTTGTAGGTCGTCGCCAACGCATTGGAAAATATCATTGTCACCCCTCGTCAATTGATCCCGCTTGAGTTTCCCACGGCAAGACTGATTTTTGATTGACTCTCGTCAAATTGAAGAAATAATTCAATCCTTGAGAATACGCTCGCCTTCAAACCCGACGTCTTCAAACTGACCGTTGTTGATCGCCCACCAAAGGCCCGCCAACACGAAAAATACCAGTACCACCGACAACGGAATCAGCAAGTAGAGAATGTCCATCAAATAATACCTGTTTGTTGAGTACCGGATGAAAGTCGCGCGGCGTTGAGCACCACGAGCAGCGAGCTCGATGCCATGCCCAATCCGGCAGCCCAAGCCGGCAACCACCCAAACATGGCCAACGGCACGCACACCGCGTTGTAGAGCATAGCCCACCACAGGTTCTGACGCACAACCCGCATGGTTTTGCGCGCCAAGCCAATGGCACCAGCGACCGCACCGAGTTGTTCGCCGGGCACCACGAAATCGGATCGTGCCTGCGCCAAAGGGGTGTGCTGGCCAAAGGCAAACGATGCGTCGGCACCGGCCAGGGCGGGGCCATCATTGAGACCGTCACCGACCACAGCAACTTTATGCCCCTCGCGTTGGCGTGCATGCAAAAAGTCAAGTTTTCCCTGCGGCGTGACGTTGGCGCCGAAACCCGTCACGCCCACGGCGGCGGCCACTCTAGAGACCGACTGAGCAGTGTCGCCCGATACCAAATGCACCTCGACTCCCAGGCGCCGCAGCGCCGCTACCGTCGCGCTTGCATCGCCACGCAACTGCTCGTGAAATTCGAAGGTGCCCAGCCAGCCATGCTCATCGCTGAGGAACACTTGCGCGGCATCGGTCGACCCCGACACGACATCGCAAAATCGAGCAGAACCCAGGCGCAACACAACACCATGGCCGATCGAGTCACCGATGGCGACTCGCCCCTCCAGCCCCTGCCCAACGCTCTCTGAAACGGCGACGGCACGCCAGCGCTGTGATGTCCCGGCAAGCTGCTGCGACGCACAACGCACGATCGCGCGCGACAGTGGGTGCAAGGAATGCTCCGCCAGTCCGGAGGCCATCGCCAACGCCTGCGTCATCTCAAGTCCCGCTCGGGTGTGCACCACGCCCAGCACAAGGGCGTCCGTGGTCAGCGTGCCAGTCTTGTCAAAAACAACAGTGTCGACCCCGGCCAATGCCTCCAAGGCGTCGAGTCGGCGCACCAAAACACCTGTCTGTGCCAGGTTTGCGGCGGCCGCTAGCAATGCAGCTGGCGTTGCCAGCGATAGCGCGCAGGGACAGGTCACAACCAGCACGGCTACCGCGACCATCAGGGCTTTGACTGGATCCTGCTGCCACCAATAGCCACAGGCCAGACCAGCGGCCAGCAAAACCCCCACCAGGAACGGCTTGGCGAAGCGATCAACTACTCGCGCCAGGCGCGGCCTGGTCGACGACGCGCTTTCCATCAACGCGACGATTTGCGCAAAGCGCGTGTGTTCGCCGATCCGCTCGATTCTTACCTGCACGCCACCGCTGAGGTTGTGACTGCCGGCAATGACGCTCTGGCCAACACTGCGCGCGAGGGCGCGCGATTCGCCGGTGAGCAAGGCTTCGTCAACCGTAGTCTGACCTTGCAGCACCAGACCATCGGCCGGAAAGGTTTCCCCGGGCAACACCCGAATCAGGTCCCCAACCTGCAACCGTCGTACCGAGACTCGCTCGTAGCTGCCGCCCTGGTGCAAGCGCAGCACGCTGTCGGGCAAACGATTCATCAGGGTCTCAAGCGCTCCAGCCGCACGCCCACGCAGGCGCAGCTCCATCCAGCGCCCCAACAACAAAAAGAATACAAACATCGTCAGCGAGTCGAAATAAACTTCGCGGCCCGCTGGCCCTTCAAAATCGAAGGTGCCCGCCGTGCTGACGGCAAACGTAATCAAAATGCCCAGGGCAACGGGCAGATCCATGCTCACGCGACGCTGCAGCACGTCGTGCGCGGCACTGCGAAAGAACGGACCGCTGGAAAACAGCATGACGGGCAAGGTAAGTACCCATGACGCCCAGCGCAGGAGGTGCTCCATTTCCGGCGTCAAGTCACCTGGGCGCGCAACGTAGGCTGGGTACGCGTACATCATGACCTGCATCATGCACAACCCTGCCACGGCCAGTCGCCATAGCGCCTGACGCGCCTCTCGGCTGCGGCGATCACGGGCCATCGAATCGTTGGCCGGAACGGCCCTATAACCTGCCCGCTGTACCGCCTTCATCCACCTTGAAGGCAAAACCCGATCCGCGCTCCAAATGACTCTTGCACGCATGCTGCCCACGTTGACCTCAACGGATTCGACGCCGGGGACCTGCAGCAGTGCTTCCTCAATCGACACGGCGCACGCGGCGCAGCGCATGCCCTCGATCACCAGCCGCGACTCCCACATGTTGGCCCGGTCGCCCTGCGCCACACTGAACGTGGCCCATTCCAGCGGATCGTCGAGCAGTTGCAAGACCGTCTCACCGTCGAGCGCAGGCGCCGGGTTCGACTCTGCACGATCGGGAACCCGGGAGGAACGACCTGGAGCCGCAACAAAGACGGCAGGATCTGCGATGGACATTAAGACAAGACGCGCAACGAGGCGGCCAGTTTACCTGACCAATATCAAGGCCCGGGAAGCGCAGCGGTGTAAGCTGTGATCCTTCACCCAACTGGAGCAAGCTATGTACCAAAGAATTCTGGTCGCCACCGATGGTTCAATTTTGTCCAAGAAAGCTGTATCAAGCGCGATCGCACTTTCGGCCCTGACCGGTGCTGAGCTGGTGGCTCTCAAAGTCATCGCGCGTTACCCCCAAAGCTACTTTGAGGGCGGTCTGGCGCTGCAGGCCGAAGAGATCAGCCGGGTCGAGAAGCAATGGGCTACCGATGGACAATCGGTGGTCGATGCGGTTCAGAAGGCGGCCACTGGCAAAGGCGTGAAGGCTCGCGGAATCACGATGAAGTCAGACCTCGTCGCCGAAGCCATCATCGCAGCGGCCAAGAAACACAAGTGCGACCTGATCGTGATGGCCTCGCATGGACGTCGAGGCATCAAGCGGCTGCTGCTCGGCAGCGAGACCCAACAGGTACTGACGCACTCCCACGTACCCGTACTGGTTTTACGTTAGGAATCGTCAAAGCCTGTCGCACAAGTGTTTGTCGCTATGTATTTCATAGCGAAAAGTGGCTACTTGGCCCCAAAAAGATTGCGCAACACGTTCTTCTGGACCTTGCCCATGCTGTTGCGCGGCAGCGCATCGACCACGAAGCATTGCTTGGGCACCTTGAAGTTTGCCAGCGTGGCCTTCAACGCCGCGATGACGTCCGCCGGCACCACCGAGGCGCCCGGTTTGGGCACCACCACGGCGACTCCCACTTCACCAAAATCGGCATCTGAGACCCCGATGACGGCGCTCTCTGCAACGCCGACCAGCTCATTGATGTAGCCCTCAATTTCCGCCGGATAGACGTTGTAGCCGCCACTGATGATGAGGTCCTTGCTGCGCCCTACGATGCTCACGTAGCCATGCTCGTCGACGTGTCCAACGTCGCCGGTCCTGAAATAGCCGTCGCTGGTGAATTCTTCGGCAGTCTTCTCGGGCATGCGCCAGTAACCCTTGAAGACATTGGGCCCTTTGACCTCGATGCCGCCGATCTGCCCCGCCGGAACGGGTCGACCTCTCTCGTCCGTGACACGCAAAATTACGCCAGGCAGCGGTAGCCCCACCGTACCGCCCCGGCGCGGCCCCACCGCTGCCTCATAGGGGTTGGAGGTCAGCATGACCGTTTCGCTCATTCCATAGCGCTCCAGAATGGTGTGGCCGGTACGTCTTTGCCACTCGTTGAACGTCTCAATAAGCAACGGTGCCGAGCCTGAGATGAACAGCCGCATATGGCGGGCCGCCTCGTGGGTCAGTGCGCTCTGAGCAAGCAAGCGCACGTAAAGCGTCGGCACACCCATGAAGACGCTGGCCTGGGGTAACTTTTGCACCACCAGCGCCGGGTCGAAAGTGGTACACCAGATCATCTTGCTGCCGTTTAGGAGCGCTCCATGCAGTGCAACAAACAGCCCGTGAACATGGAAGATGGGCAACGCATGGATCAGCACATCGCCACTGCGCCAACCCCAGTAGGCATGCAGAACTCGAGCGTTGCTCAGCAGGTTGCCATGGCTGAGCATCGCCCCCTTGGAACGTCCAGTCGTACCGCTTGTGTACAGGATGGCCGCGAGGTCATCCGAATCCTTGTCCGCAGTCGTATGCTGATCGGAGCAATGCACGGCGCGATCAAGCAGCGAGCCACTGCGGTCATCGCCCAGCGTGAATACATACTGTGTGCCCGCCGCGAACGCCAACTGGCTAACCCAGCCAAAATTGGCCGGTGTGCAGACCACAACTGCGGGTTCGGCGTCGGCGATGAAATACGACATCTCGGCACTCTGATACGCCGTGTTCAGCGGCAGGAACACCAGCCCCGCGCGCAAGGTGGCCAGATACAGGATCATGGCCTCGACCGACTTCTCTACCTGCACCGCGATGCGCGACTGCGTCGGCAATTCGAGCGATCCCAGCAGATTGGCCAGCATTGCGCTGGCACGCTCGATGTCGCGCCAGCTGTACAGCAGTCCTCGGTCGGTTTCGACCGCCACTTCGTCAAGGTTCTGCGGGAACCCAGCGCGCAGGGCCGCAAAAAGATTTCCGTTACTCAAACTGTCTTGGCTTGGTGCTTGCATGTCAGGCTCGGGTGGGATAGGGGTCGTTCCTAGAACACGGGTTTTCTTTTCTCGAGGAATGCGGCAATACCCTCCCGATGCTGGGCACTGTCGGCCCAGGCGTAATCTGCGTCTTCGTCAAAGTCGACCAAGCCAGAAGCGCCGAAGGTCGGTCCCGCCGCGCTCAGCCCGATGGCTAGCGCTCGAAGTGTTTGCTTGTTCAGATGGGCCGCCTGAGGCGAGAGCTCCTTCAACCGCGCCACTGTGGCCTGCACCTGGACTCGGAGTTCATCGTCGCGCACAACCCGACTGAGGAAGCCGCTGGCCATCAGGTCAGCGGCGCCAAAGATAGCGGCTTCGAGCAGCATTTGCCGCGTAACACTCCAGCCGACCTCACGCACGACCAACCGCACTTCCTTGGGAGCCATCGGAAAACCGAGTCTGGCAATCGGCGCGCCAAACCTGGCGGACAAACTGGCGATCCGAATATCGCAGCAACTTGCGATCTCGATGCCCGCGCCCATACACTGGCCTTCGATCACCGCAACCACTGGCACCGGACAATCGAGTATCGCTTGCAACGCCGCCCATACATCGCCTTCGTGAAACTCGCGCAAACTCCGGGTCTCAAACCGAAAATCGGCGTACTCGGAAATGTCGCCGCCAGCGCAGAAGTGTCCGCCCTCTCCCCTCACGACCACACAGCGCAAATCGGTATCGCTTTGAATGCTTTCAAATGCCCTGCGCAGTTCGCGCCACATGACACGTGACATGGCATTGAGCTTGCCCGCATGCGACAACGTGACGGTCGCAAGCGTTACCGAGCGAGCCAGCGCGACCCCGCCACTCATGTCTTGACCGCCGACAGCCCCATGACCGCGTCAGGAAGAGCGGTGGCAATGCCGGGAAAGATGCAGATCAGCAAAACCGCCAGAAACATCAGCAACACAAATGGCAGCACGCCCCATATGATGTCGCTCAAGGAAATATCGGGCGCGATGTTCTTGATGACGAAGATGTTCAGGCCCACCGGTGGATGAATCAGGCCCGCTTCCATCACGATGGTCATCAAGACACCAAACCAGATCAGGTCGAATCCGGCCACGCGCAAAGGCGGCAGGATAATCGGCGCGGTCATCAGGATGATGCTCACCGGCGGCAGAAAGAATCCCAGCACAATCACCATCAACAGCACGGCCGCCAGCAGCACCCACTTGGACCAGTGCATCGCCACAATCCACTCGGCCGACGATTGACTGATGTGCAGAAAGCTCATCACGTACGAGAACAGCAGTGACATGCCGATGATCATCATCAACATCGTCGACTCGCGAAGGGTCGCGGTCAAGATAGGGGCCACATCCCTGGGTCGCCAAACACCGTAGATCGTCGCAATCAGAATCAGCGCGAGCACAGCCCCCAACCCGGCGGTTTCCGAGGGAGTGGCAAAACCACCGTACAGGGCAACCATCACACCGATGAGCAACAGCACAAACGGTACAACGCGGGGCAACATCTCGAATTTCTCCCGTGTGCTGAAGCTTTCCGTCGACAGCAGCGCCGAATGGGTGCCCACGTCCTCGTACGCCGCGCGCGCCAGTCGGTGCTCCTTGCGGTAGCGCACAACCGCGTAAGCAGCAAACAGACCCACCAACAGCGCGCCCGGGAAGATACCCGCAAGAAACAGGCGCCCGAGAGACTGCTCGGCGGCCACGGCATAAAGAATCATGGTGATCGACGGTGGCAGCAATATTCCCAGCGTGCCCCCGGCGGCAATGATGCCAGCGGCAAAGCCCGGCGAGTACCCGCGCTTGCGCATCTCTGGAATCCCGGCGCTGCCAATGGCCGAGCAGGTGGCCGGGCTCGAACCGGCCATCGCTGCAAACAGGGCGCACGCGAAGACATTGGCGATGCCCAAGCCGCCGGGAATTCGGCCCATCCAGACGTGCATTGCCGCGTACAGGTCCTGTCCGGCACGGGATCTGCCAATGGCGGCGCCCTTGAGAATGAATAGGGGAATGGACAGCAGCGTGATGCTTGCCATCTCCTCATAGACATTTTGTGTCACCGTGTCGAGCGCCTGTGCCGGCATGAACAGGTACATGAAGAGAACCGCTACGCCACCCAGCGCGAACGATATCGGCGCGCCAGAGAACATGAAGATCAGGGTCACCGCACCAAACAACAGACCCAACGAGAGCATGCTCATGGCGCCCCACCCGAGCCTTTGCGGCACAGCACATTGACTCGAGCGCTGAGTTGAATCAGAAGTTGCAAACTCAACAGCGTCATGCCGGCGGCCATCAGCCCGTAGGGAATCGAAAGCGGCGGCGCCCACGACGACGACGTCGTATGATGCTCGACCCATGCCTCGTGAAACAGCGTCCACGATTTCCAGGCGAAGAAGCCGCAAAATGCCAGGCTCAGAAGATCAACGAGCAGCAGACGCAGACGATTGAGCGACCGTGGCAGCAAGCCGGCCATCGCCTCAATGCCTACATGACCGCGCAGCGCCTGGACAAAAGCGCTGCACAGAAACGTGGCACCGACCAGACTGAAAACGGCCGCCTCATCCTGCCAGTCGGTTGAAGCCTTCATGATGTAGCGCGAGACCACACTGTAGGTAAGCACCACGGCAGCGGCGAGCAGCGCCCACATGCCAAGGACCACCATCATCCGGTTGATGCGCATCACGACCATGGCGATCGGTACCAGCAGTCGAGGCGTATCAGGGTCGACTCCCAGCACGTTGGAGGCCCCCTGCGAGCCGTGCGTCATGTCAACTTCTGAGCTGCCTTGAGCAGCGCGGCACAGGACTCGCTCTTTTCGCCAAAGTCCTTCCACGCTGTATCGCGTGCGATCACCTGCCACTTCTTCAACGTCGCCTCGTCAATGTCGTAGACCTTGGCGCCGGCTTTGGCGTAGATCTCGGCCACAGCCTTGTCGTCCGCCCGCGCAGCCTCGCGCCCAAACCCCTCGAGTTCGGCGCCCACGGCCATCACAACCTCCTGTTGCCCCTTGGTCAGTTTGCCAAACACGTCCTTGGAAATCATTAGTGGTTCGAGCATGAACCAATACGTTTTGTTGCGTCCGGTCGTCAAGTGTTTGGCGATTTCCTCCAGCTTGAACGAAATGAAGCTCGTGCTCGAAGTCATCGCTGCGTCCATGGCACCGGTCTGCATCGCCGCGTAGATCTCATTGGACGGCAAGCTGATCACTGAGGCCCCTGCGGTCTTGAGCATCATGTCCATCTCGCGGCTGCCGCCGCGCACCTTCATGCCTTTGGCGTCCTCCGGCGCTACCAGCGGCCTGGACCTGCTGGCCACACCTCCGGCCTGCCACACCCAACTGACGATCAACACGCCCTTGTCGTCAAGCACCTTGGAAAGCATCTTCCCAACGTCCGCGGTCTTCCACAGGGCGCCCTGCTCATAGCTCGGCACCAGCGCCGGCATCAAACCAATATTGGTCTCGGCCAACTCGCCCCCGGCATACGACAACGGCACCAAGCTCATATCGAGTGCGCCCTTGCGCATCGACGAAAACTGCGCGTTTGTTTTCATCAGCGAGGAGCCCGGATACACCGACGCCTTGAGGGCCCCGGCCGTGCGCTTCTCGACTTCACTGGCAAAACGTCGGCAAAGCCGATCCCGAAAGTCGCCTTCGTTGGCACTCCCGCCCGGAAATTGATGCGAGATCTTCAGCACGCCGCCTGAGCCCTGCGCCCACGCCATGTTCGTCAGGGCACCTGCCGCAGCCAGACCGGTTGCGTGCACGAAATTTCTTCTCGATAGACTCATGGTTGTCTCCTGGGTTGATGTCAAACTATTTGTCCTGTCAATGTCTGCAGGTCCGGGCCGCTCAGTGAAGTTGCTTGATGAGATCGCGTACGCTTGACGAGACCGGTATTTTCCCCTGGCTCATCATGGCACGATGCCGATCCAGGCGATTGAGATCGTAAAGATAGTTCACCATGATTCCATACGACTGCTTCAAACCTTTGGCAGAAGGATCTCCGGCCCAATTCAATCGCTCCACCCTGGCCCCGTTGCCAAGATGAAACCGGGCCACCGGATCGGCCGGCTTGCCCGCGGCAATTTCCTGGCCGAGATAGCGCGCCGCGCAGCGCAGGAGCAACAGACGCAAGGGCGCCTTGACGTCGAGTTCCAATGCTGATTCGGCGGCCGCCAGCAGTTGCGTGCCCGTCAGCGGTCCGGCACCCAAGGCCTGTTCAAGCTCGGCGCGCGCCTTGACGTCTAGCTTGTCGAGGATGCCCCCAGCCTGCCTGGCCAACCATGCACGAAAGCCCGGAATCGGTGACAGGGTGGCAAAGGTCTTCAGTCTTGGAAACTCGCCCTTGAGCGTTTCAACAACGCGTTTGATCAGGGAGTCACCAAAGCTCACACCACGCAACCCGAGCTGGGTATTGCTGATGGAATAAAAGATCGCCGTCGTCGCCTTGTTCAGGTCCTCGATAGCTGCAGACTCGTCGAGCAGCGGCGTGATGCCCCACGCAATCTCGTGCAGCAAAGCCACTTCGACAAAAATCAGCGGCTCGTCGGGCAGCCGGGGATGAAAAAACCCGTAGCAACGGCGATCCGAATCCAGTCGATTCTTGACGTCAGTCCAGCTCTTGATATCGTGCACGGCCTCATACTTGATCAGCTTTTCGATCAGTGACGCCGGTGAATCCCAACTGATCCTGCGCAGTTCCAGGAAGCCAACGTCAAACCAGGTCGAGAACATGTACTCCATTTCGACATCGAGCGCCTGCAAGCTCGGATCGCCGCGCAGCCCGCCGAGCATTTCAGCGCGCATGTCAACCATGAATCGGACACCCTCGGGAAAGACGCTGAAACGTTGCAGCAAACGCCGCCGCGGCGACACGGTCGCGCGACGGTAAATCACCTCGGCCACGGCTTCCTCGGGCGTCCCCACCGCGGCGGCAAATCGCGACTGCGCCATCTTGATCACCTGCGGGTTGGCAGCAAACTGCTCGCTCATCAGCAGCCAGCAGTCGCGCCGCTGCGCCGGCGTTGCCGATGCGTACCAATGCGCCACCGCCTTGGCGCGCCGTCCACCCTCGACTTCACTGACACGCTCGTCAATCATCGACTGCAGTTCGACCAGCAGATGACGCAGTTCGCGCGGTGACAGCGCTTCGGGTTTGCGGCGCAAGGTGCCGGCAAGGCGCTCGCGAGTGGAACGCGTGCCCGAGGGCTGTCGATGACCGTGCGCCCCCACGCCCGCGGCCAGCACCGAAGCACCCGATGCCGCCGGCACGCCCTCGGCGCCCGCTGGTGCGGCCTGCGCCGGCTCCGCGGTGCCCGCGAGCCTGCTCCTCTTCGATCCTGGCGCGGGCAGGAGTTTCGAAACACTGCGGCTGATCCACTCCGACGTATTCATCGCCTGGCCCATTTCCACAAACCGATACCACCCACAATCATCGGCAGCGACAACCACTGCCCCATGCTCAGTCCCATCGACAGGATACCCAAATGTGCATCGGGTTCCCGAAAGAACTCGGCCAGAAACCGCATTGCGCCGTAGCCGATCAAGAAAAATGCTGCCACCTCGCCCTGCCTGCGCGGCCTGCGTGCGTAAAGCCACAACAGTACAAACAGAAGTATCCCCTCCAACAGGACCTGGTAAATCTGGGAGGGATGCCGCGGCAGGTCACCGGCTCCACGAAACACCATGCCCCATGGCAAATCAGGGCTGCTCAAGCGACCCCAAAGCTCGCCGTTAATGAAGTTGCCGATGCGTCCGGCGGCGAGTCCCGTGGGCACACACGGCGCGACGAAGTCCGCGACCTGCAGCCATGGCTTGCTGCGGGAACGAGCGAACCAGATCATGGCGACGATGACGCCGAGCATGCCGCCATGAAAGCTCATGCCCCCCTGCCAAACCGCAAAAGCCTCCAGCGGATGCGACAGGTAATAAAGTGGCTTGTAGAACAGGCAGTAGCCCACCCGCCCGCCGAGCACGACGCCGAGCACACCCATGAACAGGATGTCCTCGACATCCTGCCGACGCCAGGCTCCTGCGCCCTTGATTGATGCGAACGGCTCGTGGCCCAATCGTCGCATGGCAAGCCACCAGAACATGCCAAACGCTGCCAGGTAGGTGATGCCATACCAGTGCACGGCCACCGGCCCGAGTTGCAGCGCAACCGGATTGATTTGAGGATGGATCAGCATGGGTGCGATGGTAGCAGCGCCTAAAATGCGATTCTCGAACCAACCCAGACAGTCCAACCGAAGGCAAGCCGATGACCGTCCTCAATCCACGCAGCAAGAACATCACCGCGGGCAAGTCGCGCGCGCCCAACCGTTCCATGTACTACGCCATGGGCTATGAGGCCGATGACTTCAGCAAGCCCATGGTAGGGGTGGCTAATGGTCACAGCACCATCACGCCGTGCAATAGCGGCCTGCAAAAGCTCGCAGATGCTGCCATCGAAGGAATCGAGGAAGCCGGTGGCAATGCGCAGGTGTTTGGAACACCAACGATCTCTGACGGCATGTCAATGGGCACCGAGGGGATGAAATATTCGCTGGTCTCGCGCGAAGTCATCTCCGACTGCATCGAGACCTGTGTGCAAGGACAGTGGATGGATGGCGTGGTTGTGATTGGCGGGTGCGACAAAAACATGCCCGGTGGCCTGATGGGGATGCTGCGCGCCAATGTTCCGGCGATTTTTGTTTACGGCGGTACCATCCTGCCCGGACACTACAAGGGCAAAGACCTCAACATCGTGAGTGTTTTTGAAGCTGTTGGTGAGAACGCAGCGGGACGCATGAGCGACGCCGACCTGCTGGAGATTGAACGCCGCGCGGTGCCCGGCCCCGGCTCCTGTGGCGGCATGTATACCGCCAACACAATGTCCTCCGCATTTGAGGCGCTGGGCATCTCGCTGCCCTACTCCAGCACCATGGCCAACCCACACGATGAAAAGGTACAGTCAGCGCGGGATTCGGCAAAGGTTTTGCTCGAAGCGATCAAATCCGACCTCAAACCGCGCGATATCGTGACCCGCAAGTCGATCGAGAACGCAGTCGCTGTCATCATGGCCATTGGTGGCTCCACCAACGCCGTCCTGCATTTTCTGGCGATCGCTCACGCGGCGGGTGTTGACTGGAGCATCGACGATTTTGAGCGCGTGCGCCAACGCACGCCCGTGCTTTGCGACCTCAAGCCAAGCGGCCAGTATCTGGCGGTGGACTTGCACCGTGCCGGTGGTATCCCGCAGGTCATGAAGGTACTGCTAAACGCGGGCCTGCTGCACGGCGACTGCATCACCATCACCGGCAAAACCGTCGCCCAGACACTGCTTGACGTACCTGCGGCGCCATCACCGAACCAGGATGTGATCCGGCCCCTGTCCAAACCGATGTACGCGCAAGGGCATTTGGCTATTCTCAAGGGCAACCTGTCTCCCGAAGGTTGCGTCGCGAAGATTACCGGTTTGAAGAACCCGATGATGACCGGCCCGGCGCGCGTATTCGACGACGAACAGTCCGCGCTGGCTGCAATCCTCGGGGGCAAGATCGTCGCCGGCGACGTGATGGTGTTGCGCTACCTTGGTCCGAAAGGGGGTCCGGGCATGCCCGAAATGCTGGCGCCGACCGGCGCCCTGGTCGGGCAGGGACTCGGTGAATCGGTCGGTTTGATTACCGATGGCCGCTTCTCTGGCGGCACCTGGGGGATGGTTGTGGGCCATGTTGCGCCCGAGGCCGCGGTTGGGGGTCTGATCGCGCTGATTCACGAAAACGACGCTATCACGATCGACGCACACCGGCTGCTGCTGCAACTCAACGTCAGCGATGACGAAATCGCGCGACGTCGCGCCAGTTGGGTCGCCCCCGCGCCACGCTACACGCGGGGCGTGCAGGCCAAGTTTGCTTTCAACGCATCCACCGCCAGCAAGGGCGCTGTCCTGGACAACTACTGACTCTTCAGCGCTTCTTCTTGAGCCCGGTGCCCAAGGCCTCGCGGTTCTTTTCGATGCGCTCGAGTCGGCGGACGCTTTCCTTGTCCATCGCCACCTTCTTGGTATAGCCGGACCAATCGGCCCATCCCCACCACAGCACAGCCAGACCAAACGGGGACAGCACAAACCACCAGTCCCAGTTCGTTACCGGGCCAATTTCAAAAGACTTCAGTGCCAGCAGCACCAAGCCAAGCCCCAACAAATACATTGCCGTTCTCCAGTCATCGCCGATTGCCAGCGCCCAAGGTTGTCAACCACGGTCACTACAATGCCGTTAGTGAACTGTACCCCAACCTTCGAGGAAAATATGAAACTTGTTCTTGCCGTCCTTATGAGTGCCCTCGTGGTAGCCGCTCCGGCGTTCGCCGATGAGGCGCTGGCGAAATCCAAGAACTGCCTGGCGTGCCATGCTATCGACAAGAAGGTGGTTGGGCCAGCCTACAAGGATGTGGCCAAGAAGTACGCAGGTCAGAAAGACGCGGCAGACAAGCTCGCGGCCAAGATTCGCGCTGGGGGCTCCGGCGTGTGGGGGCCGGTACCCATGCCGGCCAACACGCAGGTGAACGAAGCCGAAGCCAAGAAACTTTCCGCCTGGGTGCTGTCGCTGAAGTAAGCGCCGCTGTCAAGCGGAGGCCGGACTCGGGCCCCGCCAGAGTCAGCTTGCGTTGCTACGAATGTGATAGCGTCCGACGCCCGAGGCGCGGGCGTTACAGACGCATAAATTGCACAGACGCTTAGTAGGTTTGCCCCAACTGTTCCAGAATCGCCGGATTTTCCAGCGTTGACGTGTCCTGCGTGATTGACTCGCCCTTGGCCAGTGAGCGCAACAGTCGGCGCATGATCTTGCCCGATCGCGTCTTGGGCAGGTTCTCGCCAAAGCGGATGTCCCTGGGCTTGGCAATCGGCCCGATTTCCTTGGCGACCCAGTCGCGCAATTCCTTGGCAATTTGCCGTGCCTCGTCGCCCGTTGGCATGGCGCGCTTGAGCACGACAAAGGCGCAAATCGCCTCGCCTGTCACATCATCGGGGCGGCCCACCACGGCAGCTTCGGCCACCAGATCGGTCTTGGCCACCAGCGCCGACTCGATTTCCATCGTGCCCATGCGGTGCCCCGAGACGTTGAGCACGTCGTCAATGCGCCCGGTGATTCGGAAGTAGCCGCGGTCCACGCTGCGCACTGCGCCGTCACCTGCGAGGTAGTAGGTGCCGCCCATCTCCTGCGGGAAGTAACTCTTCCTGAACCGCTCAGGGTCGTTCCAGATCGTGCGGATCATCGAGGGCCACGGCCGTTTGACGACGAGCATGCCACCCGAACCGTTGGGCACATCCTGCCCGACCTCGTCGACGATGGCGGCCATGATGCCGGGTAATGGCAAGGTACAACTTCCCGGCACCAGCGGGGTTGCGCCGGGTAGCGGCGAAATCATGTGACCGCCGGTCTCGGTTTGCCAGAATGTGTCGACAATCGGGCAACGCGAACCGCCGATGTTCTTGTAGTACCACATCCACGCCTCCGGGTTGATCGGCTCGCCTACCGTGCCAAGGATACGCAGACTGCTTAGGTCGCAACGCGCCGGATGCGCCTTCTCGTCGCTTTCAGCGGCCTTGATGAGCGAGCGGATGGCCGTCGGCGCCGTGTAGAAAATGCTGCACTTGTGCCGCTCGATCATCTGCCAGAAGCGGCCGGCGTGGGGGTAAGTTGGAACGCCTTCAAAAATGATCTCCGTCGCTCCGGCCGCCAGCGGACCGTAGGCGACGTAGGTGTGCCCTGTGATCCAGCCGATATCGGCGGTGCACCAGAACACGTCGGTCGGTCGCAGGTCAAACACCCAGTCCATGGTCAACTTGGCCCATAACATGAAGCCGCCGGTGGAATGCTGCACGCCTTTGGGCTTGCCGGTCGAGCCCGACGTATAGAGTATGAACAAGGGATGCTCAGCCCCGACCGCCACTGGCGGGCAATCGGTATCCCGGCCAGCCAGCGCCTGGGCGAAGGTCAGGTCGCGCCCTGTCACCATGGCACAAGCGGTGGCCGTGCGCTGGTACACAAGAACTGTCTTGATCGACTCACAGCCACCGAGCGCAAGCCCTTCATCAACAATGGCTTTCAGTGGCAACTCCTTGCCGCCACGCATCTGCGCGTTGGCGGTGATCACGGCCACCGCACCGGCATCGATCACGCGCTCCTGCAGCGCCTTTGCCGAGAAGCCCCCAAACACCACGCTGTGCGTGGCACCGATGCGCGCGCAGGCCTGCATCGCAATGACGCCTTCAATCGACATCGGCATATAGATCAGGACCCGGTCGCCCTTCTGTATGTTGTGCGCCTTCAGGGCATTGGCAAACTGGCCGACCCGCGCGAGCAGTTCCTTGTAAGTGGTCTTGGTGACAGTGCCATCATCAGCTTCGAAAATGACGGCGACCTTGTTCTCGACCGGGGTGCCCATATGCTTGTCCAGGCAATTGGCAGACGCATTGAGCTCTCCGTCGTCAAACCACTTGTAAAAAGGGGCCTGCGATTCGTCAAGTGTCCTGGTGAAGGGTTTGCTCCAAAGCACATGTTCGCGCGCCAGGCGTGCCCAAAAGCCCTCAAAATCCTCGGCCGCCTGCGCACACAGGGCGTCGTACCCGGCCATGCCGGAAATGCGCGCAGCCTGAACCACCGCCTGGCTCGGCGGAAAAACGCGGTTTTCAACCAGCACGGATTCGATGGCCGACGATGTTGTACTCATGGATAGAACTCCTTCATGGATAGAGGACAAACCAGCGGATTGTCTGCCCGCAGTGTGCCCGGTCAGCGATAACATTACTCTCGAACGCCTTGGACTTTGGCCGCTTGCACTTACATGCCACTGACTGGCGTCAAACCTGGGTCAACCCGTCACCCGCGCGGCCGTTGCAGCGCCATCGGATTGGTTAAACTGGTGGGCGTCTCACAACAACCATCTCCGAATAACCGAGGTTTACTTTATCATGACCACCATTCGCCAGGCCGACCTGATCGAGTCCATCGCTGCTGCACTGCAGTACATCAGCTATTACCACCCGGCAGATTACATTGCCCACCTGGCCCGCGCCTATGAGCGCGAGCAAAGTGCCGCGGCCAAGGACGCCATCGCGCAGATTCTGACCAACAGCAAGATGAGCGCGATCGGTCACCGTCCGATTTGCCAGGACACGGGCATCGTCAATGTTTTCCTCAAATTGGGCATGGACGTGCGCCTGGACGGATTTACCGGCAGCCTCGACGACGCCATCAACGAGGGCGTGCGGCGAGCGTACAACGACCCGGAAAATACACTGCGTGCCAGCGTTGTCGCCGACCCCTTGTTTGAGCGCAAAAACACCAAGGACAACACGCCGGCGGTCATCTATACGGAAATCGTCCCCGGCAACACGCTGGAGGTGACGGTGGCGGCCAAGGGCGGCGGCAGCGAGAACAAAAGCAAGATGGTCATGCTCAACCCCGACGAGTCGGTGGTGGACTGGGTGCTCAAGACGGTGCCGACGATGGGCGCGGGCTGGTGCCCGCCGGGCATGCTTGGCATCGGCATTGGCGGCACCGCTGAAAAGGCGGTGCTGATGGCCAAGCAAAGCTTGATGGATGACCTTGACATGCATGACTTGCAGGCGAAGGCCGCAGCAGGTCAGGCACTGACCAAGACCGAGGCGCTGCGCCTCGAACTGTTCGAAAAAGTCAACGCGCTGGGCATCGGCGCGCAGGGGCTGGGTGGCCTGACCACGGTGCTGGACATCAAGATCAAGATGTACCCGACCCACGCTGCGGGCAAACCCGTGGCCATGATCCCCAACTGCGCGGCCACACGGCACGCACATTTCGTCATGAATGGCAGTGGAGCGGTCTACCTCGACCCACCCAGCCTGGACCTGTGGCCAGAAGTGGCGTGGACACCGGACTATGCCAAGAGCAAGAAGGTGGACCTCAACACCCTGACCAGACAAGAGGTTGCGAGCTGGAAACCGGGCGACACCTTGCTGCTCAGCGGCAAGATGCTCACGGGTCGAGACGCCGCCCACAAGCGCATCCAGGACATGCTCGCCAAGGGCGAGAAACTGCCCGTGGACTTTACCAACCGCGTGATCTATTACGTCGGCCCGGTCGACGCCGTCAAGGGAGAGGCTGTCGGCCCGGCGGGCCCCACCACGGCCACGCGCATGGACAACTTTACCGAAATGATGCTCAGTCAAACCGGCCTGATTTCCATGATCGGCAAAGCCGAGCGTGGTCCGGTCGCCATTGAAGCCATCAAGAAGCACAAGAGCGCCTACCTGATGGCCGTTGGCGGTGCCGCCTATTTGGTAAGCAAGGCGATCAAGGCCGCCAAGGTGGTCGGTTTTGCTGACCTGGGCATGGAAGCGATTTACGAGTTTGACGTCGTGGACATGCCAGTGACCGTCGCCGTCGATGCCGGGGGCACCAGCGCACACACAACCGGCCCGGCCGAGTGGAAAAAGCGCATCGCAAGTGGCGAGTTCAAGGGCATATCGGTGGCCGCGGCATGATCGATTAGGGGCATTCCCCTTCGCCCGATCGTGGCGCGCGCGGCGAAGGGGCGCATACTCGACGACCCAAGCAACACGCTTGCCAACAGGAGTAGTTCATGACCATTTGCCCCATTGCCATCGTGGCGGGTTGCCAAAAATGCCCGGCGTTCAAGATTTGTCCGGTAAAGACCGTACTCGGTGATGCGCCCAAGGCGGCGCCGGAAAAACCCGATAGCACACCGAAGAAGGGCAAAAAAACGGCGCGGCGCTAACCCTCTCGCAGGACAATTGGGCGCCCCCGCCGGGGCGCCGCGGGATAATGGCAGGCATGAATCCACTGCTCGCGCACCTGCAGCCCTATCCGTTCGAGCGCTTGCGCCAGTTGTTGGCCGCAGACCCGCCCAACCGGTCTTTGCATCCCATCAGCCTCGGCATTGGCGAGCCAAAACACGCCACCCCCGCTTTCATTGAGCAAGCAATGGTCGAGGCCATTGTTGCTTCGCCCAGCGGCCTGGCGGCGTATCCCGCCACGATCGGTGAGATCCGGCTGCGCGAAGCGTTCGCCCAGTGGTTGGCACGACGTTATGCGCTGGTGGTCGACCCGGCGACCCAGATGCTGCCGGTCAACGGATCGCGCGAGGCCCTGTTTGCGCTGACACAAACCGTGGTCAATCCGGCCTGGCGTCGCGACGCTGGTTCCGCCACGGATCAGGCGCCACTGGTCATTTGCCCGAACCCGTTCTATCAGATCTACGAAGGAGCTGCTGTGCTTGCCGGCGCACAGCCCTATTTCGTTGCGTCCAATGCGGGCGGCAATTTCGCACAGGACTGGGACCAGGTGCCCGACAGCGTGTGGGCCCGAACACAGTTATTGATCGTCTGCTCACCAGGCAATCCAACCGGCGCGGTGATGCAAATGCCGGACTGGACGAAGCTGTTTGAACTCAGCGACCGATACGGGTTCGTGATCGGCTCCGACGAATGCTATAGCGAGATCTACTTCCGCGACGAGCCGCCATTGGGCGCGATGCAAGCGGCGGCAGCGCTGGGGCGAAAGGATTTCAGGAATCTGATTTCGTTCACCAGCCTGTCCAAGCGCAGCAACGTGCCGGGCTTGCGCAGCGGCTTCGTCGCTGGCGACGCGGCGCTGATTCGCGCCTTTCTGCTCTACCGCACCTACCACGGCTGCGCCATGAGCCCGGTGGTGCAGGCAGCGAGTATTGCGGCCTGGCAGGACGAGCAGCACGTCATCGAGAATCGGGCCCTTTATCGCGCCAAGTTTGCGGCAGTCGCACCGATGTTGAGCGAAGTGCTGGACGTGTCACTCCCCGATGCCGGTTTTTACCTGTGGGCCAGGGTCCAGGGCAGCGACACCGAATTCGCCCGCGATCTGTTCCGTCTTTACAATGTCACGGTGTTGCCCGGTTCCTATTTGGCGCGCGAGGCCCGGGGCCTCAATCCGGGCGCGCAAAGGATCCGCATGGCATTGGTGGCCGAAACCGCCGAATGTGTGGAGGCCGCCAGGCGCATCGTCGCATTTGTCCAATCCAGAATCTGAACGCGAACCCAATTTCAACCCGACCCAGCCATGACACAGACACTCCAACCCATGATCGACACAGCCTGGGAAAGCCGCGCCAGTTACTCGACTGCATCGGCGCCAAAAGAAGTATTCGAGGCGGTCGAAGAGGTTATCGCCGGGCTCAATTCGGGCCAGTTGCGCGTGGCCACGCGGGACGGGGTGGGCCAGTGGACGACGCACCAGTGGATCAAGAAGGCCGTGCTGCTGAGCTTTCGCCTGAGGGACAACGCGATCATGAAGGCGGGCGACCTCGGGTTTTACGACAAGGTGCCGACCAAATTCTCGCATCTCGACGCCGCTGCGATGAAGGCCACGGGCGTGCGCGTCGTGCCCCCGGCGGTGGCCCGACGCGGAAGCTTCATTGGCAAAGGCGTGATCCTGATGCCGTCCTACGTCAACATCGGCGCCTACGTGGACGAAGGGACCATGGTGGACACCTGGGCCACGGTGGGCTCGTGCGCACAGATCGGGAAGAATGTGCACCTGAGCGGGGGCGTTGGCATCGGTGGCGTGCTCGAACCGATGCAGGCTGGCCCCACCATCATCGAAGACAACTGCTTCATCGGGGCCCGATCTGAAGTCGTCGAAGGCGTGATTGTGGAGGAAAACTCGGTTATTTCAATGGGCGTATACCTCGGTCAAAGCACGCCCATTTACGACCGCGCCACCGACACCGTGAGCTACGGGAGAATTCCGGCCGGTTCGGTCGTGATCAGCGGCAGTCTGCCCAAAAATAACGGCCAATACAGTCTGTACGCTGCCATCATCGTCAAGACTGTGGACGCTCAGACCCGCGCCAAGACCAGCCTGAACGACTTGTTGCGCGACTGAGCATCCACCTCAAATCTTCGTCAAAATCAGGGACACCATCATGGCAAGCAACCCGACCGTCGGCACAATGGAACGAATCCTTCGCCTGATGAGCGAAAAGAAGGCCTCGGACGTCTATTTGTCCTCGCAGTCGCCCGTGCTCATCCGCATCAACGGCCAATGCGTTCCAATTAATAGCCAGATTCTGCCCGCTGACGCCCCGCGCAATCTGCTGGCCGAAATCGTCTCTCCCGAGCGGATGCAAGAGCTCGAGGACACCAATGAACTCAACATGGGCTGGGGCATGGCAGGTATTGGCCGGTTTCGCATTAGCGCCATGCGCCAACGTGGATCGGTGGCGGCGGTGATCCGCTTTATTGCGACCGATATCCCGCCACTGGCCACGTTGTCGGTGCCGATGATTCTTGGCGAACTGGTGATGGAAAAGCGTGGCCTGTTGCTGCTGGTCGGTGCCACCGGAACGGGCAAAAGCACGACGCTCGCGTCGATCCTCGATTACCGCAACGAAAACGCCTCCGGCCATATTCTGACAATTGAAGATCCGATCGAGTTCCTGTTCCGGAACAAGCGCTCGGTGATCAATCAGCGCGAAGTTGGCAGCGATACCCGTTCGACGCAAATTGCGCTGAAAAACGCGCTGCGCCAGGCACCCGATGTCATCATGATCGGGGAAATTCGGGACCGCGAAACCATGTCCTCGGCCATCGCCTACGCGCAATCGGGCCACCTGTGCCTGGCCACGATGCACGCGAACAACAGCTACCAGGCGCTGAACCGGATCCTGAGCTTTTACCCGGTCGAAGTCCGCCCCACCATGCTCGGTGACCTGGCAGCTGCGCTCAAAGCGGTGGTCTCACAGCGTCTGTTGCGCACCTCTACCGGGGGACGCACGCCCGCGGTGGAAGTACTACTCAACACAAAACTGGTCTCGGAACTCATTGAAAAAGGGGATTTCTCGGGCTTGAAGGAAGCCATGGACAAGTCGATGGCCGAAGGCAGCCAGACCTTTGAGCAGGACATTGCCCGCCTGATCGTGCACAGCATCGTTGATCGCAAGGAGGGGTTGGCAAATTCCGATTCTCCGACCAACCTGTTGTGGCGCCTGCAAAACGATTTCAGTGCTCGCGCCAAAGTTGACGTCCCTGCGCAGGACCCGGACGATCAGCCATCGTTTACCGAGATCACGCTGGACGTGAAGCACGGATGACCCCTACCCTGGCGCTTGCCCAGCAACTCATCGCGCAACCATCACTGACGCCCGAGGACGCGCTGTGTCAGAGCATCGTCGCCGGGCGGCTGGCCGCGCTGGGTTTCATGAGCGAAACGATGCCCTGTGGCCCAGCCCACGCCAGGGTCAGCAATTTGTGGTCAAAACGACCTGGATCGACTGCCAATCAAGCACAGCGCGCTACTGAATTGATAGTGTTTGCCGGTCACACCGACGTCGTACCCACGGGCGGCGTGGAGCACTGGCGCAGTGATCCATTCACGCCAACGCTGCGCGATGGCCATCTGTTTGGTCGTGGTGCGGCCGACATGAAGACGTCGATCGCCGCATTCGTTGTGGCCATTGAAGAGTTCCTGCTCGCCACGCCGGAGCCGATGCTCTCCATCGCCTTGTTGCTCACCAGCGACGAGGAAGGACCGGCGCTGGACGGCACAGTGCGGGTCTGCGAGGCGTTACAGGCGCGTGGGGAACGGGTCGACCACTGCATCGTGGGTGAACCCACGTCGTTGCAGCATAGCGGCGACATGATCAAGAACGGGCGGCGAGGTTCACTGAGCGCGCGTCTGACGATCCGTGGCAAGCAAGGCCATGTTGCCTACCCGGACCTGGCCAGCAACCCGATTCACCTGGCTGCGCCAGTGCTGGCCGAATGGGCAGCAACGCAATGGGACGCGGGCAATGAATTCTTTCCGCCGACCACCTGGCAGGTGAGCAACATCCACGCCGGAACCGGTGCCGGGAATGTGATTCCCGGGGTCGTCATCATCGACTTCAACTTCCGCTTTGGTACTGCGTCGACCGCGCAGCGCCTGCAACACCGGGTACAGGAAGCGTTACAACGCCAGGGGCTTGACTTTGAATTGGTCTGGACACTGGGTGCCGAGCCGTTCCTGACGGCCCCGGGCGCCTTGTTGCAGGTTGCGCGCGAGGCGATCAAGAGCGAGACCGGCATCGACGCAGCGCTATCGACGACCGGTGGCACCAGCGACGGCAGATTTATTGCCAGGATTTGCCCGCAGGTGATCGAACTCGGCCCGCCCAACGCGTCGATTCACCAGATCGATGAACACATCGCGCTGGCCGAGATCGAACCGTTGAAAAATATCTACCGGCGTATCCTCGAACTGCTCAACGCCCGCCTCTGTCGATGACGGTTCTCGAACTGGTTGCCGATGTTCAACGCCAACTGCAAGACGCTGGCGTCGCCTTTGGCCATGGCACGACCAACGCTTTTGACGAGGCAGCGTGGCTCGTTTTGTGGCAACTTGGCCTGCCTCTTGACACGCCGCTTGACGGCCCGCCAGATGCTCCGGATTTTGTGGCAAATCGTGCTGTAACGCCCGCAGAACAAGCACAGGTAGCTACGCTTTTGAGAGCAAGAATCGACACGAGAAAGCCTGCCGCTTATCTCACCCGCGAGGCCTGGCTGCAGGGGGTGGCGTTTTACGTCGACGAACGTACGATCGTTCCGCGTTCCCTGATCGCAGAGTTGCTGGTCGACGGCGCTCTCGATTGCTGGCTCGGGCCAGCAACGCATCGAGTGCTCGACCTGTGCACCGGCAACGCCAGCCTGGCTGTCATCGCGGCGATGGTCTACCCCGAGATCACGGTGGACGCCACCGACATCAGCGCCGACGCCATCGCCGTGGCCCGCATCAATGTGGACAAACATGCCCTTGGGGATCGCGTCACGCTCAGGCAGTGCGACGGCCTGAGCAGCGTCGCAGCACGCTACGACCTGATCCTGTGCAACCCGCCTTACGTCAACGCGCAGAGCATGGCAGCGCTACCCCCCGAGTACCGGGCTGAGCCCGCGCTTGCGCTCGATGGCAATCGCCGTGGCGGCAGCGATGGCATGGACTTCGTGCGCGAGTTGCTGCGCGATGCGCCAACGCATATGACGCCCGACGCCGTGCTGGTGCTGGAAATCGGTAACGAGCGCGCGCACTTTGAAGCGGCTTTTCCCGCTTTGGAAGCGATTTGGCTGCCCACCAGCGCGGGCGAAGAGCAGGTGCTGCTGTTGACCCGTCAGGCGCTCCTTAGCTAGCGCAGGCGAGCCTACAGCCCTTCAATCCACCAACCAAATCTTCCCTTTGATTACTCTGAAGAACGTCATACTGCGCCGCGGCACCAAGGTTCTGCTCGACGGCGCCACGGTCGCCATCAACCCCGGCGAGAAAGTGGGTCTGGTTGGGCGCAACGGCGCGGGCAAGTCTTCATTGTTTGCGCTATTCAACGGCAGCCTGCATGAGGACGGTGGCGAATATTTCATCCCCGTCCAGTGGCGCATGGGTCAGGTCGCACAGGACATGCCAGAGACCGAACAAAGCGCGACCGACTTCGTGCTCGAGGGTGACACCACGCTGCTCGCCGCCCAGCAGGAGGTGACTGCCGCCGAGGCGACCGACGACTACGACCGCATGGCCCATGCCTATATGGACTTGCACGACGCGGGCTCGCACGACGCCCCGGCGCGCGCGCAGGCGCTGATTCTTGGCCTGGGCTTCAAGACCACCGAACTGACCAACCCGGTGAACAGCTTTTCCGGCGGCTGGCGCATGCGCCTGCAACTGGCGCGCGCCCTGATGTGCCCGTCCGATCTTCTGTTACTTGACGAGCCCACCAACCACCTGGATCTGGACGCACTGGTCTGGCTTGAATCCTGGCTGAAAAAGTACGAAGGCACCATGATCGTGATCAGCCATGATCGCGAGTTTCTCGACGCCGTCACCAACGTCACGCTGCACATTGACGCGGGCAAACTGCTGCGCTACGGCGGCAACTACAGCAAGTTCGAGGACTTGCGAGCGGAGCAGATGGCGTTGCAACAAAACGCCTTTGCCAAGCAGCAGGACAAGATCGCGCACTTGCAAAAGTTCATCAGCCGCTTCAAAGCCAAGGCGAGCAAAGCCAAGCAGGCGCAAAGCCGGGTCAAGGCGCTCGACCGCATGGAGAAAATCGCGCCGCTGCTGGCCGACGCCGACTTCACCTTTGAATTCAAGGAACCGGCCAACCTGCCCAACCCGATGCTCTCAATGCAGGGTGTCAGCTTTGGCTACCCGCCGCCCGACGAGGCCGTGCCGGGAACACCGCCCACCGTGATTGTGAACAGTGTGAGCCGCTCCGTGCTCGCGGGCCAGCGCATCGGCATTCTGGGCGCCAACGGGCAGGGCAAATCGACCGTGGTCAAGACCATCGCACGGGCTCTGAAGGCCACCGGCGGCGAAATCACCGAGGGCAAGGGTCTGAATATTGGTTACTTTGCCCAGCAGGAACTCGACGTGTTGCGCCCGGCCGATACGCCCCTCGAACACATGATCGGCCTGGTCAAGGACATGGCGGCTGCGGGCCGGATCGCGGGTCAGCCCACGCGTGAGCAGGATTTGCGCAGCTTTCTGGGCACCTTCAATTTTAGCGGCGACATGGTCAAGCAGACCGTGGGCAGCATGAGTGGTGGCGAGAAGGCGCGCCTGGTCTTGTGCATGATCGTCTGGCAACGCCCCAACCTGCTGCTGCTCGACGAACCGACCAACCACCTCGATCTGGCCACGCGCGAGGCGCTATCGATGGCACTCAACGAGTTCGAGGGCACGGTGATGCTGGTCAGCCACGACCGCGCCCTGCTGCGCTCGGTGTGCGACGAGTTCTGGATGGTCTCGCACGGCGGTGTCGCCCCATTTGACGGCGACCTGGAGGACTATCAGCAGTATTTGCTCGACGTGGCCAGGCGAGCGCGCGAGGCAATCAAGGAAACAAACGCCGGCATCACCCGCGTCGAAAACAAGGGCACGGCCCCGCAGCGCGGTTCCACCAGCGCGACGAAGAATCCGTCGCCGGGAACACTCAAGCGACAGCTAGGTGACCTCGAAGCGCGCATGGCTGCGCTCAATCATGAAGGCGTTCAGCTCGAAGCGCATTTATCCAAGGCGCCCGCAGCAGCGGAAATTGCCGAGCTCGGCAAGCGCCTGACCGGCGTCCATGCCGAGCTGCAAGAGGTAGAAACGCAATGGCTGCGACTGTGCGAACAGATCGAAGCGGCCCGAGCCTGAAGCGCCAGACCCACTCACCCCATGTGCAGGCCACCATTGACCGAAAAGTCGGCGCCCGTCGAATAACTACCGTCCTCTGAGGCGAGCCAGGCAATGATCGAGGCGATCTCGCTGGGTTCGCCCAGCCGTTTGACCGGCACGGTCGCGACGATTTTGTCGAGCACGTCCTGGCGAATCGCCTTGACCATGTCGGTGCCGATGTAGCCCGGGCTCACCGTGTTGACGGTCACGCCTTTGGTGGCCAGTTCCTGCGCCAGCGCCATGGTAAAGCCGTGCATCCCCGCTTTGGCCGCCGAATAATTGGTCTGCCCGGCCTGGCCTTTGGCCCCGTTCACCGACGAAATATTGATGATCCGGCCCCAACCCTTTTCCACCATGTCGGCCACCACCTGCTTGGTGACGTTGAACATCGAGTTCAGGTTGGTCTCGATCACGGCATCCCAATCCTCGCGCGACATCTTGATGAACATGCGGTCACGTGTGATACCGGCATTGTTCACCAGCAGGTCGATCGCCCCGTGTTCAGCCTTGGTTTTTGCGAAGGCCGCCACCGTCGAATCCCAATCGCCGACATTGCCGACCGATGCGTAAAACGAGAACCCCTGTGCCTTTTGCTCGGCCAGCCACTTGGCGTGGTCCCGCGTGGGGCCGCAACCGGCGATGACCTTGAAACCCTCTTTGTGCAGGCGCTGGCAGATCGCAGTTCCGATTCCGCCCATCCCGCCAGTCACGTAAGCCACTTTTTGATTCATGATGATTTCCCCTTGTATGACGACCAAACCCCGTTGGGTCGGCCTCATTGTGACCACAAAATCAGCGTTCGACAGTTAGGGCAACCCCCATGCCGCCACCGATGCACAGGCTGGCAATGCCCTTTTTGGCGTTTCTGCGGCGCATTTCGTGCAGCAACGTCACCAGGATGCGACAGCCCGAGGCACCAATCGGGTGCCCGATGGCAATCGCACCTCCGTTGACGTTGACTTTGGACGTGTCCCAGCCCATCTGCTGGTTCACCGCGCAGGCCTGCGCCGCGAAGGCCTCGTTGATTTCCAGCAAATCCAGATCGGCCGCCTTCCAGCCAGCGCGCGCGAGCGCCTTTTGTGAGGCTGGCACCGGACCCATGCCCATCAGCGCCGGGTCCAGGCCGCTGGTGGCAAAACTGGCAATGCGCGCCAACGGCTCCAGGCCCAGGGCTGCCGCCCTTTTTGCGCTCATGACCATGACGGCCGCGGCGCCATCATTGATGCCCGAGGCGTTGCCCGCGGTCACACCACCGGCCTTGTCGAACGCGGGACGCAGTCCCGCCAGCGCCTCGGCGTTGGTCTTGCGGTTGAGGTATTCGTCGGCCGCAAAGACGATCGGGTCGCCCTTCTTTTGTGCAATGCTAAAGGGCAGGATTTCGTCGGTGAACTTGCCCGCGTCCTGCGCAGCGGCCGCTTTTTGCTGACTCGCCAGCGCCAGCGCATCCTGCATCTCGCGCGTGATGCCGTACTTCCGGGCCACGTTCTCGGCCGTGACGCCCATGTGGTACTGGTTGTACACGTCCCACAGGCCATCGACGATCATCGAATCGACCATCTTCCAGTCGCCCATGCGCTGGCCGTCGCGCGAACCCTGCAACACATGCGGCGAGGCGCTCATGTTCTCCTGGCCACCGGCGATCACGATCTCGCTGTCGCCCCAGGCCACCGCCTGCGCGGCCAGCATCACGGCCTTCAAGCCGGAGCCGCACACCGCGTTGATCGTCATGGCCGGTGTCTCCTGCGCCAGCCCACTCCTGATCAGCGCCTGTCGCGCCGGATTCTGACCCACGCCGGCCGCGAGCACCTGGCCCATGATGACTTCACCAATCTGGTCTGCGCCAACACCAGTGCGACCAAGCAGATCCTTGATGACGGCCGCACCGAGATCGGTCGCGGGGGTCTTGGCCAGGGCGCCACCGAACTTGCCGACGGCGGTACGGGTGGCCGAAACGATAACGATATCTTGCATTTTCTTCTCCAGTTCAACAGTAACAACAAAGGGGCCTGGCGCACGCCTGCCTGCGGGCGACTCAAAGCATTTACGCTTTTGCTTGCACGTAGCGTCCGGGTGCAGCCTCAATGGCTTTGTATTTGGCTCGCCCATAGACCTTTGGCGCGCTCACCTGTTTGCCCGCCTGCGCCTTGAGCCAGTTCGACCAGTCGGGCCACCAACTACCCGGATGCTCCTTGGCCTGATCGATCCAGTCCTGGGCCGCCGGCGGAAACTTGCCAGTGTTGCTGATCCAGTGGCTGCGCTTGTTCGCAGCTGGCGGATTGATGACCCCTGCGATATGCCCGGAGGCACCCATGACAAAACGTTTCTTGCCCGGCAGCGCCTGCGTGTTGGCATACGAGCCGCGGATCGGCACAATATGGTCCTCGCGCGAGCCGTAGATGTAGACCGGAATATCAACCTTGCCCAGATCGACCTTTTGACCGCACACGACGGCCTTGCCGGGCTTGACCAGGTTGTTCTCCAGATACGTGTTGCGCAGGTACCAGGTGTAGTACGGGCCCGGCAGATTGGTGGCATCCGAATTCCAGAACAACAGGTCAAATGGCGGCGGTGACTGGCCCTTGAGGTAATTGCCGACCACATAGTTCCAGACCAGATCGTTCGGGCGCAGGAAACTGAAGGTCGAGGCCATGTCCTTGCCGCGCATCAGGCCGCCCTCGGCCATCTGCCCCTCGCGGTACTTGACGAACGCTTCATCAATGAAGACGTCGAGCACGCCGGTGTCCGAAAAGTCCAGGAAGGTGGTAAGAAAGGTGGCGCTGGCGACCGGCTTCTTCTTCTGCGCCGCCAGCACCGCCAGTGCGGTGCCAAGCATCGTGCCGCCCACGCAAAACCCGAGCGCATTGATCTTCTGCGCACCACTGATTTCCTGCACCACCGTAATCGCCTTGATGATGGCGTCTTCGATGTAGTTGTCCCAGGTCTTCTTTGCCAGCGACTCATCCGGGTTGCGCCAGCTCACAACAAAACAGCGATGCCCCTGCGCCACGGCATAGCGGATCAGCGAGTTGCCTGGTTGCAAATCGAGAATGTAGAACTTGTTGATGCATGGCGGCACCAGCAGCAGCGGCCGCTCGTACACCTTGGGCGTAAGCGCCTTGTATTCGATCAATTGAAACAGCTCGTTCTCGAAGACCACCGCGCCTTCGGTGGTCGCCACGTTCTTGCCAACCTCGAACAGACTCTCGTCGGTCATCGAAACGTGACCCTGACGCAAATCGTGAATCAGATTGGTCAGCCCCTTGGCAATGCTCTCTCCTTGGGTTTCGATTGCGAGCTTTTGCGCCTCGGCGTTGAACGCCATGAAATTGCTCGGCGAAGCCGCGGCGACGAGTTGCTCCACTGAAAACTGGATGCGCGCACGCGTCTTGTCGTCGGTCTGCATGGCCTCGGCCAGCCCCATCAGGGTGCGCGCGTTGAGCAGATACGCTGCCGCCACGAACGAGGCCAGCGGGTTGTTGTCCCAAGCCTGGCCGGAGAACCGCTTGTCGCGCGCGCCGGACGCGCCATGCACGCTCTGCGACCACAAGTCGGATGCTTCCCGCAAAAACTGCGTCTGCAACTCCTGCAGCTTGGCGGCAGAAAATTCAATCTTCGGCAGATTTGCGCCCGGTGCAAAAAACTCGGCAAGACCCTGTTTCATGTTGACTCCTTGTGCCGGCCCGTATTGGCTTCAACCCCAAGTATCTCAGGTCTTGGCGGCGCCGGCACCGGCGCGGACATTTGGTCCGCCTCAGTCAAGCCAGACACAGGCCGCCATGCGCCCGCTGCGCCGGTCGCGCCGATGTGAGAAGTAGCGCGAGGGATTGCCCAGCGTGCACCAGGCGGCGTTGCCATCGTTGCCAAAAATCTGCCGCACGCCCGCAGCGGCCAGACGCTGGCGCGCCAGGCCCGCGAGGTCGGCCAGCCATTTGCCCGGTCTGTGCGGCGCAAACATGACCTGCGCCGCCGGGTCGTGCGCCAGAAAAGCATCCCGAACTTCCTCGCCAACCTCAAACGCCTGCGGACCAATGCACGGACCCAGCCACGCTATGATTTCAGGAGCTGCAAGCGCTTGATCCACGGGCGTTACAAGCCTGATTGACTGTACAACAGATTCAATGATTCCGTGCCCGTCGCGCCCGACCAGACCGCGCCAGCCCGAATGCGCGGCGGCGACCACGTCGCCTTGCAGCGTGGTCAACAACACGGGCAGACAGTCCGCGACCATGATGGTGCAGGCCACACCAGCGTCGCGTGTGATGCAGCCGTCGGCCTGCCCGCCATCCGGTGTGGTCGCTGACAGGGTTACTACGTCGTGGCCATGCATTTGCGACAGAAAAACCGGGCGCGCACCAAGGGCATGCGCCACTACGGCGCGATTGGCAGCGACGTTTGCGACACCATCACCAACATGATCGCCAAGGTTCAGCGATTCAAAGGGCGAGGCCGACGCACCGCCGACCCGTGTCGTGCATAGTGCGTGAACCCGCTTCGGGGCGGGCCAGCGGGGAACGAGCCAGTCGGGATTCATCGGCTCAGGTCAATTCTTTTGTATACCGGCCCACCACTGCCTGGCCCCGCGTTTGAGGGCCAGGCCGGCGCGCCAAACGCCTGAGCCGCGCACTTGCGCCAGAACGCTGTCCTTCCACGCTTTCCAGCGCGGATACCAGCGGGCAAACCAGTGCAGTTGCAGCAGCGCGGGCTGCGTCAATTGAAACAGCCGCGCCATCAGGGCGGTACCGCCGATCTTGGCACTGAGCAGGAGCACCAGTCCAAGCGTGGTCTGGCCCATGCCAAACAGATACAGCGCGAGCAGTTTGATGGGCAGCAGCATGAGCATGGGCACGCCAAAGACGAGTACCGCCCAGCGCGGTGGCAAGCGAGTGATGCCGCGTTCGACCCTCGCCCAAAACGGTAGCCGGGCCAGGCGCGCAAACAGCGCCGCCAAGGGCTCCCAGCCCCACTCCTCGAACAGCAACAGCGCCGCGATCAGGGGCAGGAGAATCGCTCGAAGCGCGTGGCGCAGGATCTGCATGGCTGACGAACGGCGCGGCTGCCGGTTCAGGCCCCGCGCGCATGGACCTTGTCGTAGGCGGCCAGCAGTTTGTGGTGCATCTCGCAGCCTTCGAGCAGCAGGCCCGGCGCCGCAATGCCCATGAAACGATCGGTCTGCATGATCAGCGCATGCGCCTGCGCCACGGCGCCTGCCCCGTAGAGCATGCGCAGGCTATCGAGGTAGGGGCCGGTATCGCCCATGTCGGCCAGATTGATCAGACACTCGATGCACGCGTACACGCTGCGTCGCTGCGGGTTGATCTGGTCAAAATGGCGCACCCAATCGCAACCCTCGAGCGTCGCCGCCTCGTCGCCGATGGCCAGTGCCAGCAGGGTCTTGAGTTCGCCCACTCGCAGATCGCTCCAGAACGAACCGGCGTCGGCGGCCAGACCAATCACGGCGGCCACCGGGCGTTGATCGGCGAGCGACGATTCATTGAGGGTAGCGAGCAGATCGGAGCACTCGTCGTCGTCCAGATCAGGCAGGTTCAATATGGCTTCGCGAATGTCGTTGCCAACGCTGTTGTTCTCAAACTCGAGGTCGTCAACCGGGTAGATCTCGGACATGCCCGGCACCAGAATGCGGCAGGCGTAGACGCCCAGATGGGTGAAATCAGCGACGTAGATCTCAAAGCCGTCGCGGTGCATGCGATCGACCGACCAGGCGTAGTCCTCAGCGGTGCTGGTGCTGAAATTCCAGTCACAAAATTCATGGTCCGGTACGTCACCGAGAAACTTCCAGTGAATCACACCGCTGGAATCGACAAAATGGATTTCCAGGTTGGTCGAACTGGCTACTTCTTCGAGGTCGAAACCCGGTGCCGGAAAACCCGCCAGCGCATCGAGTGCGCGTCCCTGCAACAGTTCGGTCAGCGCACGTTCGAGTGCCACCTCAAAACGCGGATGCGCGCCAAAGCTGGCAAAGCAACCCTGATCCTGCGGGTGCAGCAGGGTCACATTCATTACCGGGTACTGCCCGCCCAGCGAAGCATCCTTGACCAGAATGCCAAAGCCTGCCGCACGCAATGCCCCGATACCCGCTGCAATGCGCGGGTAACGTGCGATCACCGTTTCGGGCACGTCCGGCAGACAAATGCCTTCGCTGATGATTCGAAACTTGATGCGGCGCTCGAAGATTTCCGACAGCGCCTGGGTGCGCGCCTCAGCCTGCGTATTGCCCGCCGACATGCCGTTGCTCATGTACAGGTTGCCGATGATATTCACCGGGAACCAGGTCAGCACGCCGTCACGCTCGCGCACGTATGGCAGGGCGCAAATGCCGCGTTCAACATTGCCGGAATTGAACTCAACCAGTGCGCTGGCATCGATGCTCCCCGTCGGGTTGTAGAACTTGTGCAAACCAGGGTTGAGCAACGCAACGGGCCAGCTACCATCGTCACCGATCTCGAACCAGCGCTCGCGTGGGTAATGCACGTGGTGCCGGTTCGCCACCTTCGGTCCCAGGTAATAGTGGGTCCAGAAATAGTTGGTCGAGAGGCGTTCCAAAAACTCGCCCAAGGCGCTGGCCAGACAGGCCAGTCGCGTCGCCCCTTTGCCATTCGTGAACAGCAGCGGGCAATCACGGTCGCGGATGTGCACCGACCAGATGCCGTCCACCGGATTGAGCCAGCTGCGCTCCTCGATATGAAACCCCAGCGCCTGCAGCCGCGTCTGCAGCGTGTTGATGGTCGATTCGAGCGAGGCGTCCTTGCCCGGGATAAAGTTTTCGGTATGCATGGGGGCAGCATACCGCAGGGCG
>CAWJOT010000012.1:0-184162 GCA_963844495.1 uncultured Pseudomonadota bacterium
ATGGGTGGCTTCACGTGCGAGCGCCGCACGGTGTTCTTCGGCAATTTCCAGATCATTGTCGCGACCAAGGACGGCGCGCTCTGAGACTGCTAGCGCACGCCAGTCAATGGGTCTGGTAGCGAACCGGCATGATTACCCTATACGACTGTAGCACCGCTCCGAGTCCACGGCGCGCACGCATCCTGCTCGCCGAAAAGGGCGTCGCCCACAAGACGATCCAAGTGGACCTGAAGAACTCCGAACAGATGGGCGAGGCCTACCGAAAGATCAATCCGATGTGCACAGTACCGGCGCTGCGCACCGAGGAGGGAGCGATGCTGACCGACAACGCGGCGATCACGGCCTACCTGGAGGCGCGCTACCCGCAGCCACCGCTGCTGGGCAGCACGCCGATTGAAAAGGCGCAGATCGCAAGCTGGAACTGGCGCGTCGAGTTCGAAGGCTTGATGGCCGTCGCCGAGGCCATGCGCAACAGCGCGCCGGCGATGGCGAACCGGGCGTTGCCGGGTCCGATGGACTACCCGCAGATTCCCGAACTGGCGCAGCGCGGCCTGGCACGGCTGGCCCAGTTCTTCGTCACATTGAACGACCGTCTGGCGCTCAGCGAATTCGTTGCCGCCGACAAATTCAGCGTTGCCGACATCACCGCCGTGGTGGCCGTTGACTTTGCGCGCGTTGTCAAGATCAGGCCAGGCGAACAGCAAGCGCACCTACAGCGCTGGCGTGCCCAGATGGCGACACGGCCGTCAATGTCTCTGTAAGGTGCAAAGCGCAGCACATCGTTTCAATTGCTGGGGTGTGGGCCACAACCTTGCGCGGAGTTCGCCTTGACCATGAACGATGAAGTCATGCCCGCCAGCGCGTACCAAGTGCAGAGCAGCGGCCGCTACCACGCCAGCGTTCTCACGCGCGGCCCCTGGCACCCCGAGCACCAGCATGCCGGACCGCCCATCGCCTTGGTCTGCCGCGCCATCGAGCACACGGCGGCCGGGCAAGGCTTGACCCACATCGCCCGACTCACCGCCAACCTGCTGCGGCCGGTGCCCATTGGCGAACTTGTGATCGAAGTCATTACAGATTACGCCGGACGCAACGCTGGTCATTTCTCAGCGCGCATCATCGCGGGCGGGAAAGAAGTTGCGCGTTTCACGGCACTGGCACAACGCGAGAATGACGTACCAATTCCGGACGGCCTACCCGGGCATCCGCTGGCAACGGCGCCGAAAAGTCCAGCCGAGTCGACGCCGTGCACCTTCCCCTTTGCCGGAAAGCACGTGGGTTACGCCGATCTGGTCGAGACCCGGATCGCGCATGGCAAGATGTTCAGTGGTCCCTGTGCCGTCTGGTTTCGCATGCGCCACCCCCTGTTGGACGGCGAACTGCCAAGTGACTACCAGCGAGTTGCCGTGGCTGCCGATTCGGGCAATGGCATCAGTGCGATTCTGGACCCTGAGAGCTTCATCTTTGTCAATTCGGACCTGACCATCAATTTATTGCGCAGGCCCCAGGGCGAATGGATCTGTCTGGATGCACGCACCCACCTCGGCCCGAACGGCACCGGGCTGGCCGAATCAGCCCTTTATGATGTTCACGGCCTCATTGGCCGCGCCATGCAAAGTCTGGCGGTAAGTCGCCGCAGGTGATTTGGTACCGGCAAAAAAATGGCCGACAATGACGGTCTTGAGAATTTTGGAATGAGGCTGTGGCCTGCGTGCTGCGGGGCTTTGCCAAAGAAAGGAACCCTTCACGGGCAAGGGCTCAGACTCACTGGGGGGTGGGCGCAGTCCGGTGCGAACCTGCCTCTGCAAGAATTCCCGATAACAGAGAATTTGACAGGGAAAAAGCTAGAAACACGATGCTGCATTTCAGCACAAAGTGCTTGCACCGCTAGTCGTGGCGCGGCCTGTAGCGACATTGGCACAATTTGCATGTCGAAATCAACAGGGAAATTTCTAAGGCATACCAGGGAACCAGGTCGCGTTAACAGGGCAGCAATTCGACTGGAGCAGGAGCGAGTTGCTGTGCCCTACGGGATCAACTCGGGACGATCGAAGACGCTCAAACCGGTCGGCCGTCAACGACCCTGAAGTGCGTATGCGGTCATCGACGGCAGTTAAGACGGGCCATCGGCGGCTGCAGTCCGGGAAGCCCGAGCGGTCGGTCAGAGTTGGGCGCCCGTGTTTTGAGGACCGAGTCCAGCCCCCGTACTTGACAAGCCACAGGTTCGCGCGTGGGTGGCTACAATGATTCCACTCGCAGAATGAAGCCCCCTCCGCCGGAGGCCGTAGTGTGTTGTGGGGGTTGACAGGTGTGTGTCGATCGTGCAGACAGCACGCGTGCATAAGGGGGGCCATACCTGTAGCGAGACAAACGGAGTTCCTGCCATCAAAGAACCGGACATCCCGCCGAATGAACCTGAACGCATCTCGGCACTGCGCGCCCTCAAGATCCTCGACACGCCCGCGGAGGAGCGTTTTGATCGCATCACCCGCGTGGCAAAGCAGCATTTCGGGATGCCGATCGCTTTGGTGAGCTTGGTCGACGCCGATCGGCAGTGGTTCAAGTCGCGCCAAGGGCTGGATGCGACCGAAACGCCGCGCAATGTCTCCTTCTGTGGGCACGCCATACTGGGCGAGGACGTCTTTCATGTTCCGGACGCGCTCAAGGACGTGCGCTTTTGCGACAATCCCCTGGTGACGGGTCCCCCCAACATCCGTTTCTACGCCGGGGCGCCGCTGCACGCGCCCGGTGGCCAGCGTGTGGGTACGCTTTGCATCATGGGTAGCCATTTGCGCACCTTGAGCGCCCAGGATCTTGCGTTGCTACGCGACCTGGCCGACTGCGCCGAGGGCGAATTGGAGCGCGTCGAGTTGCGCGCCATGCAGCTTCAGATGCGCTCTGCTGAAAACCGTCTGCGCGTCGTCATCGAAACCGTGCTCGACGGCATTGTGACGATCGACCGCGAAGGGGCAGTGCACTCTTACAATCAGGCCGCGAGTCGCATGTTTGGCTACGGCGCGGACGATGTCATCGGTCGCAGCTTCAACATGCTGATGCCAGAGTCGTACCACCGTGTCAACGACGACTACCTCAGCAACGCAGACCACCAGAGCCTCAATTTCCGCGACGAAGTGGTCGGTCTGCGCCGTGATGGCAGCACATTCCCGATGGAGTTGGCGGTAAGCGAGATGGAGATCAACGGCGAGCGAATGTACACCGGGATCGTGCGTGACATCACCGAGCGCAAGAAGACCGAGCGGCTGAAGAGAGAATTTGTTGCTACGGTCAGCCACGAGTTGCGTACGCCACTGACATCCATCCGCGGGGCGCTTAGTCTGCTGGTGGGCAAGCATGGCGCCGCCCTGCCTGCGAAGGGGCGTCATCTCCTTGAGATGGCCAACCGCAACAGCGAACGTCTGACCTTGCTCATCAACGACTTGCTTGATCTGGAGAAGATCGAATCGGGCAGTCTCAATTTCGACTTCAAGGCGATCGATCTTGCGGCGCTCGCCCAGCAGGCGCTCGCCGCCAGTGACGGTTATGCACACCAGTATGGCGTGCACTTGCGCTTGGGCGAGGTCTCACCGGCCGCTGTGGTGTGGGGCGACGAGCACCGCTTGCTGCAGGTGTTCGCCAACTTGCTGTCGAACGCCATCAAGTACTCGCCGCAGGGCGGCGACGTTGTGGTGGCCGTCACACAGCGCGCGGGGCGCTACCGTGTGAGCGTGCGGGACCATGGCCGGGGCATACCAGCCGAGTTCCGCAGTCGTATGTTTCAGCGCTTCGCGCAGGCCGACAGTTCCGACACGCGCGAGAAAGGCGGTACCGGTCTTGGGCTCAGTGTGAGCAAGGCCATCGTCGAGCGGCTTGGCGGCGTCATCGATTACGTGAGCGAAGCGGGCGTCGGCACTGATTTTTTCTTTGAGCTTCCCGTGCATGCCTACAACGATGAGGCGGCATGCACCATTCATCACGATCGCGATACAAACGATGCCTGAAAAACTGCGCCTGCTGTACGTTGACGACGAGCGCGACATCCGCGATCTCGTGGAAATCGCGCTGGAAGATGAAGCCGACTTCGAACTGCGCTTGTGTGCGTCCGGGGCGGCTGCGCTGGAGCTGGCGCCGCAATACCGGCCCGATCTGGTGCTGCTCGACGTGATGATGCCAGGACTGGATGGACCGGCTACCCTGAAGCAGTTGCGGGAGTTGCCCGGCGGAGAAAATACGCCAGCCGTCTTCGTCACAGCAAAAGTGCAACCGCAGGAGCTTGAGCGGTTCAAGGCACTGAGCGCACTCGGCGTCATCGCCAAGCCGTTCGATCCGATGACGCTGGCCGATCAAGTGCGCGCATTTTGGCGACAAGGCCATGGTGATTGAAACGCTCAGCACAGGCAAGCCGGACAAGTTCCAGCCATTGCGCGACGCCTACGCTGCCGCGCTGCCCGGGCGGATTGCCAAGATTTGCGACACCTGGGCCCGCCTTGACGGCATTGACGCCCAGGCCGTGGACTGGCGCGAGTTGCGGCGCTTGGTGCACACTATTTCGGGCTCGGCTGGCACGTTTGGCTTTCAAGCGGTTGGCCAGAAGGCACGTGAGCTGGAGGATTTCATGAGCGGATTCGAACAGTGTTCCGAGGACGAGCGCAAAGCGGAGTTTGAGCGCCGTCTTGCGGCGTTGCGGCTGCTGGCAGAGTAACCATGGCGCAACACCATGTCCTGCTGGTTGAGGATGACGACGCTCTGCGCGAATTCACCCAAGTGGCGCTAGAGACCCACGGCGGGTACCGTGTGACCGCGTGTGCCTCGGGTGCGCAAGCACTGCGCCGCGTTGCCGGGCAAGTCTTTGATCTGTTCCTTCTTGACGTGATGATGCCCGAAATGAGCGGGCCCGATACACTCACGGCGCTGCGTGAGTTGCCCGGGCTGGGTCAGGTTCCTGCAGTGTTTCTCACGGCACGCACGCAGGCACAGGAAATGGAGGGGTACCGACGCCTCGCGCTGGTGGATGTGATTGCGAAACCATGCGATCCGGTCTTGCTCTGTGATCGGTTGGCCCGCGTCCTGGACGCAAGTGCCGCATCCCAGGGAGTTGTCACTACTGACCTGCCCGAGGCGCTCGTCATCGAGGACGACCTTGGTATTCTCTATCTGCTGCAATTCATCCTCGAGGAACAAGGGTACTGGGTGCGCAGCGCAAGTGACGGCGCCCAAGGGCGAACAGCCATCGAGGCGGGGCCCGCAGTCCAGGCAACGGTGGTGGTGCTCGACCTTACGCTGCCCGGCGAGGATGGGCTGCAATTGCTGGCGCGCTTGCGCGCCGACCAGCGCTGGGATCGGGTTGCGGTACTGGTACTGTCGGCGTTGCGCGACGAAGAGACGATGCGCCGGGCGTTTGCCTCCGGTGCCGACGACTATCTGAACAAGCCCTTCGATCCGCATCAGCTTGCGCAACGGCTCAAGCGGCTCGTCAAAGGTCGACGCAGCGGTCCGACCGAGTCCGCACCAACTTCTTGACGCTGGTTCGCGCCGTCACGTTCCAGGCGGTCTCGCCCATCGCCTCCTTGAGGTGCGCGATACGGTTCCAAGCGTTCTTCTGGCCGGAGTAGAACAGCGTCGAGGTCCACAGGTAGAACCAGAACCAGCGGCCATGCCGCTTGATTTGCGGATCGGCCAGGCGATAAGTGAACAGAATCTGACCGGGACCGGTGGACAGCGTAAACAGCGTCGTCACGACGAAGATCGGCACCAGCCAATCGAGACGCCAAAGGCTTCCGGCCTGCACCGCCCAATAAGCGATCAGCGGGACAATTTGCATTGAAATCCATGGAAACGCCTCGCGCAAGACCAAGAGTTGCAGCATGCCCATCTTCTGCTGCAGATTCAAGCGCGGTGAGCGCAGTGCTGGCAGAATCCACTTCTTGGAGATCTGGAACCACCCCTGCGCCCAGCGCAGTCGCTGCTTGACCAGCGCGCCCATCGTCTCGGGCGCGAGTTCGCGCGAAACGAGATACGGATCGGACACGATCTTGCGTCCGCCGATGACCGCGCGCAGTGACGAATCGATGTCCTCGGTCAGCATGAAGCCATGCATGCGCAATTGCCGCAGAAGATCGGTGCGCCAATAGCCGTTGCTGCCGCCGAAAATGCCAAAGCCGTGCAAACGCGCCCGACCGGGATGGTTCACGGCATAGATCTGCTCGAACTCGATGGCAACCATCCGCGCCACCCAAGAAGCATCTCCGTTGCGGATCAGACAATGGCCTTGCACCACATCCGCCCCATGCGACAGCCAGCGCCAGGCGCGGCGGAAGCTGTCGGGGTCGGGCTGGTGGTCGGCATCGAATACGGCGGTGAATTCTCCAGTCGCATGAGGCAGTGCTGCGTTGACATTTTGGGCCTTGGACGTGCTTCCCCGTATCCGCATTGGAATGAAGTTCGGATGCGCCGCGGCGATCTGCTGCAAACGCTCTTCGATTGCCATGTCGGCAGGCGTGTTGTAGGCCAGGATGACCTGCAGCGCGCCCGGATATTGCACACGCAGGAAGGCGTCGATCGTGGCCTCGATAATGGGCGCTTCGTTGGGCAGATAGGCGGCGATGATGGCCGAGGCGCTCGGATAGGGCAGTGCGGGTTCGTCGGGCGGGTGCATGGCACGCAGCGCGAGTAGCCCTTCGGCCCAGATGGATAGGGCGGTAAACGCCAGCATACCAACGACGAACAAGTAGACGCCGTGCGTGATGTCCCAGCCCAGGGCGCCAAGTGCATAGTAGACCAGGTAAGGCAGCCCCATGCCAAGCAGCAGGGTTACCGCATACTGCAGCCAGATCTGACGCTGGGGAGCAAACAGACCATTCAAGCGGATTAGCCATGACCACGGCGGCCCGGGCCGATACAGCCTGGCCGCTGGACGATGGAAGGCGGGCTGCAAGTCCAGACGCGATGCGGCCTCGACCATGGCTTCGCGTGCCTTGGCCAGCACCCCCTGGGCGTCATCCTGCTCTGAGAGTCGGGCGCAACCAATGATGGGCGTGAAGGTGGCCTGTTGGCCAGGCAATCGAAAAATGTGGCGCGCGATGCGGTCGCTCAGTGTGCGCATCCGTTCGCGCGCCCGGCGCGTGTTGATGTTCGGCAACAGTATCAATAGTTCACCGTCGCCGCCTCTGGCGTGCGTCTCCGCCGCCGCACCTTTGTGCTGCACGAGATCGAGCAGTTGTCGCTCGATCGACGCGAGTGCCGCCGGGGCCAACCGCTCTCGATATGCGTCAAGTTCATGCAGCCGCACGGATGCCACAAAGATCGACTGCGACAGACGCGGCGTCGCGCCGACACCGATCTCCCGAGACATGCGTTGGCAAAACTCGGGTTGACTCAGCAGCGTGGCGGCAGGCGTCTCGAGAGGGCCTGCGAGGGCGTCAGCCTGCCCCTTGTTCGCCGGCACCAAAGCGCGAACCGCGCCCAGAAGTGCCGCCGGGTCGAACGGATGGGACAGCGTGCGCAAATCAGCTCCGTGTTCGAGACCGGCAATTTCTTCACGATGACCAACCACCAGCAAGGCGGGCGCATCGGGCGCTGAGCTGGCCAGCGCGGCCAGCAGGTCCAGTGCGCCCAGCCCGGAGGCGGACGGTCCGCTGATCACGGCGGACCAAGATTGCCGCCTGATGTCAGCGGGTGTCCCGAGCTGAACTTGATAACCGCCCGCGCGCAGCGGCGCAATGACATCCGGCGCAACATCGCTGTCCAGGCCAATCAGCAGGATAGGCGGTGCAATGTTCATTTTGCGTTCCAGTCATAGACCAACATCAGCCCAGCCGTCGTGCGCTCAAAACCACTTGCCGAGGCACCCCTGGAACTAAACCGCTGCAGTCTCCCCTCAATGCTCATGCTGGGCGCGAAGCGGTACGCCGCTGTCACGCCGACGTCGTAGCTGGGTTTGTCGCCGTCCGGGTCAGCATGCTCCCGGCCGACCGCCATTTGCGCACCCCAGCTCAAGTGCGCACCGGGCTCTGTCAACACCCCGTTGGCGCGCAGGGTCAGCAGATAGGCCTGGAAGGTCAGAGGATTGAAGTAGCCATTGGCGAACTGCCGCGCAAAGTCGAACCGGGTGTAACGAATTCCGGCCCAAACCCACGGATGAGCAGCGAGTCGGCGTTCCAATTCGGCCTGTGCGAAATCGCGATGATTGCCATCCGAATAGTTGGCGCGCGCTAGGCGCGTTGTCACTCGCGTGCGCTCATTGGGCAGCCAATCGAGCGAAACGCCCTCGCCGCGCGCGACGATTGAGCGCTGCAACGACAGTACGTTGTCAAATGTCTCACGTTTGGTCGACAGGTCAAGGCGAAGCGCATCGCTTGGCCACCACGTCAACCACGAGCTGAAGGTGAGTTGTGTATCCTCTGCCAGTCCCTGCGGCCGGATGAGATCTGCTGCCGCTTCCAAATTGAGATCGATGTCGTCCGAAAACCGGTGCCGCACCCGCACCCCGGGGCGTTCCACCATGACGCCACGTTCGCCCGCGGGCGGCCTGTAGTCGATGCGCTGCCAGCGTGGCGCCAGCGTGGTCAATCCACTGTCCGAAGTCCACTGGTGTTCAATCAAGGTGCTCGAAATGCTCAAGTCGTCCGACTGGGTCGAACGTTGCTGATCGAAGCGCGTCACCTGAGCGGCGGCCCGATTCATGCTGCGCTCGAGCTCCTGTGCATCTTCGCGTCCGGACTCAGCCGCGCCTACAGCGAGCGTCGCGCGCGCCGAGTCCGGACGACCCAACCACCACTGAGCTTGTGCCAACAGAAAACGCCCTTCTGGGTCGCTGGGGTGACGCGACAGGAAGTCACGCATATAGGCTTGCGCTTCGCGCTGGCGTCCGCTCCAGCTGACGACACGCCCCAGACTGCGCTGTGCATCGACATTGCCTGGGTCCTGCGCCAGCAGCGCCTGGTACGTGACCCGTGCTTCGCTTAGCTGATCAGCCCACGACAGTGCTAAAGCGAGTCCCTGCAATCCACGCCGTCCATCCTCTGGCTCCGGCTCGCTGGCAAGGAATTCACGGTAAAGAGGGATGGCCTGCGCAGCACGCTGCGAATACGTCAACTGGTCGGCGTATTCCCGTAACCACTCACGCCGACGCGTCGGTGCCGCCGCAAGCGCCTGCTCAAACAGACCCGCAGATTGGGCGTTGTGGTCGGCGCGCGCTGCTTCCCGCGCCGCATTCACCAACTCATCGGTACCTTGCGCGAGTATCGACACCGAAGCCGTCAGAATCGCCCCTGCGAAGAAGAACCGACGCAGGGGATTGAGCAGGGAGTTCATGAATTCCTCGATCTGGCTGGGGGTAGTCAGTGCCAAATTATCCGTCAACTCCACCCCTGGATCGTCACGGCGACACGCGCATCCATTTGTTCTTGATCCCCCGTGCGCTGCCCCCGTCATTAGCAACACGATGATTCAGAGTCAGGGGTTGCAATGTGACCTTGCCCCCGGAAAACGTATCCCTTGCTGAGGTGTAATTTGGCAAGGAGAGAAGGAAATGGAAAAGATGCACCGGGCGCGCTACACGCTCGAATACAAGCTGGAGGCATTGCGCCTGATTGGTGCTGGTCAAAGCATAGCGGCGGTTGCTGCGATGCTGGGACTGGCCGATCAAACGCTGCACAACTGGATCAAAGCGCAACGCGAGGGACGCCTGGGCGGGCCTGGAGCGAAGTCCGTCAGTCCCGAACAGATGGAACTGGCTCGGCTGCGTGCGGAACTCGCACGTACCAAGATGGAGCTTGCCATCATAAAAAAAGCGGCAGCGTACTTCGCGCGGGAGTCGGTGTGAAGTACGCCTGGATTGATCACAACCGACGCCATTGGCCGCTCTCCGTGCTGTGCGAACAACTGGAGGTCAGCGCCAGTGGGTACCACCAGCATTGGCTTCGCAGTTCGGACAAGAACGACACGAGAACAACACGCCGTGGCATCAGCAACGATGCACTGCTGGCTCACATCAAGGCCATCCATGCCCAGGTCAGGGGCGAATACGGCTGGCCAAGAATGTGGAAGGAACTTCTTGCCCGAGGCATGCGGGTGGGCAAAGAGCGGGTACGCAAGCTCATGAAACTGCACGGCATCAAGGCCAGGACCAAGCGCAAATTCAAGGCCACGACCAATTCAAAGCATGACCTGCCGGTGGCACCCAACCTGATCGAGCGTGACTTTGCACCGGCCACGCCCAACACCGTGTGGACAACGGACATTACCTACCTGGCGACCCATGAAGGTTGGCTGTACTTGACGGTAATGCTCGATCTGTTCAGTCGCCAGGTGGTGGGCTGGTCAATTGGACCGAGGATGACGAAGAAGCTGGTGACCGATGCGCTGCGCATGGCATGGTTTCGCAGGAGACCCGCGCCGGGCCTGATCGTGCACTCAGACCGGGGTAGTCAGTATTGCAGCGCAGAGTTTCAGGACGCACTGCGCGCGTACGCCATGAAGAGTTCAATGAGCCGCAAGGCCAACTGTTGGGACAATGCGCCAACCGAGAGTCTGTGGGGCTCGCTCAAACGAGCGCGTACGCATGGCAGAGAATTTGCGACGCGCCAGGCGGCACAATCGGAGGTGATGGATTGGCTGGCGTTCTACAACGCCACGAGACTGCATTCAACACTGGGCTATGTGAGCCCGATGAGGTTTGAGAAAAACTGGTTGGCGGCCCAGCAAAGAAAGTCCGCTTAATGGCCTCGGTTAAGGGATACGTAAAACGAGGGCAAGCTCAGTGGCCCGCGCGGTGCGGGGCTTTGCCAAAAAAAGAGCCCTGCATGCGCAAGGGCTCAGACTCACTGGCGGAGAGACAGGGATTCGAACCCTGGATACGTTTGACCGTATACCGGATTTCGAGTCCGGCGCATTCGACCACTCTGCCATCTCTCCGGTGTCAAACGGGTTCAATTATATCAGCCGAGCACGCGCGAACTGACCGCGCAAGCTGTGCGCAAGTGGTGTGTCGGCGCATCCAAAGTGTTGGGAGTCGGGCGAATATGACTACTTTGATCAAGCGTGCCCTGGCGCTTGCCATACTGCTGGCGCTACCGCTGCTGACCGCTGCCGATGCGCTGCCGATGCGCTTGCCAGACAATGTCGTGCCGTTGTCTTATCGGCTGGCGTTGACGGTCGATCCCGAGCAGTCCAGGCATCACGGCGAGGTCTCGATCGACGTCGACATCAAGGCCGCAACGCGCTCCATTCGCTTGCATGCGAAGGGTCTTGCAGTGAGTTCGGCGATATTGGAAGTTGCGGGTAGGAGCTACCGCGCAAGCGCTGGTGCGGTGGGCGAGCAACTGCTCGAACTGGCGTTTGCCGAGCTGATTCCCGCTGGCCGGGGCGAGCTCGGGCTGGTCTTTACCGGACGCGTTGACGACAAGGGAAGTCAGGGGTTGTTCCGCCAAAGGGACCGTGGTCGCTGGTATGCCTTCACCCAGTTTGAAGCCAGCGACGCGAGGCGCGCCTTTCCGGCGTTTGATGAGCCGCGCTGGAAAGTACCGTGGACGCTGGCGCTGACCGTGCCGCAACACCTCACGGCGGTCGCCAACACAGCGGTTGCCAGAGAAGTGCCGCTGGCCAAAGGCATGAAACGGGTCGAGTTTTTCACGACGCAGCCGCTGCCGAGTTATCTGGTTGCCTTTGGTGTGGGCCCATTTGATGTTCTCGACGGGGGCAAGGTTGGATCGACGCCGCTGCGCTACATCACACCGCATGGGCGCGCCCAGGAGGCGCGGTATGCCGCGCGCATGACGCCCGCCATCCTGGCAGCGCTGGAGAGCTATTTTGGCCAGAGCTATCCGTACCACAAGCTCGACGTGATGGCGTTGCCGATCACCCTGAATTTCGGCGCCATGGAAAACCCGGGTCTGGTGACCTTTGCCTCGCGTCTGGTGCTGGCGAGCCCGGCTGAGGAAACGCTCAATTTCAAACGCAGTTACGTTGCTGTTCAAGCGCATGAACTCGCGCACCAGTGGTTTGGCAACTACGTGACGATGGCCTGGTGGGATGACCTCTGGCTCAACGAGTCGTTTGCCTCCTGGATGGGCGACAAGATCACTGCCGAGCTTATGCCAGACTGGCACTTTGAGACGGGCGCGCAGCACGCGCGCTCACGTGCCATGCGCGCCGATCGTTTGGCATCGGCGCGGCGCATTCACCAGCCGGTCAACGACGAGGCTTCGCTGGCCAGCGCGTTCGATGGCATCACGTACAGCAAGGGCCAGGCCGTGCTGGCCATGTTCGAAAGCTGGCTCGGTGCCGATGCATTCCAGGCCGGGGTTCGACGCTACATGGCCCGGCACGCCTGGGGCAATGCGACGGGCGACGACTTTATCTCGGCCCTGAGCGCTGGCGACGCCGAACTATCGGCTGCGGTCCGAAGTTTTACCGAACAGGCCGGAATCCCGCAGTTGAAGGTCTCGCTCGTGTGTGACGACAAGCCCGTGCTGCATCTTTCGCAGTCGCGCTTCCTGCCCAAGGGATCGGTGGCGGACACCGACGTGCTCTGGCAGATTCCAGTGATGGTGCGAACCCCCGCGGGACGCAGCCGGATGCTGCTGACCCAGGCACAAAACGATTTGCCACTACCAGATGGTGCCTGTCCACCCTGGGTCGAGGCCAATGCCAACGGTATCGGCTACTACCGCACGATGTACGAACCGCAGCGACTCACCGCCCTGATGCAAAGCGATGATTTGAGTGTGAGTGAATTATTGGTAAACATCGAGGACGCGCAGGCACTGACCGAGTCGGGTGACTTGCAGCTGTCCGAAGCGCTGACGCTGGCCCTGCGCTACGCCTCGCACCCGCGGCGCGAGGTGGTCGACGCCGCGCTGGGCATCATTGCCCGCGTCGAGCCCCTGATTGGCCCCGACCAGCGCAGCGCCTACGCCGCCTTGTGGCAGCGCGCTTTTGGTGCGCGTGGGAGCGCTCTTGGCCTGACCAGCAGGGCGACCGACTCGGACGATGATCGCCTGATTCGGGAGCGTTGGCTCGTGCGGCTGGTGGACGCAGGACGTGATCAGGGCCTGCGCGCGCAGGCGCGCAAATTGACACAGGAGTGGTTGCAGGATCGCGCCACGCTGGCCGTGGCGGATCGGGCGCTGGTCCTGCGCAGCGCCGCGCTTGAGGGCGACCGTGCACTGTTCGACGCCCTGGTCAAGGCCGCCTTGGCGAGCGATAATCGTGGAGAACGCGCTGACATCTACGCCGCGCTGGGACGCTTTGAAGCGCCTGAATTGGCGCAGTCCGCACGCGAGTTGTGGTTGTCACCCGAGCACGATATTCGCGAACTGCTGATGGCTGGACGCGATCGCAACGCGGTCGAACCTGCACGCGACGGCCTGTTCGCTTTCATGCGGCAGAATTTTGCAGCCATTGCCCGGCGTTTGCCCAAGGAATCAGTCGGTCGGTTTCCGCAATTCCTTGCCGGATTTTGTTCGACCGAAAAGGCCGACGAAGTACAGCAGTTCTTTGCTCCGAGGCTCGACGCCGGTTTTGGCGGCTCGACGCACCTCAAGCAGGCGCTGGAGAATATTCGGCTGTGCGCGGCCTATCGCGCCTTGCAGCACGACAACCTGGCCCACTTTCTGGCCGGGCGTTGAGGCTACCGTTGAGGGGGCGCACTAGGCACCGGGTTTGAGCAGGCGCAATGCGCTTGCCAGGTCCGCGTCGTCGATTCCAGGGATGTTGTTCAGGCAGGTCAGCCCGGGCAGAGCCGCGATTCCTTGTTCGCGCAGCGCGCCGATGGCCTGGGCTGCCTCCTTGGGCGAATCCAGGCCCGAGCTCTGCAACAGCACGCGCCCACCGGGCTGCAGCAACTTGAAGTAGAACTTGCCGTCGCCCTCGCGGTATTGCTTGAATTGGGGCAGCGCCGTTTTTGCGCTGCGTGGTGTCTGCGCGGCGCTGGCGCTGGTGCGCAGGTCGCGCAGTCCGACCGCGCGGCGCAACCCGGCGGTAAACGGGCGCGCCCGGGCGCTTGCTTTTTCGGCCCCGGCGAGGAGAATCGTTTCCATCTCGGTGGGGTTGGCCATCAGGGATGTGTAGCGCTCGCGCATCGGCGCGATCTCGCGATCAATGCGCTCGAACAACATCTGTTTGGCATCGCCCCAGGCAATGCCATCGGCATAGGCCCGACGCAGCACGGCCGTTTCCGGCGCGCTGGCAAATGCCTGATAAATTTGAAACAGTGCCGAGCCTTCGGTCTGTTTGGGCTCGCCGGGCGTGCGCGAGTCGGTCACGATGCCCGCAACCAGCTTCTCAAGCTCGGGTCGTGGGGCAAACAAAGGGATGTGGTTGTCGTAACTCTTGCTCATCTTGCGCCCGTCCAGCCCGGGCAGGGTAGCCACGTTGTCCTCGATTGCCGCCTCTGGCAGTGCGAAGTGCTCGCCGTACAGGTGATTGAAGCGCTGGGCGATGTCGCGCGCCATCTCGATGTGCTGCACCTGATCGCGACCGACCGGCACCTGGTGCGCGTTGAACATCAGGATATCGGCTGCCATCAGGACCGGGTACATGAACAGCCCGGCGCTTACGTTGGCGTCGGGCTCCTCCTGCGCTGCCACGTTTTGGTCGACGGCAGCTTTGTAGGCATGGGCGCGGTTGAGCAGGCCCTTGGACGTCACGCAGGTCAGCAACCAGGTCAGTTCGGTAATTTCGGGAACATCCGACTGTCGGTAGAACGTCACACGGTCCGGGTCGAGACCCGCAGCGAGCCAACTCGCCGCGATTTCAAGGGTTGAGCGCTGGATGCGCGCGGGTTCGTCGATCTTGATCAGTGCGTGGTAGTCGGCCAGAAAATAGAAACTCTCCACCTCCGCTCGCAGGCTGGCCTGGACCGAGGGCCGAATGGAACCGACGTAATTGCCCAGATGGGGCGTGCCCGAAGGCGTGATGCCGGTGAGGTAGCGTTGGAGACTCATGCGAAATAGCTGATTTGTCGTTTCGGTGGGGAACAGCCCTTAGCCAAAGAGCATGGCCACCGGTGCCAGTAGCAGGTCCAATACGGTGTAGGTAACACTCATCAAGGGCTGCATCCAAAGCGTGTTGACGACCCCGGCCACCAACAGGCCCATCACAATGAAGAAGCCCCACGGTTCGACGCGCGAAACCAGTTCAGCCTGCCGGTGCGGCAGCAAGCCCACCAGGATGCGACCGCCATCGAGCGGTGGCAACGGAAACAGATTGAAGACAAACATCACGACATTGACCAACACACCGCCCTGCGCCATTTGCAGAAAGAACGGCTCGGTCACGTCAGTACCTTTGAGCAGGTACAGCAAGACGCCCCAGAGTAGAGCCTGCACGAAGTTGGCCGCGGGTCCGGCCAGCGCCACCCAGATCATGTCGCGCTTGGGATTGCGCAGGTTACCAAAGCGTACCGGCACCGGTTTGGCGTAACCGAACAGAAAGGCACCCGACGTTGCAAAGTACAACAGCAGGGGCATCAAAATCGTACCGATCGGGTCGATGTGCTTGATCGGGTTGAGTGTGATGCGCCCCAGTACGTAGGCCGTGTTGTCGCCAAAATGGCGCGCCGCGTAGCCGTGCGCCGCCTCGTGGATCGTGATCGCAAACAGTACCGGCAGAGCGTACAGGGCGACGGTTTGAATCAGGTGCGCAATATCCATCGGGCTATTGTCTCAGAGGGCGAGACCGAGGGCCGCGACGCTGCCTGCGCCGTGGCGAAGCACGACAGGTTCGTCGCCACTGATGTCGACCACCGTTGTGGGCTCGAGCGCGCAGGCGCCCGCGTCAATCACCGCTGCGATCTGATTCTTGTAGCGATGCAGAATGTCCTGCGCGTTGTTGAGTGGCGCATGTTCGCCCGACGGAATCAAGGTGGTGGCCAGCAACGGGCCGCTGTGCAGCGTCAGCAGCGCCTGCAGGACGCGGTGCTCAGGCACGCGCAGGCCGATCGTGCGCCGCGCTGGGTGGCTCAGGCGGCGCGGCACTTCCTTGCTCGCTTCCAGGATGAAGGTATAGGGGCCGGGCGTCGCCGATTTGATCAAGCGGAACTGCCGGTTGTCGACCCGGGCGTAGGTCGCCAATTCGCTCAGATCACGGCACAAAAGCGTGAGATGGTGCTTGTCGTCCACACCGCGTATGCGTCGCAGCTTGTCAGCCGCCACCTTGTCGTCGAGATGACACACCAAGGCGTAACTGGAGTCGGTCGGTACCGCAAGCACCTCGCCCTGTTCGAGCAGGGCGACTGCCTGCTTGAGCAGGCGCATCTGCGGATTGTCCGGATGAACGTCAAAGTACTGGGCCATGGCCGTATTGTCACGGAATGAGATGCCCCGGCGCAAACCGGCTGCTCAGCGCGGCTGCATCGACGCGGATGTCGGCTCGTTGGAGCGTGGTTGCACGATCCGGTCCGTGAGCAAGTCCCACACGGGTGTCAAGCCCGCAGGAAGCGGCGGCAGCGTGCCGATCTCCGTGTGGCTTTCGTCGGGACTGTGAAAATCGCTGCCGCGTGAGGCAGCCAGGCCAAACTCGCGGGCCGTATTGGCGTAGCTTGCATATTCTGCCGTCGTGTGGCTGCCGGTCACGACTTCAACACCGCGCCCGCCGTGTTGCTTGAACTCGCTAAACAGCGCGAACTCCTCGTTGGCCGTGAGCTTGTAGCGCGCCGGGTGGGCGATGACGGCAACGCCGCCGGCCTGGGTGATCCAGGTCACCGCGTCCTTCAGGCTGGCCCACTGGTGTTCGACATAGCCCGGCTTGCCCTCGGTCAGGTAGTTGCGAAACACCTCGTGCGTATCGCGGCAGACCCCACTCTCCACCAGATGACGGGCAAAATGCGTTCGCGAGATGAGACTGTGGTTGCCGGCAAAGCGCCAGGCGCCTTCGTAGGCGCCGTGAATGCCCACGCTGGCCAGCCCCTTTGACATTTCAAGCGCGCGCTGGCCGCGGCCATTGCGTGTTTGATGCAATCCACGTCTCAGAGGCTCGTCACCGGCATCAAATCCCAAACCCACGATGTGGATCGTCTGGCCGACGAAACTGACCGAAATTTCAACCCCGGTGAGGTAGGGCAATCCCAGTGCGGCCGCAGCCGTTGCCGCGCGCTGCTGGCCCCCAATTTCGTCATGATCGGTCAGTGCCCACAATTGCACGCCGTTGGCCTTGGCGCGCGCGGCGAGCAACTCGGGACTTAACGTGCCGTCGGATACATCCGAGTGGCAGTGCAGGTCGGCGTTGAGTGCAGTGGACACGGGCGGGGTGTTCGCGCGGATCCCTATTGCGCCTGGAAGCCGCTGGTCTTGATGATCCTGGCCCAGGTCTGTGCATACGCACGCTCGCGGCTGGCGAGTTGCTGCGATGACATGTGGCCGACAGACAATCCCATGCCGGTCAAACGATCACGAACCTCGGGCAGTGCGATGACCTTGGCCAACGCATCGGAAAAGCGGTCAATCGCTGCTTTGGGCGTTCCAGCCGGGGCAAAGATGCCGTAGTAGGGAATGTCCTCAAACCCGGCCAGGCCCAATTCCGCAAACGTCGGGACGTCGGGCAAGGCGCTCTGACGGGCCGCGCCCAGGACGGCGACGACACGCAGCTTGCCCGCCTTGTGGTTTTCGATGAAGTCGGGAATCGATGCCACCCCGGCATTGATCTGGTTGCCCAGCATGTCGCCAATCATCGGTGCGCTGCCCCGGTACGGCGCGGCCTGCAGGTCCAGCGTGTATTTCTGTCCGATGAGCTTGACCAGAAATTCTGGCACCGAGGCCGGCGCTGGCACGCCGACCGTACCTTTGCCGCCGCCCTGACTGCGCACCCAGGTCACGTACTCGCCCATGGTCTTGGCCGGCGTGCCGCCTGATACGGCGAACGCATTGACAAAGGTCGCGAATCCGGCCACCGCCACAAAATCGTGCGCCGGGTCAAAGCCGGGATTCTTGATCACCAGCGGCAGGATCGATATCGTGTGGTCGTGCGACAGGAACAGCGTGTTGCCATCGGCAGGGGCTGCCTTGAGAGCCTGCGCGGCGATTTGACCGCCGGCGCCAGCGCGGTTTTCCACGATGACGGTGCTGCCCAATTGGTCCTTGAGCTTGTCAGCGAGCGTGCGCGCTATGGCGTCGGTGCCCCCGCCGGGTGGAAACCCGACCAGCAGGCGAATCGTTGCGGTTTGCGCCAGGGCGACACCGCCCGTCAACAGAACGCACAGCGCAACGGAACGTCGCGCCAGCAGCATGAGGCGTTGGGAAAATGAGTGAAACATTGCTTTGCTCCGGTGAATTGGTAAGAAGAAGGAACCTGTGATCAAAACACGCCGGGATAGGCGCCACCGTCGGCCAGGATGTTCTGGCCATTGATATAGCCCGCCTGCTGGCTGCACAAGAAGGCGCAAATGGCGCCAAATTCATCGGGCTGGCCAAAGCGTTGCGCCGGAATCGACTTCTTGCGGGCCTCAACGACGGCCTCCATGCCTTGACCGGTTTTTTTTGCCGCACCCTGCATCACGCCCTTGAGTCGGTCGGTGTCGAACGCGCCTGGCAGCAAGTTGTTGATTGTCACGCCCTGGCTGGCAAGCCTGCTGCGGGAGACGCCGGCAACGAAGCCGGTAAGCCCGCTGCGCGCGCCATTGGACAGTCCGAGAATGTCGATCGGTGCCTTGACTGCGCTGGAGGTGATGTTGACGATGCGTCCAAACCCGCGCGCGGCCATGCCGTCGACGCTGGCCTTGATCAATTCGATGGGGGTGAGCATGTTGGCGTCCACGGCCTTGATCCAGGCCTCACGGTCCCAGTCGCGGAAGTCGCCCGGTGGTGGGCCACCGGCGTTGGTGACGACAATATCGAAATCGCGGCGCAGCGCGAAGACCGCCGCCCGTCCTTGCGCGGTGGTGATATCGGCGACAACCGAAAGCACCTCTACTCCCGCCGTCTGGGCGTGTTCAGCTATCAATTTCGTAGCAGTAGCGTGCAGGACTTCAGCCCCGCGCGCCACGATTACCACGTTCACCCGCTCGCGTACCAGGGCTTGGGCACAACCCAGTCCCAGGCCCTTGCTCGCGCCACACACCAAGGCCCATTTGCCTGCAATGCCGAAATCCATAACAATATCCCCGTTCGTTGCGAAGTGCGCCCACGATGATAGTTGCGAAATCATGAGCACCGCATCGTGTGCCTATAATTCTTCGCGACCCCGAGTGACAGGTCATTCGTCTGCAAAGGAACCCGCTCATGTGTAAGCTTTCTCAAACGCCATCATGCTACGCGCTGTCTTGACCGTGATGCTCGTCACGCTGGCCAGTCCTGGCTTCGTGCATGCGCAGGGTTTCAAATTCTCCGATGAAGACAAGGCCGAGCAGGCGCAGGAGGCCGAGAAGCAGGCCAGGGTTTCGGCGTTGCTACAGACCCCGTGCCGCAACAAGATCAAGAACCAGAAGATCATGGTCCTCATCGGTGAGAGCCGAAACGGTGTCATGCATGCGAGTCAGAGCTCCTTCAGCGAGCATTTCGATGCCATCAACTCACGCCTACAGTCCCTGGGTCTGAAGACGTTCACGCAGGCGCAGATTCGCCAGCAAGTGGCGCAGGCCGAAATTGACGCGTACTTCAAGAACGATCCCGACGCCGCCATCAGCGCAGCCAAGCGGCTGGCCGCCCAATACATCCTGCGCGGTGTGATTCGCACACACACGGGTCGAAATCTGGCGATCAACCTCAATCAGGTCAATGTCGGCATGAATTTCACTCTGACCGGAGCCAACGGCCGCATGATTTCGCAGACCAGCGCCGAGAACGCGAGCTACGCCGGGCAGGATACGTCGGGTATGGCGCTGACCCTCATCAATGAGCGCGCGGATGAGGTGGTGGCGACCCTGTACAGCGACTATTGCCGCCGTGCCGGGGTGAGCTGAATATTGGTTTTCAAAGTTCCTGTTCCGGAAATATCATGACTTCATCAATGACTCGGTTTGGTTGGTGTGCTGCTCTTGCTGCGGCCGTTGCTCTGGGAACTGCTGGTGTCGCGGCGCAACCGACCTTTGGCAATCCGTCGCCCACTGCGGGGAGTTCCACCTCCGAGAAAGCGAACGCAGCCGCCGATGCCGCCGCCTACCGCGAAGTGGACTACGTCAACCGCGCTCGCAAGGGGCCCGCGTTGGTCGTGATCCCCGGCGAGGTCCAGAGCAACAACGCGAGCTTCCTGCAGAAGTTCGGCCCAAACAACATCGCCGATTTTGGCGAGCTTGAGCTGTCCAACGCAAACTTCCAGGTACTCGAACGCGCCAATCTTGGCAACCTGCTCAGAGAGGTCTCGCTCGCCTACAACCTGGGTGATCAGGCGGCGGCACGCAAGACGATGCAGATGGGTAAGCTCCGTTTTACCAAATGGATCGTCAAGTTTGACATTCTCAAGGCCGAGCAGATCGCTGAGAACAAGAAGGGATTCGACGGACGGGCCGTCGGTGGCCTGATCTCGCTGTTTGGCGGTGTTGCCGGCAACGCCGCGGGCACGGTCGCGGGCTCGGTGCAAAACCAGGAAGCCACCGGCGTCTGGCTGATCGGGATGCGGTACAAGATCATGGACGCAAGTACCACCGAGCAAGTCGTCCAGGGCTACAAGGAATTGAAGATGGAAGTTGGCGCGACCCAGAGCAGCGTGATGGGAATCTCCGAGGGCGCCAAGGGCGGCGTGGGCTTGGACACGATGGTGCAGCGCTTGGTACAGACCGCGGTTTGGGATATCGATTCCAAATACAAGTAATCAAGCCTGGCTGAGCACAACATTCGCCCAAGGAGCCCGATATGACGGGTATGACCAAACTCGGCAAGTATCTCATTCGGCGTGAACTCGGCAAGGGTGCCATGGGCGTCGTGTACGAGGGTTTTGATCCCGCGATCGAGCGTACCGTCGCGATCAAGACGATTCTGCCAGCGCAACTAAGAGTCGAAGACGCGACTGACGTGCTGGCTCGGTTCAGGCGTGAAGCGCAGGCCGCGGGGCGCCTGAACCATCCGGGCATTGTGGCCGTTTACGATTACGGCGAAGAACTCGTCGAGAGCGAACAGACCGTCGCGGCCGGTACCCAGGCGACCAGCGGCGATTCCCGCGTGGCCTATATCGCGATGGAGTTTGTCAAGGGTCGCGAACTACAGGACTATTTTGAGGCCAACGAACGCTTTGCACTGTCAGCGGTGACGCGCATCATGGGCGAAATTCTGGCCGCGCTGGGTCACGCCCATGACCATGGCGTGGTTCATCGTGACATGAAACCGGCGAACCTGATTGTGCTCGATGATGGTCGGATCAAGATCGCGGATTTCGGCATCGCGCGCGTTGAGAAATCCGAGTTGACGCAGGTCGGCACCGTGATGGGAACGCCCTCGTATATGTCGCCCGAGCAGTTCATGGGGCAGACCGTGGATGGGCGCAGCGACCTTTTTTCCTGCGGCGTCATCCTGTATCAGTTTCTCACCGGCGAGCGGCCGTTCACCGGCAATACGACCACGATCATGTACAAGGTGCTGCGCGAAGAGCCCTTACCACCTTCCACGCTCAACGTGTCGCTGCCAGGGGGCTTTGATGCGGTCGTGAAGAAAGCTATGGCCAAGAGTCCGGATCAGCGCTTCCAGTCAGCCGCCGAATTCGCCGAGGCGATCGCCGCCGTCGCGGCCCAGCCAGCGAGCGATCAAACCCTGGTTGAACGTTGGACAGGCCGCCACGGCCGCAAGCGTGACGACGGCGAGCGCGGTGCCGGCCGAGACCGCACCGCAAGTCCCGGTCCGCGCGCCCAAGATGGTGATGGCCGCGCTCGCCGCCGTGGTGGTGCTCATTCTCGGTGCGGGGGCCTACTTCACGACCGGGCGCGACGCGGGCAATGCGGCACCCATGGCGCAAGCACCGATAGCAGCGCCGGCCGCGACGACAGTGCCCACCCGCAACGCAACGGTGCCGGTGAACGCGACGTCGGCGCCTGGCAATCTCGTCATCAGTGCCCTGGGTATGGTCGATCCGAATGACCCGAGGTTCAAGGGCAATCCAGGCGCGGCGCAGGAGGAGGCGCGCGCCGACGCCAAGCGCCAGCTCGTTCAACAAGGTGCTCGCACTGTACGTTGACGGCGGGTCCCTGGACAAGCATTACGCCTTGATCGAGCAGAAGCTCTTGTCGCAGCCGGGCAGCTTCATCCACACGATGCTGCATGAAGGCACACCGGTCGCTGGCAAGGACGGCCTGTTGGAGACTGAGACTCGCGCAGTGCTCAGGATGCGTGACGTGCAGAAATCCCTCAACCAACTTTCCAAGGATGAGCGTGTTGAATTCATCCGCAACAATGGAGACCCCAAGGTCGCGATCCAAATGACCATCGCCAATGCCGAGACGGCGCAGGCGTTGCCCGCAGCGCGCTCTCAGTTGGCCGAAAATATTCTCAAGGAGCGCATCAAGTCGTTTGGCTTTCGGGTCTGGTCCAACGAGAGCGGTGCGGCCACCGCCGCGACCGCGCGCGGCGCCGATTTTCTGATTCAGGGTGAGGCCAAGGTCAAGCAACTGTCGGCCAAATTGCCGGCTTCGGGACTGACGATCACGAAGACGGTGCTGACGTCTTGGACCGTCAAGGCGATTGACAAGGCCACGGGTGAGGAAATTTACCTCAACACCGTGCTACCAAAAGGAGAAAGTTGGGCCAGCGAGGATCAGGCGTTGGCCGACATAGGCAAGCTCATGGGAGAGGAGTTTTCCAAAAACTTCTTTCTTCAGTACTTTGATTTTGGCGTGCACGCGACGCGCCTGAAGGTCACGGGACTGCCGGACGCCCAGACCGCGCGTTTGCTGTTGCGCGAACTCCGTGGCGTGCGCCAGGTGCTTGATGCCGAATTGCTCGACGAAGCCGGGAGTTTCCGGCTGCAATTGGCGCAGGGCAATACGGCTGCTCTGGTGCAGGACGCGATCCTCAAGCCACTCAACACCAAACTCGGTCAGAACTGCTTCACCTTTACCTCCGCTGGTGACGCCGAGGTCAGCGTCAGCTTCGCCAGCGCCTGTGCGGTCGCCTCGATGGTTGGCAAGCTTGAGTCGATGCCACCGGCCGGGCTACTTGACGCACCCGCCTCGCGCGGCAAGGCGTTGCTCAAGGGCATCGCGAAGGCCACAACCTGATCGGCCGCGCGGCGGCAAACGCTTACCCGACCACCGCGAACTCGACAAATTCGTCGTCGGCTTCGCGCACGCTGTGGCCAAAGCCGACGCGCCCGACGCCGCGCAACATCACTTCTTCGCGGCGCAAGGCAAACTCGGTCTGGCCAGCGGTCAGCACGAACGTGCCGTTGGTGCTCTGATCGATCAGAAAGAACTTGCTCTGGCGCAGTTCAATGCGTGCGTGTTGGCGTGAAGCCCGGCTGTCGGCGACCGTGATCTGGCAACTCGGGTCGCGACCGAGCAGGAAGATTGCATTGCTCTGCTCGAAGATCAGAGTTTTGCCCCGATAACTCAGCTCCAGACTGGCTTGCTCCGGCGGTGTACGGATGGACTGCGTGGCCAGCGTCAATTCTTCCCCTCCCTGCCAGATGATTTCGCACACCGTGACCTCGTCGCCCTTGCCCTTGACCGTCAAGGCGGCGATGCGCCGCGTGTTTTTTTGCAGCAGCGGCGACAGGCACTGTACCGTCGCGCGGGTCGTGATGATTTGCCCGGCCTTGGCCAAACCGACCATGCGCGCGGCGAGGTTGACGGTGTCGCCAAAGACGTCGTTATGCGCCTGCAGAACCGGACCAAAATGCAGGCCAACGCGGATCGCGCGCTTGATGTTTGATACGGTTGGCAGGTTCATGATGTTGTGCTGCAGGTCGCATGCGGCCAGGCAGGCCGAATCTGCGTCGGGCAACGCGCACATGATTTCGTCGCCGATCGTTTTGATCACGCGACCGTTGTATTGACCGATGATCTTGCGCATCATGATGATGCAGGTGTCGATAATCTTCTTGGCCTGTGCATCGCCCAGCGTGTCATAAAGTCTGGTGCTGCCGACGATGTCGGCAAACAAGACGGCCAGCGCTTGCGGGTCCTTCCTGTGTGCCACGGGCGCGGCGGGCGAATTTGCAGAAGATGTCATGACAATGGGGTCCATTCAGCCAAGCCCGGACACGGCCACCGCGTCTGTAGTTCGAGCCTGGAGATCTGAATTCTAGCCAGACGGCGCCCTGGCGTCGCGGGTTACAACAAATATTCCCGTGATCACCAGCAAGGTACCCAGGACCAGCCACAGGGTGAACGGTTCTCCCAGAATCACGATGCTCATCAGGATGGTCGACAATGGCCCGATCATGCCAACTTGTGACACGGTGCCCGCGCCGACGCGCTCGATCGCCATCATGACGAGAAGTACTGGCACCGCCGTGCACAGGGTGGCGTTGAGCAGGGAGAGCCAAATCACCTCGGGAGCCACCAGGGCCGCGCTCCAGGGGCGCAGGATGACGAACTGGAAAATGCACAGCACGCAGGCCACGGACGTGGCCAGCCCGACCAGCCGTAGCGAACCCAGACGCTGCACCAATTCGCCGCTGAAGATCAGATAAAGCGCATAACTCACAACGCTGAGAAAGACCAGCAACGCGCCCAGGGCGACGTCGCGGCCCTCGAGCGTGGCCTCGTGCCCGAACACGAGGATCACGCCGGCGTACCCCACCAGCATGCCCACCGTCTGGCGACGCGTGATCACGCGGGCGTACAGCACACGCCCGAGTACCAGCACCAGCGTCGGGTTCAGATACAGGATCAGCCGCTCAAGCGAGGCGCTGATGTAGGACAACCCGGCGAAGTCAAGGTAACTCGCAAGGTAGTAACCGGTGACGCCCAGGCCCAAAATGCCGACCCATTCAACCCGCTTGAGGGCGGGCTTGTTGCGGCTGGACCACCAGGCCATCAGCGCGAAGATGGGCAGCGCAAACAGCATCCGGTACATGATCAGCGTGACGGCATCAACACCGTAGCGGTAAGCAAACTTGACGATGATCGCCTTGGCGCTGAAGGCGACCGCCCCGGCGCTTGCCAGAAGCAAGCCGCTTGCTATAGGTTTAGAAGCATCGTGCGCTTTTGGCACGGCCGCTGCAGCCGGTTCAGCATGCAGCGGCATAACCGTCACGCCGACCATCGCTGGCGGCCAAGTAGCCGTCGCTGGCGGGGTCGCCCAGGCGCCAGATGAATTGGCCGGCCCCGAAGTCCTGGTACGAGTTGTGTTGGACGATGGTGTGATGCCCGCGCTCGGCCAAAGCCTGCACCGTACTGGCTGCCATGGCGGCTTCGACCTTGACCGAAAGTCCGCTCTCGAAGCACCAGCGCGGCGCGTCGCAGGCGGTCTGCGGATTCTGGGCGTGATCGAGCATGCGCACCAGCGTCTGCATGTGTCCCTGCGGTTGCATGTTCGCGCCCATCACGCCAAAGCTCATGACGGGCTGGCCCTCTCGCGTCAGGAACGCCGGAATGATGGTGTGAAACGGCCGCTTGCCAGGTGCCACCTGATTCGGGCTGTTTTGATCGAGACTGAAGCCGTGGCCCCGGTTCTGCAAGCTGATGCCAAACGATGGTTCCACACAGCCCGAGCCAAAACCAAGATAGTTGCTCTGGATGAGGCTGACCATCATTCCCGATTCGTCTGCAGTGCTGAGGTACACCGTGCCGCCCCGGCGGTGGGCGTCATCGGGCGTTCCGGCCTTGAAGGTTTGTGCGCGTCGCATGTCGATCTGCCTGGCGCGCGCGGCCAGATAATCATCCGAGAGCATCTGCTCGACGCTGACTTCCATACAGGCGGGTTCGGCGACGTAGCGGTAGACGTCGGCAAAGGCGAGCTTCATGGCCTCGATCTGAACGTGCTGGGCGTCAACACCGTCAACGTCCATACCGGCCAGGTCAAACTGCTGCACGATGCCCATTGCCATCAAGGCTGCGATACCCTGGCCATTGGGTGGGATCTCGTGCAGCGTGTAGCCCCGGTAGCCGTGGCTGATCGGTGTTACCCACTCGCACTGGTGCGCTGCCAAATCGTGCAAGGACAGGGCGCCCCCGTGCTGCGCGGCAAAGCTGGCGACCGCCGCGGCAATGTCACCGCGGTAGAACGCTTCGCCTTGCGATTGGGCGATCGAGCGCAGGGCCCGCGCCGCCGCTGGAAACCCAAACCACTCGCCGACCATGGGCGCGCGCCCACGCGGCAGGAAGGCCTGCGCAAAGCCCGGTAGCCCGTGCAACTCCTGTGCCGCCGCGGCCCACTTTTGCTGGACGACGACTGGCACGCAGCAGCCGCGTTCGGCCAAATCAATGGCGCCTTGCATGAGCGCGGCAAAGGGCAACTTGCCAAAACGCTTGCTCAGCGCCGCCCAAGCCGAGACTGCGCCGGGGACTGTGACCGAGTCCATGCCGCGTTTGGGCGGCGTCGCGGCATGGCTGCCGTAACGCTTGCGGAAGTAGTCGGCGCTCCACGCCTGCGGCGCACGGCCCGAGCCGTTAAGCCCGTGCAGAGCGTTGCCGTCCCATAGAATGCAGAAGGCATCGCTGCCCAGCCCGTTGTTGACGGGTTCGACCACGGTCAGGGCGGCTGCGGTTGCAACCGCAGCGTCCACGGCGTTGCCGCCGTGCTGTAGCACCGCAAGGCCGGCCTGCGCGGCCAGTGGGTGCGAGGTGGCGACCACATTGCGGGCAAACACCGGCAGACGTGCGAAGTTGTAAGGGTTGCGATAATCGAATGTCATGGTTTGGATTATCAATCCGGCCGGTCATGCTGGTGACCAGCCTGCGATTCAATCCCTGAAGACGCGGTGATGAAGCTTGTGCAGCGACCACCAGACGCTAAGCGCGATGATCGGTAGGGTCAGGGCCGCTGTGCTCTCCGCGGTCCAGGGCCAGCCGATCGCATGCGCCCCTTTGGCCAGATAACTGACCAGGCCAACGATGTAGTACGTGATAGCGGCCACCGACAGGCCTTCCACCGTGAATTGCATCTTCAGTTGCAGATCCTGGCGACGGTTCATGCTGGCAAGCAGGGCTTGGCTGCTTTGCTGCTGTTCGATCTCGACGCGCGTACGCAGCAGATTGCTGATGCGCGACACCCGTTGTGACAGGGCGTCCTGGCGTCGCGTAGCCCAGGCGCAGGTGCTGCGCGCTGGACTGAGTCGACGGTCAAGGAATTCACCAATCGTCTGCAAGCCCGGCAGTGGGGCCTCGTTGATTTCACTTAGGCGCTTGTCTACCAGTTCAAAGTACGCCACGCTGGCTGAAAATCTCGAATGTGTCGTCGCGTGCTGGCTCTCGACCTGACCGGCAAGTTTGGTCAATCGGTCCAGCAGAATGGGTTCATCGCACGCGCTAGCGCTGCGAATTGCGCTGGCCAGTTCGACCAGTTCGTGTTCTGCACCAGAGAGCACGACGCTTGCGTCGCGCGCTGCTGGCAACCCCAGCAAAGCTGCCATGCGGTAGCTTTCAATTTCAAGCAGGCGCTGCACGAGTTGACCCAGACGGCGTTCGGGCATGGAACCGACCAGCACGAGCATGCGGGAAAAGCCATCGGAGCGGATCGCGAAGTCGGTATAAACGTCCGCCGCACCACCGGCGACACGTGAACCAACCAGGGTGTCTTCAAGCAGCAGGGCGCTGACGAGTCCGGCGGCTTCAAGGGCATCGCGTGGCATTGCCCACAGGTGCAGCGCCGACAGACATTGCCCAGGTAGCGCTGCAAACCAGTCGTGTGGTACCTTATCCAGTGCTGGTTCGGTTTCGTGCTCTCCAGCGCGCGGTGCCGAAAAAGCACACATCAAGGTCCAGGTGACAAATTCTGCGTGCACCTCCCACCTGATATGAAAAGGTCCGACGTTCATCCGAAAATGGCTCGCATGCGGGTCCGGCAGTGCCAGGTCGTGGATGCCAAGCAAAGCGACGACGTGCGCGCGGCTGGCCTGGCGCTGCGCAGCATCGCAAACCATCACCACATGCGAGATCGCCAGCGGGGCGGTCAGTGCCTGCGGCGGGCGCGCATGCACTTCATGGTGCAGGGCCTCACGCTGTGCGTGCTGTTGTAGTTGGGGTTGCATCAGTCCTCCACAAACGCCTCTTCACGTTTCTTCTTGATCGAGGGCAACAGAACGATCACGAGCAGGAAGGCGGCTGCGGCCAGCAGGCTTGCCGACAACCCGCGCGTCACAAACACGCTCCAGTCACCGCGCGAAAGCAGCAGCGCACGGCGCAGGTTCTCCTCCATCATCGGGCCGAGGATAAATCCGAGCAGCAGTGGTGCGGGCTCGACCCCGAGCTTGATGAACAGATAGCCGATGAAACCGAAAACGCCGACCAGCCAGACGTCAAATGTGTTGTTGTTGGTCGAATACACGCCGATGGCGCAAAACAGCACGATGGCAGGAAACAGCCAGCGGTACGGTACTGTCAGCAGCTTGATCCAGATGCCGATCATCGGCAGGTTCAGGATGATCAGCATCGCGTTGCCAATCCACATCGACGCGATCAGTCCCCAAAACAGTTCAGGGTTGCTGGTCATCACTTGCGGGCCTGGTTGAATGTTGTGGATCGTCATCGCGCCGACCATCAGGGCCATCACCGCATTGGGTGGAATGCCCAGCGTTAACAACGGGATGAACGACGTCTGCGACGCCGCGTTGTTGGCTGACTCGGGTGCGGCAACACCACGGATATTGCCCTTGCCAAACGGGATTTCGCCCGGCTGTAGCCTGGTTTTCTTCTCAAGCGTGTAGGCACCAAAGGCCGCCATCACGGCACCACCCCCTGGCAGGATGCCCAGCAGCGAACCCAGCGCTGTACCCCGTAAAACGGCGGGAATCATGCGCTTGAAATCCTCCTTGGTTGGCCACAGGCCCTGAACGTTGGCGGTAAACACTTCGCGTTCGCTCTCGTGCTTGCCCAGATTGCTGATGATCTCGCCATAGCCAAACACGCCCATCGCAATCACGATGAAGCCGATGCCATCGGTCAGCTCGGGAACATCGAAGCTGAAGCGCGCCACGCCCGAGTTCACGTCGGTGCCGACCAGCCCGAGCAGCAGGCCAAGAAATATCATGCCCACGGCCTTGAGCAGCGAACCCGAGGCCAGCACCACGGCACCGATCAGGCCCAACACCATCAGTGAAAAATATTCGGCGGGGCCAAACTTGAAGGCAACCTCTGTCAGCGGTACCGCAAACGCCGCGAGCACCAGGGTGCCGACACAACCGGCGAAAAAAGAGCCCAGACCGGCCGCCGCCAGAGCCGGACCCGCGCGACCCTGGCGCGCCATCTGGTAGCCGTCAATGCAGGTCACCACCGACGATGTCTCACCGGGCAAATTGACCAGGATGGAGGTTGTGGAGCCGCCGTACTGCGCGCCATAGTAGATGCCCGCGAGCATGATCAGCGCCGAGACCGGTGGTAGCGCATACGTGGCGGGCAACAGCATCGCGATGGTGGCAACCGGGCCAATGCCAGGCAGCACGCCGATCACGGTGCCCAGAAAGCAGCCGACGAACGCGTACAGCAGGTTGATTGGCGTGAAGGCAACGCCAAAGCCAAGCGACAAATTTGCAATCAGATCCATGTCGCGCTTCCTTATCCGGTGATGAAGGTTGGCCAGGCCGGGAACTGTAGCTTGAGCAGCACGATGAAGCCGAGGTAGCTCGCCACTGCCAACACCGTGGCCAGAATGAGTACTTCCTTGAATTTGAATTCGTCACTGGCCAGGCTGGCGACGAAGGTCAACGCGTAAATGGCTGCGATCATGCCCATCGCCGGTAACCCGAAGCTGGGCAGACCACCGAGCAGCACACCAAAGACCAGGTTGGCTGCGATCACGAAGAACAGGGGCTTCCAAGCGCAGGAGCCGATTTTTTCTCCGTCTTCGGTTTCCACCACCAGTGCCTTAAACGTGATGACGGCGCCGAGAATGGCCATCAGGACGCCGAGCATTAACGGAAAATAGCCCGGACCCATGCGTGCCCCGGTACCGATCGTGTAGCTGGTCGCACCCCATGCAAAGGCGACGCCGACCGCTGTAAACAACAGTCCTGAAAATAGGTCCTTCTGGCTCTTGATATTCATGAAGCTGGATCCCAAAACGAATGAACAACGCATTGTGCACGTGAATGGCTTTGCCCAGCCCTGTGGCTTTCACCTATGTCGCATCCGCGACCCGATCTAACTCAAAGGTGGCGTGGACAACAGAACTTCGTCGATCACGGTCAGCCCCTCGGCCACACGCAAGGCACCTGCCAGCCGCAGCGGACGCATGCCGTCTGCAACAGCCTGACGTCGGAGCGCGTCCATGTCAGGTTCGCTGCTGATCAGGTTCTTGAAAGTCTCGCTGACCACCATCAGTTCATACAGACCGGTGCGACCCATGAAGCCGGTCATCCGGCACTCGATGCAACCAACCGGCCTGAACGGCCGGTAGCCACCGTTGAGTTGCCAGGGCTTGACCACTTCGGCCAGCGCGTGGCGGGTGGAGGTCGTGTCGGGTATCTTGCAATGTTCGCACAGGGTGCGCACCAGGCGCTGGGCCAGTACGCCCAGCAGTGTTGCGTTGATCAGGTACGCCGGGACACCGAGTTCCATCAGCCGCGTCACCGCCGAGGGGGCATCGTTCGTGTGCAGGGTTGAGAATACGAGGTGCCCGGTCAGCGCCGCCTGCACGGCCATCACCGCCGTTTGCTGGTCGCGGATCTCGCCGACCATGATGATGTCGGGGTCCTGGCGCATCAGGGCGCGCAGACCTTCAGGAAAACCGAACTCGAGCTGCGGCTGCACCTGGGTCTGATTGAAGGAGGGCTCGATCATCTCGATCGGGTCTTCCACCGTGTTCACATTGACTTCTTCGGTCGCGACGCGCTTGAGCGTGGAGTAGAGCGTTGTCGTCTTGCCCGAGCCGGTCGGTCCGGTCACCAGAATGATGCCGTGTGGCCGACGCACCAGGTCCTCCCAGCGCTGCGCGTTGTGCGCCGAAAAACCAAGCGCATCGAGATCCTTGACGGTCGTGTCCGGGTCAAAAATGCGCATCACCATTTTTTCGCCAAACGCGGTGGGCAAGGTTGAAATACGCATTTCCACCTCGTCGCCGTGCGGGTTGCGCGTCTTGATGCGCCCATCCTGTGGGCGGCGCTTTTCCACCACATCCATGCGTCCGAGCAACTTGATGCGCGCGGTCATTGCCGCCAGGACACCCATCGGCATCTGGTAGACCGGGTGCAGCACGCCGTCAATGCGAAAACGGATCACGCCCTGTTCGCGTCGCGGCTCAAGGTGAATGTCACTGGCGCGCTGGTCAAAAGCGTACTGCCAGAGCCAGTCGACGACCTGCACCACGCTCTGGTCGTTGGCGTCGATCTGCTTGTTGGACTTGCCCAGTTCGACGAGTTGCTCGAAACTCGCACCGCCGCTGTTGCCACCAGCCTTGCTGGCGGTCTTGACCGATTTCGCCAGAGCGTAGAACTCGGCCGTGTATCGGGCGATTTCCTGCGGGCTCACCAGCACCCGGCGCACGCTGCGGCGGGACTGGCGCTCGACCTCGCTGACCCAGTCGGTGATGAAGGGCTCGGCGCTGGCCACCACCAATTCGCTCGGCGTGACCTGTACCGGCAAGATCTTGTGGCGTTCAGCGTACGCCGCACTCATGGTATCGGTCACCTTGCCAACGTCGATCTTGAGCGGATCAATGCGCCAGTAGTCCAGGCCTTCCCGGGCCGCCAGCCACTGGGTCAACGCCTCGATGTCGAGCGCCTTGGCATCGCTGGCGCGGCGCACCGAGACGTTGGCCAAACGCAGCAGCGGGTGTTGCACGCTTTCGGCCGTGGCGCAACGTGCCGTGATGCGCTGTGCTTCATCGCCATGGATCACGCCGTCGCTCAGCAACCAAGCGACCAGACGACGCCAGTCAAGCACACCGCTGTGCGCCGCTCGCTTGGGTTTGGGTTCGACCGGGCTCATGCTGGCATCGGCTTGAAGACGCGCAGCCATTTGGGTGCCGGCAGACCCCAGCGCGTCTGGATTTCCAGCGCACGCGGGCCTAGCACGTCGCGATTTAGGCGCATCGGTGTGCGCTGCGCCAGCACGACCGTATTGCCTTCGCGTGTCGGTCGGAACGCCCAGACAGCGTTCTCGCCAAAAGCCGCCGCAATTTTCTCGACGCTGCGTACAAAGCTGGAGGCTCGGCCGAACAGGTTGACGCTCATGCAACCGTCAACACGCAACAGGCGGCGGCAGTGGTTGTAAAAGGGCAGGCTGTCGAGCACCGGCGTGGCCGCTTCGTGGTCGTACAGGTCCACTTGCAGTGCGTCCACCGTGCCGGCCCAGCGGGCTTGCCCAATTTCCTGGGCTGCGTCAGCGAGCACGACCTCAAGCCGCGGATGATCGAGCGGCAGCTTGAACCAACCTTGGCAGGCGATCAGGACCTTTGGATTGATTTCAATCACGGTGGTCTTCATGCGCAGTTCCTTGATACAGAATTTTGTCAATGAGCCCGCGCCAAGTCCGAGTTGCATCGCGTGACGCTTGGACACCGTCGCGGGTTCGACAAACAGCAACCATGCCATCATGCGTTGCGTGTACTCGTGAAACAACGCTGTTGGCGCCTGCATTCGCATCGAACCCTGGATCCACTCGGTACCCAGGTGCAGGTGGCGGATCGAGCCCTCGTCTGAGAAGTTGACTTCAGGCAAGTTGGCGGCGTGCTTCTTCAAGATGTCCGCATTATCTCCAATCAGGCAAGCAAGGCGCGCAAGCGCGGCAGCGCCGCCATCGCATTGTCCGTTGTCAGATGCGCCAACTGTTCAACCGGCATGCCGCGTAGCGCCGCAAGCTCGGCGCCAATGCGCGCGAGTTCGGCGGGTTCGTTGCGTCCCTGGGGCGTGCCGCTGGCGCGTTGCGCCGCTGTTTTGTACAACCAGTGCGGCGGCATGTCGGGGGCGTCGGTTTCGAGCACGATCACCTGCGCCGGCACGGTCACCGCGAGGCGACGCAAATGCGTGGCCCGCTCGTAGGTCAATGCGCCGCCAAAACCGAGCTTGAGTCCGAGCGCAATGAAGGCCTCAGCCTGCACCTGGCTGCCATTGAACGCGTGGACCACGCCGTTCCAGGTACGCCCGCCAGCGGCGGCGCGCAGGCCTTTGAGCAGTGCGTCGGCGGAACGACGCACGTGCAGCAGCACCGGCAAATCGTAGGCACGCGCGAGCTTGAGTTGTTCAAGGTAATAGAACTCCTGGCGCTCACGCAAGGGGCTGCGACATAGCTCGGGTAGGAAATAGTCCAGGCCGATTTCGCCGACGGCGACCAGTCGGGGATCGCTGCGGTGCCGCTTCAAGGCGGCCCCAAGCCGCCCCAGATCGTTGTCGTTGGCACGTGCCACGTACAGCGGATGGATTCCCAGCGCGTAACTGTCGGCGTGGGCATGAGCGAGCGTTCGCACGGCGTCGAAATTGGCCACCGAAACGGCTGGAAGGACGCAGTGCGCTACACTTTTGATAGCTGCCCGCGCCCGTGCAGCTTCCCTGTCATCCATAAACTCCTGTGCATCAAGGTGGCAATGAGTGTCGATCCAGATCGTCATACCGGGAAACTACCACGTTTCTGTCATGGAACTGACTTGAAATTGTCATGCGGCTGGAGTACCCTTCGCGGGCTCCGTCACCTCCATCCTACCCACTTGAGGAATTAAGCATGACTGCAGAACGTACCCTAATCACCGCTGGCCTTGTTGCGCTCGGTCTGGCCAGCTCGGCGCTGGCACAGGAGAAAACCTTCCGACTGCTGACCTGGGCCGACTATGCCCCGGCCGATGTGGTGGCCCAGTTCGAAAAGGAAAGTGGTTACAAGGTCGAAGTCACGCTCTCCAACAACGAAGAGATGATCTCCAAGCTGCGCGCCACCGGCGGTGCTGGCTTTGATCTGGCCCAGCCTTCGCAGGATCGCATCACCGGACCGCAAAAGGAATTCGGCGTTTACAAGCCGATGGACCTGAGCAAGCTCAAGAGCGAGCTGTTTATACCTTCCATGCTCGATGCGACCAAGAAGAACACCACGCTCGCGGGCAAGGTTTACGGCCTGCCGCACATTTGGGGCACCGACGGCCTGGTGGTCAACACCAAGCTGACCAAGATGACCGATTACCCCGACCTGTGCCGCGCCGATGTCAAAGGCAAGACTGCGGTGCGCCTGAAGCGCCCGACCCTGCTGGCGTTTGCCTTTGCCGCAGGCAAGGATCCGTTCGCCCTGTACAACGACGCCAAGGCCTATACCGCATTGATGGATGAGGTCGGCAAGACCGTGACCGCGTGCAAGGGCAACCTGAAGTTCTTCTGGGACAACAAGGATCAGTTGCTCAACGGCATGCGTGCCGGTGAGATTGTTGGCGCCATGATGTGGGACACCGGGGGCTGGAAGCTCAACAACGAGAAGCCGGAAATTCAGTTCATCGCGCCCAAGGCGGGCGCTCTGGGCTGGATCGACACCTTCGCCATTCCGGCAAAGGGCAAGAACGACGCTGCCGCCTACGCCTGGATCAATTTCAATATGCGCCCGGAGATCGCTGCCAGGGTCGGTGCCTCGGCGGGCAACTTCACCGCGTCCAAGGGCGCTGACCAGTTGTCCGACGCCACGCTCAAGGCGCAGTTTGCCGCCAGTTTCCCGGAAGCTGCCTTGAAGAACGTGAAGTGGTATCCGGCCGTGCCCGCTGGCATTGAAGAAATCGAAGGCCGCGTGCTCGACCGTATCAAGGCCGCCAATTAGGGCCTTGCGCGTTGCAACCGAACCAGGCTGCACCGACGGCGGTGCAGCCCGATCTGCAGGCGACGCATGTGGCCAAGCACTACGGCGCGTTTCGCGCCGTTGATGACTTGAGCTTCAGCGTCGGCCGCGGCAGTTTCTTCTCCATCCTCGGGCCCTCGGGCTGTGGCAAGACCACGCTGCTGCGCATGATTGCGGGCTTTCTCAGCCCGGACGCAGGCAACGTCCACATCGGTGGCCAATCGATGCGCGGTGTGCTGCCCAATCGTCGTCCCGTGAACATGGTATTTCAGCATCTGGCGCTGTTTCCGATGATGAGCGTGGGCGAGAACGTTGGTTATGGACTGGCGCGGCGTGGTCTGGCGCGCGACGAAATCAGGCGCCGGGTTGGTGAGATGCTCGAACGCGTGAGCCTGGATGGAGCCCACGACAAGCGAATCGAGCAGTTATCGGGCGGGCAAAAGCAGCGCGTGGCCATCGCGCGCAGTCTGGTACTCGAACCCACATTGCTGCTGCTCGATGAACCGCTGGGCGCGCTGGACCTGAAGCTGCGCGAACACATGAAGATCGAGCTCAAACAGTTGCAGGCAGGTTTCGGCACGACCTTCGTCTATATCACGCACGACCAATCCGAGGCGCTGGTCATGTCCGATCACGTCGCGGTCATGAACCAGGGGCGGTTCGAGCAGGTGGGCACGCCGCAAGAGCTCTACTACAGTCCGCAGACGCCGTTCGTGGCCGGTTTTGTCGGCGCCAACAACCGGGTGCAGGGGCGCGTGGCCGATCTGCAAGGCGACCTTGTCACGCTCGCGGGCGCAAACGGTTTTGAGCTGCGCGCGCAAGCGGTTGGCAAACTTAGCCTGGGGCAGGCAGCCGTCGGCTTTGTGCGTCCCGAGGTTGCCAGCATCGCGCGCCAAGCCGAGAGTTTTTCCGCGCTCGGGCACCCGGCCTGGCGCGGGCGGGTGGATAGCATCCTGTTTGACGGCGCCAACTCGGCCGTGTTGCTGCGCGAAGAGGCGACCGGTGTTGAGTTTCGTATCGCCTTGCCGCAGACCGGACAATTCGCCGACCTGCGCGTTGGCCAGAGCGTGCATTTCGGCTTTGATCCGCGCCGCGCCGTATGCTTTGCCCAGAGGCAGAGCGATGCATGAAGATCGCGCACGTGCCACGCAGGCACGCCTGTTGCTCCTGCTGCTGCTAGCCCCGGCTGGCGTGTGGCTGACGCTGCTGTTGATCCTGCCGCACGTCGAACTCGCTGTGCTGGCGCTGCGCGTGCGCACCGCGCCACAGCAGTACGCGCCGAGTCTGGCCCAGTTTGCCACCTTCTTCGAAGAACCCCTTTACTGGCACACCTTTGTGCGCACGGCAGTGATGTCGATGCTCTCGACCATGCTCACGCTGTTGGCAACGTTTCCAATCGCCTGGACCATCGCAAAAATCGCGCGCGCTCGCGTCAAGGCTGGCTTGTTTGTCATGTGCCTGATCCCCTTTTGGGTCAGCGAAACCGTGCGTTCCCTGGGCTGGATGATTTTGTTGCGCGAGTCCGGCGTGCTGCCGGGGTTTCTGGTCTGGCTCGGGATCACTGCCCAGCCGGTCGAAATGCTGTATCACGATGGCACGATCATGCTTGGCCTGGTCTACACGTCGATGCTATTTATGGTGGTTCCACTCATCAGTGCGCTCGAGAGCCTGGATGATTCGCTGATCGAGGCGGCCTACGACCTTGGCGGGAACGGCTGGTCGATCCTGCGCCAGATCATCATCCCGCATGCCGCGCCGGGCATCGTTGCAGGTTGCATCGTGGTCTTCATGCTCACACTTGGTAACTACCTGACGCCCACGCTGCTCGGTGGCAAGAGTTCACAGTGGTTCACGGAGCAGATTTACACCCAGTTCATTACCCGCTTCAATTGGGAACAGGGCGCGGCGTTTGGCTTCCTGTTGCTGGCGCTGTCGACGGTCATCGTCTGGTTGGGACTCAAGCTCAGTGGCCAGAAATTTGGCGAAGTGATGCAGCGATCATGATCCCATCCCTGCCTCGTCCGGCCTGGCTACGCGTCGGCACTGTGGTGTATGCGCTGCTGTTCTTCGCGTTTCTGTTCCTGCCGCTCGCCATTGTGGCCGTCTTTGCCTTCAACAATGCACCGTACCCGGCGCCACCGTGGCACGGATTTACGCTGGACTGGTTTATCGGTAACGCGCAGGCGGCGCGGCGCGGCCTGTTTGCCGACCGCGCGCTGGTGGGAAGTTTGTGGACCAGCGCCGTCGTTGCCTCGTGGGTCACGTTGTTGGCGGTGCTGATCGGCACCGCCAACGCATTTTTGATCGAGCGCGCGCAGTTTCGCGGCAAGCAGGCGCTGTCGATGATGATGCTCGCGCCGCTGGTGATCCCGGGTGTGATCCTTGGCATCTCGATCCTGGCCTTTGCCAGCCGGATCGCGAATCTGCTCGACGACCTGTGGGGGCTGGAACTTGAATTTTTGCGCCCGGGCCTGCCTCTGGTCGTCGTGGGGCAGCTCTCGTTCATCGTCTCTGTGGCCACGCTAACCATCACCGCGCGGCTCAAACGCTTTGATATCACGCTTGAAGAAGCGGCCTACAACCTGGGCGCATCTCGGCTGGCCGTGCTGCTGACAATCACGCTGCCCTACCTGAAGCCGGCACTCGTCGGCGCGGCAGCGATCTCATTCCTGATGAGTTTTGAGAATTTCAACACGACGCTGATGCTGGTGGGCTCGGACGCACCGCTTACCGTCATGATGTATGGCCGCATGCGCGAAGGCGCCACCCCGGTGCTCAACGCGGTAAGTCTGTTCCTGATGGTGGCCTCGGCGCTGCTGGCGCTCACACTGTTGCGGGGTGCAAAGAGTTCTGATGCATGCCCCTGAAGCGCTCGTTTGAACCCGCCTTCAGGTGTTCCGACGGGTCGCAGCTTCCGACAACTTTCCCTGCACCAATTGCAACTGCCGCGCGCAACGGGCCGCCAACGCTTCGTCATGCGTCACCACGACGAAGGCTGTGCCCTGAGAGTGTGCGAGTTCGAGCATCAGATCAAAGACGCCATGGGCGGTGGCGCGGTCGAGGTTGCCGGTCGGCTCGTCGGCGAGCACGCAGGCCGGTTGTGTGACGAGCGCGCGCGCGATCGCGACGCGCTGGCGCTCACCGCCGGAGAGTTCGGACGGACGATGCAACAGACGCTCCTGCAAGCCCACCGCTGCTAGCATTTTGGTAGCGGCCTGTGCAGACTTGGCAGGCGCTGCACGCCGAATCCATAGCGGCATCGCGACGTTGTCAAGGGCCGTGAACTCGGGCAACAAATGATGAAATTGATAGACAAATCCGAGGTGGTGGTTGCGCAGCACACCCTGTGCGACGGCACTTTGCCGTGCCAGATCCTGACCATGCAGCAGCACCGAACCGCTGCTGGGCGCATCCAGCGCGCCGAGCAAATGCAGCAGCGTGCTCTTGCCCGAGCCCGAGGCACCGACGATGGCCAGTGTTTCACCCGCGCGCACATCCAGATCGACGCCTTGCAGCACCGTCACGTCGAGCCGACCCTCCGTGAAGCGCTTCGTCAAACCCCTCGCGCTCAGGATCGCCGGAGTCTCGCCGCCGGGCCGCCCCAAGGCGAGATGCGCCCCCTCGGGGGGCAGCGAACCCAACGCAGTGGGGAGCGTGGGGGCCATATCACTCATACCTGAGGGCCTCCGCAGGATTGACTTGCGATGCGCGCCAGCTCGGGTACAACGTGGCGACAAACGCCAGCAGCAGCGAGATGATGGCAACCGGCGCGATGTCGGCCTGCTGGGGCTCGCTGGGCATGCGGCTGATCAGGTAGATGTCCTTGGGCAAAAAGCTGGCATGAAACAGTTGCTCCAGCGCGGGCACGATGACATCGATGTTGTACGCGATGCCCAGACCCAGCGCCAGTCCGGCCAGCGTGCCGATGACGCCGACCATGGCCCCTTGCACCACGAAGATCGCCATGATCGAGCGCGGGCTCGCGCCCAGCGTGCGCAGGATGGCGATGTCGGCGCGCTTGTCGGTTACCGTCATCACCAGCGTCGAGACCAGGTTGAACGCCGCCACCGCCACAATCAGCGTGAGGATGATGAACATCATGCGCTTTTCCACTTGCACCGCAGCAAACCAACTGCGGTTCTGCTGCGTCCAGTCGCGAACGATCAGTTCCCCGCTCAGGCTGTGCAGCAGGCGCTGCGCCACCGCACGCGCCTGATGCAGATCGCGCAGGCGTACGCGCACGCCGCTGGGCCCGTCGAGCCGGAAAATGCGCGCCGCATCGTCCACATGGATCAGCGCCAGCGCCGAGTCGTACTCGAAATGGCCCGAATCAAAGGTGCCGACGACGGTCATCTGCTTCAGCCGTGGCACCACACCGGCCGGGGTGACTTGGCCGCTCGGTGCGATCAGCGTGACCCGGTCGCCCGTACGCACGCCCATGGCGCGGGCCAGATCGCCCCCGAGGACGATGCCGAATTCACCCGGCACGAGTCGCATGAGCGCGGAGTTCTTCAAGTCGATGGCGAGGTCCGTCACCGCGGGCTCAAGGGCTGGATCAATGCCTCGTACCACCACCCCTTTCATGTCCTCGCCGCGCGCCAGCAGTGCTTGCGCTGCTATGAAAGGTGCGGCACCGAGAACTTCCGGCTGCGCCTTGACCGCGGCGAGCGTGCGCGCCAGCTCGGGCAGGGCGGCGCCGCGCTCGGCATAGATCTCGATGTGCGAGACCACGCCGAGCATACGGTCTCGCACTTCTTTCTGAAAGCCATTCATCACGCTGAGCACGATGATGAGCGCGGCCACGCCCAAGGCAATGCCCAACATCGAAACACCGGAAATAAAGGAGATAAAGCCGTTGCGTCGCGTGCTGCGCCCAGCGCGCGTGTAGCGCCAGCCAACGATGAGCTCAAAGGGCAGTTGCATGGGTCGAGGGTGAATCAGCCAGGCGCCATTGTGGCATCCTGCAACAAAGCTTACGCTCGCGTGGCCGTCATCGCTTCAATGTTTGGTAAGCTGGCAGGCGTCGGTCACAAACAATCATTCATGGACAAAACCCATCAGCTCTCGCCCGCCTGGCGCCAATGGATCGTTGACAACCTGGCGCTGGGTTGCAGCCAGGCGTCGATGATCGAGGCGATGGTGCAGCGCGACTTTGACCCCGATTTTGCCGCCCGGTGCGTCAGCCAGGTGGCGGAGGGCGAGCCCACGACAGGCGCTGGCGTGGCGGCTGGTGCGCCACAGCAGGGCTATGTTTATGAGCCCTCACGCATCGGCCACCAGGGCAGCGTGATCGAGGCCGACGGGCACCAGGTCCGGACGGTGTTCCGTGCCTCCGACCCCGTGGTCGCGCTGTTTGAAGAGGTGCTGTCGCCCGACGAATGCGATGCGTTGATCGCGCTGTCGCGGCTCAAGCTCGCGCGCTCGACCATCGTTGATCCAAAGACCGGTCGCGAGGAGGTGATTGGACAGCGCAGCAGCGAGGGCGCTTTCTTCAGGCTCAACGAAAACGACTTCATCGCCCGGCTCGACCGGCGCATAGCGGCGCTGATGAACTGGCCGATCGAAAATGGGGAGGGGATCCAGATCCTGCGCTACGGCGTCGGCGGCGAGTACCAGCCCCACTTTGACTACTTTGTACCGTCCGACCCCGGCAGTCAGGCGCATCTGGAGCATGGCGGGCAGCGCGTCAGCACGCTGGTGATGTACCTCAACGATGTGGGCGCAGGCGGTGAAACCGTGTTTCCCGCACTGAACCTCTCGGTCGTTCCCAAGAAGGGATCGGCTGTCTACTTCGAGTACTGCAACAGTCTGGGCCAGGTCGACCCGCAGACCCTGCATGGAGGCGCGCCGGTGAGCGCGGGCGAGAAATGGATTGCCACCAAGTGGATGCGCCAGCGCCGCTATACCTGAGGCGGCCCGATGCACCTGCTGATTTCGTTTGCATATTGCAACACCGAAGCTTGCGCGCGGGTCTTGCCGCAGTTGCGGCTACCGAACCTTCAGAAGTTGTTGTGGCGCTTGCGGCCACGCGACATGGACGGCGGGGATGGGTCGAGCTTTTCACCCCCGCATGAGCGTGCGCTGGCCCGTGCGCTGGGCCTGCCGGTGCACGACGGTGAAATTGCCTGGGCGGCGTGGCAGGCGCAGCCCCGAGCGGGTGCCTGGGGTTTTGTCAGCCCCTGTCACTGGCTGATGGGCAGCGACGATGTCGCGATGAGCCGCGCGCCGCTGACTGATTTCCCGGCTCACGAGTCGCAGGCACTGCTGGCGAGCATGCAGCCCTTTTTTGCCGAGGATGGCGTCGAACTGATTTACGACCAGCCGCTTCGCTGGTTGGCCCGTGGCGATCTGTTGCAGGGTATCGTCAGCGCGTCGCAGGACCGCGTGGCCGGGCGTGGAGTCAAGCCATGGCTGCCGCGTGGCGCTGGAGCTGCCCGCCTGCGCCGCTTGCAAGCGGAGATGCAGATGCTTTGCTATCACCACCCGGTCAACGACGCGCGTCAAGCCCGTGGCGCCGCGCCGGTCAACTCGTTTTGGATCAGTGGTACCGGTGCGCTGGGCCGACCCGTGCCCGCGCCGGGCCAGGGTGCCGACCCGATGGTGGCCAGCGAGTTGCGTGAGGCCGCGCTGCACGAGGATTGGGCCGCGTGGGCGCAGGCCTGGCAAGTGGTCGATGGCACGCACTGCGCTGCGCTGCTCAAGGCGATCGAGACCTGTGGCAGCGACACCGGCGAGCTCGGGCGTTGCACGCTGAGCTTGTGCGGCGAGCGCAACGCGCTCACGCTGGATGCGGTGCGGCCGTCATTCTGGCACCGATTTATGAATAGATTCGGCTCACAACGCCCGTCTGACGTGCTTAGCCAGCTATGAAACTTGTAGCAAGATCGGTTCCGCCGCGCGCCGCATGGGCGCTACAGCAGGCTGGGGTGCATCCGCTGCTGGCACAACTCTATGCTGCGCGCGGCGTGCTCGGCGCTGCCGAGCTCGACACCAGCCTGGCGCTGCTGCTGGCACCGACGGGCTTGCTTGGCTGCGCAGAGGCCGCCGTGCTGCTGGCCGACACCATCCTGGCGAACCGGCGCATCTGCATCGTCGCCGACTACGACTGCGACGGCGCCACCGCCTGCGCCGTGGCGGTGCGCGGCCTGCGTCTGCTCGGCGCACGCCAGGTCAGTTACCTGGTACCGGACCGCGTCGTCGATGGCTACGGCTTGACGGCACCGATTGCCCAGCGGGTGCACGACCGCGGGGCCGACCTGCTGATCACGGTGGACAACGGCATTGGCAGCTTCGAAGGGGTGGCCATGGCCCGCGCTCTGGGTCTGCAGGTATTGGTCACCGATCATCATTTGCCCGCCAGCGTCGATGGTCGGATTGCGCTGCCGCAGGCCGACGTGATCGTGAACCCGAATCAACCCGGTTGCACCTTTGCCAGCAAGGCGATCGCGGGCGTCGGCGTGATGTTCTACGTGCTGCTGGCCTTGCGCGGCGAACTGCGCCATCGTGGCCGCTTCGACGCGCAGAATCAGCCCAGGCTCGACGCCTTGCTGCCGCTGGTCGCGCTGGGCACCGTGGCTGACGTGGTCAAGCTCGACGCAAACAACCGTCGCCTCGTCGCACAAGGGCTCAAACGCCTCAGAGCGCTTGCCGCGCCTGCTGGGCTAGCTTCTCTTTTTGTAGCAGCGGGGCGCCAGGCAGCAACCGCCACCACGTTTGACCTGGGCTTTGCGCTGGGCCCGCGCATCAACGCCGCGGGGCGCCTGGCCGACATGACGCTCGGGATCGAATGCCTGCTCACCGACGACGCTGCACGCGCCGACGAATTGGCGCGGCTGCTCGATGGCATCAACCGCGAGCGCCGCGACATCGAGAGTGATATGCGCGATCTGGCGCTGGCAGCAGCCGACGCCCTGATCAATGCCGAGCAGGAAGCACCGGCGGCGATTTGCGTCTTCAACCCAGCCTTTCACGAGGGCGTGGTTGGCATCGTCGCCTCGCGCATCAAGGATCGGCTGCACCGCCCGAGTTTTGTCTTTGCGCCGAGCAAGGCACCGGGACACGAGCATGAGCTCAAAGGCTCGGGGCGTTCGATTGCGGGCTTTCACCTGCGCGATGCGCTCGATCTGTTGGCCAAGCGCGCGCCTGGCGTGCTGCTGCGCTTTGGTGGTCACGCCATGGCTGCGGGCTGCACCATCGATGCAAGCAATCTCGCAGCCTTTGAGCGCGGCTTGCTCGAAGTTGCCAGCGAGTGGCTCGATGCCGCCACGCTCACGCGCAGGCTCGAAACCGACGGGCCGCTCAAGAACGAGTATCGGCGTGTGGAACTGGTTGACGTGCTGCAGCAGGAAGTCTGGGGTCAGGGTTTTGCGGCACCGACCTTCTGCGAGGAAGTCGAAGTGCTTTCGCAGCGGCTGGTGGGCGAAAAGCATCTGCGCCTGAAGCTGCGGCACCAGGGACAGCCGGTCGACGCCGTCTGGTTTGGCCACACCGAGCCCTTGCCCGCGCGCGTCAAACTCGCGTTCCGCCTGGACGCCGATGCCTGGAATGGCGTGCGCCGGGTTCAGTTTGTCGTGGAGGCGGCCGAACTCTGAGTCGGTGGCGTCGCGCGTTCAGCCCAGCAGCGCTTCAAACTCTGCCAGCGGCACCGGGCGACCAAAGAAATAGCCCTGGTACAGCGTGCAGCCGTGCTCCGCGAGGAACTCGCACTGGGCCTGGGTTTCGACCCCTTCGGCAATCACCTCCAGGCTCAGGTTGCGCGCCATGCCGATGATGGTCTGCACAATGCGGGCATCGGTCGATTGCTGGCCGACCTCGCCCATGAACGACTGGTCGATCTTGAGTTGGTCCAGCGGCAGGCGTGTGAGGTAGGCCAGTGAGGCGTGACCGGTGCCGAAGTCGTCGACGGCAAAGCGCACGCCATACGCCTTGAGCTCGGTCATTTTGGCGATCGTGTCTGGCACGTTGTCAAGCATCAGGGCCTCGGTCAGATCAAACATGAGTCGCTGGGCGCCCCCGCCCGTATCGTGCATTGCCGCGAGCACCTGTGCGACAAAATCGCGTTGCCGGAACTGGCGTGCACTGACGTTCACGCACAGGTGCAGGTGGCTGCGCCGCGGGTCGCCCCGCCATAACGCGAGCTGGGCACAAGCGCAGCGCAGGACCCAATGGCTGATCGGCAAAATCAGGCCGCTGTCCTCGGCCACCGCCATAAACTCCGCCGGAGCCAACAGCCCGCGCTGCGGATGCTGCCAGCGGATCAAAACTTCGGCACCGACGATGCGTCGGTCGCGCTCGACCTGGGGTTGATAGTAGAGTTCGAACTGCCCGAGCTTTAGCGCCGCGTGCAAATCCTCCTTGAGCGTCGCTTGCGAGTCGATCACAGCCTGCATGTTCGGGTCGAAGAAGCACAGGGCGTTGCGCCCCTGCGCTTTCACCTGGTACATCGCGATATCGGCATGTTTGAGCAAGTCCGCCGGGTCCTGTTGCGCGGCTCCAAACAGCGTCGCGCCAATGCTCGGCGTGATGTGATACGGGTGCACGCCGAGTTGGTACAGCTGCGTCAGGGCGGCCATGATCTTTTCGCCGACCCGCTGCGCCTGCATCGCCGCGATCAGAGAGTCTTCGGACAGGTCTTCGAGCATCACCACAAACTCGTCACCGCCCAGTCGTGCCACCGTATCGGAGCTTCGCACGCTCGCTTTGAGACGTTGCGCCACCTGCTGGAGCAGCATGTCGCCAATGTCGTGGCCCAGGGTGTCGTTGAGCGTCTTGAAATGATCCAGATCGAGGAACAGGACGGCGCCCCAGCGCTTGCTGCGGGTGCTCGAGCTTATTGCCTGCACCATCCGGTCCAACAGCAGGCGGCGGTTCGGCAGTGTCGTGAGAACGTCGTAGAAGGCCAGCTGTTCGATCTCGGCGCTGGCCTGGCGCAGCTCGGTCACGTCATGGTAGACGATGACCAGCCCGCCTTCGGGTGTGGGTCGCTCGGTGATCTGGATGATGCGCCCGTTGGGCAGTTCCTGTTCGTGCGGCGTGTCAAAGTCGAACTGCAGCGCCAGGCGCCGGTCAACCCAGTTTTGCAGATCCGTTGCACTGGCCTCGGGCAGATGGTATTTGGCCGTCGTCTCCAGTACGCGGCGAAACGGCATGCCCTGCGTCATCAAGCCGGTGAGCCAGGGAAACATTTCCTCGAAACGCCCGTTCCAGCGCACCATGGACTGCTTGTTGTCGAGCAGCACAAAGCCGCTGACCATCGACTCCAGCGCCTGATCCAGCGTGGCCTTGCCCTGGGCGATCGAGACCCGGGCTCGCATCTGCTGGTGGATGTAGCGCACTTCGATGACCGCCACCGCAAGGATCATCAACGCAAACAGCAGCGACACGCCAACCAGGTAGACGGCGTGCTCGCGCCAATCGGCCAGGGCGCTGTCGAGCGGGACACTTGCCACAATCCGTGCTTCGTTGAAGACCGCAGGTTGCGTCACGACGATGGCGCTCTTGCCACTGAGCCGGGCCGACAAGCGACGCACGTGCGGCGAATCAGTCAACGAGCCCAGCGCCGGGATCAGCCTTTGCCCGAGCAACGCGTCCCTTTCGGGCGCGCTGGCGAGCAGTTGGCCATCGACTCGCTCCAGCGTCAACTCCAGGCCGTCGATGCTGGCACCCTGAGTCATGATCGCGGTCAGTTGCGTGATCAGTACCTCGGCCACCACGACCATTCTGTTGCCGTTGGCGAGTTCCACGCGTCGACCAAAACGCAGCACACGCTGCGGGCCGACAAAACTCTTCAGCGGCGCACTGAACACCACCGTTGGAAACGGTGTTGCCAGGGCTTCGGCGACGAATTCCCGGGGCAGCGTGGAGATGGTCGCGCTGCCCGGCGTGACCGAGGACGCAACGACGTTGCCATTGTCGTCAACCAGCGCGGTTTGCCAGATCAGCAGGTTTTGTTGTGTGGCCAGGCGCATCAACGCGCTGGTTTGTGCGCTGCCCGCAAAGCCAGGGGTCAGCGCGCGCAGGCCCAGCAGTTCTTGCGCCCCGACCAGCAGCCCCTCGACGCCTTTGAGGTTACGTGCCAGCGCGGCTTCGGCACCGTTGACGTAGCTGACCGCGTCGATCTCGCTTTTGTCTATCGTGCTGCGGTAGTTGTTCCAGAGCAGGGCGCTGGCGGTCAGGGTCAGCGCCAGCAGGAACACGCCGACGACCAGGCCCACGCGCAGCGCTGGTTTATGCAGAATCTCTGCTATGCGGTTCACTATGCAAACTTGCCGGTGGCGAGAATTGTGGCTCATTCTGGCAGATTGGTGCCAAGCCGGGGCTCCGATTTGATACGGGTTTGCCCTGAGCGGGCGGGTCGCGCGTCGGAGCGGCTGATTTCGTGGCAACATGTGCCCTGTTCCAATTTTCGGAGACTGCAAGATGGCATCCCTTTCTTCCCGCGCCGTGCGCATCGAGCAAAACGGCGGGCCCGAACAACTCAAACTGGTCGACGTGACGGTTGGTGAGCCCGGTGCGGGCGAAATCCGCATCCGTCATCACGCCGTCGGCTTGAACTTTATTGACGTCTACCAGCGCAGCGGTCTGTATGCCTTGCCGATGCCGCTGCAACTTGGCATGGAAGCCGCTGGTGTGGTCGAGGCGGTGGGCGAAGGCGTCACGCACTTGAAAGCGGGCGACCGCGCCGCCTATGCCAGCCAGCCGCCGGGGAGTTACTGCGAGTTGCGCGTGATGCCTGCCAAGTGCGTGTGCAAACTGCCCGATGCCATTTCGTTCGAGACCGGCGCGGCGATGATGCTCAAGGGCCTGACGGCGCAATACCTGCTCAAGCGCACGCTGCCGCAAGGCGGCTTGCAGGCCGGGGATTTTGTGCTGTTTCACGCCGCGGCCGGTGGTGTGGGCCTGATCGCCTGTCAATGGGCACGCGCGCTCGGACTGCAACTGATCGGCACGGCCGGGTCGGACGCCAAATGCGCGCTGGCCAAGGAACACGGAGCCGCCTTTGTCATCAATTATTCAAGCGAAGACTTCCTCGTGCGGGTCAAGGAAATCACTGCGGGCAAGGGTGTCAAGGTGGTCTACGACTCGGTGGGCAAGGACACCTGGGACAAGTCGCTGGACTGTCTGGCACCGTTTGGCCTGATGGCCAGCTTTGGCAACGCCTCGGGTGCGGTGCCGCCGTTCGCGCCCGGTGTGCTCGGGCTCAAGGGCTCGCTGTACCTGACACGACAAACCCTGTTCAGCCATATTGCAACACGCCAGAGCACGCAAGCGATGGCTGACGATCTGTTCGAGGCCGTCACCAGTGGCAAGGTGAACATCCGGATCGACCAGCGCTATCGGTTGCAGGATGTGCAGCAGGCGCACCGTGACCTGGAAGCGCGCAAGACCACCGGCTGCAGCGTGCTGAGCCTGTGAGCCACGGCGAAGATCAGACGCGTTGGCTCGCGGCGCTGGCCGCGCGCGGCGAGCAGGCACCGCTGCGCGAGCGCGTGCCCCTGCTCTGGGGGGAACACGTGATTGGTTCGGTCGAACCCGATTATTTCTCGCAAAGTGAGCTGCAAAGCGCGTCGGACTTGTCTGAGCTGCTATCAAAACAAGAGTATCAGGGGGTCTCGGCGTGGTGCCTTCACGGACAGGCAACGGCCTCGCTGGCGCGCCTTGCCCAGACCTTGCGGCGCGCCCGCGTGGGGCGCGTGGCACAGCAATGGCGCAATGAGCAACTCGCCGTGTGCGACGCGCAGGGGCAGGTGCTGGCAACCGTGGAGCGTGCCATCGTGCGCGCCTTGGGCATCGCCACGCGCGCGGTGCATCTGGTCGGGCGCAGTCGTGATCAGCGCTACTGGGTGCAGCAGCGTGCCCTGGACAAGCCCAATGATCCGGGTCAGTGGGATACACTGATGGGCGGCATGGTGATGGCCAGCGATACGGTGCAGACTGCCTTGGCGCGCGAAACGCTCGAGGAAGCGGGCTTGGCCCTTGACACGCTCGAACAACTGCGCTGGTGCGGCCAGCTGCGCGTGCAGAAACCGGCCTCGCAGGAGGCCGACGCTGGCTATGTCGTGGAACAAATCGACTGGTATGACTGCATCGTGCCCGACACCGCCTGGCCGGTGAATCAGGACGGCGAAGTCGCGCAGTTCCTGTTGCTCGAACGCGCCGAGCTGATCGATTGGCTGCGACGTGATCAGTTCACGATCGAGGCGGCTCTGATTCTGGTGGCGGCGTTGGGTCTGCGCTGATCGAGGGCGCGGCCTCGATCAAGGGCTCGCGCAGCCGGTTCGGTGCGAGTGCACCGGCCGAGTCCAGGATCGGATAGGCGATCGAGCAGATGTGCGAATTGATGCGTTTGAGTTCGCTGATCAGGTCCAGGTGCAGGGAACTCGTTTCCATGCTCTGCAGCGTGTTGGTCGCCAGGCGCGCGAGGTGCGTTGCCGCGTACTCACGCTCCAGGTCGCGAAACCTCGTTTTTTCTTCCAGCAGCTTGCGTGCGTCGCGCACATTGCCGTTGAGGAAAACGCTCATGCCCAGGCGCAAGTTGTCGACCAGGCGGGCGTGCAAATCGGTGATTTCAGCCATTCCCGCTTCCGAGAACTGGCGTCCGGGCTTGATCTTCTTGCTCTCGATGTCGGCGAGCACGCGCTCGATGATGTCGCCAATCTGCTCCATGTTGATGGTGAAACTGACGATGTCGGTCCAGCGCCGCCCTTCCTCCTCGCTCAGCGCCTCGCGCGAAATTTTGGTCAGGTAGTACTTGATGTCCGAATACAGTTCGTCAACCGTGTCGTCCATCTTTTGCAGATCCTGCGCGAGTTTGCTGTCGTTGTCCTTGATGACACCGAGCACACCGCGCAGCATCGCCTCGACCACATCGGCCTGGTGCATCGATTCGCGCACGGCGCACGAGATCGCCAGTGACGGTGTGGCCAGCGCCGAAGCGTCCAGGTGCCGCTGGCGACCGGCCACCGTGCTCTTGTCGATCTTGGGCAGCCATTGCTCGACCCAGCGTGCGATGAGTCCGGTCAAGCCGATGAAAAGCAGCGCAACGACGACGTTGAAACTCAGGTGAAACAGCACCACCAGCGTGGCAGAGTCGTTCAGGTAGTGACGAACCTCGCGCAGCCACAAGCCGACGAACGGGGCTACGGCGGCGATGCCGATCACTTTGAACACCAGATTGCCCAGCGGCACCTGGCGCGTCTCCACGCTGGTATTGAGCGTGGTCAGCACCGCCAGCAGACCGCTGCCAAGATTGGCGCCGAGCACCAGTCCGAGGGCGACGTCGATCGGCACCACGCCGGTGCTGGCCAGGGCGGCCGTGAGCAGGACCAAGGCCAGACTTGAATAGCTCAGCACCGAGAGCACGCAACCGACGGTGATTTCCAGGAACGGATCGCTGCTTAGCGAGCCGAGCAAGGCTTTCACCGCCGGTGCCTGCGTCAGGACGGCGGCCGACTCGGTCACCAGGCGCAGCGCCAGCAGCATCAGCCCCAGGCCGATGACGATGCGTCCGATGCGTCCGGCGTAGCTGGCTTGACGCGAGATGTAGAGCACGACGCCGATGAAAATGAACAGTGGCGAGAGCCAGGAGAGGTCGCGCGAGAACAGCACAGCGATCAGGCTGGTGCCGACGTCGGCACCGAGCATGACGGCCAGCGCCGAGGGCAGGGACATCAGCCCCTGGCCGACAAAGGACGAGACGATCAGCGCGGTGGCTGTGCTCGACTGAACCAGCGCGGTAACACCGATGCCCGACATGGTCGCCGTCAGCCGGTTGCTCACGCTTTGCGCCAGTATGTTGCGCAGACTCACCCCGTACACCCGCAGGATGCCGGTGCGCACCAGTTGCGTGCCCCAAACCAGCAAGGCAATGGCGGCCAGGAGGTTGAGCAGGTGGGTCAACGCTTTGCCTTTCGTTGTCGATCAGTGTACCGTCGGTCCCGCGCGTCGCACACGACGCAATTCGTCAAGAATCAGGCAGGCCGCGCCCAGGGTGATGGCGCTGTCGGCCAGGTTGAAAGCTGGAAAATGCCAGTTGCGCCAGTAAAAGTCAAGAAAATCCACCACGTAGCCATAGTTCACGCGGTCGATGACGTTGCCCAGGGCGCCGCCGAGAATGCACGCCAGCGCAAAGGCGAACAGTTTTTGCGTGCTGTGCGAGCGCAGCAGCCAGACGATCAAGGTGGCGGCGAGCAAGCCCAAGACGATGAAGAACCAGCGTTGCCAGCCTGAGGCGTTGGCGAGAAACGAGAATGCTGCGCCGCTGTTGTGCGTGCGCACGATGTTGAAGAAACCGTTCACCGGCGTATGCTCGCCCGGCCGGTACCAACCGATGATCAACAGTTTGCTCAATTGGTCACTGATCAGAATCAACAGCGCCAGGCCGAGCCAGCGCAGCATGCCACTACCGCGGGCCGACTTGCGCGCCATCAGGCGAAGCTCCGCGTCTCACCCGGTCCGAACAAATTGCTCACGCAGCGGCCGCACAGGCCAGGATGCGCGGGGTCGATGCCGAGGTCATCACGGTAGTGCCAGCAACGTTCGCATTTCACATCGTTTGAGGCTGCAGCGCTTATGGACATTGCGTCACTAGCTATCAATACAATAGCGGAAGTGATGAAAATAAACTTCAGGTCCGACCCCAGACTCGCCAGCAGTGCGTAGTCTTGGGCGCAAACGCTTAGGCTGACCTGCGCTTGCAGCGAGGAGCCGACCTTGCCTTGTGAGCGCAGGTTTTCAATCTCCTTGTTGACACGGTCGCGGATCTCGCGGATACGCTCCCATTTGGCAAGCAGTTCGGTATCGGCTGCCTCCAGGTGGAGGTAAGTGTCCAGGAAGATTGACGCCCGGGTGGCCGTGGGCGTCTTGCCCGCAGCGCCGAGCACGACCCATGCTTCTTCGGCCGTGAAGCTCAGGAACGGGGCCATCCACCGCAGCATCGCCTGCGTGATTTGCCAAAGTGCTGTTTGCGCGCTGCGTCGGGCCAGCGACTTCGGCGCTGTCGTGTACAGGCGATCCTTCAGGATATCGAGGTAAAACGACCCGAGATCTTCGCTGCAATAGATCTGCAGCTTGGCCACCACCGGGTGGAATTCGTAGACCTGGTAGTGCCCCAGGATGTCGTTCTGCAATTGCGCCGCACGGGATACCGCGTAACGGTCGATTTCCAGCATTTGATCGGGTGTCACGGCGTCGGCAGCCGGGTCGAAGTCGCTGATGTTGGCGAGCAGGAACTTGAGCGTATTGCGAATGCGCCGGTAGGTGTCGACCACGCGCGCGAGGATCTTGGCGTCAATCGCCAGGTCGCCGGAATAGTCGGTGGCGGCGCACCACAGGCGCAGGATTTCGCCGCCGTATTTCTCGGCTGATGCGCCCAGCGGCATGTAGTTGCCCAGGCTCTTGCTCATCTTGCGCCCGGCGCCGTCGACGGTGAATCCGTGCGTGAGCAAACCGCGGTACGGTGCCCGCCCGTTCATGGCCGCGCTGGTCAGCAGCGAGGAGTGGAACCAGCCACGATGTTGGTCGTGACCTTCGAGGTAAAGGTCGGCCTCGGGGCCGCTATCGTGGGCGTTGGCCAGCGGGTCGACCGATTCGCTGTTCGTGCTGGCGTGGATGTCGGACGCGCTGCCACGGTGGCTGCCGCGCAGCACCGTGTAATGCGTGGTGCCCGAGTCAAACCAGACTTCCAGGATGTCGGTGCTCTTGTCGTAGTGGTCCCCGCCGTGCGGACCATCGCCCAACACGTCGGTGGCGCTCAATTTGCTCCACGCTTCGACGCCACCTTGTTCCACAAGGGCCGCAGCCTGGTCGATGATCTCGAGCGTGCGCGGATGCAGTTCGCCGCTGGTCTTGTGCGTGAAGAACGGGATGTTCACGCCCCAGTTGCGCTGGCGACTGATGCACCAGTCGGGCCGACCTGCGATCATGTCGCGCAGCCGAGCCCGGCCGTTCTCCGGATAGAACGACGTCTCCTCGATCGCGGCCAGCGCCAACGCGCGCAGCGACTGGGGCGCCTTGTCCCTGGTAAACACGCCAACGCCTTCATCCATCCGGATGAACCACTGGGCCGATGCGCGGTAGATCACCGGCGTCTTGTGGCGCCAGCAATGCGGGTAGCTGTGCGTGATGCCGTTACTGGCAAACAGGCGATCGGCCTCGCGCAGCGCCTCGATCACCAGCGGGCCAGCCTTCCAGATGTTCATGCCACCAAACAGTGGCAACTCGGCGCCATACACGCCGTCGCCCTGCACCGGATTGAGCACGTCGTCGTATGCCATGCCGTGCTTGATGCAGGAGTTGAAATCTTCCAGTCCGTAGGCGGGGCTGGAGTGCACCAGGCCGGTACCGTCGTCGGCGCTGGCGTAGTCGGCCAGGTAGACCGGGCTTGCGCGGTCATAGCCCGCGTGGATGTGTGCCAGCGGGTGTTTGAATTGCAACCGATCGAGCGCGGCGCCTTCGCAAGTCGCCAGCACGCTGCCCGTGAGCTGGTAGCGCGCCAGGCATGGCTCGACCAGGCTGTGCGCGAGCAGCAGCAGGCCGCGCGGCGTGTCCACCAGGGCATAGGTCAGCGCCGGATTCAGATTGAGTGCCTGATTCGCTGGAATGGTCCAGGCCGTGGTGGTCCAAATGACCGCGAAGGCATCCTTTTCGAGCCTGGGCAAGCCGAACGCCGCCGCCAGTTGGTCGGGTTGCGCGCACAGGAAGCCGACGTCGAGCGTCTGGCTCTTCTTGTCGTCGTATTCGATTTCAAACTCGGCCAGCGATGAGCCGCAGTCAAAACACCAGTAGGTCGGTTTCAGACCGCGGTAGACAAAGCCGCGTTCGACCACGCGTTTGAGCGCGCGCAGTTCGTTCGCCTCGGTGGCGAAGTCCATGGTGCGATACGGATGCTCCCACTGGCCCAGCACACCCAGGCGCTTGAAGTCCTGCATCTGCTGGGCGATCTGTTCGGTCGCAAACGCGCGGCTTTTGGCCTGGACTTCAGCGCGGCTCAGATTGCGACCGTGCAGTTTCTCGATGGCGTTTTCAATCGGAAGTCCGTGGCAATCCCAGCCGGGGATGTACTGAGCGTCCAGGCCCGCGAGCTGGCGCGCTTTGACAATCATGTCTTTGAGAATCTTGTTGGCGGCGTGGCCAATGTGCAATTGCCCGTTGGCGTAGGGCGGACCGTCGTGCAGGATGAATTTGGGGGCTCCCGAGCGTGCCGCGCGCAATTTCTTGTAAATGCCTCGCTCGTCCCAGTCCTTGACCCAGCCGGGCTCGCGCTTGGGCAGGTCAGCGCGCATCGGAAACGCAGTGTCGGGCAGGTTGAGCGTGGCTCGATAATCGATTTTGGAGGTGCTATCAGTCATGGTGGCTCGGGGCTGCGAAGTACGCGCTGGCATTTTCACAATCGGTCGCAATGCCTCGGGCCAGGGCATCGAGGCCGTCGTACTTCAGTTCGTCGTGCAGTTTGTGCAGCAGTTCGACCCGGATGATTTTACCGTACGCACCTTCGGGGCCGAGCTGTTCAGGCCAGCGCAGGCAATGCGTTTCGAGCAACACCTTGCCCGCGTTGACATCGTTCGCGTCGAGTGAAGGGCGCACACCCAGGTTCGCGACACCGGGCAGCGGGGTTGCGCCCAGGCCATGCACGCGTACCACGAAGATGCCGCTGGCAGCGGGCTTCCAGTGCGAGAAGCGCAGGTTCAGGGTCGGAAAGCCGAGCTCGCGACCGAGCTTGCGGCCGTGCAGCACGTGCCCGGAAATGCGGTAGGTGCGTCCGAGCAGGCGCGCCACATCGCCCATGCGTCCTTGGCCCAGCGCGTCGCGCACCGCCGAGCTCGACACGCGCAGGCCGTGCACCTCGTAGCTGTTCATGCGCGCCACGTCAAAGCCCTGCGCCAGGCCAGCCTGATCGAGCACGGCGTAGTCACCGGCGCGCTTGGCGCCGAAGCGGAAGTCGTCGCCGACCAGCACGTAGCCCGCGCCCAGCCCTCGCACCACCACGGTGTCGATGAATTCCTGGGGCGTGAGTGCGGCCAGACTTGCGTCAAAGGGCAACACCACGGTTTGGTCCACGCCGGTCTGGGCCAGGTCCGAGAGGTTGTCGCGCATCGTGCCGATGCGCGCCGGGGCCAGCTCGGGCTTGCGAAGCACGCTGGCAAAGTAGTCGCGCGGATGGGGCTCAAAGGTCAGCGCGCAGCTGGGCAAACCGCGCTGCTGTGCCTCGCCATGCAGCAGCGCGAGCATCGCCTGATGGCCACGGTGCACGCCGTCAAAATTGCCGATCGTCAGGGCGCATGCGGGTGCGATGCCGCGGTGATGAAAGCCGCGAAATACGTTCATGGGGGCGATATCTTTTTGATAGCAAACTCGGTCTTTGGGTCGGGCTTTGTGACCCTGATTGTCACAAAAACAGGGTATATTGTGTCCCAGTGGCGCGAGCCGTGTTGGTGCGCCCGGCCAAGCCCGTTTTTTTGTTCGATCGTGCAGGAGGCCCGTCTTGAAGGTGTTGAAGCTCAGCGCGCAGGGGTTACCCCAGTCGTGGATCTCGCTGGAACAGGCGGTGCTTCACTACGCGGCCCTGCAAGTGCGCTGGGAAATGGGCGCGGAGGTTGCCGTCTTTCATGGTGGGCACAACGCGCTCACGGGTCGGCAGTCCGTCATTGCGGTCAACAGCATTATTGGTACGCGCGGCGTGCCCGGCGTCAACCCGTTTCACTTGAAACCGGCGCTGACGAACCGCAAGTTGTTCTCGCGCGACCGCAACGTATGCGCCTACTGTGGCGAGCGCTTCCACGAAGAAGATCTGACGCGCGAGCACATACTGCCGTTTGCACAAAACGGCATTGACGGCTGGATGAACGTGGTCACGGCGTGTCGGGCCTGTAATCACCGCAAGAGCCATCGCACGCCGGAACAGGCCAACATGGCCCTGCTGTACGCGCCTTATGTACCGAGCCTGTGGGAAGACTTCATTTTGCGCAACCGCCGCATTCTGGCCGATCAGATGGAATTCTTGATGGCGCACGTGCCCAAGTCATCGCGTCTGTTGGCGTGACATTGCGCACAACAGGAATGGTTGAGCCAACGCAAGAAAGTGCCACCTTTGCAAGCAGTTGCACGCGCCAACTGGTAAGGTGCGCTGGTTAGGCAATATTGTGATATCTACCCCCTCGCTCGCATCGTCTGACGCTTCCGTGGCCCATGTGCGCCTGCAGGCTGATCGCCTCCTGGCGGAACTTGTCGGCAAGACCCAGGCCTACTTCTCCGAGCATGAAACCGAGCTGTTCGAACTCGTGCGTGCGCACATGCTCAGCCTGCTCGACGCCCGGCCGACACCGGCGCGCGCGCAGAATCTGCGCTCGGCGAGCATGTTGCTGCACAAGCAAGGCGAGATTGTCAAGGCGGCCCTGCGCACCGCTTTGGCCGAGGTGATCGAGGAGGAGGTGGCGCAGGCCTTGCCTGGCGTGCCCGGCATCGAGCTCAGCAAGACCCAGCGCATCAACAAGCTCGACGGGACCTCGCTGTCGCTGATCGATATGTGTGAAGTCGAGCGCCTCCTGTTGCTCGATCGGGTCGGGCAACGCTTTGGCGCGCACTACGACGTTGCCATTGCCGAGCTGTCCCAGCGTCTGCTGGCGTTGCTCGGTTCTGACGCGCCGGTCGAGTCGTCCAACCCGTTTCGGCCCGAAGTGTTTGTGCGGGCGATGCTGCTGAGTTGGGAGCGCGCTGCTCTTGACGATGCGGCTACGGAAGACGTCGTGCTGTCGCTGGAGCCGCAACACTTCGTCGATCTTGCACCCCTGTACAGCGTTTTGAACGCGACGCTGGAGCGCGCCGGTGTTTCGGCACAGCGCGAGCATCGGATCAAGCGTCCTGAGGGTTGGGTCGGCCATGCCTCGCCTGCGAACTCGGCGCCGCTGCCGCTGCAGGGCAACGACGACAATGCCGCGGCGGTACCGTCAGCACCGACCCAGCCAATGCGGCGCGACACGGCGCCGATGACAACGCCTTGGCAAGTCGGCCTGGGCGGGGCGCGGGCCTTCCTGCAAAAGATCGGCATCGGCCCGGCGCGCGCGCCGGTCGAACCAGCCCACGCGCCGGTCGAACCAGCCCACGCGCTGACGCCGCGCCCGCCGATCAACTCGGACGAGGCCCCCACGCTGGCGCCAGCCGACCCCGCGCTCATGGGTTACCTGGGCAGTTTACAGACCGAAAGCGGCGAACCCGTCGGCCAATACTCGCAGCAACAGGTGCCTGCCGAGCACAACATCCTGCGTCAGATGCGCGAGCGCGAGGAGGTGCGCCGCGCGCCCGAACTCGATCGCGGTACCGTCGACGCGCTGGCCGAGGTGTTCGACTTTGTGTTTGCGGATCAGGCCATTCCACTGCAGATGAAGTTTGTGATTGGCCGCCTGCAGATTCCGGTACTCAAGGCGGCCATGATCGACCGGGATTTCTTTCTTTCGAGCCAACATCCGGCGCGCCGACTGGTTGACACGCTGGCCCGTGCCTCCATCGCATGGGCCCCGGACAAGGGCGAGTCCGACCCGCTGTACGTTCGTATCGAAAACACCGTCAAGCGGGTGTTGACGGAATTTGAAGACGATCTGGCGCTGTTTAGCGAGTTGTTGCTCGAGTTCACCGAGTTCCTGTTTGAGACCGAACAGCAGGCGCAGGTTCAGGTCGAGCCGGTGGCGGACCAGGAACTGGTTGGCGAAACGCACGACCACGCCTTGGCGCACGCCGACGAGGTGGTTCATGCCAGGATCAAGGAAGTGCTTCCACCGTTGCGCCTGGTGCCGTTCCTGCTGCCGTTTTTGACCGACCAGTGGCGTGAGGTGATGGCTCGCGCCTGGGTCAAGGCAGAGCACGATCGGGCGCCGTGGGACGACGCGGTCGCGGTGATGGATCAGCTGATCTGGTCCACGCATCCGAAGACCTCCGCGGTGGAGCGGCGTGAACTCGTGGCGGTGTTGCCCACGCTGGTGCGCAAGCTCAACGCCGGACTGGACGCGATTGAATGGACCGGCGAGCCGCGCGCGAACTTCACACGGCGCCTGATTGCCACGCATACGCTGGCGATTCGTGTCGCGCAGCCGCCCACAGCCGACGGCGTTGCAGCCGCGGCCGAGGAGCGCGCGGGCGCCACCGCGATGCACGAGCTCGAGCAGCGCCGTGTCGGTCAACTCGCTGCTTCAAGCGACGAGTTTGACGCGCTGGCGCATACGTTTGGGCGTGGCCTGTGGTTTGACTTTGCGCTGGACCGCGACACGCATCACCGCTGCCGCCTGAGCTGGGTCAGCCCGATGCGCACGCGCATGTTGTTTACGAACCGCGGCGGTTTCGATGCCTTTGTCCGTTCCGAGCGCGAGGTCGCCGCGCTGCTGCGTCACGGCCGACTCAAGGTGATCGATCTGGAACCGATTGTTTCGCGCGCCCTCGATCACATCATGGCCGAACCGGACTCAGGCAAAGACGCCCGCAGTGTCCTGCATGCGCTTTGACACCTCGCCGAGGTGATGCATGCTGTCGCCAAAGCTCATCTCAAGTTGGGTCAGTCGCTTGAAGTAGTGACTGACGATGTACTCGTCGGTCACACCGATGCCGCCGTGCAACTGGACCGCCTGCTGGCCGACAAATCGCATCGAGTTGCCGAGCTGGTATTTGGCACGCGCCATCGCGGCACGACGCTCAGGCGCTGGCGCGTTGAGCTTGAGCGAGGCGTAGTAGCTCATGGAGCGCGCCAGCTCGAGCTGCATTTTCATGTCGGCAGCGCGATGGCGCAGCGCCTGAAAGCTGGCAATGAAAACGCCAAACTGCTTGCGTGTGTTCAGGTACTCGGCGGTGATGGTCATGGTCTTGTCCATCACGCCCACGGCCTCGGCGCAGGTGGCGGCAATGCCGATGTCAACGCCATGTTCAAGCGCCGCCAGACCATCGGCTGTGATCAGGGTAGCGGGCGCAGCTTTCAGGGTAAGTTCGGCGGCACGGCTGCCATCCTGTGTGCCGTAACCCCGGGTCGCGACGCCGCTGGCGCCGCGCTCGACCAAAAATAGCGCGAGTTTGCCCTCGCACTGCGCCGGAACGATGAAGGCATCGACCTGGTCGCCCGCTGGCACTATACTTTTTGTAGCGGCCAACGCCCATCCATCGGGCGTTGCGGTCGCTTTTGCTTCGCAAACGTCGAGCTGGTAGCGCCCCGCTCGTTCCTGGTACGCCAGCACCACCAGAGCTTCGCCGCTGGCGATCCTGGGTAGCCAGGCGGACTTCAGCGTCTCGGGCGCATAGCCGCTGAGCAGGGCACCTGCAATCAGGCTTTGCTTGAGCGGCTCGAGCACCATGCCGCGGCCGAGTTCCTCCATCACCACCATGCCATCGACCGGGCCCATGCCCATGCCGTCATGGTTCTCAGGGATATACAGCCCGCACAAACCGAGTTCGGCGAGTTCGCCCCAGGCCTGGCGCGAAAACCCCCCGGCCTTGACGGTGGCGCGGTAACGCTCGAAGCTGTAGCCCTTGTCGACCCATTTGCGAACGGCGTCGCGCAATTGTTCTTGGTCATCGGAAAAATCAAAATCCATCTTGGTCACCTGCATTCATCTAGATAGAACCCCCTCCCGGAGGGGGCACGGGGGAGCGGTCTTGCCGCGCACAGCGCGAACCGTTCCACGGCTTTAGCCGAGAACGGTTTGCGCCACGATCGTGCGTTGCACTTCATTGCTGCCGCCGTAGATCGTGGTCTTGCGCATGTTGAAATAGGTCGAGGCCAGCGGCGCGCAGTAGGCCGCGCCAACGGCGTCGCCCTGCCAGCCAGCCTCCATCGCCTCCTGAATCAGGGGCAGGGCGTACGGCCCCGCCGCGAGCATCATCAACTCGCTGTAGCGTTGCTGGATTTCGCTGCCACGAATCTTCAGCAGACCCGCGATGTCAAGCGACTGCTTGCCCGATTTTTCAGCGGCGAGCACGCGCAGCACCAGCATTTCCAGTGCCACGACGTCAACCTCAATCTTCGCGATCTCGTCGCGAAAACGCGCGTCGGCGTAAACGTTCTCTGCTTTCGCGATGCGCTTGAGGCGTTCGAGCTCGCGTTTGGCGCGGTTCACGTCGGCAATGTTGGTCCGCTCATGACTGAGCAGGTGCTTGGCGTAGGTCCAACCCTTGTTCTCCTCACCGATCAGGTTCTCGGCGGGCACCTCGACGTCGTCGAAGAACACCTCGTTGACTTCGGCCTCGCCGTCGAGCAGGACGGTCGGAACCACCGTCACGCCAGGTGATTTCATGTCGATCAAGAGGAATGAAATACCGGTCTGCGGTTTGCCCTCGTTGCTGGTGCGAACCAGGCAGAAGATCCACTCCCCGTACTGGCCCAGTGTGGTCCATGCCTTCTGGCCGTTGACAATGTACTTGTCGCCACGGCGCTCGGCGCGGCACTTGACCGAGGCCAGGTCGGACCCGGAGCCGGGCTCGCTGTAGCCTTGGCTCCACCACACTTCGCCACTGGCAATGCCAGGCAGGAAGCGCTTTTGTTGTTCGGCATTGCCAAAGGTCATGATGACGGGTGCCACCATCACCGGGCCAAACGGAATCACGCGCGGTGCACCGGCCAGGGCGCATTCCTCTTCAAACAAGTGCTTCTGCACCGAGGTCCAGCCCGGGCCACCAAAGGTCTTCGGCCAGGCGTGGCCAAGCCAGCCCTTTTTGCCAAGGATCTTGCCCCAACGCTGCATATCGTCACGGCTCAGGCGCAGCGCGTTGTGTACCTTGTGTGAAATTTCCTTGGGCAGGTTCTCGCGCACCCAGGCTCGAATGTCTTCACGAAATTGCTGTTCTTCAGGGGTAAAAGCCAAATCCATAAGCTGTTCTCCAAGTCGCCGTGCCGTGTTTTTAGCACGATCGTTCGATTATGCCTGTCCGGGGTGTGACAGGCCCCGTACGGTGTTGTCTCGACGGCCTTGTTGGACGCGCGCGGTGACCACTTCCCTCCGCACCGTGGACCAGCCCAAGCATGCCGCTAACCGCGTGATCACTTTCCGTTCGCCGGTCCATTCTTTGAATTCACGACCTCGAAACCTACCTGAACTGAATCGGTCTTGGAGCGTGCTCCAAACCAGTTTTCAACGCGTTCTTTGTCGACTTTGGACAGCGGCACCTTTGATCGAATCCGCAACTGGTAGAGGGTTTGAGGTTGCCCCTGTTTTCCATACTCCATAAGCCGACCCATTATCCGGTTTTCCTGTCCTGCTGCTGGACCGCGAACCAGCGTTGTTCAAACACCATGGGGCTGACGTAGCCCAGCGTCTGATGCAGTCTTGTGCTGTTGTAAAACCCCAGCCAGTCAATCACCTCATCCATGGCCGATCGGCGCGTGGCAAACCGTCTGCCGTGCAGCCGGGCCACCTTCAGATGGCCCCCCACAAGCTTTCGGTGGGCGCGTTGTCCCAGCAGTCGCCCTTGCGGCTCATCGAGCTGTGCATCTTGTAGCCCTTCAAGGCGTTCTGGAACTCGTGCCCGCAATACTGGCTACCCCGGTCTGAGTGCACGATCAGGCCCGGCGCGGGCTTGCGCCGGAAGTACGCCATGCGCAGCGCATCGACCACCAGGCTGGCTTGCATGTGCTCTTTCATGCTCCAGCCCACCACCTGACGGCTGTACAGGTCAAGCATGGCCACCAAATACAGCCAACCCTCGTCGGTGGCGATGTAGGTGATGTCGGTGTAGTCCAGACTTGATTCGGCCGCTGGGCCGTGAAGTTGCGCGGGCCAGTTGCGCCCGCAGCCGCACCAGCTCCATTTGCTCCACGCTGACCGGCTTGTCGCCCGCCCCCTTGAGTTGACCTCTCTCGCCCAGCCTTACCCAGTTGCCCAGCGTCTGTACCGGCATGCCCAGTATCTTGGCCGTCACCGGCACAGCTTGCCCGCCTTTAACCAGCCGCACCGCCTCCAGCTTGAATTCCAGGGTGTATTTGCCCCGCGCCTGTCCGTCTTTCCTTTTGCTCATTTATGAATCTCCAATGCCTGAATTTAAACATCAGCTATGGAGTACGTCTTTCAGTGGCAAGGTCAGAACGATCCAATGTCGTGGCCGCGCCGTGGCCCACTCGCCTCGCGTGAATACTGTCGAGCGCAAGCGAGTGCATCAAACGCCAAGGGTACCGCGCGAGCTACCAGCCGGAGTTTCGGTTTCGGATTAGCCAGTTCAAGGCGGCAGCGAACGCGCCGCGTCGGCCGTACGCGACGCTTGCGAGACACTTCTTGTTGCACTTGCTATATTGGCGTGGCATACTGTTCGAGTGCCCCCTCTGCCCCCGTGCGGTCCCAGGCAGGGGGGCGGGCTTGTGGGCCGCGGTCACAGAAAAGGGGCAGAACGTGAAGCTTTTCATAAATGGTAGCGTGTTGTCATTATCGGCGGCGGCCTTGGCGGTCGCTGGATTGGTTGTCGCATGTGGTGGAGGCTCAAGCAACGACAGCGGCGGAGGCCCGCAGCCGTCAGCGGCGAAAGCCACGACGATCGATGCCGCCGGCGTCACGTCAAGCATCCCGACGATATCGAGGGTGTTGCCGGTTTGCAGCGTCGGTCCAGCCAAGGCTGCCGCAAGCGCGAATTCGCCGACCGTGAGTATGGCATTTCTGGACCGCGTGATGCAGGTGCCGCAGATTCGCCGAGCGGCATCGACGCTGGTGGCCCGCCAAGCCGCTGCAACGAAACCCGCCGACAAGCTGGGTCCATGCGGCGGCCGGATAACCTACCCTGATTTTTCCCACGCCAACGGGATTACATCGGCCACACTCGCCTTTGAGAACTACTGTAGTAACGGCACGACAGCGGGCACGCGCGAGGTTGTCAACGGCAGGATCGCCTACGTTGACACCGGCACGCCCACCGCCAGCGGACCGGTAAGGACCAAGCTGACGGCCAACAGTCCAGCCGGGCTCGCGGTCATCAGCCGGGATTCGGCCGACAAGGTGCTCAATTCGCAGTTAACCACGCTCACCAATTTCAACATGGTCGTTGGTGTGCCTGGGGGCGCGCCGACGCAAGCCCATCCCGATACCGTTGGCATCGACGAGATCACTATTGTTGACAAACTGACCAACAAGACTTACCGGCAGACCGGACTCAATCTGAGCCAATTCGGAACCGCCACGGGTGGGGAACAGTACGTTTTTAGCGCACGAGGATACCGCTCCGGCGGCGACTATTTTGATATTTCGACTCAGGTTCCATTGGTCACTGATTCATCTGGGAACACAGTCTCTGGCTCCCTTGCGTTTACAGGCGCCAACGGATCAGTAGCGGTTGCGACCTTTGTTCCGGGCAAAGTGAGTCAAGCCACGGTGACGGTCAATGGCGTCGCGGTGACTGGCCTACCCGCTTGCAAGTAAGTACCTGCGGCACATTGTGCGCTGTGTTTGGTGGACGATAAGCGCAGTTGAACAAGGTGCCACGGCATGGTCTTTTTGCGTAACGTGGTACGCGCGCCGTGGCGCAGCCTTCTGACAGCTTTGGGCGTAGCTGTCGGCCTCGCGGTATATGTCGCCATCAACGCTATTACGCTTGACTTGCGCCAGCAAATCGACAGTGCTGCGGGCGCGTACAGCCTGGAAGTGATCGTCTATGAGCGGCGAGCCACGTCGCCGGTGTCTTCACGTATCAGCGCCAGTCAGATGGGGGACTTGCAGGCGCGTTTTGGTGCGCTTGTGTCCCCCATGGTCATGGGTACGCTCAACGAGAAATGGAATCCCTATTTGTTCGTGATGGGCGTGGAGCAGGACTTTCTGCGACGCATCCCCCTGACCAGCGGCATGGCATACGTTGACGGGACCGGCGAGGCGATGATGGGTGAAATAGCGGCCTCGAAACTTGGCATCGAACCCGGTCAAATCATCCGCGTGGACGGACGTGAGATTCGTATCAGCGGGATATTTCGTTCTGGTAGTCGGTTGATCGACGGCGCCATCGTGACGGACGTCGCCGCGGCCCAGCGAATGCTCTCGCGCGACGGTGCCGAGCACCAGTTCACGTTGGGGCTGCTGCGTGGAGTGAAGCCCGACCAGGTCACAGCCCGTATCGCCGAGATCAACCGCCTGTATCCGGCGCTCAAGGCGATTGCGGGAACCGAGTTCGCTGGCGCGCTGCGCCTGATGAGGGTGGTTGATGCCTTTGTGAACACGATCTCAATCGTGGCGCTGATCGGGACCTGGTTGGTGATGGTAAACACGCTGATGATGGCGATCACCGAGCGTACGCGCGAAATCGGCATTCTAATGACCGTAGGTTGGTCACCTTGGTTGGTGCTGCGCATGTTGCTAGCAGAGAGCATACTGCTGAGCACTGCTGGAGCCGTGCTCGGCAATTTCTTTGCGCTCGGGCTGTTACGCGTGCTCAACTCGCTGGAGTCTGTCGGTTTTGGCTGGATTCCGATCAGGTTTCCTCTTTCCTTGGCCGCTGATTCCGTCGCGATGGCGATATCGGTGGCGGTTGTATCCTTGGCCTGGCCGACCGCGGTACTGTACCGCATGCAACCGCTCACCGCCCTGCGCCATGAGTGATGTGCCGCCGCTGCTGATTGTCGAGGCGCTCTGTCGTCACTTTGACCGCGGTACTGTCAAGGCGCTCGACGCAGTAAGCTTTCAAGCGCATGCAGGCGAAGTGGTGGCCCTGATGGGGCCGTCGGGTTGTGGCAAGAGTACCTTGCTTTCCATTGTGGGCTTGCTTGATCAGCCGACCAGCGGGCGGGTTTCAATTGCTGCAGACGATATCGCCAGAGTTCGTCAACCGGCATCGTTTCGATCTCGTCATATCGGATTTATCTTCCAGTTTCATCACATGGTGTCGACCATGACGCTCCTGGAGAACGTAGCTGCACCCATGATTGCGCTGGGCGTTCCGAGGGCAGAGCGCCAGCGGCGGGCAATTGAACTGCTGGACCGAATGAACCTATCGGCGCGCGCTAATTTCTTGCCGACAAAGGTCTCTGGCGGGGAGCGACAGCGTGCCGCCGTCGCGCGCGCCTTGATCAATCGGCCACTGGTCATCATGGCCGACGAGCCGACCGGCAACCTCGACAGCCACAGCGGTCGGCTCGTGACAGAACTGCTGATTGAGCACGCCCGAGCCCAGCACGCACTGGTGTTGCTGGCGACTCATAACCCGGAGATTGCTGGCGTGGCTGACCGGTGCCTCCAGATGCGCGACGGTTGTCTCGTGGAGTCCCTTTCAGAGCAGGTGAAACACAATGAAGAAGATTGACATTTTCGTAGCCGTCAACCTCGTGCTGTTCTTGGTGATGTGCGTCTTTCGTTACTACGCCAGGTTCATCCATTACCGAGGCATCGAGCACATTCAGGAGTTCTTCATTTATGCGGCGGCGATCATCTGCGGCATCGCTGTCCTGTGGTGGTGGTTCAGGCACTATCCATTTGACGCGACACTCTTGGTGTTGCTTCAAGTGGGCATCGTCATGCATTTTGCTGGCGCTTTCGTGCAGATTGACGGTGGACGGCTGTATGACGTCAACCTGCTGGGCATCCGATACGACAAGTATGTGCACTTTGTCAACGCCTTCAGCGCGACCGTACTAGTGAGTCGCTTGTTCCAGATTCAGCACATTGTGCCGACGGGATTCAACAGTGTCTTTCTGGTCATGGTGGTGTTGGGTTTGGGTGCTGTCGTGGAGATCGTGGAGTACGGCGTTGTCTTGACCGTGCCAAACAATGGCGTTGGTGGCTACGACAACAACATGCAGGATTTGATTGGCAACTTCTGCGGGTCAGTCTTCTTCGTAATCGCGCGTTCTATTTGCCGCCGAGAATTTTGCCCGGCTGCAGGGTCTGTGACCACACCGGTAGAGAATTGACTCCGACCCGGGCAAGAGGCGGAGATGGCGCATGGCAGTCGCACGGATTTACCACTGGGGCGCAAGTAGTCCTACGCCTTCAAGCTGGAAGACACAGCCCGAACTGGCAACGGTTCGCTAGCGGACTGCCGAAAAGACAGCCTACACTTCAAGATGAATCCCATTACTACTCGCAAGAGGTCTTGATTTGCCACTGCCACCGCCCCAACCCAGAACCCACTTGCATACCCGAGAAGTTGTTTACCGCGGCTTTGCGCGTACCGACCGTCTGTGGGACATCGAAGCTGAAATGCGCGACACGAAGACGCACCCTATGGACATTCCAGGAGAAGGGACCTGGCAGCCCGGAGAGCCTCTGCACAACCTGTCGATACGGGTAACGATTGACGACGGTTTTGTAATTCGAGAGATTGCAGTGGCAATGGATGACGTGCCGCACCCCGAGTGCCCAACGGCTCAGGCTCCCATGCAGAAGATGATTGGATGCACGATGGGGCCGGGCTGGCGTCATGCCATTCAGAGAAACCTGGGTGCGGCACGGGGTTGCACGCACCTGCGCGAGCTTCTTTTCAACATGGCCACGGTCGCCTTCCAGACCCTGCCCGAAGGACCGCTGCCCGATGCCATCGACGGCTCGCCGCCGCACTTCGTGGGCCAATGCCTAGCCTGGGATGTCAATGGATCGGTGGTCAAACGTCACTACCCGGCTTTCGTCGGTTGGCAAGCGAAGACCGGAGGGATTTGAGAGGGCATTGAATGAGTTGTTGAATGCCACCCAGAATTGACCCCCTGAAGGCAGTTTTTTCCATCCAAATTTGACCCCTGTTAGAAGCACTGTGCGTACGAGGTTATGCACAGGAGAAACAGGAGTGATCAAAGTGGGAACATTGGCAAAGATACGGCGTTTGTACTTTCGGGACAAACAGCCGATCAAAGAAATATGCAGACAAACGGGCCTGTCACGCAACACGGTGCGCACATGGTTGCGCGAGAGCGAGATGGTGCAGCCCAAATACCCGGTGCGCCGAGTTGTCACCAAACTTGACAACTACGCTGAAACCTTGCGAACGTGGCTCAAGGCAGATAGCACTCGAAACAAGCGTGAGCGACGCACCAAGGGACAAATGTGGCTGGAACTGCGTGCGCTGGGCTACACCGGCAGCTATGGTCGGTTGTGTGCCTTTGCCCGAGCCTGGAAGGCAAGCGTTGCTCTGGCAGCCACCAAAGGCGCCTTTATCCCGCTGAAGTTCCACCTGGGCGAGGCCTTTCAGTTCGACTGGAGCACCGAATACACCTTCATCGCCGGGCTGCGCCGGCGGGTCGAGTTGGCACACACCAAACTGTGCGCCAGCCGCGCGTTCTGGCTGGTGGCCTACCCCGGTCAGGGCCATGAGATGCTGTTTGACGCCCACGCCCGCGCGTTTGAAGCCTTTGGCGGCGTGCCTCAGCGCGGCATCTACGACAACATGAAGACCGCCGTGGACCAAGTGCTCGCTGGCAAGAAACGCAAGATCAACAGCCGCTTTGAAGCGATGAGCGGGCACTACCTGTTCGAGCCCGAATTCTGCAACGTCGCCAGCGGTTGGGAGAAGGGCATCGTCGAGAAGAATGTGCGCGACCGGCGTACCAGCATCTGGCACCATGCCAAAGAGCGCCGCTGGGCCAGCTGGGATGAACTCAATGCCTGGCTGGCTGAACAAAGCAGACAAGCCTGGAGTGAACTCAACCACCCTGAGTACCCGACGCTGAAGGTGGCCGATGTGCTCCAAGATGAGCAAACCCAACTCATGCCCGTGCCCAGAGCGTTTGACGGCTACGTCGAACTACTGGCCCGTGTATCGAGCACCGGCTTGATCCACCTGGAGCGCAATCGCTACAGCGTACCGACCGAGCACGCCAACTCGGCTATCAGTGTGCGCATGTACCACGACCACATCGCTGTGGTGGCCGATGGTCAGCGGGTGGCCAGTCACAGCCGCAGCTTCGAGCGTAGCCAGACCTTTTATGACTGGCAGCACTACATCAGCCTGGTGGAGCGCAAACCCGGCGGTCTTCGCAACGGGGCGCCGTTTGCTGGCATGCCCGAGCCGCTCAAGCAACTCCAGGCCATCCTGTTGCGACGAACTGGCGGCGACAGCGTCATGGCGCAGGTATTGGCTGCGGTTCCGATTCACGGCCTCGAAGCGGTGTTGGTGGCGGTGGAATTGGCGTTGGAGGCGGGCAAACCCAGCGGCGAACATGTTCTCAATGTGCTGGCTCGACTCAAGGCCAATACAGCGCCAACCAATTTGCACGACGCCTTGGCCGGGCAACTGGCCAGTCACGCAGCGCTGCTACTGCGCGAAGAGCCTCTTGCCAATGTTGGTCGTTATGACGGTTTGCGCGCAGTCGGTGCAAACCACCACTCCGGTGAGGCCAATCCATGAGCGCCCAGATCATTGCCCAACTCAAGGCGTTGAGCTTGCACGGCATGGCAGCGAGTTTCCCAGAACTGGCAGCCCAGGCGCGGCACACCGAGTTCAATCCGGAATCGTTCATGCAGCAACTCATGGCCGCTGAGTCAGCTCAGCGTGTGGTGCGCTCGACCGCTTATCAGATGGGTGCTGCCAGGTTTCCGGTGCACCGGGATTTGGCCGGCTTCGAGTTCGAACACGCCCGTGTGGATGAGACCTTGGTGCGCAGGCTGCACAGCACCGAGTTCACCAGTGCTGCGCACAATGCCGTATTCATTGGTGGTCCTGGCACCGGCAAGACGCATCTGGCCACGGCCATTGGCGTTGAAGCCATCCAGAAGCACACCAAGCGGGTGCGCTTCTTCTCCACGGTGGAGTTGGTCAACGCTTTGGAAGCTGAGAAGGCGCATGGCAAGGCCGGTCAGATTGCCTTGAAGCTGATGTACGTCGATCTGGTGATTCTTGATGAGTTGGGCTACCTGCCATTCAGCCAAGCAGGCGGGGCATTGCTGTTTCACCTGCTCTCCAAGCTCTATGAGCACACCAGCGTGCTGATCACAACCAACCTGGGATTTGCCGAGTGGGCACAGGTATTTGGCGACGTGAAGATGACCGCCGCCCTGCTGGACCGTCTGACGCACCACTGTCACATCGTGGAGACGGGCAACCAGAGTTGGCGCTTCAAACACTCCAGCGCCAAAACAAAAAACGCCACCGGGGTTGCAACCCCGGTGAAACAGAATTCAAAAGTCAAACAGCCAACAATCCAAGAAGGAGAAACAACAACTCGCTGAACTTGTCCACAGTCCAATTGCAAGGCTTTAAACTGCAACAGGTGGGGTCAGTATTGAATGGAAAACCGGGGTCAAGTTTGCGTGGAAATCAACAATAAGAGAACTCAACGGGCATCGTTACCGCTCGTCGGTGGGAATGGAGATTCCGACCGAGCGCATTGTCATCCCGCAAGAGGCACGTCGCGGGGTGGCAAGCTATGTGGTGAGCCAGCTCATGGATCGTACCGGCGCGGTGGGCCATGTCTGGATTGGTGAAGGTGGGGCCACCGGCTGGGCCTGTTCCTGGAAGTAATCGTGGACACGCTGACCCTGCAAGAGGCCGCCGCCTTGCTCAAGATTCATCCAGTCACGTTACTGGAGAAGGCACACGCTGGCATCGTGCCAGGGGCCAAGATCGGCAAGTGTTGGGTATTTGTCAAGGTTGACCTGATCGAGTTCATCAGGTCACAATACCCACGGCGAGCGTTGCAGGGTGAGCATGAAAGGAATGCATCATGTCACTCTATAAACGCAAAGACTCACAATTTTGGTGGGTCAAACTCACGCCCCACAGTGGACCGTCAATACAGCGAAGCACTGGGACTGCCGACAAAGTAGGCGCCCAGGAGTTTCACGATAGGTTGAAGGCTTCGTTGTGGGAACAGGAGCGCTTGGGCATCAAGCCCAAACGGTCTTGGCGTGAAGCGGTTGTTCGCTGGCTGGAAGAGACGTCCGAGAAGGCGACGCACCGGGAAGACAAAAAGAAGCTCTCGTGGCTTCATGCTTTCCTGGGTGGCTTGACTCTGGATCAGATCACGCTCGACGTGATCGACCGGATCAGGTCTGCGAGGCTCAAGGAAGGCTCCAAGGGCACATGCAACCGCTATTTGGCATTGGTTCGGGCTATTCTCAGACGTGCACGCGACGAATGGGAGTGGATCGATAAGGTGCCAAAGGTCAGGCTCTTTAAAGAATCTAACAACCGCGAAAGGTCGCTCACGCCAGATCAGGCAATACGCTTGATCGCGGAGTTGCCCGAGCATCAGCGTGAAACCGTCCTGTTTGCCTTGGCAACGGGGCTGCGACAGAGCAATGTGCTTGGGTTGGAGTGGTCACAGGTCAATCTCGATCAAAGCCACGCCTGGATTCATGGCTGGCAGTCGAAGAACCGTAGACCCATAGCCGTGCCGCTAAACGCCACCGCGCTGGCCGTCTTGAGGCGCCAGGAGGGTAGACACCCCACGAGGGTATTTACGTTCCAGGGAAAGCCTCTAAACACGGCCAATACGAGGGCTTGGCAGGCAGCGAGAAGGCGTGCTGGCATCGAAGATTTTCAGGTGGCACGATCTCCGGCATACCTGGGCGACCTGGCAGCGACAAGCAGGAACCCCCACGCATGAGCTACAGCGCTTGGGTGGATGGCGAACCAGTGCGATGGTGGAGCGTTATGCCCATCTCGCGCCGGATCACTTGATTGTTGCGGCCACGCGGTTGGATTCAGTGTTGCCGGGTTACGTTTCAGCTACGGAGCGAGCAAAAGAAAAGCGACTTGCACTGCTGCAAGCCGCATGAAATATGGCTCCTCGACCTGGGCTCGAACCAGGGACCTACGGATTAACAGTCCGGCGCTCTACCAACTGAGCTATCGAGGAACAAGCCTTAAATTATAGCTTCGTTTTTTCGGGAATTTGGGCGCACGCGGGTGCGCCTAATCAAACACGGGTGATTCAACACCGAGCACCTTGTGCAGCTTTGGACTGGTCGTGGTGTACTGCAAGAACACCTTCTTCTCAGGAAAGATGATCGGCATGGCGCCATAGGCCGCCAGGGCAGATTCGTGAAAGCCGCTCAGAATCAGCTTCTTCTTGCCGGGGTAGGCGTTGATGTCGCCAACTGCGAATATGCCAGGCTCGCTGGTTGCAAATTTCTCGGTATCGACCCGCAACTGCTTGCGCTCAATGTCCAGCCCCCATTCAGCGATTGGCCCCAATTTTGGTGACAGGCCAAAGAACACCAGCAGAACGTCAAGCGGCACCACGCGCGTCACGCCGTCCGCGCCGGTGACCTTGATCGCTGTCAGCACACCATTTTTCTCTTCGTAACCGGTGGTTTGGCCGATGATGAATTGCATCTCCATGGCGTCGCACAACGATTTCATTTTCGAAACGCTCGCCGGTGCCGCCTTGAAACCATCGCGGCGATGAATCAGGATCACGCTGGCCGCCTTGTGCGCGCTGTCTCTGGCAAATTCAAGCGCCCAGTCCAGAGCGGAATCGCCGCCACCGATCACCACCATGTGTTTGCCGGCGAAGTCCGCCGGATTGCGCACGTGGTAGAACAATTGTGAGTCGTCAAAGCTTTCCAGGCCGTCAACCTTGAGCGTGCGCGGCTGAAAGGCACCAACGCCAGCGGCGATGAAAATCGTTTTGGTCAGAAAGCGCGCGCCCTTTGAAGTTTCCACGAAGAATCGCGAGTCGGCCTGCCTCTCAACCACGGTGACTTCCTGCCCGTAGTGAAAGGTCGCACCAAACGGCTCGATTTGCCTGAGCAGGTTGTCGGTAAGCTCCTGGCCGGTGCAAACCGGCACCGAAGGAATGTCGTAGATCGGCTTGTCGGGGTACAACTCGACGCACTGGCCGCCGGGGTAGCCCAGCGAATCGATCACATGCGCCTTGACCTCGAGCAGGCCGAGTTCAAACACCTGAAAAAGCCCGACCGGACCCGCGCCAATGATGACGGCGTCGGTTTCAATGGGGTCCTGATGCTGGCGCACGGTCGGCTCAATTCCGCTTGGGCGGTGGCGCTAGCGGTCCAGCAGCGGGAGCTTGCCCGTCTTGTCTTTCCACTCCTCAGCGTCGGGCAAGGGTTCCTTGCGCTTGCTGATGCCTTTCCAGCTTGGCAATACGGCCAATTCTGCGTTGAGTTTGATCATGTGCCGTTGGTCGGCCGGAACGTCTTCCTCGGCGTAAATTGCGTTGACCGGGCATTCCGGAATGCATACGGCGCAGTCGATGCATTCGTCCGGGTCGATGGTCAGGAAGTTTGGTCCCTCGCGGAAGCAATCCACGGGGCAAACATCAACGCAGTCGGTGTACTTGCATTTGATACAGGATTCGGTGACGACGTGTGTCATTTTGGATTTTCAACGAAAGGGTGAAAGCGCTGCATTTTAGTTGATCACCATGATCCCTTGCCTCTCAAGGGCCGTTGCGCGCGCACCTTTACTTCGCCCGGCCCACCGATTAGGCAGGGGTTGGCAAAATCCGCACGAGGGCAGCATAATGCCGCTGGCGGCCGGGCCCGTGCATCCCGGCGGTGCCATGGCCGCCACGGTGAAGCAAGAAAGCCGATCAATAAACAAGGAGAAAGACATCGTGAACCTCGTTCAACGCATCCAGGACATTCTGATCAAACCCAAGGAGACGTGGCCCGGCATTGCCCAGGAGCAAGGCGATATTGCATCGATCTATACCAGCTATCTGATCTACCTCGCGGCGATTCCTGCCGTGGCCGGTTTCATCGGAATGTCGCTGATCGGGGCGGGCCTTTTTGGCGTGAGCCTGCGCGTGCCCCTGCTCTCCGGGCTGGTCAACATGGTCGTGAGCTACGTGTTATCGCTGGCCATGGTCTTTGTCCTGGCTTTGGTGGTCGACGCCCTGGCGCCGACTTTTGGTGGTACCAAGAATCAGCTCAACGCGTTCAAGTTGATGGCCTACGGCGGCACGGCGGGCTTCCTGGGTGGCATTTTTTCTCTCATACCGTCGCTGGCGGTGCTCGGCATTCTGGCTTCGCTTTATTCGATCTACCTGATCTATACCGGATTGCCCGAACTGATGAAGTGTCCGCAGGAAAAGACGGTGGCCTACACCGTGACCATCCTGGTCTGTGGTGTTGTGGCGGCAGTCATTCTCGGCGCGATATCGGGGGCCATGATGCCCGCGCGAGGCTTTCGGATCGGTAGCAACTGGCTGCCCGAGCTCCTGATCGGCCTGGCCTAGCACGGCAGACGGCGCACCTGCCGTCTGCGCGAACGTGTCGGTCAGTTCACCAGGACCAGTTTTCCCATGACGCCCCTTGACCCCATGTGGGCGAAGGCGGCCTTGAGTTCGGCCATTGGCATGGTGCGGTCGATCACGGGCTTGATCTTGCCCTGGCCATACAGGGTCGCGAGTTCAAGCATCATGGCTGCATTGGCCTTGGGCTCGTGTCTGGCGAATTCACCCCAGAATACACCAACGATCGAGGCGCCCTTGAGCAATGGCAGGTTCATGGGCAGGCTCGGAATCGGCCCGGCCGCAAATCCGATCATCAGGTAGCGTCCGCGACGCGCGATGGAACGGAACGCAGCCTCGGTATAGTCACCGCCGACCGGGTCGTAGATGACGTCCGGGCCTTTGCCGTCCGTGAGCGTCTTGATTGCGCCGCGCAGGTCTTCCTTGCTGTAGTTGATCGTGGCATCGGCGCCGATGGATTTGCACAGCGCGCATTTCTCGTCGGTCGAGGCGGCGGCAATGACCCTGGCGCCGCAGATCTTGGCGATCTGTATGGCCGAGGTGCCCACCCCCCCGGCCGCGCCCAGCACCAGCACCGTTTCACCGGCCTTGAGCTGGGCCCGGTCGATCAATGCGTGATGCGATGTGGCGTAAATCATGATGAACGCGGCGCCATCAACAAAGCTGAAACCCGGGGCAAGGGGCAGGCACAGTGCCGCAGGAGCGAGTGTGTGGGTGCCAAACCCACCGGTACCCGACAGACACGCCACGTGTTGACCGACCTTGAGTCCGCTCACACCATCGCCCAGCGCCTGGACGATGCCTGCATATTCGGAACCGGGCACAAACGGCAACGGTGGCTTGGTCTGGTACTTGTTCTGGACGATCAGCAAGTCGGGAAAGTTAAGACTGGCCGCCTTGATCTCGATCAGAACCTGGCCCGCTTTGGGCTCGGGCGTGGGCATCTCCTTCCAGGTCAGGGCCTCGACGCCGACCGGATTTTCACAAAGCCATGCATGCATGCGTTTTTCTCCAATGAAGTTCAATCAATCATAGAGCAAACCTTACCGCGCCGTGTCCCAGCAGCGACCCCTGCATGAACCAGCGGCGCCACCTACAATTCAGGACCACGGGCCCTGACCATGAAGATTCTCATTTCCAACGACGACGGCTATCAGGCACCTGGCATCGTGGCCATTTACGAGGCTCTGAAGGAAGTGGCGCAGGTCGAGGTGATCGCGCCGGAGCAGAACAATAGCGCCAAATCCAACGCCCTGACGCTGCATTCGCCGATGTATGTAAGTCGCGCTGCCAACGGGTTTCGGTACATCAATGGTACGCCGGCAGACTGCGTGCACATTGCGTTGACCGGATTGCTGGGGTACCGTCCGGACTTGGTGGTGTCGGGCATCAATAACGGCGCAAACATGGGTGACGACACGATCTACTCTGGCACCGTCGGCGCTGCGATGGAGGGCTATTTGTTTGGCATCCCGGCGATTGCGTTCTCGCAGGTTGAGAAGAACTGGGGCCACCTGGATGCGGCCGCGCGCTGTGCTCGCGATCTGGTGTTGCAGATTGCCGGGCAAAGCCTGATTGGCCGCAGCCCCTGGCTGCTCAATGTGAATATTCCGAACTTGCCGCTGGACGAGCTCGGTCATGTCAAGTTGTGCCGGCTTGGCCGCCGTCACGCGGCAGAGTCCGTGATCACGCAAACCAGTCCTCGCGGGGAGACGATGTACTGGATCGGCGCGGCTGGACCGATTCTCGACGAAGCCGAGGGCACCGACTTTCACGCCACAGGCAAGGGGTTCGTCTCGATGACGCCACTGAAGGTGGATCTGACCGACCATGATCGCCTCGGATACTGGGCACAGACGGTAGCTACGTTGAAAGTGCCTGGAGCGCGACCGCCATGAAGGCGCGCGCGTCGTTTCCGGCCAAGCTTGATTCCATGACTGGCAGGGCATCGGCGCGCTTACCCGCGGCGCCATCTCGCGCCGACGAACCCGACTCGCGTGCGGCACGCCTGAACCTGGTGAAAAAGCTGAGCGCCGGGGGAATCACGGACCCCCGGGTGCTCGCTGCGATCGGAGCGATTGAACGCCACCGGTTTGTCGACACTGCGTTGACGACTCAAGCGTACGAGGATACAAGTCTGCCGATCGGGCTGGGGCAGACGATTTCCAAGCCTGGCGTTGTGGCGCGGATGCTCGAGCTGCTCCATCAGGGCGCCAACGCGCGCCTAGGACGCGTGCTGGAAATCGGTACCGGGTGCGGTTACCAGGCGGCGGTTCTGAGCCAGCTCGTGCAGGAGGTCTACAGCATCGAGCGGTTGCGCGGCCTGCACGAGAAGGCGCGCGAAAACCTGCGCTACTTCCGTGTTCCGAACCTGCATCTGTTGTTTGGCGACGGCTTGCTTGGCTACCCGCGTGGCGCACCATACTCGGCGATCATTGCCGCGGCGGTCAGTCAGACCGTGCCGCAGGCCTGGGTCGATCAGCTTGCCCCCGGGGGACGCATCGTGATGCCAGTGGCCAGCGGTCCGGCGTTGTCGGCACCGCAGGCCCTGTGGGTGCTCGACAAGACCGCACAAGGGGTGCGACAGACCGTGCTCGAGGCGGTTCGTTTCGTGCCCTTAAAATCAGGTCTCGCTTGAAGGGATAGCTTATGTCTGGTCGGAATGCTCGCCTGGGTTCAGCGCTGCTGCTGGTGTTGGCGGGGGCGGTGCTGGGAGGTTGTGGCTCCAGGGTAATTAAACGGGCTCCGGTGGAGGATCGCGCCAGCGTTGTTGGCGGGGCGCAACCGGAGCTGGCTCAGACGATCTCGCCAGTGGCGAGCGTGGCGCCGGTGGGGATCGCGCCCCAGGGCGCGGAAAACGCCGGCAAGGCCGGCTATTACACGGTCAAACCGGGTGACACCCTGATTCACATTGCGCTCGAGCACGGGCAATCGGTGCGTGATATTGCTCGTTGGAGTGGTGTGGACAACCCTAATCGCATCGAGGTTGGTCAGGTTCTGCGCATCGAGCCGCCCACTGTTGGCGCGGTCGTGACCAGGCCGGTCACCATCGCCAGTGCGGCGCCGATCGCCGGTGCAACTGGCGTGCTTGGTGGCGCGCCAAAGGCCGGGCCAACGGTCGCCCCGGCGCCGCCCGAGCCCACGGCGACTGCCAGCGCTGCGCCGGTAGCCCCAGGTTCCGCCGACGACGGTGTCACGTGGATCTGGCCGACGTCGGGCAGTGTGATCGCGGGGTTTGACGAAGTAAAGAACAAAGGCGTCGACATTGGTGGAAGCGCCGGGGAGGCTGTGCTGGCCGCGGCCGACGGGCGTGTTGTCTACGTTGGGGCCGGTCTGCGTGGCTACGGTAATCTCATCATCCTCAAACACAACAACACCTATCTGAGCGCCTACGCGCACAACCAAACCCTGCTCGTCAAAGAGGATCAGTCGGTGCGCCGGGGGCAGAAGATTGCCGAGATGGGCAACAGCGACGCCGATCGGGTCAAGCTGCACTTTGAAGTCCGTCGCCAGGGCAAACCGGTCGACCCGCTCAAATACTTGCCGGTGCGTTGACCGGAATTGAAGCGAAATAGACCGCCAAGGCCCGTAGGACTTGCGTATGGCGCTACGGATTGTGTAGCGCATCATGGTTTGCCGTGGTCCTGTGACAAAACCCAATGACTGAAAAGATCAAAGTCGCCGACGATGTACTGATGGACCAGTTGTTGGTTGAATCGCTCGACTTGGAGGCCCGCGGGGTTGCCCACAAGAGCGACGGAAAGGTGGTGTTCATCGAAGGAGCGCTGCCGTTTGAAGTCGTCAGTGCCACGATCAACCGGCGCAAGAATAACTGGGAGCAGGGCACCCTGACGCAAATACACCGCGAGTCCTCGCAGCGTGTCAAGCCCGGATGTCCCCACTTTGGCTTGCATGCGGGTGCTTGCGGCGGCTGCAAGATGCAACACTTGCACGTGGCCGCGCAGGTTGCAGTCAAACAGCGTGTTCTGGAAGACAGCCTGTGGCATCTTGGCAAGGTCAGGGCCGAGACCGTCCTGCGTCCAATCGAAGGCCCGGCCTGGGGCTATCGCTACCGGGCCCGGTTGTCGGTGCGCTTTGTGCGCAAGAAGGGTACGGTACTGATCGGCTTTCACGAACGCAAGAGCAGCTATGTTGCCGACATGCGTCAATGCCCGGTGCTTCCAGCGCAAGTGAGCGCTTTGCTGCTTGCGTTGCGCAAGCTGATGTCGTCAATGGACGCGGCCCAGACCTGCCCGCAAATTGAATTGGCATGTGGCGACACTGTCACCGCCCTGGTGCTGCGACATCTTGAACCCCTGAGTCCCGACGATTTGCGTCGGCTGCGCGCTTTTGCCGCAAGTCACGCTTGGGTGCAATGGTGGTTGCAGCCCAAGGGTCCGGAAACTGCCCACTTGCTCGACGAAGGTGGGGCCCCCCTGGCCTATGACCTTCCCGAGTTTGGCGTTCGGCTGTGGTTCAAGCCGACCGATTTCACCCAGGTCAATCCGCTGATCAACCGGGCGCTGGTCTCGTGTGCCGTGCGCCTGCTCCAGGTGCAGCGCAAGGAGCGTGTCATCGACTGGTTTTGCGGCTTGGGCAATTTCACCTTGCCACTGGCGACCCGGGCCGCTTCGGTGTTGGGCGTGGAGGGCAGCGCCGAGCTGGTCGTCCGGTCCCGCCAAAATTACATGAAAAACAGGGCTGAAATGCCCGTAAATCAAGCGTTATGCGCTATTGAATTTGTAGCAAATAACCTGTTTGAAATAACTTCTGACGGGTTGCTCGACATTGGCGTGGCGGACAAATGGTTGATCGACCCGCCACGCGAAGGCGCCTTTGCATTGGTTCAGTCGCTGGTGGCACTGCGCCAGTACGAACTCGATCCGGCCGCGCAGCCTGGGACGCCGGGCCCAGCGCGCTGGCGAGCGCCCAAGCGCATCGTCTACGTCAGTTGCAACCCCGCGACGTTGGCGCGTGACGCCGGGTTGTTGGTACACCAAGCGGGCTATCGTTGCCGGGCCGCTGGCGTCGTCAACATGTTCCCGCACACTGCGCACGTGGAGAGCCTTGCGGTATTTGATCTTGTTGCCGATTGAGACGACCAAAAAAAAGGGCCCTGCGCGGGCCCTTTCTCTTCAATGACGGGGATTTCAGTCGCTCTCGCCCCCCAGGATCCCCAGCAGCATCAGCAGGCTTTGGAACACGTTGATGACGTCGAGGTACAAGGCCAGCGTGGCGCTGATGTAATTGGTCTCACCACCGTCGACGATGCGCTTGAGATCGTACAGCATGTAGGCGCTGAAAATGCCAATTGCCATGACCGAGAACACCATCATGCCGACGCTGGAGCCGACAAATACGTTGATGATGCCGCCAATCATCAGCGCAACGGCGCCCACAAAAAGCCACTTGCCCAGACCGGAGAGGTCGCGCTTGATCACGCTCGACAAGGTGGCCATGACGAAAAACACGCCCGCCGTGCCGCCGAAGGCGGTCATGATCAGCTCGGGGCCATTCTTGAATCCGAGCACCATGGCGATCAGGCGTGAGAGCATCAGGCCCATAAAGAACGTGAACCCGAGCAATACCGGCACCCCGGTCGCGGAGTTCTTGGTCTTTTCGATGGCGTACATGAAACCGAAGGCGCCGCCCAGGAACACGACCAGCCCCAATCCGCCGCTCAGGGACCGGGTGATGCCTGAGGCCACACCCAACCAGGCCCCAAGGACCGTGGGGACCAGACTCAGCGCCAGCAGCCAGTACGTGTTGCGCAGTACCTTGTTGCGTTGCTCTGCAGCGGCAAGATTGCCATAGCTGCGATCGATCGATTGAACGTTGTCAGTCATGCCTGGACTCCTTCTGTATCTGTGAGCATCATATGGGGGAATTTTAGGACGAATCAAGGGTGGCTGCCGAATGGCCTTGAAACGGGCGGTCTTTACAATCATCGGCATCGCATCGAATGCCTCAATTTGCTGCGCAGATTCAACGCGACCTAAAGTGGAGTTGCCGACTTGCTTAGCCCTGGCGCCGTTCTGTCGATCTCGCCGAATATGATTTGGCTCGTCAAAGCCTGCCTCGGGCCGACCGGGGACCGATGATGGCGAGCAGGTTTGGGCTGCACGGCTGGCTTCTTGCGATGTGGTTTGCAGCCTCGTTTGGGGTCGTGTTCTTTGCCCGCGATTTGCAGTTCGCGGTCAACGGCTGGCCCGTCGGGTTTTGGTTTGCGGCGCAGGGAAGCGTGATTATTTTCATCGCGGTCGTTGCGATTTTCGCGTGGGTGGCGAACCGCCGTGAGGCGCGCGGCCCGGGTGACGATGCCGCGTACGTCTCCTACACACGTGGTCTGCATCTGAGGTTTGCGACCTACGTCGTCTGCCTGCTGCTGCTGCTGCTGGTGCTGGCTCTGGCGGAACGCGGGGGCTTGAGCAAAACCTGGGTCGGCGGTACGTTCCTGCTTGTGACGCTGGGCGTGTACGCAGGAATCGGCATTCATGGCCGGACGTCGGCGGCCTCCCAGTACTACGTGGCCGGGCGCAACATCCCGGCGGTGTACAACGGCATGGCCACTGCGGCGGACTGGATGAGTGCGGCGTCCTTCATCAGCATGGCCGGTGGGCTTTACCTCCAGGGGTTTTCCGGCTCCGGGCTGCAACCAGGCGGGTTGGTTTATGTGCTTGGCTGGACCGGCGGCTTCTGCCTGGTCGCACTGCTCGTGGCTCCCTATTTGAGACGGCTCGATCTGTATACCGTTCCGGACTATTTCGGTGTCCGCTTTGGCGGTCGCTGGCCCCGAGCGATTGCCGCCTTTTCGGCAGTGATCTGCTCTTTTACCTACGTGGTTGCGCAGATTTACGGCGTCGGGCTGATCACATCCCGGCTGACCGGCGTGCATTTTGAAATTGGCATTTTGCTTGGTCTTGGTGGTGTTCTGGTTTGCTCCTTCCTGGGTGGCATGCGGGCGGTGACCTGGACCCAGGTGACTCAATACGTCGTGCTGATTCTTGCCTTTCTGATTCCGGTTTCGTGGCTGGCCTACAAACAGCTCGGCAATCCCGTGGCGTCCCTCGTTTACGGCCAACAACTCGAGAAGATCGCCGTACTTGAGGCGAAACTTGAATCGTCGCCGGCCGAGTCCCAAGTGATTCGTGAATATGCGCGGCGGGCCAGTGACTACGAGCAGAGATTGAAGGATGTTGATGCTTCGCTGGAAATTGAACGAAAGATCCTGCGTCAGCGTATGCGTGCGCTCAAAGAGGGGCACGCGGAAGAGGCGGCGCTGGTTGCGGCGCGGCGCGAACTCGCCGGGCTACCCAAGGATGCCGAGGCCGCGCGATCGCTTTGGAGTCGGGCCATGCAGGACAACCGGGAGCGGGCCACTGCGCTTGGTGGCATGCCCCGGCACGCGCAGGCGTTTGCCGGCGATCCAAAGGGTAGTGCGGAGGAACAGCACGCGTTTGATGTTTCCCGGCGCAACTTTCTGGCTTTGATGTTTTGCCTGATGGTCGGCACGGCGGGTTTGCCGCATCTGCTGACCCGTTTCTACACGACCCGCAGTGTGGCAGAAGCGCGCACTTCGGTCGTCTGGTCACTGCTCTTCATCGCGCTGCTGTATCTCGCGGCGCCAGCGCTGGCCGTGTTGGTGAAATACGAGATCATGAGCCAACTCGTCGGACAACCGTTTGATGCCTTGCCGGTATGGATCGCCCAGTGGGCCAAGCTCGATCCAGCGCTGGTTTCGGTCAGCGATATCAATGGGGACCGAATTCTGCAGTTTGCCGAGCTCAAACTCGGCGCGGACGTCGTGATGCTGGCAACGCCCGAGCTCGGAGGGCTTCCCTACGTCGTTTCGGGACTTGTGGCGGCTGGCGGATTGGCCGCCGCGCTGTCAACGGCAGACGGCCTGCTATTGACCATTGGAAACGCCATCGCGCATGATTTGTTCTACCGCGGCGAGCCCGAGGGCGCCGAGGCTGTCCGCCGTGTCATGCTGTCGAAGTTCATCTTGCTGATCGTGGCATTGATGGCGGCGTACGTCGCGTCCCAGCGCCCGGCCGATATTCTCTATCTGGTCTCGGCGTCTTTCTCGCTGGCCGGCGCGGCATTTGTGCCGGCCATGGTGCTGGGAATTTTCTGGCCCAGGACGACTCGCCACGGGGCGGTCGCTGGCATGCTGACGGGGTTGGGTTTGACGTCGTACTACATGGCGATCAATTCTGCGTCTGTGCGCTCCACCCTGGGCTTGTCTGGTTCGGGTTTGTGGTTTGAGATCCAGCCTGTTTCAGCCGGTGTTTTTGGCGTTCTGGCAGGAACCCTGGTCACCGTCCTCATTAGCCTCGTTTCGGCGCAGGTCAGAACCTTGTCCGATCGTGCGCCGACCGTGTCGAGTTGATCTATAATCTAATGTTTCGCCTTGCCACACTTCAATCGGACGCTGAAGGTGGCTTTTCTGCCCAATACGGGCAATCCACAAGGAGTAAGCATGCGTCATTATGAGATTATCTTGATGATCCATCCGGATCAAAGCGAGCAGGTACCGGCCATGCTCGAACGCTACAAGGCAATGATCGTCGCGGGCGGTGGCAAAGTTCACCGTGTTGAGGACTGGGGTCGGCGCCAATTGATCTACATGATCAACAAGCTTGGCAAGGCCCATTACCTTTGCATCAACATTGAGGCCGACCAGCCTGTTATGTCCGAGTTGGAGCACGCATTCAAATTCAACGACGCGGTGCTGCGTCACCTGACCGTGTCGAAGAAAAAGGCCGACACCGAACCGTCTTCCATGATGAAGACGGTGGAACGTGAAGACGCGCGCAAGAACCAGCAGGCGGAATATCAAGCCTGATTGCGCCGATCCAACCATTTTGTTAACGAGGAGCGTGAAGCAAGTTGCCAATGAGCTTGTGCTGAGTGCCGCGATTGTCGAGCTTGATCCGCTGCGTTACACGCCAGCTGGATTGCCGGCGGTGAATATGAGGCTCGAACATGAGTCCGATGTTCTGGAGGCGGGTCAGATGCGGCAGGCGAAGGCGGCAATTGGAGCGGTGGCGTTTGGAGCGGTGGCCGAGCGGCTTGAAAGGCAAGCCATCGGAAGTGTCTGGAGATTCACCGGATTTCTGGCAACCCCGCGCAACGGCAAGCATGCAGTGTTTCATGTTCAAGAATTTCAGCAAGACTAGTTCGTAATATTCAAGGAGTCCATCATGGCCGGACCAAGACGTTTCAATAACAAAGACAAGCGCCCCAAGCGCCCTGCCCAGAACCTGCTTTTCAAGCGCAAGCGCTTTTGTCGCTTTACGGTGACGGGCGTCGAGGAGATCGACTACAAGGACATTGATACCCTGCGCGATTTCATCGCCGAGAACGGCAAAATCATTCCCGCGCGTCTGACGGGCACCCGCGCCATTTTCCAGCGCCAGCTCAACACTGCCATCAAGCGTGCGCGCTTCCTTGCGATGCTGCCGTACAGTGACCAGCACCGGATCTAAGGAGCACGACCATGCAAATCATTCTGCTCGACAAGGTGGTGAACCTTGGCAATCTCGGCGAAATCGTTCGCGTCAAGGACGGTTTTGCCCGCAACTTCCTGATCCCTTCCGGGCGCGCGCGCCGCGCGACTGCTGGGGCCAAGCTTGAGTTTGAGGCCAGGCGCTCCGAACTCGAAAGCGCTGCCGCTGCCAAGCTGGCCGAATGCCGGACGATCGGTGAGAAGCTGGCTGGAACGACTGTAAAACTCACGCAGAAGGCTGGCGTTGACGGCCGCTTGTTTGGTTCGGTCACAAACGCCGACATTGCCGAAGAATTGTCCAAGACAGGCTTTACGGTCACCAAGGCGCAGGTTCGTATGCCCAATGGCCCGATCAAGACAGTTGGCGACAGCGCGGTCAGCGTGGCACTGCATACCGACGTGGTGGTTGAAATTGCCGTGTCGGTCTACGGCGAAACCGCGTAGCCCGTCACGTTGTTGTCACTGGGCCGCCAGGGCTGCAAGCCCCGGCGGCTTTTGCTTTTTTGACATGGCCTTCAGGTTGAATTTGCACAGCTTATGCACAGGATCTAACAGGCTTTTACCCAGCAATTCACTCGACGCCCAGCGAGCTCTGTCGTAGCATTGACGGCACAAAGGAATCTCAATGTCTGCTGTTCTTTCTGCCGTCGACGACGACTTGGGTCAAGACCGACAGGTGGCCCAACTTCGTATACCGCCACACTCGATCGAGGCCGAATCGAGTGTCCTGGGTGGGTTGTTGCTTGATAACGGTGCCTGGGACCGTGTCAGTGATTTGCTGCACGAGGGAGCTTTTTATCGCTTTGAGCATCGGCTCATTTTTGGCGCTATCGGCGCTCTGGTTAACGCGGCCAGACCGGCTGACGTCATCACCGTGTTCGAGCAGCTCGCGGGGCAGGGGCGGGCTGAAGAAATCGGTGGGCTCGCGTATCTCAATGCGCTTGCCCAGTACGTGCCGAGCGCAGGCAATATCCGCCGCTACGCCGAAATTGTTCGCGAACGCGCCATCTTGCGCAAACTCGTGTCGGTCAGTGAAGAAATTGCCACCAATGCGTTCAACCCGAAGGGGCGGGCCGTGGCGGCTATCCTCGACGATGCCGAGCAAAAGATTTTCAATATCGGCGAAGAAGGCGCGCGCACGAAACAAGGATTCCAGGCGATGGATGCGCTGGTTGTTGCGCTGCTCGATCGGGTCACCGAGATGTCGGAGAATCCGAACGACGTTACCGGCGTCCCCACCGGGTTCTACGACTTGGATCGGCTGACCGCGGGCTTCCAAGCCGGCGATCTGATTGTGCTGGCAGCGCGTCCTTCCATGGGCAAGACCGCGCTTGCGATCAATATCGCCGAGCATGTTGCGCTGCATGAAGGTTTGCCCGTGGCCGTGTTCTCGATGGAAATGGGCGCCTCGCAACTTGCCGTGCGTATCGTCGGGTCGATCGGCCGCATTGACCAAAGCCATTTGCGTACTGGCAAACTCAACGATGATGAATGGCCCCGCTTGACCGAAGCTATTGAGAAGTTGCGGACCATTTCATTGCATATCGACGAAACCGCCGGTTTGACCTCGAGTGAACTTCGTGCCAATGCCAGACGCCTGGCGCGACAGTGCGGAAAGCTCGGGTTGATCGTGGTTGACTACCTGCAACTGATGAGCGGATCTTCTTCCAGTGACGGCGAAAACCGTGCCACCGAGCTTGGGGAGATATCGCGCGGCCTCAAAATGCTTGCCAAGGAATTGCAGTGCCCTGTGTTGGCGTTGTCCCAGCTCAATCGCAGTGTTGAATCGCGCCCTGACAAACGGCCCATGATGAGCGATTTGCGCGAGTCAGGCGCGATCGAGCAGGACGCCGACATCATCATGTTCATTTACCGCGACGAGTACTACACCAAGGATGCCTGCAAGGAACCCGGCGTCGCCGAAGTGTTGATTGCGAAGCAGCGCAATGGCCCGACCGGAATGATCAAGCTTACCTTTCTCAAGAACATCACAAAGTTTGAAAGCCTGGCCAGCGGCAGTGCCGGCCACTACTAGCGGCTGTGTCAGGCGGCTGGCTCGGGCAGGACCAACGCGAGCGCGCCGAAATCTCCCACACGCTCTCCCAATCCGGCGGGGACCAGCTGACAACGATCGGTGAGCGCGGTCATTTTGCCGCGGATATGCTGGCGCAACTTGGGTAACAGGAATTCACGGTGCTTCCAGAAAACACCGCCACCGACGCTGATCCGCTCCAAATCCAGCAACACGATGATGTTGTACAGGGCTCTTCCCATCACCCGGCACAATTCCTCGACGATCGAATCGGCGTTGCTTTCACCTGCGCTGGCGGCTTGCAGCAGCGCGCTTGCATCGGTGTAACCAAGAGGCCCGTACCGTCGCTCAATGGCGCTGCCAGCGATCAGACTTTCGACATCGCCGACGTTGCCGCAGCCACATACTGCGTTCGGGTTATCACTCACAAAGAAATGACCGCCATGACCGGCGTTGCCGTTCTTTCCGCGCAGAATATGGCCGTCCACACACAGTCCCATGCCGATCCCTGTGCTCCAGGTTACGTAGGCGCAGTTGGCCAAACCACGACCGTTTTGTTGAAGCGCACCCCAGCGCCGCTCTGCTTGCAGCGCGGCGACCCCATCGTTTTCAATGTTTATGTTGCTGAAAGCCCGCCGCAACGGGGCTTCCAGCGGGACTGTCTGCCAGTCGTTGGATTGACGGGTTGATTGTCCCGAAATGCCGGCGCAGATGTTGGGCGCGACCAGTTCCAGCATGCCGCTATTCCGCATAAATGGCCCGCACGCCGAAATCCCAACCATGCCCAAGTCCGCCGTCGTCACGCCAGCAAGTTGGCAACTTTGTTGCACCATTCTGATAACCTGCAGGGCCACTGCGTCATTTGTGCCGACTTTGACCGTAGCCTCCGTGAGGCGGGCGTGCAAGCCCCGGGCGTCCGCGACAAGGACGGCAATTTTTGTGCCGCCAATGTCCACGCAGGCCACCGGCAAGACCAGCCGCGGTAAAGTGAAACCACCCGGCAAGCGATTCTGGTTCATGCCCGTAAGATCTGGTGACCCACACTCAGTGTGCCTTGTGCACGGTCTTGGCAAGGCCCCCGGCTTCCTGGGCCGCATGGGCAATGTGCAATGTTTGCGTGGGAAACGCAAAAGCGATCTTGCGCTCGGCGAACTCGCGCACCAGCGCCAGGTTCACCGTCTGCTGAATAGTCATGTACACGTTGTAGTCCGGTTGTAGCACGTAATAGACTGCCTCAAAGTCGAGCGAAAATGCGCCAAAGCCCTTGAAGTGGGCCCGATCAAAGCGCGCCTGCTCGCAGGCGTCAATAGCCTGTTTGATCAACGACGGAATTGCTTCAAGTTGCTGCGGTTGCGTATCATAGGTCACGCCGATCGAGAAAACCGCGCGACGCTCCTGCATGCGTTTGTAATTCCGGATTCGGCTCTTGAGCAAGTCATTGTTGGAGAAGATGATCTGCTCACCGCTGAGGCTGCGCACCCGGGTGGTTTTCAGACCAACGTGTTCAATGGTGCCCATCAGTTCGTCGACGATGATGAAGTCACCAATCACAAAGGGCTTGTCGATGGCAATCGACAGCGAAGCGAAGATGTCACCGAGGATATTCTGAACCGCTAGTGCAACCGCGATGCCGCCGATGCCCAGACTCGTTACCAGCGCGGTAACGTTCAGCCCCAGATTGTCGAGGATGAGCAGTCCAACCAGTGCCCAACCAAGGAGCCGACCCAGAAAGGAGAGCATCGACCGGGTCATTGCCTGGGACCCGTCGTCCTCCGCGGCGAAGCGCTGGCGCAGCCAGAAGTCAAGCGCCCGCGTGGCCCAAAAGCCGGACTGCAGGATGATCAGCGATATAAAGACGCGGTTGACCACTTTTTCGAGCGCCATCGGCAACGCAAGGAAGTGGGTGGCTGAGTAGAGTCCAACTGCAACGGAGAGCAGAATTCGTGTTGCCGACAGGACGTCAACGAGTAGATCGTCAATCACGGTATCCGTGGTCTTGACCAGGCGCGTCAACCGGTTCAGCGCTAGGTGACGAAGCGTATGAACGCCGAGCATGACGGCAACTGCGACTAGCAGCGCGACTGTCCAGTCCTGCGCCGTATTGAGGGCGATCAACTCTTGTAGCAAGGTTTGTCTTCCAATTGGAGCGGTAAAGTGGTCAGTCCGATATAATACATTGATACAAATATATTGTAGAGTTTTTTCGGAGGATAGAGTATCCGTACAATCGAGAGAGGTTTACCTTTTCCGAGTGCGCCTATGGCGCACTCCGTTTCGATCCGTCTGATCGGCTTCATCGCTACCGCTGGTTCGGAGAGGTAAACCTATGCGCTTGTCGTTACGCTTCGTCCTCCCGCTCGTATTGGTTTTGGCCGGCATTGCGTATGCCGTGGCGCCGCTGGTCGACCGGCTCACGCTGAGTTGGTTTGTTCGCGACCTCGAGATACGTTCCTCGCTGATCGCCAACACCATAGCCGAGCCACTTCAGGAGCAGCTTGCCGCTGGGAAAAGCGCGAAGATCGGGGAGTTCTTCACTCGCATCACCCAGGACGAGCGGCTGTTCGCCGTCGGCTATTGTTCCGCTCGCTCGAGTACTGTACTGGCCAGCCGCTCCCTGCCGGCCGAGATCAGTTGTGGCAATCTTGCCCGTTGGGAACAGCCTGGGGATCATTTGTTGCAGAGTGGTCAGGGACCCCTGCACATCGCGATCAAGCCGATGGTCAGCGAGGCGGCGCCCGATGGCCACTTGGTCCTGGTGCACGACATGAGTTTCGTGAGCCGTCGCAGCGAGGAGACCAAGCTCTACGTGTTTTATGCATTTATGGCACTCGCTGGCGTGGTCTCCCTGATCACTGTCATCGTTGCGCAACTCTCGTGGCGTGGCTGGATCGCGGGCATGCGTTCTCTGCTGCGAGGAGCCGGGCTGCTGCGTCGGCCGGAGTTCGATGCGGAGCCCAACCTGCCAGGATTCAAACCCATCGCGCGCGATTTGCAGCGATTGATTCGCGAACTCCAAGCAGAGACCCGATCTCGTGATGAAAGTCAAATGACCTGGACCGCCGAGACGTTGCGCACCATTTTGCACAGTGAATTGCGTGGTGAAGACGTGATTGTCGTGGCCAATCGGGAGCCGTACATCCATCAGCGCCGCGGTGAACGCATTGAGGTGCAACGCCCGGCGAGCGGGCTTGTGACCGCGATGGAGCCCATCATGCGGGCCTGCTCGGGTACCTGGATAGCGCACGGAAGTGGCTCGGCTGATCGAGAAGTAGTTGATAGCCATGACCGCGTGGCGGTCCCCCCAGAACATCCGGCTTACCACATTCGCCGAGTCTGGCTGACGGCCGAAGAGGAGGCCGGCTACTACTACGGTTTGGCCAATGAGGGGCTGTGGCCACTGTGCCACATCGCCCATGTACGACCAACATTTCGATCCGGCGATTGGGAACATTATGTCGCGGTCAACCGCAAGTTTGCCCGCGCGGTCGTGAGCGAGGCAAAGACCAAAGCGCCTATCGTCCTGGTTCAGGACTACCATTTCGCGCTGTTGCCCAAGATGATTCGCGATGAATTGCCCCAGGCCACGATCATTACGTTCTGGCACATTCCGTGGCCCAATCCGGAATCTTTTGCAATCTGTCCCTGGCGGGATGAACTGCTTGCGGGGCTGCTGGGCAGCAGCATCCTTGGGTTTCACACCCAGTTTCATTGCAACAACTTCGTCGATACGGTAGATCGCCTGCTTGAGGCGAGGGTGGACCGTGAATCGTTTGATGTGTCGTTTGGCGGCAAGCTCACGGCCGTGCGCCGGTACCCGATCTCGATTGCGTGGCCGCCAGCGGCTGAATTGTTGAAGGACGGCGTGCCCGATTGCCGCGACAGGATTCGAAAGCTCAACGATCTGCCCAGCGGGCACAAACTTGGCGTCGGTGTGGACCGTCTCGATTACACCAAGGGCATTGTCGAGCGCCTGCACGCGATCGAGCGCCTGCTTGAGCTAAATCCGGACTGGATTGGTCGCTTCAGCTTCATCCAGATCGCCGCACCGACCCGAACCGGGATCGATGAGTATCAGCAGCACGAGGCCCAGGTCAGGGCAATCGCTGCGCGGATCAACGGGCGCTTCCAGCGAAACGGACCCCCGCCCATCGTGCTCAAAGTCGAGCACCATGAGCCGCAAGCAGTCTATGAGTATTTCCGCGCAGCAGACCTTTGCTTTGTCAGCAGCCTGCACGACGGCATGAATCTAGTGGCCAAGGAGTTTGTTGCTGCGCGCGACGATGAGCGCGGTGTTCTCGTCTTGTCGGAGTTCACCGGGGCGGCGCGTGAACTTCCCGAGGCGTTGATTGTGAACCCGTATGACACCGACCAGTGCGCCGCCGCGCTGCATTTGGCGCTGACGATGCCGGAGGCGGAGCAGCGCGATCGCATGCGGTTGATGCGTGGTTTGGTGGCCGAGTTCAATGTTTTTCGTTGGGCCGGGCGTATGCTGCTCGATGCAGCGGCTATGCGCAAGCGTGGGCACTTGGCCGACAAAAGGGAGGTGACAGCACGATGAAAACTTCACGTCCAGGTCAGCCGCCGCCAGCAAATGCGGGTTGGGCCTATTTTCTCGACCTTGACGGCACGTTGATCAACCTCGCCGACACACCCCAGACGGTTTTGGTCGAACGCTCCCTGCTCCACCTCATTGAAGGCTTGCATCGCGACTGCCGTGGTGCCGTCGCGCTGGTGAGCGGGCGCATGATCGCGGACCTGCAAAATCTGATTGACCTTCCGCAGCTTCCGATGACCGGGTTGCACGGGTTGGAGCGGCGTGACAGTTCGGGGCGAGTGCGCAGCCATGCACCTGAACCGACGACCAAGGCCAACATGCTCGATGCGCTCGCTCCAATCGCTGCCCGCCATTGCGGCCTCTTGCTTGAGGACAAAGGGCTGACGTTGGCGCTGCATTACCGAATGGCGCCCGCACTGGCCTCTTATGTGCACCGGATCATGCGTGATTTGCTCAGCTTGCGAGGCACAGGTATGGAACTGCAGCGCGGTAAATGTGTCGTGGAGATCAAGCCCGCGGGCTTTGACAAAGGGACCGCGGTGGCCGAGTATCTGGCAGAGGAGCCGTTCCGGGGCAGGCGTCCCGTCTTCATTGGCGATGACTTCAACGATGAGCACGGTTTCGCTGAAGTGAACCGACACGATGGCGTGTCGGTCAAGGTTGGCCGGGGAGCAAGCTGCGCACGTTATCGACTGCCTGACGTGGCCGCAGTCCGACTGTGGCTGGGCGGGATTCGCCGCACGCCCTTGAGCCCAGTGTCGGCATTTGTTTAAGGCAAAGGCATGGTAACGAGCAATCACGATATCTATTTATTCCGCGAAGGCACACATGCCAAGCTGTACGACCAACTTGGCTGTCACTTGCGCGTTAATGGTGGCGCTGATTTCGCCGTGTGGGCACCCAATGCGCATTCGGTGTCGGTCGTTGGGGACTGGAACTACTGGTCCGGCGACGCTGATCGCCTGACATTGCACGATGACGGCACGGGTATCTGGCATGGGTTTGCCGCAGACGCGGTGCGCGGGCAGGGCTACAAGTTCCGGATATGGTCACGCGGCGGAAGTCGCGCTGTGGACAAAGCCGATCCATTCGCATTTTGCGCTGAGGCGCCACCAGCCACCGCTTCGCGCATATGGAGTCTGGAGCACGAGTGGTGCGATCAAACGTGGATGAAATCGCGTGGTCCGAGAAATGCGCTCGATGCCCCGATGTCGGTGTACGAGGTTCATCTGGGCTCGTGGCAGCGCAAGGACGGGCATTTTCTCAGTTACCGAGAAATCGCACCGTTGCTGGCGGAGTACGTGATCGAGCTCGGTTTCACCCACGTCGAGTTGATGCCGGTCACCGAGCACCCCTTTTATGGCTCCTGGGGCTACCAGACCACGGGTTATTTTGCGCCGACCGCGCGCTATGGCACACCGCAGGACTTCATGTATTTTGTTGACCACCTGCATCAGCAGGGCATCGGTATCCTGCTCGATTGGGTGCCCTCACATTTTCCGACCGACGAGCATGGATTGGGCTATTTTGATGGTACGCACCTGTTCGAACATGCCGATCCCCGGCAGGGATTTCATCCCGAATGGCAATCGAGCATCTTCAACTATGGGCGCAACGAGGTCCGCAGTTTCTTGATCTCGTCAGGGCTGTTCTGGCTGGACAAGTATCACCTGGACGGACTGCGCGTGGATGCGGTGGCTTCCATGCTTTACCTTGACTATGCGCGCAAGGACGGTGAGTGGATTCCGAACCGTCACGGTGGGCGGGAAAACCTGGAAGCCGTCAATTTTCTGCAAACCCTGAACAAGGCGGTTTACCGGGAGCACCCCGACACGCTGACCATTGCAGAAGAATCCACCGCCTGGCCGCGGGTGTCGCGACCGACCGACATGGATGGGCTCGGCTTTGGCATGAAATGGAACATGGGCTGGATGCATGACAGCCTGGCGTATATGAAACAGGAGCCGATTCATCGCAAATATCACCATCACCAGCTGACTTTCTCGCTGGTGTATGCCTTCAACGAGAATTTCGTCCTGCCGCTGTCGCACGACGAGGTGGTGCATGGCAAAGGCTCGCTGCTGGGCAAGATGCCGGGCGACGCGTGGCAGCAGTTCGCTAACCTCAGGGCTTACTTCGGGTTCATGTGGTCGCATCCAGGCAAGAAACTGCTGTTCATGGGTGGCGAGTTTGGTCAGCGCCGTGAATGGACCCATGACGGTGAACTGGAGTGGTGGGTCGCCGGGCAGGACGGGCATGCCGGGCTGCAGCGCTTTGTGGCACAGCTCAATCGCGTGTACACGAGCACGCCTGCGCTGTATGAGCTCGATTTTTCGCCCGCCGGGTTTGAATGGGTGGTTGCCGATGATGCACAGGCCAGTGTCTTTGCCTTCTTGCGCAAACCGCGCGATGGCGGGGCGGGCGTGCTGGTGGTGAGCAATATGACGCCGGTGCCGCGGACCAACTATTTGCTCGGTGTCCCCCAATCCGGCATGTGGCGCGAATTGATCAACAGCGACGCTGGCGAATTCGGCGGCTCTGGCTGGGGCAATTTTGGCGGCGTAGAAGCCGCGCCAGTTCGTTCGCATGGTCGGTCTCATTCGGTTTGTCTGACTTTGCCACCGCTTTCCACCCTCATTCTGGAACACGTACCCCATGCCTAAGACCACTGACGTCGAATACAAACTATCCAATCCGCCGGCACAGGACGGGCGCATCCGCGCCGTGATCGATGCCGTTCTGCCCTGCGTTGACGGCGGGCGCTTCCCGGTCAAGCGGGTGGCGGGTGACAACGTCTGTGTCACCGCCCATTGCTTCACGGATGGTCACGACGTGCTGCGCCTCATGTTGTGCTGGCGCGAAGAAGACCAGGCCGAGATGCGCGAAGTTCCCATGAAACCAATGGGTAATGATGTCTGGACGGCGGAATTCGCTTTGACCGCGGTCGGGCGCTACCGTTACACCGTCATCGCCTGGGTCGACCCGTTTGAATCATGGCGACATGAGATGGCGCGCCGCATCGATGACGACGACATCCGCATTGCATCACAGGTTGGCGCCATCGAGATAAGGTCCGCTGCGGGGCGTGCCAGCGGTGCGGACCGCAAAGAGCTGACCCACTGGGCCAAGGCTCTGCACAGCCAGGCGGCCGATCTGCAAGCCGATACCAAGGGACTCAAGGCACTGGCGCTCGACGAGACCTTGGCCACAGTGGCTGCGCGCTATCCCGATCGGAGTCTGGCCGCGCAGTACCCGCTGGAATTGCCCTTGATCGCGGATCGCGACCGGGCTCGCTTCAGCGCCTGGTACGAGCTGTTTCCGCGTTCAACGGCCTCCGTGCCGGGCACGCACGGCAGCTTCAAGGACGTCCAGGCGCGCCTGCCTGCCATTGCGGCCATGGGATTCGACGTGTTGTATTTCCCTCCAATCCATCCAATCGGTCGGGTTCACCGCAAAGGAAAAAACAATGCGCTGGTGGCGGGGCCGACGGACGTTGGCAGCCCCTGGGCCATCGGCGCCGAGGAAGGGGGCCACAAGTCCATCCTGGCCGCGCTGGGCACACCACAGGACTTCCGGAACTTGCTGGCGAAGGCGGCCACGTTCGGGATCGAGGTCGCGCTCGATATCGCCTTCCAGTGCGCACCGGACCATCCCTATGTGAAGGCCCATCCGAGCTGGTTCAGATGGCGCCCGGACGGCAGCGTCCAGTATGCGGAGAACCCGCCCAAAAAGTATCAGGACATCTACCCCTTCAACTTTGAGACTGAGGACTGGCGCGCGCTATGGGCAGAGCTCAAGAGCGTGTTCGACCACTGGATTGGCGAAGGCGTCAAGATCTTCCGTGTGGACAACCCGCACACCAAGGCCTTTGGGTTCTGGGAGTGGGCCATTACCGAAATCAAGCGCGAACACCCCGAAGTGCTCTTCCTGGCCGAAGCCTTCACGCGGCCCAAGGTCATGCACCGTCTGGCCAAGCTGGGTTTCTCGCAGTCCTATACCTACTTCACCTGGCGCAATAGCAAACAGGAACTGACGGAGTATTTCACCGAGCTCTCAAGCGGCCCGGACATCGATTACTTCCGGCCGAACGCGTGGCCCAACACGCCCGACATCCTGCACGAACAACTGCAGGATGGGGAACCGGCCGTGTACATGGCGCGCCTGGTCCTGGCCGCCACACTGGCCGCCAACTACGGCATCTACGGTCCGGCTTATGAGTTGCGCGATCACATGCCCAGGGACCCCGGCGGTGAGGAGTATCTCGACTCCGAGAAGTACCAGTTGCGCATCTGGAATCACAAGGACGCCGGAAGTCTGGCGCCGTTCATCACCCGCGTCAATCAAATTCGCCGCGATAACCGGGCGCTCCATGTGGACCATGGCTTGCGATTCCTCGAGATCGACAACGACCAGCTGCTCGCCTACGCCAAGACCTCGGACGACGGCGATAACGTGGTGGTGACGTTGGTGAACCTCGATCCCCATAACGTCCAGACCGGATGGGTTCATCTCGATCCGCAATCCATAGGCGTCGAGTCGGCGCAGACCTTCCAGATGCACGATCTGCTCAGCAATCAGCGGTTTTTGTGGCAGGGCTCGCACCACTTTGTCCGGCTTGACCCGCACAGCGTGCCGGCGCACATTTTTGTCGTGCGCAGGCGCGTGCTCGACGAGCGCGACTTTGACTACTTCCTTTGAAGCCAAATACCCATGAATGCTCCCGTGCCCACCTTGGCCCTCGAAACCGTCGAGATCGACAGCAGCAATGACCCGCTGTGGTATCGAGACGCGGTGATCTACCAACTCAACGTTAAGGCATTTTTTGATTCGAACGATGACGGCATGGGCGACTTCAAGGGCGTCACCGCCAAGCTGGACTATGTCAAAGAACTTGGCGTCAATACGATCTGGTTGATGCCCTTCTATCCCTCGCCGCTGCGCGACGATGGCTACGACATCTCCGAGTACGAGGACGTTCATCCACAGTATGGCACGCTGGCTGACTTTCGCGAAATGTTGACCGAGGCGCACAAGCGCGGCTTGCGCGTGATCACCGAACTGGTCATGAACCACACGTCCAGCGATCACCCGTGGTTCCAGGCCGCGCGGCGCGCACCTGCGGGCTCGCCTGAACGTGACTTCTACGTCTGGAGTGACACTGACCAGCTGTACAAGGGAACGCGCATCATCTTCACCGACACCGAGACGTCGAACTGGACCTGGGACCCGGTGGCGAATGCATTTTTTTGGCACCGGTTCTTCAGTCACCAGCCCGATCTCAATTTTGACAATCCCAAGGTTCTCGAAGCGGTTCTCAAGACGATGCGCTTCTGGCTCGACATGGGCGTCGACGGTTTCCGGCTGGACGCCATTCCCTACCTGATCGAGCGCGACGGCACGAGCAACGAGAACCTGCCCGAAACGCATGATGTGATAAAGAAGCTGCGCGCGGCCATCGACGCCGAGTACAAGAACCGATTTTTGCTGGCCGAAGCCAATATGTGGCCCGAGGATGTGCGCGAGTACTTTGGCGACGGTGACGAGTGCCATATGGCCTACCATTTCCCGTTGATGCCGCGCATGTACATGGCCATCGCGCAGGAGGACCGCCATCCCATCGTGGAGATCATGCAGCAGACGCCGGAAATTCCCGACGGTTGCCAGTGGGCCATCTTCCTGCGAAATCACGACGAGTTGACCCTGGAAATGGTGACCAGCAAAGAGCGCGACTACATGTACCGCATGTACGCTGCCGACCCGCGTGCCCGAATCAACCTCGGCATCCGGCGCCGCCTCTCGCCGCTCATGGAAAACGACGTGGACCGGGTCAAACTGATGAACGGAATGTTGTTGTCGATGCCGGGCTCGCCCATCATTTACTACGGCGACGAAATTGGCATGGGTGACAACGTGTTTGTGGGTGATCGCAATGGGGTGCGCACACCAATGCAGTGGAGTCCGGATCGCAACGCCGGTTTTTCCCGGGCCGATCCGCAGCGTCTGTATTTGCAGCCGATCATGGACGCCACCTATGGCTACGAGGCGCTGAACGTGGAGACGCAGGCGCGTGATGCCAGTTCACTCCTGAGCTGGACCAAGCGCATGCTCGCGGTGCGCAAGACCAGTCATGCCTTTGGCCGCGGCAAACGCAGTTTCCTCAAGCCTGGAAATCGAAAGATACTGGCTTACCTGAGCGAGTACGAGAACGACACGATCCTGACCGTGTTCAACCTCTCGCGTGCGGCACAGCCTGTGGAGCTGGACTTGCAGTCTTACAAGGGCCGCGTACCCGTCGAGATGCTTGGTCGTACCTCATTCCCCCCCATCGGTGAATTGCCTTACCTGCTGACGTTGCCATCGTACGGTTTCTACTGGTTCAGGCTGGCCAGCAACGCGGAAATTCCGAGCTGGCATCAGGAACACCTGGCGTTGCAGGACCACCCAACGCTGGTCATGTTTGACGGTTGGACCAGCCTGTTCCGGGATCGTGTGATGCCGTGGCGTATTGGCATGGCCGAGCGGATCCGCGCCCAGTTTGAGACCGACGCGCTTCCGCGTCATATCGAAATTCAGCGCTGGTATGCCTCCAAGGGCAGTGCCATCAAACGCGCCCGACTGGTCGATCATGCGGTGTGGGACAGCGGTGAATTGAGCTGGCTGCTCCCGGTTCTCAAACTCGAGGGCCCGGCCGAGGATTCGACTTATTTCATGCCGCTGGCATTGGCGTGGGAAGACCGTGATGAAGATCGGATCAACTCTCTGGCGCCGGCCACTTTGGCAAAGATCCGCCAGCAAGCCAATGTGGGCGTGATGGGCGACGCATTTTACGACGAGGCGTTTTGTCGCGCCGTGCTGCAGGCGGTGCGTTCTGGCCACGAAATTGCGACGGCGGCGGGCCGACTGCAGTTCAAACCGACGGCGGTGTTCAAGCACTCGGCGCAGGATATCGCGACGATGTCGGTGTCACGCCCCGGCACGACCAGCAGCAACACCGTTGTGACGCTGGGTGATGAGCTGTTTCTCAAGGGCTACCGGCGATTGCGTGAGGGCGTGAACCCTGAGCTGGAGATGGGTCGTTTCCTGACGGAGGTGGCGCACTACCCGAACTGCGTTCCGGTGATGGGGGCGCTCGAATACTTTGAAAATGGCGGGCGGTGCATGACGCTGGCCCTGGTGCAGGGGTATGTGTCCAATCAGGGGGACGGCTGGGACTACACGCTGCACTATGCTGAAAGAATGCTGGAAGACTTGCGGCATGCGGCTGGTGAACCTGTGCTCGGACCGCAGGCGCATGGCGGCTTCCTGCCGATGGCGGCGACGTTGGGTCAGCGCACGGCCGAACTGCACCTCGCCCTGGCACGGCGAACGGGTGACCCGGCTTTCGATCCGGAGCCGCTGTCCGCGAGCGATGTCCTTGTGTTGCAGCAGCGCGCGGCCAGTGAGGCGGGCGCCACTTTGATGCTTCTGCGCGAACGCCTGCCCCAATTGTCTGCGGTTGCGCAGGGCGAAGCTCGGGCCCTGATCGCGCAACAGGAAAAGGTGCTGAGTGGCATGGCTTCGGGAAAGACCAGCTCTGTGCCTCGCATCAAGATCCGCTGTCATGGCGACTACCACCTGGGGCAGGTGCTGGTGACTGGCAACGATTTTGTGATCATCGACTTCGAGGGTGAGCCGGCTCGCAGCTTTGAACAGCGCCGCGCCAAGACCTCGCCCCTGCGCGACGTCGCGGGCATGTTGCGTTCGTTCAATTACGCGCGCTGGTCAGCCTTGCGACGCGTTGCGCAAAACGCCGACGAGCTCGTGCGACTGGAACCTGCCGTGCGCGACTGGGAACTTGCAACCCGCGAGACTTTTCTGAGAGCCTACGCCAAGACAATGGCCTCGGCCGAGCCGGCGCTTTCGGTTGACCCGGAAATGCTGCGCTTTTTCGAGCTGGAGAAGGCACTGTATGAACTGCGTTACGAAATCAACAATCGTGTCGATTGGGTTCAGGTGCCACTGCAAGGCATTTTGGCCCTGCTGGGTGCAGGCGCGTCAGCGCATCCTTGACAAGAAACAGGAGAAAGAACTATGGAAACTTTGAACATCGGGCTTGAGCCCATCCGGGCCATTCTCTTTCAGATCGGCGCCTTTTTGCCGCGTCTGTTGATCGCCGTGGTCGTCGTGATCGGTGGCTGGCTACTCGCGAAATTGGCGCGTATCGCAGTGACCAAAGCGTTGAGGGCGTTGAATTTCAATGTCCTCACCGAGCGTTCGGGTCTTGATGGGTTTCTTCGCCAGGGCGGCATGTCCGGGGACACCGGCACCCTCTTTGGGTTGCTTGTCTATTGGCTCGTCATTCTGGCGGCGCTATTGATTGCGTTCAACGGGCTTGGCCTGACCTACATCACCGATTTGCTGTCCCGGGTCGTATGGTTCGTTCCGAACGTCTTTGTGGCTTTGCTTGTTCTGGCATTCGGCTCTTATTTCGCGCGCTTCGTGGGCGATACCGTCGTCACCTACTGTCGCAATATCAAACTGCAGGACGCCAGCCTGCTGGGCAAGATCGCACAGTACGCGATCATGGTGTTTGTCGTGATGATCGCGCTGGATCATGTCAAGGTTGGCGGCGATATTGTGCGCGAGAGTTTTCTGGTGATTCTGGCTGGTGTCGTGTTCGCGCTGGCGCTGGCCTTCGGTCTGGGCGGCAAGGATTGGGCAGCCGAGCGCATTGAGCACTGGTGGCCACGGGACGGAGAGGGCAAAGACAGTGTGCATGAGAAGCCCCCGCGCTAGCTCAGCCCACGTTCGACCAATGTCCCGGTCTGCGAGTGCGCAGGTGCCGACCTTCTAACAACGGTCCCTGCAAGGGAAGATAATGAAAACCAACGATTTGATTACAACGGTCTGGCCCGGCCACGCCTATCCGCGCGGGGCGCATTGGGATGGCGAAGGCGTCAACTTTGCGCTGTTCTCTCAACATGCCGAGAAGGTTGAGTTGTGCCTGTTCGATGAGACCGGTCGGCGCGAACTCAAGCGCATCGAGCTGCGTGAACGAACCGACGACGTCTGGCATTGCTATTTGCCTGAAGCACGACCGGGTTTGGCTTACGGCTACCGGGTGCACGGCCCCTACAAGCCCGAAGAGGGGCACCGCTTCAACCCCAACAAGCTGCTGGTCGATCCGTACGCAAAGGACCTGGTCGGACAGCTTCGCTGGGGCGACGCTCTGTACGGTTACACGATTGGCAGCAAGCGCGAAGACCTTTCCTTCGACCGTCGGGACAGCGCGCCGCTGATGCCAAAAAGCCGTGTACTCGAGCCCGCCTTTACCTGGGGTGATGACCATCGTCCATCGACTCCCTGGCAGGACATGGTCATCTACGAGTTGCATGTGCGCGGCTTCACCATGACCCATCCCGATGTTCCGCCGCAACTGCGGGGCACTTACGCCGGACTTGGCTGCGCCCCGGTGGTCGATTACCTCAAGCGCCTGGGTGTCACCACGATTGAGTTGTTGCCGGTGCATAGCTATGTCAATGACCGTCACCTTGCCGAGAAGGGGTTGCAGAACTACTGGGGTTACAACACCCTGGGCTTCTTCGCGCCAGAGGTGCGTTACAGCGCGTCTGGCAAGGTCAAGGAATTCAAGACCATGGTCAAGACGCTGCATTCTGCCGGGATTGAAGTCATTCTTGATGTGGTTTACAACCACACGTGCGAGGGCAATCAGCTCGGCCCCACGCTGTCGATGCGGGGCATCGACAACGCCTCCTACTACATCAGCAAGCCAGACAATCTGCGCTATTACGACGACTTCAGCGGCTGTGGCAACACCATCAACATCGAGCATCCCCGCACCTTGCAGCTCATGATGGACTCTCTGCGTTACTGGGTTGAGGAAATGCACGTCGACGGCTTTCGTTTCGATCTGGCCTCGGCGCTGGCGCGCGAAGGCGGCAAGGTGGATAACCTGGGTGGCTTCTTTGATGCCATCCGGCAGGACCCGACGCTCAACCGTGTCAAGCTGATTGCCGAGCCGTGGGACCTGGGGCACGGGGGCTACCGGGTGGGCAACTTCCCGCATGGTTGGGCCGAGTGGAACGACCGCTACCGCGACGGCATGCGCGGCTACTGGCGAGGCGACGGCGGTGTGATTGGCGACGTTGCTCAGCGTCTCACAGGTTCGCATGACCTGTATGGCTGGTCAGGCAAACGGCCCTATACCAGTATCAATTTCGTCACGGCGCACGACGGTTTCACCCTGAACGACCTCGTCTCCTACAACGACAAGCACAATGAGGCCAACGGCGAAGACAACCGTGACGGCAGCAGCAACAACCTGTCCTGGAACTGCGGCGTGGAGGGGCCCACCGAGGACCCGGAAGTCCTCGCTCTGCGCGAGCGCCAGAAGCGCAACCTGCTGGCCACTTTGTTGCTGTCGCAGGGCGTGCCGATGCTCCTGGCAGGCGACGAACGTGGCCACACCCAGTTGGGCAACAACAACGTCTACCATCAGGACAACGAGTTGGGCTGGCTGGACTGGACGTGGAGCGCGGAGCGTGAGGCCCTGACCCACTTCGTACAACGCCTGATCGCCCTGCGCCGAGCGCATCCCCTGTTTCGGCGCAGCAATTTTTTTGAGGGCAAACCGGTCAATGGCGATAGCAGCAAGGACGTGTGCTGGTTCAAGCCCGACGGTGCCGAAATGACGCCCGGGGACTGGAGCGACGGCAATGCCCGCTGCCTGGCGATGCTGATGTCGGGCCTGGGGATCTCGGAGCGAGGACCGCGCGGTGAAGCCCTTGGGGACGATGACTTTCTTCTGCTTTTCAACGCTCATCACGAAGAAATCATGGTGGCACTCCCAGGCGCGGTCGAAGGTGAATGGTTGTTGCTGTTCGATACGGCAACGCAAGTCCAACTGCCGAGTCAGACAGAGGACGCCTACGCAGCGCCACCGGCGTGGACCGGCCCGAGCTATCCATTGGCAAGCCGATCCTTGGTATTGCTGACTCGCAGCCGGAGTCGTCCGTGAGGCGCGCCCATGCCATGCCCTTCGGCGCCACCGTAATTCGCCGCGGCGGGGTTGGGTTCGCGCTATGGGCGCCGGGTGTCGATCAACTTGTGCTCGAACTTGGGTCCACTGCCCCGATTACCTCGCATCCCATGACTCACGAGGCCGATGGGTGGCACCGGCTTGATGTGCCCACCGCCAGGGCGGGTGACCGCTACCGTTACCGCCTTGCGAATGGTCAGGGCTTTCCTGACCCTGCCTCGCGCTTCAACCCCGATGATGTGCACGGCACCAGCCAGGTGATTGACCCTGAGGGCTATGCGTGGAGTGATGACGCCTGGACTGGCCGACCGTGGAACGAGGCGGTGATCTACGAGCTTCATGTCGGCACCTTCACGCCTGAGGGTACGTTTGCCGCGGCACAGGCTCGACTGGCCGAGCTTGCCGATCTTGGCATCACCGCTATCGAGTTAATGCCGCTGGCTGATTTCCGGGGTCGGCGCAACTGGGGCTACGACGGCGTTTTGCAATTCGCGCCTGACGCTTGCTACGGCACCCCGGACGAACTCAAGGCGCTGGTTGACGCCGCCCACGCACTCGGATTGATGATGCTGATCGATGTGGTTTACAACCATTTTGGACCCGAAGGCAATTACCTGCATGCCTACTGCCCGCAATTCTTCAACACGGCGCACCAGACGCCTTGGGGGGCGGCCATCAACTATGACGGATCGGACTCGCGCACGGTGCGCGATTTCTACGTCCACAACGCGCTTTACTGGGTCGAGGAGTTTCATTTTGACGGTCTTCGTATGGACGCGATTCACGCCATACGTGACGACTCCGAGTGCCATATCGTGCGCGAAATCTGTCAGGCGTTGCGTGTCGGCCCCGGGAGTCGGCGTCCCGTGCATGTGGTGCTGGAGAACGACACGAATCAGGCCTCCTTGCTCGAACGCGACAGCGCCGGCGTGCCGCTCGCTGGCACAGCGCAGTGGAACGATGATCTCCACCATGCCGTCCACGTGCTGAGCACGGGCGAGGTCGACGGCTACTACGCCGACTATGCGCAGGCTCCGGTGGCCCAGTTCGGGCGTGCACTGGCACAGGGTTTCATCTACCAGGGGCAAGCTTCGCCATTTCGTGAGGGCGAGGCGCGTGGCGAACCCAGCACGCATCTGCCGCTGGGCGCTTTTGTTTCGTTTCTTCAGTCCCATGATCAGGTGGGTAACCGTGCTTTTGGGGAACGCATTCATGCTCTGGGCGACCCCGATCTGGTGCGCGCGGCCTGCGCGTGCGTGCTGTTGTCGCCGCATGTGCCCATGCTGTTCATGGGCGAGGAGTTTGCCGCCTCCACATCGTTCCAGTATTTTTGCGACTTTGGCGCTGAACTCGCGGCTGCGGTGTCCCGCGGTCGGCGTGCGGAATTCGGCCGTTTCGCAGCCTTTACCAGTGAAGCGGCGCAGGCACGAATTCCGGACCCTAATCTTGAATCGACGTTTCTCGCATCCAAGCTTCGCTGGCACGAGCGCACGACCCCGCCACACGCCGCTTGGCTCGCTGACGTGCGCCAACTCCTTGCAGTGCGCCGACGCCACTTGGTGCCGCTGTTGCCGGGCCAGCCCGGGGCTGGAAGTTTCCAGTGTGATGGCGCGACTTTGCGCGTGCAGTGGGCGCTCGGAAAAGCTGCAGGACAGCGGCCCGCGCCCGTGCTTCACCTGCTCGCCCATTTTGGCGCGCAGCCGAGCGTGGTGATGGATCCGGTTCGCGGCACCGTGATCCATTCCATAGGCGTTGATCCACAAGGTGAAGCCTCGCTGCGGTTGGCACGCGGCGCGGTGCACGTGAGCCTGCAGGAAGTTGGCGATGTCTGAGCATCCGAACACCAACATCGCCGAGTCGCTGAGGCAAGTCTGCGCGCAGCACGGTATTTCGCCAGATTACGAGGATATTTGGGGACAGCGACACACGGTCTCCAGCGAGAACCTGATGGCGCTGCTGCGTGAGTTTGACGTCGGTCTTGACGGTCCGGCCAGCACACAGGCCGCGTTGGCCGCCGGGCAACGGGCCTCATGGCAGCTTGCCTTGCCTCCGGCAGTCGCCATTCAGAGTTCGACCCCGGAGTGGACCCTTTCACTGCGTCTGCCGTTGTCGGTGAAGCGGGTTCGCTGGCAACTGAGCGAGGAGGGGGGAACGCGCCATGAAGCAGAGGTTGATGTGCTCGCCCTGGCTGAAGTCGCGCGCATCCAAATCGACGGTGTGACGTGGTGCGAACGCAGACTTCCTTTGGCCATACAGCTCCCAGCGGGCTACCATCGGCTCAACGTCGATGGACTGGTCGGCGAGACGCTGGTGATCAGTGCGCCCGAGCATTGTTATCGTCCTGCGGTCCTGAAGGACGGCGGCAAGTGCTGGGGCCCGACCGTGCAACTGTACTCGCTGCGCTCAAGACGCAACTGGGGCATCGGCGACTTTGGCGATTTGGCGCAACTGATCGGGCAAGTCGCCCGGCGCGGCGCGGACCTCATCGGCCTGAACCCCTTGCACGCGCTGTTCCCGCACAATCCTGCGCACGCGAGCCCCTACAGTCCGTCGTCGCGTCTGCAACTCAACGTGCTATATATCGACGTCGAGTCGGTTGACGAATTTGCCAACTGCGAGCGCGCGCGTCGGCTCGTGTTCTCGGCGGAGTTCCAGTCAAGACTGGCCACTTTGCGCGAAGCTCCGCTGGTCGATCATGTTGGTGTGGCTGCAGCGAAGTTCGAGATACTGGAGTTGCTGTTCGCGCAGTTCCATGAGCGCCATCTGTCGAACGATGGTAGCGACGCGCTCGATGCTACGGGTCGCGCCTTTCTTTCTTTCGTCGAAGCAGGCGGACAGGCGCTGCGTCGCCACGCGATGTTCGAGGCAATCCAGTCTCACTTTCACGCGACGGATCCCAAGGTTTGGGGTTGGCCGGTGTGGCCAGAGCCTTACCGCGATCCGGTAAGCGCCGCTGTGACCTTGTTCGCTGAGCAACAGGCCCGGCGTGTACAGTACCACCAGTACCTGCAATGGGTGGCATCCATTCAACTGGCACGCGCCAGCGACCAATGTCGCGCACTGGGCATGGGCGTGGGTCTGTATGTCGATCTCGCGGTCTCGGTGGACCGGGCAGGCTCGGATGTCTGGAGCGAGCGCGATTGCTTTGCTGCGGATGCCAGCATTGGCGCCCCGCCCGATGAGTTCAATCCGAACGGACAGGGCTGGGGTCTGCCTCCTCTGCGACCCGATAGGCTGCGACAGAGTCACTACCGGTTCTTCATCGACACGCTGCGCGCCAATATGCGTGGCACCGGTGCGCTGCGCCTGGATCATGTGATGGGGCTGATGCGCCTGTTCTGGATACCGCCGGGGAAAACTGCAAGCGACGGTGCCTATGTCCATTACCACGTGGACGAGATGCTGGCCATTGTTGCGCTGGAGAGCCAGCGCCATCGTTGCATGGTGATCGGCGAAGACCTGGGGACGGTTGCTGACACGATGCGCGCCGCGCTGGCGAAATTTGAAATCCTGTCGTATCGCCTGTTGTACTTTGAACGCGGCACCGATGGTGCCTTCAAGCCCCCCGCAGAGTACCCGGCCGACGCGCTGGTGGCCGTCAGCACCCATGACCTGGCGCCGCTCGCGGGCTGGTGGATGGGGCGCGACTTGCGCCTGCGCCTGCAACTGGGCTTATTCCCGGATCTGCCGGTGTTCGAGAAGCAACTCCTCGACCGGGCCCAGGAACGCATCCGGTTGCTGACGGCACTCGATCGCGCTGGCCTTTTGTCGGCGCCAGAGGTCGCCGAGGCGGCCGGGAGCCAGAGCCTGTCACCGCGAACGGTGGAGGCGATTCACGCCTTTCTGGCATCCACACCAGCGGCGCTAATGCTGGTCCAGCTTGAGGATGTGCTCGGAGAGACCGAGCAGGTCAATATGCCTGCGACGGTCGATGAACAGCCCAATTGGCGGCGCAAGCTGCCCTTGGACTTGCAGGCACTGGCAAATCATCCTCTGATGGAGAGCCTGAGCCGCAGGCTCGCGCGTCTGCGTCCGCAACGCAAGGGTCAAGCGGCCCCGCTTGGCTGTCCGCCGGCCAAGGTGCCGCGTGCCACCTACCGGCTTCAGTTCCACAAGGACTTCGGGTTTGACGATGCGATCCGTATCCTGCCCTACCTTGTTCGCCTGGGCGTGAGCCATGTGTACTGCTCGCCGATTCAACGGGCGCGCGTGGGCAGCATGCATGGTTATGACGTGGTGGCGCACCATGAGGTCAACCCTGAGCTCGGCGGGCGTGACGGCTTTGATCGCTTCAGCAGAGCCCTGCGTGAACATGGTCTGGGCCAATTGCTGGACCTGGTTCCCAACCACATGGGGGTCATGGGCGGTGACAACGCGTGGTGGATGGATGTGCTGGAAAACGGTCCCGCCTCGCTGTACGCGCAGCACTTCGACATCGACTGGCAACCACTCAACCCGGAGTTGACCGGCAAGGTGCTTTTACCCGTGCTCGGCGATCATTACGGTGATGTGCTGTCGAGCGGTGATTTGGTGCTGCGTTTCGAGGCCGCTACCGGCAGCCTGGCACTGCACTACTTTGAGCATCACTTCCCGCTCGCGCCCGAGAGTTATTCCCCGGTACTGACGAAGGCGCAGGCGCGGATCGAGGATCCGGATCTGGCGGCCAGTCTGGCCAGCACGGCGACCGCGTTGGGTCACCTGCCGGGTCGCCATGCGACCGAGTCCGGTGAGCGAGCCGAGCGCGCGCGTGACAAGGAACTGCTCAAGACACGACTGGCGCGGCTGGTGGCGCGACAGCCCGCGGTGGCGCAGGCTATCGTCGCGGCCGTGGCGGAAATCAACCTCGCCAGTGCACGCGATGAACTCCATGCAATGATCGAGGAGCAGGCGTACCGGCTTGCCTACTGGCGCGTGGCCGCCGACGAGATCAATTACCGGCGCTTTTTTGATATCAATGAGCTGGCGGCGCTGCGCATGGAACGCGAAGAAGTGTTCGAAGCCACACAATCGTTCGCGCTGGACCTTGCGGCTGCCGGAGTCGTCGACGGGCTTCGCATCGATCATCCCGACGGACTTTACGATCCGGCGCGCTACTTCGCGCAATTGCAGCAGGGTTATGCCAGCCGTGCCGGCCTGGTGCTGCCGGACGTGGATCATGAGGGCCGCCCGGCGCGACCGCTCTATGTGGTGGCCGAAAAGATTGCCGCACCGCACGAGGAGGTGCCGGAAAACTGGCATATCCACGGTATGACCGGTTACCGCTTCGCCAATCTGGCCAATGGCATTTTGGTCGATACGTCGGCGGCAGCCAAATTCGACACCCTCTGGCGCAACTTCACGGGCGTCGTTGACGGCTTCGAGGAGCAGGCGCACGCTGGCAAGCGCGACGTCATCCGCACGGCACTGGCGTCCGAGCTCAATGTCCTGTCGACCGAGTTGTTGCGCATCGCCCGCGCGGATCGGCGAACCCGCGACTACACGCTCAACGCCTTGCGCCGCGCCCTGACCGAGATGGCCGCTTGCATGCCGGTCTACCGTACCTACATCATCGACGAGCCCTCCGCGCAAGACCTGCGCTACATGGACTGGGCCATGCGCGATGCGCAGCGCCACAGTGACGATGCGGATCTGTCGGTTTTTGGTTTTGTACGCCAGACGCTGTTGGGTGAAGCCGTGCGGGGAGCCCCCGAGGGCCTGCGCGCGCGGGTGCGGCACTTTGCGGTGCGGTTCCAGCAATTCAGCGCGCCAGTTGCGGCCAAGGGGGTCGAGGACACGGCTTTCTACCGTTACTTTCCCTTGAGTTCGCTCAACGAGGTCGGCGGCGATCCCGCCCAATTTGGCGTGACGGTGGCTGATTTTCACGAAGCCAGCGCGTTGCGGGCGCGGCTTTGGCCGCACACGATGCTGGCCACCTCAACACACGACAACAAGCGCTCTGAGGATGTGCGCAACCGCATCGATGTGTTGTCGGAGATGCCCGCCCGCTGGCGTCTGGCGTTGCGCCATTGGCGCAGCCTGAACCGTCGCGTGCGCCAGCAGCTGGAGGCGGCGGGCGCACCGATCGGGGCGCCATCGCACGGGGATGAGTACCTGCTGTACCAGACCTTGTTGGGAACGCTTCCCGCAGGTGAACTTGGGGAGGCAGCGCTAGAGTCCTACTGCGATCGCATCGTGCAGTACATGATCAAGGCTGCACGCGAGTCCAAGCTTCATACGCGTTGGACGCATCCGGATGAAGCCTATGAAGGCTCGCTCGAAGGCTTTGTGCGGGCGGTACTCAAAAAGGATCACGACCACGAGTTTCTGAATGATCTGCAGGCGCTGGCGACCACGCTGGCATGGTTTGGTGCGCTCAATAGCCTCACGTTGACACTGCTCAAGTTCACCTCGCCCGGTGTGCCCGATCTGTATCAGGGCCAAGAGATTATCGGCCTGACGCTGGTCGATCCAGACAACCGGCGCCCCGTTGACTACGCTGCGCTTGAACAGTCCCTGGCCGATCTGGAAGCACTCGATCCGGCACAGGCGACGACCTTGCTCTCAACACTGCTTGACGGTCGTGCCAAGCTATGGCTGACCTGGCGTCTGCTGTCCTTGCGCCGACAGCAGCCGCTGCTGTTTCGCGACGGCGACTACGCCGCGCTCAAGGTCAAGGGTGAGCATGCACAGCATGTTCTTGCGTTTTCGCGACGCCACGGCAGCGCGCACCTGGTGGTGATTGCCGGGCGCTTGTTCTCCAGACTGCCCGGCATGCCAGCGGCGTTGCCGTTGGGGGAGTCAGTGTGGAGCGACACCTGCGTTGCTATCGACTTGCCAGAGGGCGCACGGCTGACCAATGTGCTCACGGGTGAGGGTCTTGTCGTGGCCGGCGGCATCATCCGGCTGAGCCTCGCATTCTCGCAACTACCGGCTGCCGCATTGATCGTCGCGGCGTAGCCGCGGCGCTCAGATCACAAAGCCTCGCCGGCGAAGTCGGCGAGCCGGGAGCGCTCGCCGCGCGCCAGCGTGATGTGCCCGCTGTGCGGCCAACCCTTGAACTTGTCAACGGCAAATGTCAGGCCCGATGAACCTTCGGTGAGGTATGGCGTGTCGATTTGTGCCAAGTTTCCCATGCAAATGATCTTGGTGCCCGGGCCGGCACGCGTGATCAGCGTCTTCATCTGCTTGGGTGTGAGGTTTTGCGCTTCGTCGATGATCACAAATTTGTTCAGAAAAGTGCGCCCGCGCATGAAGTTCAGGCTCTTGATCTTGATGCGGCTGCGGATGAGTTCACCGGTGGCGGCCCGACCCCATTCGCCCGCGCTCGTGTCGGTCTTGCCAAGCACTTCGAGGTTGTCGTCGAGCGCGCCCATCCACGGACCCATCTTTTCTTCTTCGGTACCAGGCAGAAAGCCGATGTCCTCGCCCACACTCACGGTCGCCCGCGTCACAATGATCTCGGTATAACGCCGGTCGTCAAGCACCTGCGTCAGGCCCGAAGCCAGCGCCATCAACGTTTTGCCGCTGCCAGCCGTTCCGGTCAGCGTGACGAAATCTATTTCAGGATCCATCAACAGGTTCATCGCGAAATTTTGCTCGCGGTTTCGCGCCGTGATACCCCAGACGGTGTTCTTCAGATGCGTGTAGTCTTTGAGCGTCTTGAACACCGCGGTTTTGCCGCGAATCTCGGTGACACGGGCGTACAGGCTGGGTTCGCCTGGGGATTCAAAGTAAACAAACTGGTTGATCAGCAAACTTGGTACGAGCGGGCCAGTGACCCGGTAGAACGTGTGTGCGCCTTGCTGCCAGCTCTCAACCGTCTTGCCGTGGGTGGCCCAGAAATTGGCTGGCAACGCCAGCGCACCGTCGTACAACAAATCACCGTCTGCCAGGGTCTTGTCGTTCTGGTAATCGTCTGCCGCCAGACCCAGCGCGCGCGCTTTGACGCGCATGTTGATGTCTTTGGAAACGAGCACAACTTCGCTCACGGGCGCGCCGGTGCCGGCGCCCGATCCGACCCGATGCTGGCGCAGTGCTTCCACAACTCCGAGAATTTGATTGTCTGCCTTGCCCTGAGGCAGACTCTGCGGCAGCGTGTAGTCCAGCACGCCGGTCTGAAAGAACAGCTTGCCGCCCGCTTCCCTATGGCCGGTATTGTTCAATGGCAATCCGGTGGCCATATCCCCGCCATGATGGGCCGCCAGCGCGTCGAGCGTACGGCTGGCCTGACGGGCATTTCTGGCGACCTCGGTGGTTCCCTTTTTGTGCGCATCGAGTTCCTCGAGCACCACCATCGGCAAGAAGATGTCATGCTCCTCAAAGCGGAACAGGCAGGTCGGATCGTGCAACAGGACGTTGGTATCGAGTACAAACAACTTGGGTGTGCCCGCGGCGTTGACGCGGCGTTTCTTGCCCTGCGGCGAGGGCCGAACTTCGGGGTCGAGCACGCTTGCCAGGCCCTTTCCCTGGCTCAAGTTGGCAGCGCGCGCAGAAGCTTTACCGTCGGTCCTGAGCGTGGCCACGCTGGGCGCGTCGAGTTGCGGCCGGTCCGGGCGCGTGGGCACCGCCGCTGCTTCGATCTGAGAGTGGCCACGGTGATCGACCGTTCGCGTCTTGAGGTCGGCGCTGGCGCGGACCTCGTAGTCCGGTTGGGCGAGCAGGGCAGCGCGCTGGGAAGGAGGAGTTGGAAGAGGCATGCGCAGAGACGCTGGCGTGCGCCGGGGTCTCAGACCAGCGCTGCAGTTTTCTTGAGTTCCTTGACCGCCTTGAGGACGTCGTCGACATGGCCCGGCACCTTCAGCCCGCGCCACTCTTCCTTGAGGCAGCCGTCGGCGCCAATCAGGAACGTGCTTCGCTCGATGCCCTTGACCTTCTTGCCGTACATGATCTTGTTCTTGACGACGCCAAACATATGACACATCTTTTCTTCAGTGTCGGCAATCAGCTCAAAAGGCAGTTCAAGCTTGGCTTTGAATTCGTCATGCGACTTCATGTTGTCGCGCGAGACGCCAAAAACAGTCGCACCGGCCTTCACGAAGTCCTTGTATTTGTCCCTGAATTGCATCGCTTCCGTGGTGCAGCCTGGTGTGTTGTCTTTGGGATAAAAGTACAGGACGACGGTCTTTCCAAGATGCGATGTATTCGTTACCTTGACGCCACTGGTGGCATTGGACTCAAATTCAGGGATGGGTTTATTGACAACAATCGCCATAGTTCTTAAATCTCGTGAGACAGGATGCGTCGTTCTCTCAAGTCGTGGGCGCTATCCTGTGACAGCGCTGCGGCGCCCCCGGCTACAAGGCGTGATTTTACCCTGAAATTCACAAGCGGCTTTTCGCCACTGTGCCGGTTTCGTCCGCCCCGGTCTCGAGCAGCAACGCGGCGACAACGCGGCGTCCTTCTGCGGCCAGTACGTTGTAAGTCCGGCACGCTGCCTGCGTGTCCATGGTTTCGATGCCAATCTGCTGTTCGACCAGAACCCGAATCCAGTCGGGGCGTGGAAAGCGAATGCGTGAGCCGCTGCCGAAGATGATCAGGTCGGCGTCCAGGGCCAGCAACTGATTGAAATGCTCGGCGCTCAGATCCTCGAAGCGTCGACACGGCCAGGGCTGGCGCTCGCCGCCCGAACCAATGACCACACTGTCCGTCACCCGTTCCTGACCGACACCAATCCAGCCCGGGCCGTAGCCGCTGATCGATTGCACACTGATGATGTCTGGTTGGAGCTTCATGGTCTCGAGGATCGAATCGGGGGGCGCGACCTGCGTCGCGGCACAAAGGCCGTCGACCGAATTGTGGTCAAATTATACGTTTCGCCTCGCCTGAATCGCCGTTGGAGGGCTATTGAAGACCATTCGCAAATCAGCCAAACTTGCCAGCGTTTGCTACGACATTCGCGGGCCGATCATGGACGCGGCGCACCGGATGGAGGAGGAAGGCCACAAGATCATCAAGCTCAATATCGGCAACCTGGCGGTATTTGGTTTTGATGCGCCGGAAGAAATCCAGCAGGACATGATCCGCAACCTGCCAAACTCGGCCGGCTACTCGGACAGCAAGGGCATCTTTGCGGCGCGCAAGGCCGTTATGCACGAGACCCAGACCCAGGGTATCCAGGGTGTTGTGCTCGACGATATCTACCTGGGCAACGGCGCGAGCGAACTGATCGTGATGGCGACCAACGCGCTGCTTGACAACGGCGATGAACTGTTGCTCCCATCGCCTGACTATCCGCTGTGGACGGCCGCCGTGAGCCTCTCCGGCGGCACGCCCGTGCATTACGTTTGCGACGAGGCCAACGGCTGGATGCCGGACCTGGCTGATATACGTGCCAGGATCACGCCGCGGACCCGGGGCATCGTGGTGATCAACCCGAACAATCCGACCGGCGCACTCTATTCTGATGCACTGCTGATGGCGATCATCGCGCTGGCGCGCGAGCACGATCTGGTGATCTTTGCTGACGAGGTCTACGACAAGGTGATCTACGACGACGCCGACCATACGGCGATGGGCAGTTTGTCCGAGGATGTGCTGACCCTGACATTCAACTCCTTGTCCAAGAGCTACCGCTCGTGCGGTTACCGCGCGGGCTGGTTGGTGGTCTCGGGTGACAAGAAACTTGCGCGCGACTACATCGAAGGCCTGGACATGCTCTCGAATATGCGTCTGTGCTCGAACGTGCCCGGACAGTGGGCGATTCAGACGGCCCTGGGTGGCTACCAGAGCATCCGGGAATTGGTTGCTGAAGGCGGGCGCTTGCGCCGCCAGCGCGATCTGGCCTATGAGCTGATCACGGCGATTCCCGGGGTCACCTGTGTCAAGCCTATGGCCGCCCTTTATATGTTCCCCAGGCTCGATCCCAGCGTGTACCCAATCGTCGACGATCAGCAGTTTTTTCTCGAGTTGTTGCAGGAAACGCGTGTCATGCTGGTGCAGGGCACCGGATTCAACTGGGCTGCGCCAGATCACTTTCGGATCGTGTTCCTGCCGCATGAGGACGATTTGCGCGAGGCCATCGGTCGCATCGCGAAGTTCCTGGAGATCTATCGGAAGCGATTCGGCGATTAGCTAACTATCAAATTCATAGCTACCCGTGCTTGCAGTGCTTGCGTTGGCGGCTGTTTTACCTTTGGAAATCTTATGAAACCAATTCAAGCAGGCCTGCTCGGTATGGGTGTGGTGGGTTCGGGCACGTTCAACGTGCTGCGACGCAACCAGGAAGAAATCAAGCGGCGTGCCGGTCGCGGCATCGAGATCACAATGGTCGCCGACTTGGACCCGGCGCGGGTGCAAGGCCTTGTTGGCCCCGGGGTCGAGGTGGTGGGTGACGCAAGCAAGGTGATTGCCCGTCCCGAGATCGATATTGTGATCGAGCTGATTGGCGGCTGCGGGGTGGCCAAGGAGTTGGTGCTGCAGGCGATTGCCGCTGGCAAGCACGTGGTCACGGCCAACAAGGCTCTGTTGGCCGTGCATGGCACCGAGATCTTTGCCGCAGCCTCTGCCCGAGGCGTGATGGTGGCATTTGAGGCCGCCGTGGCCGGGGGCATCCCGATCATCAAGGCGCTGCGTGAGGGGCTAACCGCGAACCGCATCGAGTGGATTGCGGGCATCATCAACGGGACGACCAATTTCATTCTCTCTGAGATGCGCGACAAGGGTTTGGACTTCGCCGCTGCGCTGGCCGACGCACAGCGCCTGGGTTACGCCGAGGCCGACCCCACGTTTGACATCGAGGGTGTGGACGCTGCGCACAAGTTGACGATCATGTCGGCAATGGCTTTTGGCATCCCGGTGCAATTCGACCGGGCCTACGTCGAGGGCATCAGCAAGCTCGGTGCGGTCGACATCCGCTACGCCGAGCAACTTGGTTACCGCATCAAACTGCTCGGGATCACCAAGCGGCGTGGGGCCGACGCGGCGCGTGGCACCCCCGAGGGCATCGAGTTGCGGGTGCACCCAAGCCTGGTGCCCGCCAAGCGGCTGATCGCCAATGTCGAGGGCGCGATGAACGCGGTTGTGGTGCAGGGGGACGCTGTGGGCACAACGCTGTACTATGGCAAGGGCGCGGGCTCGGAGCCCACTGCCAGCGCGGTGATCGCCGACTTGGTCGATATCACGCGCCTGCACACGGCGGATCCTCTGAACCGGGTGCCGCATCTGGCGTTTCAGCCCCATACGATGGATCAGGCCATGGCGGACTTGCCGGTGCTGCCGATGAGTGCCGTGCTCACCAGTTACTACTTGCGTCTGCGCGTTGCCGACGAGGCGGGTGTGCTGGCCAAGGTAACGGGCATCCTGGCCGGACAAAACATCAGCATCGACGCCTTGCTGCAGCGCGAGGCCGACGAGGTTGGCGGCGTCGGCTCGACCCAGACGGACCTGATCATTCTTACGCACGACACGCTCGAAGGCACGATGAACACGGCCATCGCCCAAATGCAGGCGCTGCCCACGGTCCTCGAACCGATCAAGCGCATTCGCAAGGAAGAACTGGCTTGAAATACGTCTCGACCCGTGCCAGTACAACAGACGCTGCCGGGGGCAAGCGTTTTTGTGAAATCCTGCTCGAAGGACTGGCGCCCGACGGTGGCCTGTACCTGCCCGCGCACTACCCGCAGGTTGACACGGCCTTGCTCGGTCGCTGGCGCGGCATTTACCACGAGCAGGGCTACGCCGCCCTGGCGTTCGAAATCCTCTCGCTGTACATCGACGACATCGTGCCAGCGGACTTGCGCGCGATCTGCGCCAGGACCTATACCGCGGCGGTTTTTGGCAGCGAGCAAATCGTGCCTCTGCGCGAACTCGAAAGCGGCTTGTACCTCGAAGCGCTGTCCAACGGACCCACGCTTGCTTTCAAAGACATGGCGATGCAGTTGCTGGGCAACCTGTTCGAGTACGAGTTGACCCGCCGTGGTGAAGAACTCAATATCCTGGGCGCCACCAGCGGCGACACCGGCAGCGCCGCCGAATATGCGATGCGCGGCAAGAAGGGTGTGCGCGTTTTCATGACCAGCCCGCACGGGCGCATGAGCGAGTTTCAGCAGGCACAGATGTTCAGCCTGATGGACGAGAACATCTTCAATATCGCCGTTGACGGTGTGTTTGACGATTGCCAGGACATGGTCAAGGCGGTCAGCAACGACCTTGAGTTCAAACGCAGGTACCGGATTGGCACCGTCAACTCGATCAATTGGGCGCGCTTGCTCGCGCAGGTCGTCTACTACTTTGCAGGTTACTTTCAGTGTGGGGCGCCAAGAGTAAGTTTTGCGGTGCCTTCGGGCAACTTCGGTAACGTCTGCGCTGGTCACGTGGCGCGCATGATGGGCCTGCCGATTGACAAGCTGGTGGTGGCGACCAACGAGAACGACGTACTCGACGAGTTCTTCCGCACTGGTGTGTATCGCCTGCGCGGCAGCGCCGACACGTTTGAGACCTCCAGTCCTTCGATGGATATCTCCAAGGCCAGCAATTTCGAGCGCTTTGTTTTTGACCTGCTCGGGCGCGACGGCGCACGCACCAAGGGACTTTTCGGAGCCGCGCTGTCGGACAGTGGACGTTTCGATCTGGGGGTCGATCCGGTTTTTGCCCAGGCTGCCAACCGCTATGGATTTGAGAGCGGTAAAAGCACGCATAGCAACCGATTGCAGACGATAAGGCTTGCCAATGAACGGTACGGCGTCATCATTGACACGCACACCGCTGACGCGCTGAAGGTGGCGCTTGAGCGCCGCCAGGCGGGCGTGCCGATGATCGTGTTAGAGACCGCATTGCCAATCAAGTTTGCCGCCACCGTGAAGGAAGCGCTCGGCCGCGAACCCGAGCGCCCGGCGTCTTTTGTCGGGCTTGAGGGCTTGCCGCGGCGCGTCACACGCATGGCCGCTGACCCGGTGGCGATCAAGCGCTTCATCACCCAGCATTGCCCATGAACATGCCGCGTACGCCGCTGCGGCCACTGGAGCAGGCCTTGTCCGAGTTGCTGGCTTTTGCAGCACCGCTGGGCCAGACCGAGCAGGTGGCAACTTTTGACGCTGACGGCCGGGTGTTGGCGCAGCACCTGGTTAGTGCGCTGCACGTTCCGGCGCACGACAACAGCTCGATGGACGGCTACGCGCTGCGCTGTGCCGATGTGAGCGCGAGTCCCACCGTGCTGCCGGTGAGCCAGCGCATCGCGGCAGGCGCGCAGGGCGCGCCGTTGGTAACTGGCAGTGCGGCACGGATCTTTACCGGCGCCACGATTCCCCAGGGCGCGGACGCTGTGGTGATGCAGGAGGATTGCGAAGTCACAGCCTCTGGTGAGGTGAGCATCAAAACCGTTCCAGTAGCGGGCCAATGGATACGACGCGCCGGGGAAGACGTTGCCAATGGTACCGTCGTGCTATCAAAAGGCGAGCGGCTCACGCCTGCTGGGCTTGGTCTAGCGGCCAGTATTGGCATGAATTTTGTGACCGTGGTGCGCCGCCCGCGGGTGGCGTTGTTCTCGACTGGCGACGAACTGGTAATGCCCGGCGACGTGGCCCCGCATGACATGAAGCCGGGCACCATCTACAACTCGAACCGATTCTTCCTGCGCGCCTTGTTGCTGCGCCTTGGCTGCGAAGTCAGCGACCTCGGCATCGTACCCGATCGGCTGGACGCTACCAAGCAGGCACTGCAGTCGGCGGCCAGGGAGCATGACCTGATCCTGACCAGTGGTGGCGTTTCGGTCGGCGAAGAGGACCATGTCAAAGCCGCAGCGCAGGCACTTGGCTCGATTGACTTGTGGCAGATCGCCATCAAGCCGGGCAAACCATTTGCCTACGGGCAAGTCGGGGCGGCGCACTTTATCGGGCTGCCGGGCAACCCGGTGTCGAGCTTTGTCACCTTTTTGCTGCTGGTGCGTCCGTTTCTGCTCAAGCTCGCGGGGACGCGTCAGTTTGCTATGAAATCGGTAGCTGCTAACGCTCATTTTGACTGGCCTAGAGCCGATAAACGTCGCGAATTCCTGCGCGTGCGGCGCAACCCGCAGGGCGGCCTGGAGCTGTTTGCAAACCAAAGTTCGGCGGTGTTGACCTCGGCCGTGTGGGCCGACGGACTGGTCGACAACCCGCCCGGTCAGGCCATCGGGCATGGTGACGTTGTGCGTTACGTCCCTTTTGCGGAGCTGCTGGCATGAAAATCCGGGTCTTGTACTTTGCATCCATCCGCGAAGCGATCGGCCGCTCCAGTGAGTTAGTCGACACCACGGCACCGACGTTGGGCGCTTTGCGTGACCAACTCATCGCGCAGGGTGGCGCGTATGCCCAATGTCTGGTCCGCGGCAGCGCGGTGCGCATGGCCTTGAATCAGGTGATGAGCAACGAATCGCAGGCGCTGAATGATGGCGCCGAGGTCGCGTTCTTTCCCCCGGTCACTGGCGGTTGACGAGCTATGGACAGGCCCTCAATGCCGAAGCCACGCGTTCGCGTCCAGGCCGAAGACTTCGACGTGCGTGCCGAAATTGCCGAACTTCGGGCTGGCCAGGCGACGGTCGGCGCCGTATGCGCCTTTGTTGGAACTGTGCGCGACAGCGGTACGCCCGTGCTCGGCATGGAGCTTGAACACTACCCGGGCATGACGGAAAAGGCGATCGAGGCCATGATCGACGAGGCACAACGACGCTTTGACATCCTCGGCGCGCGGGTGATTCACCGCGTAGGCATTCTCAAGCCGATGGACCAGATCGTGCTGGTGGCGGTAACTGCGAGCCACCGTGGCGAGAGCTTTGCCGCCTGTGAATTCCTGATCGACTATCTAAAAACCCAGGCGCCGTTCTGGAAGAAGGAGCAAACTGCGCAGGGCGCACACTGGGTCGATGCGCGGGTGAGTGACGACGCGGCTTTGGCCAAGTGGGGCATCGAGGCCACAAACACCTGATTGCCGGGGGACAACGGCCCCTGCAGTAACCTGCGCACCCATTTGCTTTGGGCACCGCGAGCCCGCGCTCTTGAAAATGCGGCGCTGACCTCAAGCTGCGAGTGAACGAATAGGACGGCCATGCGAATCGACAAGCTCACAACAAAATTTCAGGAAGCCCTGGGCGACGCCCAGAGTCTGGCACTGGGCCAGGATCACGCCTATATCGAACCGGCGCACCTGCTGCTGGCTATGCTGCGCCAGCAGGACGGCCCCAAGGCCCTGTTGCAGCGTGCCGGGGTCAACGTGTCAGGCTTGCTCGCTGCTGCAGAGACAGCCGTGAAACGCCTGCCCCAGGTTCAGGGGCAGGAACAGGTCCAGGTGGGACGGGATACGGTTTCATTGCTGCAGGCTGCGGAAAAGGAGTCGATCAAGCGTGGTGACCAGTTTGTGGCGGCTGAACTGTTTCTGCTGGCGCTGGCCGACAGCAAGCATGACATCGGGAAGATTGGGCGGGAGAACGGGCTGACACGCAAGTCGCTGGAAGCGGCCATCGATGCAGTGCGCGGTGGCCAGAATGTGGACAGCGCCGACGCCGAGGACCAGCGCGAGTCGCTCAAGAAATACTGTCTGGACCTGACCGAGCGCGCGCGTCAGGGCAAGCTCGACCCGGTGATTGGCCGCGACGACGAGATTCGCCGCGCGATTCAGGTGCTGCAACGGCGTACCAAGAATAACCCCGTGCTTATCGGCGAGCCTGGCGTGGGCAAGACCGCCATCGTGGAGGGTCTGGCACAGCGCATCGTCGCCGGTGAGGTGCCGGAATCGCTCAAGGGCAAACGTGTGCTGGCGCTCGACATGGCTTCGTTGCTGGCCGGTGCGAAGTTCCGCGGCGAGTTTGAAGAGCGTCTCAAGAACGTGCTCAAGGATCTGGCCAAGGATGAAGGCCAGACCATTGTGTTCATTGACGAGTTGCACACGATGGTGGGCGCGGGCAAGGCCGAGGGCGCGATCGATGCGGGCAATATGCTCAAGCCCGCGCTGGCGCGTGGCGAGCTGCATTGCGTGGGCGCCACCACGCTCGACGAGTACCGCAAATACATCGAAAAGGACGCCGCGCTGGAGCGACGTTTTCAAAAGATTCTGGTCGGTGAGCCCACCGTCGAAGCGACGATTGCCATCCTGCGCGGCCTGCAGGCGCGCTACGAAACGCACCACGGGGTGCAGATCACCGACCCGGCGATTGTCGCTGCGGCGGAATTGAGTCACCGCTATATCACCGATCGCTTTCTGCCCGACAAGGCGATCGACTTGATCGACGAGGCCGCCTCCAAGGTCAAGATCGAGCTCGACTCCAAACCCGAGGCGATGGACCGCCTCGACCGGCGCCTGATCCAGTTGCAGATCGAGCGCGAGGCGGTGCGCCGCGAGAAGGACGAATCCTCGCAAAAGCGCTTCGGACTGATTGAGCTGGAAATCGGCAAGCTGCAAAAGGAGATTGCCGACATGGATGAAATCTGGAAGGCCGAAAAAGCGCAGGCCCAAGGCTCCAAAGCGATCATGGAGGAAATCGAGAAGGTCCGCTTTCAGATCGAAGAGCTCACGCGCAAAGGGGACTTCAATCGCGCTGGTGAGTTGCAATACGGCAAGCTGCCGGGCCTGGAAAAGCAACTGAAAGATGCTCAAACCGAGGAAGCCGGCAGAGCCAAGAACGCCAAGGACGGGGGCCGTCCGCAATTGCTTCGCACGATGGTGGGCGCTGAGGAAATCGCCGAAGTGGTGAGTCGCGCGACCGGTATTCCGGTTGCCAAGATGATGCAGGGCGAACGCGACAAGCTGCTGCTGATGGAGGGCAAGCTGCACGAGCGCGTGGTGGGGCAGGACGAGGCGATTGCCGCCGTTGCCAACGCGATCCGCCGTTCGCGCTCGGGTTTGTCGGATCCGAACCGGCCCACCGGTTCCTTCCTGTTCCTCGGCCCGACCGGTGTTGGCAAGACCGAGTTGTGCAAGGCACTGGCTGCCTTTCTGTTTGACTCCGAAGACCACCTGGTACGCATCGACATGAGCGAATTCATGGAGAAACACTCGGTAGCGCGCCTGATCGGGGCGCCCCCGGGCTATGTCGGCTATGAGGAGGGCGGCTACCTGACCGAAGCGGTGCGGCGCAAACCCTACAGCGTGCTGCTGCTCGATGAAGTCGAAAAGGCGCATCCAGACGTGTTCAACGTGCTGCTGCAGGTTCTCGATGATGGCCGACTGACCGATGGTCAGGGGCGCACCGTCGATTTCAAGAATACCGTGATCGTCATGACCAGCAATATTGGCTCGCAGATGATCCAGGGCATGGTGGGGCAGGACAGCGAGGACATCAAGGATGCCGTGATGGGAGAGCTGAAGAACCATTTCCGGCCTGAGTTTCTGAACCGGATCGACGAAACGGTGGTGTTCCACGCCCTCACGGCAGCGCACATCACCAGCATTGCCGCGATCCAGATCCGCGTGTTGCAGGAGCGCTTGCAGAAGATGGACCTGACGCTCGAAGTCAGCCCGGCCGCGCTGGCCGAACTGGCCAAGGTCGGATTTGACCCGGTGTTTGGTGCGCGACCCCTCAAGCGCGCGATTCAGCAGCGCATCGAAAACCCTCTTTCCAAACTGCTGCTGGAAGGCCGCTTTATGCCCAAGGACGTTATTCCGGTGGACGTGGATCCGATCCAGGCACCGGGTCAATTCAGTTTTTCGCGCGTCGTGCATTGAGAAGCCCTTGCACAATCCGCGACAATCAGGGGCATGACTTCCAATTCACCCAGCGCAAATTTTGACGATGTTGCCACGACCGCGGAAGATATTCCGCCAGGGTTTCGGGCGATCAAGATTGGCGGCGCCTTCATTTTTCACAATGGTCCGCTCTATGGACAGTGGACCGGTGAGCGACTGCTGCTGGGGTTTCGTGTCGAACAACGGCACACGAACCCGCTGGGCATGTGCCATGGCGGCATGCTCGCCACGTTTGCCGACATGCTGATTCCCTGCGCCGCGATGTACCAGGGGGATATCGAGCGGCGCTTCTTGCCCACCATCAGCCTGCAAATCGATTACATGGGCGCTGCGCCGCTGGGCGCCTGGGTTCAGGGACAGGCCGACGTGTTGCGCACAACGCGCAACATGCTGTTTGGCCAGGGCCTGGTGAGCGCGGACGCTCAGCCAGCGTTGCGTATCAGCGGGATCTTCAAGATGGGCCAGGTCATTGGCGAGGGCGCGATGTCCGACCCTTTGCAACTGAAATAGGCGCGGTTATAGGTGTTCGTGCCGGTGGTCAACATCCGGGAAGTGCGGGTGGCTGTGAAACAGGTCGCCGTGCCAATGCGCATGAACATGCCGCTCGCTCAAGTGCAGCCAGATCCCTGCGGCCATGAACAACCCCGCGCTCCAAAATAGCAGCGATGTGTGTTCCTGAAAAATGGTGATAGCCAGTGCCGCGCCGATGAATGGCGCACAGCCAAAAAAGCCTGCGGTGCGCGCCGCCCCCAACCCTCGCAGCGCGACGACAAACAAAGCGAGACTGACGCCATAGCCGAAAAATCCTATTGCCATGACGGGTGCGACCACCGTCCAAGGCGGGAACGCCTGATCGGCACCCAGCGCAAGTCCAATATTGATCACTGCGGCGACCATACCCTTGACACCGGCAATGAACAAAGCGTCCGAGCTTGACACGCGCCGCGTCATGTTGTTGTCGATGGCCCAGCACAGACAGGCAACAACGATCAGGACCCCGCCGACTCCGCCCGCTGTCGCGTCGGGCCGCGCGCCAGGCCATGACAAGAGCAACCCACCGATCACGATCGAGAGCATTCCCGCCAGCACCCGCCGACTCACGCTTTCCCCGAACACCAGCCACGCCAGCAGCGCGGTCAGGACGGCCTCCAGGTTGAGCAACAGGGAGGCGTTGCTGGCACTCGTGCGCGCCAGACCAAACATCAACAGAACCGGCCCGGCTATGCCGCCAAAGGCGATCGCGCCAAGCAGCCATGGCCATTCATGGGATCTCAGGGCAGGCGCCTGCCAGCCACGGTCGCGTGCCAAACGAAGGGCCGTCAGGCCAATGCCACTGCCCAGATAGAGCAGACCTGCGAGCATGAATGCGGACATGTCGGAGACGAACATCTTGGCCAGTGGCGTGCTTGCGCCAAACAGGATCGCTGCCCCGAGCGCGGCATGGACCGCAACGCGACCTTGACTTTGATGCATCGACTCTCGCTGCCGGGATCAACCGGAGCGCTGCTTCGGAGCCGACCCTTCCATCGAGCCTTCGACCGCAACGGTGATGACGAAGCTTCGCTCGAAGTAGATCCACAGCAGCATCGGCACCAGGGTCGGCAGCAGCAGATAGCCGATTTGATAACCCAGACCCAACAGATTCTGGTCCAGGGCCGTAAAGTAGGTTGTCGATCGTGTGAGTTGCCCGGACTGAATGGCGATGGGGACCAGCCATGCGAAGCAAACTCCCCATGCCTGAAATGGAACCAGCGCTGCCGCGCAAACCGGAAATTTCCACCACAGGTGTTTGGCTCTGGAGGCAAGAAACAGCGCGAGCAGCAGCGGCAGGCCATAGCAGTAGCTCAACACGCTGACATCGGGTGCGAGTTCGGCGATCATTCCGGAGGCATGCGGTACCGCCAACCTCGTAAGCAGCGTCAGATCGATGCCGTTGAGTTCGGTTCCATTCACCCAGTGAGGGAAAAAGTACAGCATGATCTTGTCAGCCAGCCAAGCCGGCGGCATAACCACGTAGTTACGAGCCCAGTACCAAACGGCCAGCGTCGGCGCCAGCCAAAGCAGCGCGCGCAAGAAAAAACCGCTGATGACACTACGTGGCTTGGGCATCGGAGATCTCTCGGCGCGATTCGCCGCGCGCAACCTGACGCACCCAGATCAGCCAGACGACGAGCACGTCAATCATGATCAGAGCCTGCCAGAGATAGAGATGGGCGAAGCGAAACATGGCTTCGTTGTATTCGACGAGATAAAACAGCGTAATCACGCGTAGAACGTTGAGCAACTGAATGGCGAAAAATCCCAGCACAATGCCCAATGCGCGCAAGCGCCACGAGGCCGGGTAGGCGAGGATGGCGGCGGTCAGAATCAGACAGGCCTCGACGCCGTTGCAACCGGCTTCGATCGAGACCCCGGTGCCACTGACCGAATGCTGGAGAACCTTGCCGTACGCGATGACAGAAGGGTCGAAAAATCCAATGGCGAGGGCACTGAAACGGGCCAACAACCCGGTCCAGGGCACGACAATCATGTTCTGCACTGGCATCGTGAGCTCCACCGCAAAGAGCGCGACAAGAACCGCCAGAAATATCAGTACAAACCGTAGCATCAGGATCCACCTTGAGGGAAATCATAACCCGAGTAGAGTTTGGCGACGCAGGAAGCCTGATTGCCTGACGCGACGGTCGAGCTATCTGTTTTCCAATAATTCATGATGTCCAGTTTTGTCATCGCGAGGCCGCAGGCCGTGGCAATCCATGTAGTCCATGGATTGCCGCGTTACGCTCGAAATGACAGCCGGTATGGTCATGATTCGCGGCAGGCTCAACAGTTTGACGATCTGACATAACATTGAGGCATGACCCACACTGCATCGCCCTTGTCGCTCGCCGTACCCCTTGAGCAGGACGCCAAAATAATCGCTCTGGTTGGGCTGGCGCATGCAAGCTCGCATTTTGCGCACCTGTTGCTGCCGCTGATGTTTCCGGTATTCATGAAAGAGTTTGGTCTGAGCTATTCCGAGCTTGGGTTCCTGATGACCGTGTTCTTTGTGGTTTCCGGGTTGGGTCAGGCCTCGGCCGGATTCGTGGTGGATCGCCTGGGTGCGCGCCCGATGCTGTTCCTCGCGTTGGCGATCTTCAGCGTTGCGTGCAGCGTGGCCGCGACGGTGACGAGCTACAGCGGGCTGTTGCTGGTGGCGGCGCTGGCTGGACTGGGTAACGCAACCTTTCATCCGGTCGATTTCACGATCCTGAACCAAAGGGTGTCGTCTTCCCGGCTCGGGTATGCCTTCAGCGCCCATGGCCTGACCGGCAATTTGGGCTGGGCCGCGGCACCGGTCTTTTTTGCCACGATCAGCAGCCTTTCAACCTGGCGCATGGCGTATCTGGCGGCCGCGGTCATGTACGTCTGCATCTTGCTGTTGTTGATCGTGCAGCGCGACCATCTGGCTACCCAGGTGATAACGCCGGATCGGGACGGTCCGGTGGAACACAGCATGGCCTTCATGAGGTTGCCGGTGGTGTGGTGGTGTTTCGGTTTCTTCCTGCTCTCGACGATGACGCTGGCCGTGGTGCAGAGCTTCTCGGTATCCATCCTCAAGGCGATGTACGGGGTAAGTTTTGAGCGAGCGACCCTGACGCTGACAGCCTACATGCTGTGTGGCGCCTTGGGTATGTTGGTCGGTGGCTTTGTCGCCGCGCGCACGGTCAACAGCGATCGTGTCGTCGCTTTGGCCATGGGCGCGGGTGCCGTCTTGTTGGCGTTGTGCGGTACCGGTCTGTTGGGTGCGACGGCGAGCATGGTCGTCCTCGCCAGCACCGGGTTTGCCGTTGGCATTGCCGGACCGTCGCGCGACATGATGATCAAGAAGGCCACACCCAAGGGCGCGACGGGCCGGGTCTATGGCATGGTCTATTCGGGCCTGGACGTGGGATTTGCCATTTCTCCGATGATCTTCGGCCTGTTCATGGACCGAGGCTGGTTTGGTGCCACTTTGGTTGGCGCGGCGTTGACTTTGTTGCTCAGCGTGGGAGCCGCGCTCGGGGTCGGACGGCGGACCTCTGGCTCACTGGCTGTTTGAATTCTGCTGCGCCGACGGGTCGAATTCAGCGCCCAGTCTGCGCTTCATCGCCCGTGCATAAAGGGCAGGCATCAAGCGACTGGTCCACCAGGCCACGCGTGATGTGCGATCGGGCAGAAGCAGAGCGCGTTTTTTTGCGATGGCCTCGAAGATCCGCCGGGCAATGTCCTCAGCACTGGATTCGCCGCCACTTGTAAGACGTGCACTGGTCGCGCCGCGACCGTCGCCGCCCAGCGCTGCCGCGCCGATGCCGGTTCGGATGAACGACGGGCAAATCAGCGTGACGGTGACGCCCGTGCCCTCGAGTTCACTGCGCAGACTGTCGAAGAATCCGTGCAGGGCATGCTTGCTTGCCGCGTACCCGGTGCGCCCGATCAGCGGTGCGAAGCCTGCAACGCTGGAGACCGCGGCAATGAAGCCCCGCTCGGCGGTCAGGTGGGGCAGGGCCGCGTGCGTGAGATGCAGTGCGCCGAAGAAGTTGACCTCCATGACGCTGCGGATCACTTCTGGCCTTGTATTGCGCAGCAGGCTGCGATGGCTCATGCCCGCATTGTTGATCAGTCCGTCAAGTCGACCGAAGTGCTGCAGACTTACCGTGACTGCTTGCTGGCACGCACTGGCGTGCGTGATGTCGGCGGGCACGGCCAGCGCGCTCACGCCATTGGACTGCAGGCTCGCGACCAGCGCATCGAGCCGTGTTGCGTCGACGTCCACGGCCGCGATCAGGCTGCCCGCCGCGCCGTAGCACTGGCACAGCGCGGCACCGAGTCCGCCTGCAGCCCCGCTCACCATGACAACTTTGCCGTGGAGTTCCCTGCGCTTCACGTTGCCTTGGCCGCGCGGGCTGTGAACCATCGTTCGAACACCTCGGCTGAGCTCAGCTTTGGTACGTAACCAAACTCGGCCTTCAGACGCGTGTTGTCGAGCACTGGCCGGTAACGCAGAAAATCGATCTGCTCGGGGCCGTACTGCGTCAGCCGCAACTTCTTCAACAGCCAAAGCGCTGCCACCAGCAGGCCGGCCGGCAGCACGATGCAGCGCTTGCCCATGCGCGCCGCGATCTCATGGATGCCCAGCGCGCCATCGCCTGCAACATTGAAGATGCCGACTTTCGATGTGTCGACGGCGTGCAGGATCGCGCTGACAACGTCCTGATCATGGATGAAGACGAACGGACTCGCAGACCCACGAATCGCAAGCAGCCTGGGCTTCTTGAACAGGTCTGTGATCTGGTTGTTGACGCTCTCGCCCAGGATCGTGCCGATGCGCAGGACGACCTGTTCGAGTTGGGGTTCACTTTGCCGGTACTTGGCCAGCATTTCCTCGACCAGTCGCTTGTGCCAGGAGTAGGCAAAACCCTGGTTGCCGCGCAAGGCGTCAGTCTCGCTGAGCCAGGCCGGATTGTCGGCGTGGTAGCCGTAGGCTGCGCCGCTTGATGAAACGATGATCCGGCGCACGCCGTGACGAATGCACGCTTGTAGCAGATTGTGCGTGCCACCTACATCAACGCTGTACTCGAAATCGCGATTGCTGTTCTTGCCCGGGGTGACAATCGACGCCAGATGAACCACGACCTCGGGCTTGTGCCGGACGATGATGGCGGCGACATCGGCCGAACGGATGTCCGCAGTTTCGTAGCTAACGCCTGGGATTCGCTCGACGGGCTCGCGCAGGTCCAGCGCGATGGTGTCGATATCCGTGCGCTGTGACAGCGCTTGCACGGTCTGGCGGCCCAGGTAGCCAGAACTTCCAGTGACCAGGATTCGACGCACGGTCAGGCGCTGCCTTGGACTTCGGTCGGCGCCCGCCTGCTCCAGTAGGTTGCCACCGAAAGCCCGGAAATGATGTGCCAGATACCCCACCAGGCAGTGACGATCGCCATGCCACCGAGACCGCCGAAGAAATTGAATATGAGAATGAGGCCGAGTGCCGAGTTTTGAATCCCCACTTCGATGGAGACGGCGCGGCGGTCGCGCTCAGGCAGTCCGGCGACCTTCGCTGCGTAGTAGCCCGTGATCAAGGCCAAGCCGTTGTGCAAGAAGACGGCAACGACCACAAAGCCGACGTAGTCCAGAAAGTAACGCCAGTTGGCAGCCAGCGCACCCAACACGAACAGGCCGAAGACGCCGATCGAAAAGACCTTCATGGGACGCTGCACCCGCGCGGCCAGACGCGGCCAGCGGTGAGCGGTCAACATGCCAAGCGCCATCGGGAGGCCAAGCAATAGAAACACTGCCAGCAACATTTCCATCGGATCAAGTGCCACGATCTTCAGAATTTGACTTGCCTGCGGATGCAAACCTCCCCACAGCGATAAATTCAGGGGCGTCATAACGATCGCCACCGCCGTCGAAATGGCCGTCATGGTGATCGACAGCGCCGTGTTACCCCGCGCGTAGTGGGTCAGAAAATTGGAGATATTCCCGCCCGGGCACGCCGCCACCAGCATCATTCCGAGCGCGATACTGGGTGCCGGTTGAATGGCCAGCACCAGCAGGAAAGTGAAAGCAGGCAGAAGGATGAACTGACCGGTCAACCCGATCAGGACCGGTTTGGGCGAGGTGAGGACGGCCCTGAAGTCGGCCGGCTTGAGGTCGAGCGCGACGCCGAACATCACCAGACCGATGACGAAGTTCAGCGCCCACAACGATTGCGGGTTGAAGTTCAACCGGACAAGGTCGATTTCATTCATGGCGCGGTCCCCTGGCGGTCAGCCCTTGGGCTCCTCGTGCATCTTCTTGAAGTGGATCAGGCCCGGCGCCCACATGTGCTTGACCGGGTCAACGTCGACGTGGATCACCGCACACTTTGCGCTGGCAAGGGCGCGTTGCAGTGCTGGCTTGAGTTGCGCGGGATCGGAGACTCGCTCGCCGTAGGCGCCCATGCTTTGACCCAGTTTGTCGAACTCGATTTCGCCCAGATCCGCCTTGATCGTCTCATCCGGATCCAGGTGTTTGAAGATCATGGTCTTGATTGGCCGCAGCATGAACTGCTGGTTCATCTTGACCATGCCCCACTGCTTGTCGCACAAAACGATGTAGATCACCTGCGCGTTGTTGCGCACTGCCGTCTCCACTTCCTGTGAGTGAAAACCCATGGCGCCGTCGCCGATGATGCAGCACACCGGTATCCCTGGTCGCGCGAGCGCAGCGCCGACCGCCTGTGCCATGCCCGCACCCAGCATGCCGAATTTGAAGGTGGACAGCACAGTGTTGGGGACAGTGACCTGGTGGTAGAACATGGCCCAAATCGTGGCATTGCCGCCGTCGGCGACCAGTACGGAATCGGGCGGGAACAGTTCGCGGCAAACCGCGCCAATATGCGCCGGGTGCATTGGTGCCGCCATGTCGGCCAGCGCTTTGTCCCAGCCGACCCGATCTTCCTTCATGATTTTGGCGTAACTGGCGACTCGCTCACGCCGGGCGTCGATTCCGATTTCGGCCTTGCGTCGCTCAAGTTCATCGCCAAGCATTTCAAGGAATCGCCTGACGTCGGCGACGACGGCCAGATCGACTGGCTTGTTCAGCCCGATCATGTCGGGGTCAACGTCCACCTGGATCGTGGTTTGCTCGGACGGTTTGCGCCAGTACGGTGGCTTGCCCCACCAGTCGGTTTCACCCAGGCGCGAACCCAGGATCAGCACCGTATCGGCCTCGACGCGCACGCGGTGATTGAGCTTGACGTGCGGCATGGTGATGGCCAGGGTCGACGCCTCGGTCAGCACCCCGCGCGCGGCCCAACTGGTCGTGACCGGACAGTGCAGCAGTTCGGCAACGCGCTGCAGTGCATCAAAAGCAAGGGCATGAATCACGCCGCTGCCCGCGTGAATCATTGGCGCCTGCGCCGCAATCAGCAGCTGTGCTGCCTTCGTCACTTGCTCGATGGACGGCGACTGCGCTTCGGTTTGACGGTACTGCGCTGGTGTCAGATACGCCATCTCAGCTTTCACTTTGCCATTCATGATGTTTTCCGGGACGTCAAGATGTACGACGCCTGGCCTGCCGCTGTAGCTCCTGCGAAGTGCCTTGCGCATAAGCTCGGACACACGGTCGAACGACGACACCGCCGCACTCCACTTGGCAATCTTGCCGATCACGCCGCTTTGATCGAAACACTGATAGCTGCCACCACGGTCCGGATACATGATGCTGGGGCGGCGCGCACTGGTGATGGCGAGTACCCGGTTGCCGTCGGCCTGCTCGACGATGAGTCCGGGAATCAGGTTGGCCACACCGGGTCCGTTGCTCGCCATGCACACACCAAGCCTGCCGGTAAGCCGAGCGTAGGCGCCGGCCATGTGGGCAGCCGAGGTCTCGTGCCGTGGAGTGATGATTTCAATGCCCAGCCGATTCAGGGCTTCATAGAAACCGAAGTACGTGCCATCGATGATGCCAAAGACCTTTTCGACACCCTCGCGTTGCAACATCCGCGCGAGTACCTCGCCGCCGCTGATCTCTGCCATCTTGTTGTCTCCTTGGATAGGGTTACGCTGTCGCGTGCGCGCCTGCGCGCGCTTGGCGGTCATTATGCTGTTTCGGCACAATGGCGTCCATGACTACGACACCCACTGCCAAAATTGCCGGTCACCTGCTGGTCCAATGCCTGATCGAACAGGGCGTCACGCACGCGTTCGGCGTGCCCGGCGAAAGCTACCTCGCCGTGCTGGACGGATTTCATCGCTACCGTGATCAGATCAAGTTCATCATCAATCGGCAGGAAGGCGGCGCTGCCTTCATGGCCGAGGCTTGCGGCAAGCTCAGCGGGCGCCCGGGCGTTTGCTTTGTCACGCGCGGACCCGGCGCTACCAACGCATCCATCGGTGTGCACACGGCATTTCAGGATTCGACACCGATGGTGCTATTTGTTGGCGACGTGGCCAGCGATACGCGGGACCGTGAGGCGTTCCAGGAAGTTGACTTTTTGACCTTTTTTGGACCGAGCACCAAAGGTTTTGCCAAGCGCGTGGAGCGCATCGACGACGCACGACGCATCCCTGAGTACGTGGCGCGTGCCTTTGCCACGGCCATGAACGGGCGACCCGGGCCGGTGGTGCTGGTGCTGCCCGAGGACATGCTGACGCAAACGCTGGTGCAACGCGTGGGTTCTGCGCAGGAGCCTCGGGCGCTCCCGCGGGTTGCCGCGGTTGAGGCCTCTGCCGACCTGCAAGGCTTGTGCAACCTGCGTGAGATGCTATTAAAAGCAGAGCGACCGTTTGTCATCGCGGGCGGCAGTGGCTGGACGGTGGCGTCTGCGCAGGCGCTGCAGGTGTTTGCCGAGAACTGGAAACTGCCGGTGGGCAACGCGTTTCGCCGCCAGGATACGTTCGACAATCATCACCCGCTCTACGCAGGCGATGTGGGCATCGGCATCAACCCGAAACTGGCTGAGCGCATCAGAAGCAGCGACCTGATTCTTGCCATCGGCACGAGATTGGGCGAAATGACCAGTTCCGCCTACACCCTGATCGAAGCACCGCGACCGAAACAAAAGCTCGTACATATTCACGCCAGCGCTGAAGAGCTCAATCGCGTCTACCAGGCGGACGTTGCCATTAACGCGGGCATGGGCACGGCGGCGCTTTCGCTGCAGCAACTGGCCGCGCCGCCCGTCGTTGCCTGGGACGGCTGGACGCAGGGCTGTCACGCGGACTATCTGGCCAATCTGCAGCCGCAGCATTTGCCGGGCAACGTCGATATGGCGAGCGTCGTGGCGACACTACAGAAGCACTTGCCAGTGGACGCAGTACTGACTAATGGCGCGGGCAACTTTGCCAGTTGGGTGCACCGCTATTACAGGCACCACGGTCTGGCGAAGGGGTTCAGGACGCAACTCGCACCGACCAACGGCGCCATGGGCTACGGGGTGCCAGCGGGCATTGCAGCGGCCATCGCCACCGGACGCGTCGTGTTCACCATCGCTGGCGATGGTGATTTCCTGATGAACGGGCAGGAACTCGCCACCGCCGTGCAATACGGCGCTAAGACGATCATCGTGCTGCTCAACAACGGTATGTTTGGCACGATTCGCATGCACCAGGAGCGTGAGTACCCGCTGCGTGTCAGCGGCTCCGAACTAAGCAACCCGGACTTTGCGGCGCTGGCTCGCGCCTATGGCTACGCGGGCGTTCGCATCGGGCGCACCGACGAGTTCGAGCCGGAGTTGCTGGCGGCCCTGGCGCGACCCGAGGGTACGCTGATCGAGGTGATGCTGGAGCCCGAGGTCATCACGACGCGTGGCACGCTGTCAGCAATCACGCAGGCGGCGCTGGCGAGGCCATAGGCGGCGCTGGCGAGTCGGAAACAGCCGATACACCTCTTACTCGTCATCGCGAGCGCAGCGTGGCGATCCATGGTCGCGAACCAGTGGCATGGCACGCCACGGACTGTGCTGGCCCAGATCGGCCAGGCAGGAAATGCCAGACGGCAGGGCCATGTAACGGCGTTTGCATTTCCGGTTTTGTAGCAATTTGGCTCGCGGAGCTCATGTGGCAAGCGTGGGCAGCTACAGTTTGTGTAGCAATTTGACTTTGAAGCGTGGCACGGGCCGGTGGACCGGGTATCCGTTCTCTGGCCCACGCTCGCGGGCATAGGCAGCTGGACTGCTGGCAGTTTGACCTCAACGCTCATGCTTGCCGATCCGGCGTTGTGGTAACCGCGAATGGGGCCGACGCCCGGACACCCAATCCACCGGCAACTGCATTCGCTGCCAAGTGATCGCAGCGCGCAGCGTCAAGCGGATGTCCGGCGGATCGAAAGCGCGCTGCCGCGGCAGAAAACTTCGAATGAACAGCCATAGCGTCTTCTCCGCCGGCCACCCCGATGTGCCCGCGCACTTCATCGTGGGCGGCATGCCAGGCCGGCAGACGCATGACCACATTGGCCAGATAGGAGGTTTGGGACGCATAGTCCTCTGCCAGATCAAGCCGCCCGGCCCGAGCGGCTGCAATTGCCGCTGGCACGGTAAATGTGATACGGCAGCCGGGGCAAGTTTCCAACGGGCCATGCACCGCTGCGCTAGCCTCTTCGAGTGCGCGTAGCGCTGCAGCCGGACTGTCTGCAAGCTGCAGGTAAGTACCGTAGATGCGATCCAGAAGATGAAAACCGACGTCCGTCTGGCGTGCGACATCCAGCGCTTCGTCCAGAAGTGCACGGGCGTCATCGGGGCGACCCCGCTGCATCGCCACTTCCGAGAGTCGCTGCAGTGAGAATGCCTCTCCGGTGGAGCCGCCAATCGCGCGGTGCAGTCGTGCGCCCTGCTTGAGGTGCTCTTCGGCTGCGAGGAGGTCACCCGAAAGCAGTTCGGCTTCGCCGCGAATCGTGATGCCAAATGCATACCCCCGTGCGGCTCCGATGCGCTGCGCCTCGGCAGCCAGCGACTTGGCGAATTCAATGACTTCGGCGTAGGGCCGCGCACCGTAGAGAAAGCGCTGCGCAATGCAAAGCTGCCCGTCGAACACGCGCATGGCGAGGTGCGGCACATGGGCCGTTTCCTGCAAGTCAGCCCAGATGCTGCGGTGCAGTTCACCCCGTGCATGGGCTGCGGCCGCCTGCGCCCAGGAGGCCACCACGATGGTTGCCATATCGCCGGAATCCAGTGCAAGACGACGCGCCTCGGCCGATTTTTGGGTTCCTAAGTTGGGGTCGATTGCACCGAGCGCCGCGGCACCACTGTAGGTCAGAGCCTCGCACAGTCGGCCTTCCACACTGGTCGGGCGCACGCCCTCGAGCGATTGCAGTGCCCCCTTGGGATCTCCCTGCTTGATCTGCGCCAGGGCGCCCTTGGCGCGCAGGTTCTGGGCGCCGGGCTCGCCTGCCACGTCGGCCGCAAGCCGGTATGTCGCCACGGCGGCCGGATGACCCATCGCGTCGAGCGCCTCTGCGCGCAGGCGCAGGGCATCGGCATGGGTCGGCTGGAAGCGCAGCAGCGGCTCCAGATAGCGCAATGCATCGCTGAAGGCCGCCAGCCGGATGGCATCGCCTGCTGCAGCCAACAGCCAGGGAACCGATTCACGCAGGCTGCCGCCATCGATCCAGTGCTGTGCAATCAGGGCCGGTGGGGCCTCCAGATCCGCCAGGCGCTGCGCAGCCTGACGATGAATTTTCAGCCGTCGGTGGGGCGCAATCTGGTCGACCAGCGCCTGACGCACCAGGTCATGCCGAAACCGGTATTGGGTGCCGACCAGCACCAGCACGCCCGCAGCCAGTGCCGCGTCCAGCACGGCGTCAGCCCGCGTCTCGACGTCCGGCAGAACGGCCGCCGCGGTCTGGGCGTCAAAGGCGTCACCCGCCAACGCCATCCACTTGAGCGCGTCAAGCGTGGTCTCGGGCACGTCACAAAGCCGGGCCGCGATGGCCCCGGCCGCAGTGCGGTGCAAGCGCTGGTCACCTCCGGTGCCCGCACCACGCGCCAGCTCGATGGCCGCAAAGGGGCTCCCCTGCGCATCGTTTGCGATCCGGGCAACGGTTTCGTCCGGTAGGCCCGTTGGTACGCACTGATGGATGAGCCGACGAATTTCCTCATCGGCCAAAGGCTCCAGGTCCAGCGTTCGTACGACGTCGCTGAGCGCCAGGCGCAACAGTCCCCGACCCAGTTCCGACGCCGGCGCCGGTGCGCGCAGGGCCAGCAACACGCACACCGGCGCGCCAGCACTGGCGAGGTGCATGAGAACGTCCGCATCAGCATCTTCGATCAGGTGCGCATCGTCCACCTGCACGAGGATGTTGCCATCATGGGACATGGCCAGCAACAGTCGGCGAAACGCGCCAATGACCTGATGACGACTTAGCGGTCCCGGCAAGGTCGAGGCCGGGCCTGCAAGCTGGCTGAGCAGGGCCAGCACCGCGCGCGCCGGGGTACCCACCCGATCCACGGCATCACGGTCAGCCAACAAAATGCGCTCAACCAGCGCCGAAATTACGGCATAGGACCGACCGTGTTGAGCGGCGTCCGCACGCACCACGCTCCACCCGCGCCCTGTGGCCTGCACTTCGAGTTCACGGCAAAGCGCAGTTTTGCCAATGCCCGCAGGCCCACGCAGCACAATAGCGCCGGGGCGGTCGGTGGCGCTCATCCCCAACCACGCCAAAACTTGCGCCAGCAACATCCCGCGTCCAATGAAAGCCGCCCTGGCAGGTTGAAGACCGGCGACACAGCGTTGGTACACCGCTTCGGTCTGCAGATCCGGCAGAACGCCAAAATCGCGCTGGAGCGCTTCACGAAGATGCGCATACCAGCGTATCGCCGCGGCCCGGTTGCCGAGGGCAAGCTCGGCGGTCATCAACTCCCTGTGCGCGGGTTCATCACCGGGCTCCACCTGTGCCAGTCGCGCCCACTGGGAGCTGGCGCGCAGCAAGTCAGTGAAGCACGCGTGCAACCGTTCGCGTGCCGGTTCGGCCCAAGCCTCGTAGCGGGCACTGGGCAGCAAATCGCCCGCATACATATCGGCAACTTCTCGGCACGTCTGTGGGTCGCTCAAGGCGAGTGCAGCCCGCGCCTGCACCTCAAAGTCTTCAGCGTCGACGGCCACCGGACCATCGGGCCACAGTCTTAGCTCGCCGCCCTGCATCAATACACCGTCGTGCCGGCCCAACGCCTGGCGCGCGTGATGAGCCGCCTTGCGCAGGTTGGCGGCACCCGCTTCGGGATCCAGTTCAGGCCAGAGTGCGTCAATGGCTTGCTCGCGGGTCAACCGGTGCCGTGGCGCCAGACTCAGCAGTTGCACCAGCTGGGTGGCACGCAAACTCGGCCAGCGCTGCGCCGGGATTTCAGCGCGGTCGACGAACACGGCAAAGCGACCCAGCAGGTGCACATCCAGGCGCATCGTCGGGTTCGGGTCGGTGATGGTGTGTTGGGTCTTCATAGGATTTGCAGTGTGCTACCACCTCTGCGTTCGCGCAACCGGGTGTGCAGCCAGGAACGTTTCAGGAACACCGCGTCGCGATGCTCTCCCCCAGCAGGCAGATTTCCCGCCTGCAAATTGAAAAAGGAGCCCCCATGACGACGCGACAACTCTCACTGCCCGACTGTGGATCAGCCATGCTGACCCTGGCGGAACCGCTAACCCTGGATGGGATCGGCCAGCTTGAATGCGGGTTGGACAACCTGCTCTTCAAGTTGCGCCGGGAACTTCGCGCAGACCAACCTGACCCGGGGGGTCTCGAATTCGAATCCTGGGCGGCCAACATGCACTCACCCACTTCGCCAAGGAAACTTCATGACTGATTCACTTTACCAACGTCTCGGTGGCGCTGAGCGCATTGCAGCAGTGGTTGACGACGCGCTCGATCGCCACGCGGTCAATCCGCTGCTGGCCCCACGGTTTCGCGGCAAAGACTTGCCCCGCCTGAAGGTGCTGGGCACCCAGTTCTTTTGTGCAGGCTCCGGCGGTCCCCAGAAGTACGAGGGCCGTGACATGCGAACCACCCATGCCGGGATGAACGCGAACGAGCAGGAGTTGATTGCAGCAATCGACGACTTTGTCGCGGCCTTGCAGGCTCAGGGGGTCGGCCAGACCGAAGTCAACGAGGTGGTGGCGATTCTCTATTCGTTCAAGGGCGATGTCCTTCGGACCTGACCACGCCCGGCGCGGCGTCGGTGGAATCCCTGGCAGCCACATGAATCGGGACCGTCACCGGCGGCAACTGCAAGGTTTGCTGCACGATACAGCACCGCGAGGCCGTGAAAGGCAAAAAAAGGCCGGTACGAGCCGGCCTTTTTGATCGTTCAGCTTTAGCCTACTCCTTGATATCCACCCCGTAGAAGCTGTGGCGGCCAAACGGGCTGAGTTTGAAGTCGATCACTTCCTTGCGCACCGGTTTGAGCTGCACAGCATGGGCAATTGTGAACCAGGGAGCTTGTTCCTTGAACACAACCTGGGCCTGCATGTAGAGTTTGGTGCGCTCTGCTGTATCGCTGATGACCTTGGCCTTCTGAATCAGATCCTCAAACGGCTGGTAGCACCACTTCGACACGTTGCTGCCACCCTGCTTGGCACCGTCGCAACCCAGCAGATTGTTCAGGAAATTGTCCGGGTCGCCGTTGTCACCGGTCCAGCCCAGCATCCCCATCTGATGTTCGCCGTTTTGCATGCGCTTGCGGTATTCGCCCCATTCAAAGCTCTTGATTTCTGCTTTGATGCCAACCTTGGCCAGATCGGCCTGCATCAGTTCAGCGATGCGTTTGGCGTTCGGGTTGTAGGGCCGCTGCACCGGCATCGCCCACAGATCGGTGCTAAAGCCGTTGGGCAGACCGGCGTCAGCCAACAACTTCTTGGCCGCTGCCGGGTCAAACGGATCGTCCTTGATCGCGTTGTTATACGACCACTGGGTCGGCGGTATCGGGTTCTTCGCGACCACGCCGGTGCTCAGGTAAACCGCGTCGATGATGGCCTGCTTGTTGATGGCCATGTTGACTGCCTTGCGCACGCGAACGTCGTCAAACGGCTTCTTGGTAACGTTGTAGGCAAGGTAACCGACGTTCAAACCGGCTTGCTCGAGGACCTGAATCTTGGTGTCCTTGCGCATCGCATCGAGATCGGCCGGATTTGGGTAGGGCATTACATGGCACTCGCCTTTTTGCAGCTTGGCCCAGCGCACCGAGGCGTCCGGTGTGATCGAAAACACGAGGTCCTCGATCTTGGCCTTGCCCGCATAGTATTCGGGGAACGCCTTGTAGCGAATGATTGCGTCTTTCTGGTACTGGACCAGATGGTAGGGACCAGTGCCGATCGGCTCCTGGTCGATTTTCTCTGGCGTGCCGGCCTTGAGCATCGCGTCGGCGTACTCCTTGGACTGGATGCCCGCGTATTCCATCGCCCAACCAGACAGGAACGGCGCTTCGGGCTTGCTCAGCGTGATCTTGACGGTCATGTCATTGACCTTCTCGACCGACTTGAGCAATTTGTCCATCCCCATATCGTTGAAGTACGAATGGTTGGAACTTGTGACCTTGAAGTAAGGGTTGCTTTCCTTCCATTGGCGCTCGATGGCAAAGATGATGTCGTCGGCATTCATGTCGCGCGTGGGCTTGAAATTCTTGTTGCTGTGCCACTTGACGCCCTTGCGCAGGAAGAACGTGTATTCCTTACCGTCCGGCGATACGGACCAGCGTTCGGCCAGGCCGGGCACAACTGCCGTGCCGCCGCGCTCGAAGTCCACCAGACGGCTGTAGATCTGGCTGTTCGCGTCAAACGAGGTGCCGGTTGTGTTGATCCCGGGATAAAAATTCTCCGGGCTGCCCTCCGAGCAATAGACGAGCGTCTTGGCCGAGACCGGCGCCAGCGCCAGGATGGCGGGCAACGCCAGCACACAGAGCATGGTCCGTTTGAGGGATGGTCGGCGACCACTGCCTGATAGGGATTGAATCATCTTTTGGACTCCTCTTGGGTTAATGCTGCAACGCAGCGGGTTGGGTAAATTGTTCGGCCTCGTGGCAGGCGACCTTTCGTCCGGCGAGCTCGCGCAACGCCGGGCGCTCGACGCGACAACGCTCGGTGACGCTGGCGCAGCGCGTCGAGAACACGCATCCAGCCGGAGGATTCAGGGGCGACGGCAGTTCGCCCGTGAGCACGATACGCTTTCTTGTCGGGCCACCGCCCATGATACCCGGGGTCGACGCCAGAAGCGCTTGTGTGTAGGGGTGCAGTGGTTGCGCAAAGAGCGTCTTCTTCTCGCCCTGTTCGACCGTGTGACCGAGGTACATCACCATCACGTCATGGGAGATATGCCGTACCACGCCAAGATCGTGGGAAATGAACAGGTACGCCAAACCGAGTTCCTGCTGCAGGTCCGCCAGCAAGTTGAGCACCTGGGCCTGGATCGAGACATCCAGCGCCGAAACCGGTTCATCGGCCACGATCAGGGATGGCTTGAGCATGAGGGCGCGTGCGATTGCGATGCGCTGGCGCTGGCCACCCGAGAACATGTGCGGGTAACGATCGTAGTGTTCCGGTCGCAGACCCACCAGAGCGAGCATGGCGCGCGCCTGTTCCGCCCGTTCGGCGCGCGAGAACTCGGTGTTGATCTCCAGCGGCGCCTCCAGAATGGCACCGATTCGTTTGCGCGGATTGAGCGACCCGTACGGGTTTTGAAACACGAGTTGCACGGCGCGGCGCAGTGCCTGGCGCTCGGCCTGCGCCGCGGCGATGACGTCGGTGCCGTTGAGTTGCAGCGCCCCGGCAGTGGGGGTCTCAATCAGGGAGACCATGCGTGCCAGTGTCGATTTGCCACAACCGGACTCGCCGACCACGGCCAGCGTCTTGCCAGCGTTCAGGGAAAACGACACGCCGCTGACGGCGCGCAACCACTGTGGGCTGCGCAGCATGCCGTGTTTGATCTTGTAGACCTGTTGCAGGTCCTGCGCAAGAACGACTGGGGTGCCTGTGACGTTCATGTGTGGCCCCCCAGCGGGTGCTGGCAGCAAACCTGGCCAGCCAGCCACGGTCGCAGCGCCGGACGCTGTGCCCGGCAGACGTCGGAGACACGGTTGCAGCGCGGCGCAAACAGGCAGCCCGACGGGCGGTCATAAAGTCCCGGAACCATCCCCGGGATGGTGGTCAAGCGCCGCTGGCCATCGCTGCGCTCGGGCAGTGCGGCCATCAGAGCGTTGGTGTAGGGGTGCTGGGGGTTCTCGAAGAGGTCCTGCGCGGCGCGCTCCTCCATGATTTGCCCGGCGTACATCACGGCCACGCGCTGCGCCATCTCCGAGACGACGCCCATGTTGTGGGTGATCAGTACCAACGCCATGCCGCGCTCCTTTTGCAGGCTTTGGAGCAAGTCCAGAATCTGCGCCTGAATCGTGACATCGAGCGCTGTGGTGGGTTCGTCGGCGATCAGCAGCTTTGGGTTGCACGCGATGGCCATGGCGATCATCACGCGCTGATTCATGCCGCCTGACATCTGATGCGGATAGTCCTTGAGGCGACTCTCGGGGGCGGGAATGCCGACTTGTTCGAGCAGTTCAATGCAGCGCCGCTGCGCCGCGCGCTTGTCCAGCCCGAGATGGAGCTTAAGGGTTTCGGCAAGCTGAAAACCAATCGTGAAGCACGGGTTAAGACTGGTTGTTGGATCCTGAAAAATCATCGCGACATCTTTGCCGGTCAGTCGACTGCGTTCGCTGGTGGAGAGCTTCAACAAATCGTGACCATCAAAGCGCAGCTTGTCGGCCCGCACCGATCCGGGATAAGGCACCAGCCCCATCAGGGCCATCATGGTCACGCTTTTGCCCGAGCCCGATTCCCCGACGATGCCCAGGACATCGCCCGAACTCAGTGACAGACTGACCCCGTCGACGGCGTGCATGACGCTGTTGGTCGAGGGGAAGTCGACGCAAAGGTTTTCGATTTCAAGAAGCGCCACGAGATCAACCTTTCAACGCTTGAGCTTGGGATCAAACGCGTCGCGCAAGCCATCGCCCAACAAATTGAACGCCAGCACCGTGATCAGGATGGCCAGTCCGGGGAAGGTCACCACCCACCACGCGCGAAGCACGAACTCGCGGGCGTCGGCGAGCATGGTCCCCCATTCCGGGGACGGGGGTTGCGCGCCCAAGCCAAGGAAACCCAAGGCTGCCGCATCCAAAATGGCCGTCGAGATGCCAAGCGAAGCCTGCACAATCAGCGGCGCCGTGCAATTGGGTAGCACTTCACTGAACATCAGGCGCACGTGGCTGGCACCGTTCATGCGCGCTGCCGTGACGTAATCCTTGGCCATCTCAGTGATGACCGCGGCACGGGTTATGCGCACGTAATGCGGCAACACGACCACGGCCACCGCCAGCATCGCGTTCATCAGCCCGGGGCCCAGAATGGCAACGATCACAATGGCCAGCAGCAGGCTGGGCAGGGTCAGAATGATGTCCATCGCGCGCATGACCGCAATTTCAAAGATGCCGCGGAAATAGCCGGCGGTCAGGCCCAGAACGGTGCCGACGACGACCGAAAGTGCTACCACCGCCAGACCAATGGCCAGCGACAGGCGCGCGCCATGGATGATGCGTGAGAGGATATCGCGACCAATGGCGTCGGTACCGAGCCAGTGTGCCGCCGAGCCGCCCGCTTGCCAGGGGGGTGGCTTGAGGAATACGTTCGAATTGGTCAAGTCCGGCGCGAACGGGGCGATCAGCGGCGCCAGTGCTGCCATCAACAGCACGAAGACCACGATAACCAGGCCCGCGACAGCGCCGTGGTTGGCGCTGAAATAGCCCCAGAACTCGCGTAGCGGACGGGGTGGTTCCAAGGCCTCGTCGTGGGTTTGCTTAGCTGTAGTTTTCGTCATTGCGAGCGTAGCTTGGCAATCCATCGCTACAACGTTGATGCGCCACCATGGATCGCCACGGCCTGCGGCCTCGCGATGACCCATGGACGGTGTTTTTGCAATTTCCACATCGCTTAGTGCCTTATGCGCGGGTTGATGATGCCGTAGGTCACATCGACCAGCAGGTTCACGAGCATGACGATGCTGCCCAAAAGCAACATGCCGCCCTGGAGCACCGGGTAGTCGCGCCGGCCAATGGCTTCGATCATCCATTTGCCCACGCCGGGCCAGGAGAAGATTGTCTCGGTCAGGATGGCGCCCGTAAACAGGACGCCGACCTGCAGACCGATGACGGTTACGACCGGGATCAACGCGTTACGCAGGCCATGCAAGGCGACGACCCTCAGGTTTGACAGGCCCTTGGCACGCGCGGTGCGGATGTAGTCCTCCCCGAGCACCTCAAGCATCGCCGAGCGCGTCATGCGTGCAATGACGGCAAGTGGATTGGTGCCCAACACAATCATCGGCAGGATCAGGTGTGCCGCCGCTGACAGGAAAGCTCCCTTGTCGCCCGACAGCAAGGAGTCGATCAGCAGGAAGCCGGTGACCGGCTCGATGAAGTACTTCACGGCTATGCGGCCGGACACTGGCGTCAGATCGAGTTGGACCGAGAACAGCAGGATCAGCAACAGGCCCCACCAGAATATCGGCATCGAGTAGCCCGTCAGGGAGAATCCCATAACGCCATGATCGAGGAACGAATTTCGTTTCACCGCCGCAAGGATGCCCGCCGGTATGCCCAGCACGAGCGCGAACACGATGGCGCTCAGCGCCAGTTCAATGGTGGCGGGGAACAGCGCCAGGAATTCATTCATGACGGGTTCATGGGTGATGATCGAGGTTCCAAGATCTCCCCGCAAGACACGGCCAATGTAAATACCGTACTGCACCAGCAGCGGACGATCCAGTCCGTATTCCTTGAGCAGGACGGCATGGCGCGCTGCGTCGATGCCGCGTTCCCCCGCAAGCGTCTCGATCGGGTCACCGGGTACCAGTCGAATCAGGAAGAACGCGACCAGGGTCATGCCGATGAAGGTCGGAATGACCAGACTCAATCGGGTAAAGATGAAACGCAGCATGACAGGGAAGGGATCGGTGTGCGACCGTCGTCTGGCCGAGAAAAAAGGCCGACTCGCGCCGGCCTCTGATCTGCACAGTCCGAGTTGACTACTTGAGGTGCTGGCCGATGAGCTTTTGCATCTCGAACATGTCGGCTTTCACTTTGCCGAAAACCGCTCTGAGTTTCGCATCGGCATTGATCATCTTCTTGTTGACCGCGTCCTGCAGTTTGTTGGCCTTGATGTAGACCCACATTTTCTTGACGACCTCGGTGCGCGGCAGTGGGCCCGCGCCTACGACCGCAGCCAGCGCCGCGCTCGGTGTCAGGGCCTTCATGAATGCCGCATTGGGAGTGCGCTTCTTCGCTGGTGCCTTCTTCACTGCGACCTTCTTGACCGCTACTTTCTTAGCGGCGACCTTCTTGGCCGCTACTTTTTTGGCCGGAGCCTTCTTTGCCGGTGCCTTGGCGGCTACTTTCTTGGCGGGAGCCTTCTTTGCAGGCGATTTGTTTGCAGTTGCCATGATTTTTTTCCTTCTCGAAGTTGATTAATCACCAGCAAAGAACTGCTTCTTCGCTGGCAAGGCGGATGCTACTGGAGAATTGGGGTGTTTCCAAGGGAAAAAGAGTCTTTTTCATAGGAATCTGTTGTTTTTTTTGATGGTGCTTTGTACTGCGATCCTCTCGCGCGCCGGGGCGAACCCGGGTCGTGCGGGGCAAAACTGTTCGCGCGCCACCGCAGGTACCATGGCCAACACCGCGTCAGGACTGGCGTTTTTTCGCTCCTGGCAGGGTGGCGAGAAGCAGACCAACGAGGCAAATCGCAAACGCCAAAGGCTGTAGGCCGCCGAGTGTCTCATCGAGGGCGAAAACCCCTACCATGACGCTTGAAATTGGCAACATCACCGTCATCACCCCGGCATTTGCAGCCGCGACTGTCTTCAGGCCCGTCATCCACAGCCAGACCGACCCCACGCTGGCGGCGAGCGCATAGAAGATCAGGAGCGACCAGGTGCCGACGGACAGGGCGCCGAAGTCGAACGACACGGCCAAGTACAGACCCATGGGGGTCATCAGCGCAAACCCCCAGACATTGATAAGCGCCGTGATTCTCTTGGGCGAGAGAACCCCCGTCAGTTTTTTGCCGATGACCGCATAGGCTGCCTCGCACAGCACGGCGCCAAACAGCAGGAGATCGCCGAGCAGCTCGCTTCTTATCGCAATATCTGACGCAGCGCCTTGTGCATATTGCGTTGGCAGCTCCTGTTTTGATAGCGCCAACAGTGCGATGCCGAGGGCTGCACAAGCCACAGCGATCCACACCCGCGCGCTGATACGTTCACCCAGCAGGGACCAGCTCATCAGCGCCACAACCGCTGGAATGCTCGCCATGATGACGCCGGCCGACACGGCCGTGGTCAGGCTTACGCCATAGAGCATGCAGATGGAGAACAGGAAATTGCCCAGAAACGACTCAAGGAAAACAAGTTTCTTGACCGCCATGCGCATCGGCGGCTCCGAGGGTGGTTTTTTTAGCCAGTGCAGGATCGCCAGGCCGCCAATGCCAAAACGCAACCAGGCCAGCAGGAACACCGGCAGTACAGCGACCAAAGGCTTGGACAGGGCGACATAGCTGCCGACCAGTGACATGCTCAGAGCGAGCAGCAGGTAGGCGCTAATACGGCTGGGTTGGGTATTCAAGACTAGCGGCGAAAGGTTGAGACACGGCATCATGCCTGAGGCAAGCTCGCCGGTGCCGTGGGCGAGCGCAGCTCGAAACGGGCGGCAACCGGGTTACCATTTGGCCCTTCCGAATTGTAGGGTGTGCCCGCCACGGGCATGCAATCACGAAATCGGGCATGGGGGCAATTCATGTTGATTGAGGACAGGAAGTGGTAGCAGTCTCGGGATCCGTCGAGTCATCGCCCGTGGGGACGGTGCCGTTCTTGCAGATCAAGCGCGTTGTCAAGCAATTTGATGACGTTTTTGCCGTCGACGACGTGTCCCTGGACGTGCAACAAGGCGAGATCTTTGCTCTCTTGGGCTCGTCCGGATGTGGCAAGTCGACCTTGCTGCGCATGCTCGCGGGCTTTGAGCAACCGACTTCAGGAGAGATCCTGCTGGCCGGGCAGGACATCGTTGGACTGGCGCCGTACCAGCGCCCAATCAACATGATGTTCCAGAGCTATGCGCTGTTTCCTCACCTGAGCGTATGGGACAACGTTGCATTTGGTTTGCGCCGGGACGGCCTGCCCAGGTTGGAGATTGAAGCGCGGGTGACCCGAATGCTTGAGTTGGTACAACTGCTGGCGTACGCCAAGCGCAAACCGCATCAGCTCTCGGGTGGCCAGCAGCAGCGCGTGGCACTGGCGCGCAGCCTGGCCAAACGTCCCAAGCTGCTGTTGCTCGATGAGCCGCTGGGGGCACTCGACGCCAAGCTGCGTGAACGCACACGACTCGAACTGGTCGGAATCATCGAGCAAGTCGGCGTGACCTGCGTCATGGTCACACATGATCAGGACGAGGCGATGGTGATGGCCTCGCGCATCGGCGTGATGAGCGAGGGCAAAATCCTGCAGATCGGTCGGCCCAGCGAAATCTATGAAACACCGGATTGCCGGTTTGTCGCAGACTTTATCGGCAGCGTCAACCTGTTTGACGGCGTCGTTGAAATTGATGAAGCCGATCATGTGGTCATTCAATCGCCCGAATGTCGGCACTATGTGAGTCATGGCATCACGGGCACCAGCGGCATGGCGGTGCATGTGTGTGTGAGGCCCGAAAAAATGATCATTCGCCAGGATCCGCCGGGCGATGACGAACGCGAATCGATGCAGGAAGTCGGGTTCAACCTCGCGCACGGTGTGATCAAGGACCTGGCGTATCTTGGCAGCCTCACGACGTATCACGTCGAACTCGACGGCGGAATCAAGGTGGTCAAGGTGACCCATACCAACGCCGCGCGGCACGACGCCAGTGCCTTGACTTGGGGCGACCGGGTTTGCGTCTGGTGGTGTGGCAGCGATGCGGTCGTCCTGACGAGGTGATGGCATGGTGATCGAGGCGACCCAGCCACTGCATCGTTTGCAAGAGAAAGTCACTGGCTCCTGGGGCCGTCGGGCAGTCATCGGCGCCCCCCTGGTTTTTCTGCTGACCTTCTTCCTGCTGCCGTTTCTTGTGGTCTTGAAGATCAGCGTGTCCGAAATGGACAACGTGGTTTTCAAGGATCTGGTGGTTTGGGCCGATGGGATATTCCAGCTCAAGATCAGGCTGGCCAATTACCTGTTTGTTGCGCAGGACGATTTGTACTTCGAGACCTATCTCAGCTCACTGAGATTCGCCGCGATCACGACCGTCATTTGCCTGGTCATGGCCTATCCCTTTGCCTATTTCATGGCGCGCAGCCCGGCGTCCAGGCGTCCCGCCCTGCTGATGATGGTGATGTTGCCTTTTTGGACCTCGTTTCTTCTGCGTGTGTATGCGTGGAAGATGCTGCTTGCTGGCAACGGGGTGTTCAATAATCTTGGCATGGCGCTGGGCCTTCTGAGCGAGCCGTTGAACATGATGAATACCCCGTTTTCACTGGTACTTGGCATGGTCTATACGTACGTGCCGTTCATGATCCTGCCTCTGTATGCCAACTTGGTGAAAATGGATTTGCGACTGCTTGAGGCCGCACAAGACCTCGGCGCCACACCCTGGCAAGCCTTTTGGCGTATCACGGTTCCGCTTTCGCGCAGCGGTGTCGTTGCGGGCTCCATGCTGGTTTTCATCCCCTGCGTTGGCGAGTTCGTGATTCCGGAACTGCTCGGCGGGCCGCAGACCCTGATGATCGGGCGCGTCTTGTGGGACGAATTCTTCAGCAACAACGATTGGCCGATGGCCGCTACCGTGGCCGTGGTCATGATCTTGTTTATCGTCGTTCCGCTGGCGTTGTTCAACAAGTATCAGGCCGAAAGCACGGGGGGGCCGCGTCGATGAAGGCCGCACGCGGTCAACTTGTGTCCACGCTGTGGCTGGGCTCGATGTTCGTCTTTCTCTATCTGCCCATTGCAACGCTGATGCTGCTGAGTTTTAACAGCAGTCCGATGGTGACGAACTGGAGCGGCTGGTCGCTGCGTTGGTACGAGGCCTTGGCCAAGGATACCGAGATCATCACGGGATTCAAACTGTCGCTTGAAATCGCTTTCATGACCGCCTGCTCGTCGGTGGTCCTGGGCACTCTCGCAGCGCTGGCATTGACCCGTTTCAAGCGTTTTCCAGGGCGCACCCTTTTTGCCGGAATGGTCAGTTCGCCACTGGTCATGCCCGAAGTGATCATTGGGCTGTCGCTGCTTTTGATGCTGGTTTCCGTTCAGCGGGCTTTCGGTTTCCCGGAGCGCGGTCTGTTGACGATATGGTTCGGGCACACATTGCTCGGCATGGCCTACGCGACGATTGTGGTGCAGTCACGCCTGCAGGAAATGAGTTCCCAACTCGAGGAGGCGGCGCAGGATCTGGGCTGCCGCCCGTGGCAGGTCTTTTTTCTGATCACGCTGCCGTTGATCTCGCAGGCTATTGGCGCTGCGTGGCTGTTGACCTTCACCCTGTCGCTGGACGATGTTGTCCTGTCTGCATTCCTGTCCGGGCCAGGGTCAACCACGATGCCGATCATCATCTTCAGCCGCGCGCGACTGGGCCTGAGTCCAAGCGTCAACACGGTGGCGACGCTCACCGTTGCGGTCGTCAGCGTTTGTGTGGTCGCCGCGAGCGTCTGGATGTCGCGCACCCAGCGCAAGCGCGCCAGGGAAATGTCAGCAGCTTATCAGGCCAACTCTTCCTGAGTCCGTTGCGGGTGTCGGCCCGCGCTCGCGCCTTGCGGGCGTTCAACGTTGCTTTGCGTCCCGGACACCCTGGAGTTTTGTTATATGAAATTCGCTGTGCGCCATGCAAAAGTCAAGGGTGCGGTGACAAGGGCAAGCTTCCCGTTTTAGGGAATATGATTTCGTAACATGATATGAAATCCCTAACCCATTGATTTAAATAGTATTAATTATTGTCTTATATAAAACACATGACAAAACATATGTCTTATATAAGACATAAAATTTGACGCAAGGCGCCTGATCTGGATGCACCAGGCGCAGACTGTTTCAATCAACCCAAGGAGTGAAATCATGCCCCAAGCCATCACCGAACAATTGAGCCGCGAACAGCAGATCGCCGCCCTGGAGAGAGACTGGGCCACCAACCCACGCTGGAAAGGCATCAAGCGCGGCTACAGCGCTGCCGATGTTGTTCGTCTGCGCGGTTCCTTTCCGATTGAGCACACGCTGGCGCGGCGTGGCGCCGAGAAACTCTGGGACTTGCTGCACACGGAAGAGTACGTGAACTGTCTTGGCGCGCTGACCGGCGGCCAGGCGATGCAGCAAGTCAAGGCTGGCGTCAAGGCCATCTATCTGTCGGGCTGGCAGGTTGCCGCTGACAACAATCAGTCCGCATCCATGTATCCGGACCAATCGCTGTATTCGGTCGACTCGGTACCCAAGATGGTCGAGCGCATCAACAACACATTTCGCCGTGCTGACGAGATTCAGCATTCCAAGGGCATTGACGTGGGTGATGACGGTTATGTCGACAACTTCGCGCCGATCGTGGCCGACGCCGAAGCCGGGTTTGGCGGCGTGCTCAACGCGTTTGAATTGATGAAAAACATGATCCGCAGCGGCGCTGCCGGTGTGCACTGGGAGGATCAGCTCGCTGCCGTGAAGAAGTGCGGTCACATGGGTGGCAAGGTACTTGTTCCCACCGCCGAGGCCTGCCAGAAGCTCATTGCAGCGCGCATGGCTGCTGACGTTTGTGGCGTTCCCACCTTGGTCATCGCCCGCACGGACGCGGAGGCGGCCGACCTGCTGACCAGCGACTACGATGCCAACGACCGGCCGTTCCTGACCGGGGAGCGCACCGCCGAGGGTTTTTACCGTACCCGAAATGGCCTGGAGCAGTCTATTTCCCGCGCGGTTGCCTACGCCCAATACGCTGACCTGGTGTGGTGCGAAACCGGCACACCCGATCTGGAATTTGCGCGCAAGTTTGCCGACGGCGTGCATGCCAAGTATCCCGGCAAACTGCTGGCGTACAACTGCTCACCGTCGTTCAATTGGAAGAAGAACCTGGACGACGCGACCATCGCAAAATTCCAGCGTGAACTCGGCGCCATGGGCTACAAGTACCAGTTCATCACACTGGCGGGCATCCACTCCATGTGGTTCCACATGTTCGACCTGGCGCAGGACTACGTCAAGCGTGGTATGACCGCCTACATCGAGAAAGTGCAGGAGCCAGAGTTCGCAGCGCGTGATCGTGGCTACACATTTGTCTCGCACCAGCAGGAAGTCGGCACCGGATACTTCGATGAAGTGACCACCGCCATCCAGGGCGGAAAGTCCAGCGTCACGGCGCTCACTGGCTCGACCGAGGAAGAGCAGTTCCACTGACTGTTGCCGTGACGGGTTCCCTGTGGCGCACTGCGGTTAAAATGGGCTATCAACTCACAGGTAAGAGCGAGAAAGGCGATCTGGTTATGACACCGCGAACTACGTTGGCACGTTTATTGGGGCGAATAAGGCCGTAGTCCGCGTGCCTTGTGCACAATCAGCTACGAAAATCATAGTAAAGCGCGGACCATTCCGCGCTTTTTCTTTTTCCGGAAACCTATTTTCTACACACCATGATTCACGTTACGCTTCCCGATGGTTCTCGACGCGAATTTCCGGCACCACCCACGGTGGCTGAAGTCGCCGCGTCGATTGGCGCTGGTCTGGCCAAGGCAGCCTTGGCCGGCAAGGTTGACGGCAAACTCGTCGACACCAGCTACCTCATCACCCAGGATGGCAGCGTGGCGATCATTACCGCCAAGGACGCTGATGGTCTGGAGATCATCCGCCATTCGTGTGCTCACTTGATGGCGTATGCGGTCAAGGAATTGTTCCCCGAGGCACAGGTCACGATTGGCCCTGTGATTGAACACGGCTTCTTCTATGACTTTTCGTACAAGCGCGCGTTCGCACCGGAAGATCTGCTTGCGATCGAGAAGAAGATGATCGAACTGGCAGCCAAGGACGAGGCGGTGACGCGGCGTGTGCTGGCGCGCGACGAAGCCGTGGCCTACTTCAAGGGGCTCGGAGAACATTACAAGGCAGAGATCATCGAGAGCATTCCCGCTGGCGAAGATGTGTCCTTGTACCGCGAGGGCAAGTTCGAGGACCTGTGCCGCGGACCTCACGTTCCCAGCACCGGCAAGCTTAGGTTTTTCAAGCTGATGAAGCTCGCGGGCGCCTATTGGCGGGGTGACCATCGCAACGAAATGCTGCAGCGTATCTATGGCACTGCGTGGGCGACCAAGGACGAACTGCAACAGCACCTGAGCATGCTCGAGGAAGCTGAAAAGCGCGATCATCGCAGGCTCGGTCGCGAACTCGACCTGTTTCACATTGATGACCACGCGCCGGGCTTGGTGTTCTGGCATCCCAAGGGTTGGACGCTGTGGCAGGGGGTCGAGCAGTACATGCGACAGGTCTATCGCGACAACGGCTACCGCGAAGTGAAGGGGCCGCAGATCATCGACAAGACGCTGTGGGAGAAAACCGGTCACTGGGACAAGTACCGCGAGAACATGTTCACGACCGAATCGGAGAAGCGCGAGTACGCGCTCAAGCCGATGAACTGTCCCGGTCATATCCTGATCTTCAAACAGGGGATAAAGAGCTATCGCGATTTGCCGTTGCGCTACGGTGAGTTCGGCCAATGCCACCGCAATGAGCCCTCCGGCGGCCTGCACGGCATCATGCGGGTGCGCGGCTTCACGCAGGACGATGGCCACATTTTTTGCACCGAGGAGCAGATCCTTCAGGAGTGCATCGACTACACCGCCCTGTTGCAAAAGGTTTATGCCGACTTCGGCTTCAAGAACATCATCTACAAGATTGCAACCCGTCCGGACAAGCGTATTGGCTCCGATGAGAGCTGGGACAAGGCCGAGCACGCGCTGATGCAGAGCTTGCGCGCGTCGGGTTGCGAGTTCGAGATCACGCCTGGCGAGGGTGCCTTCTATGGACCCAAGATTGAATACACGCTGAAGGACGCGATCGGCCGGCAGTGGCAATGCGGCACGATGCAGGTGGACTTCTTCATGACCGAGCGGCTTGACGCCGAATACGTCGGAGAGGACGGCGCTCGGCATCGCCCGGTCATGCTGCATCGTGCGATCGTCGGCAGCCTGGAGCGATTTATCGGGATTTTGATCGAGGAGAGTGCGGGAGCGTTGCCGGTTTGGCTTGCGCCAGTCCAGATTGCCGTGCTCAACATCACGGACGCGCAGGCCGATTATTGTCGTGAAATTGTCGAAATCTTGAAAAAATCGCTTCCGAATCAAGACCTTAGGGTAGTGACCGACCTTCGTAACGAGAAAATTACGTATAAAATACGGGAGCATTCAATGCAGAAGCTGCCCTACATCCTGGTCGCGGGCGACAAGGAGAAGGCGGCGGGTACCGTTGCAGTGCGCGCCCGGGGTGGTCAAGACCTCGGTGCAATGTCCCTCGACGCTTTCGTTCAAAGGATTGCAGGGGACATCGCCAACAAGTCTGTTGTCTAGGCTGAATTCAAGCAGGATTGCAGGTCGTGTGCGCGTACCGATGGCTTGTTGCTGCGGGTTTCGCAGCTGAATTTGTGAAGGACTAAACCATCGCTACAGAATATCGTGACCGCCGTCACCGTGAAGAACGCAAGCACCGCCTGAACCGGGAAATCATGGCCCCGGAAGTTCGACTCTCCGGGGTTGAAAATGAGCCACTTGGCGTGGTCAGCTTGATGGAGGCCCTGCGTATGGCGGGCGACCTCGATGTTGATCTGGTCGAGATTTCGGCCACAGCGGTGCCGCCGGTCTGTCGTTTGATGGACTACGGCAAGTTCAAGTACCAGGAGCAGAAGAAGGCGGCGGAAGCGAAGGCGAAGCAGACGGTCATTGAAATCAAGGAAATCAAGTTCCGCCCGGGCACCGACGATGGCGACTACAACATCAAGATGCGCAATATCCGGCGTTTTCTGGCCGAGGGCGACAAGTGCAAGATCACGCTGCGCTTTCGGGGCCGCGAGATCACGCATCAGGAGTTGGGGATGGCGCTGCTGAACCGCATCCGAAGCGAATTGGGTGAGTTGATTGTGATCGAGCAGTTTCCCAAGCTTGAAGGGCGCCAGATGATCATGATGATCGCGCCGGGCAAGAAAAAGGCGGCAGTGAAAGCCGCTGCAGACGCGGCTGCGGCAGCAGCAGCGCCATAGGTTTTGCGGCGCAAGCGTTGTTTGCAACCCTTGCGCGGTGAGAATGCGGTGGCCTAGCAGCCGCCGCGGCGTGGCAAGCCGATAGGCGCCACAACAAAGAAGTGGCTCGGGGCCAACAAGGCTGCAAATAGTTTGCAGACGCCTCACGAGCACAATGAAAAGGAGCATGAAGATGCCCAAAATGAAGACCAAAAGCGCGGCGAAGAAACGCTTCCGCGTCCGTCCTGGTGGTACCGTCAAGCGCGGCCAAGCCTTCAAACGTCACATTTTGACCAAGAAGACCACCAAAAATAAACGCCATTTGCGTGGTGCCACAGCTGTTCATGAGACCGATATGGGTCGCATGGCACAGATGTTGCCCGGCCGTGGTCTTTAATTAACGACGAACAAGGAGTAATCACATGCCTCGCGTCAAACGTGGTGTAACGGCTCACGCCCGCCATAAAAAAGTTCTAGCCCTTGCCAAAGGTTTCCGCGGTCGCCGCGGTAACGTCTTCCGGGTCGCCAAAGAAGCGGTCATGAAAGCCGGGCAATATGCCTACCGTGATCGCCGCACGAAAAAGCGTGTTTTCCGTCAATTGTGGATTGCCCGCATCAACGCCGCTGCCCGTCAGTGCGGCATGACCTACAGCCAATTCGCCAACGGCTTGAGGAAGGCCAACATCGAGATTGATCGCAAGGTGCTTTCGGATATCGCCGTTCACGACATGGCCGCTTTTGCCGGTATTGTGGAACAGATCAAGGCCAAGCTGGCGGCGTGAGTTTATCCTCCGCGCTATTGTATTGATAGCGCGTCAGGATGTGACAACAGGGGCTAGCGCTTGAAAAGGCACTAGCCCTTTGTCCATGAAAATGCGGCTCAGACCCATGCAGCAGGCCCCCAGGACAGACCCAAACGACAAGATATGCCATGAATGATTTCAACGACGTTATTGACAGTGCCAAGCTCGCATTCGAGCAGGCGCAGGCACCGGCCGAGCTGGAAAATGCCAAGGCCTTGTTCCTGGGTAAATCGGGTCGTATCACGGAACTGATGAAGGGCCTTGGCGCGCTCGGCGTCGATGAGAAGAAGTCCGTCGGCGCGGCCATCAACCGGGCCAAGCAGGCCATCGAAGCTGCACTCGGCGCGCGGCGCCAGGCGCTGGCCAACGCCCAGATGCAACGGCAGTTGCAGGCCGAGGCCCTTGATGTGACGCTGCCTGGGCGGCAGGACGGAGCGGGCGGTTTGCATCCAGTTGCGTTGACGCTCGAGCGCATCGAGGCGATCTTTGGCTCGATGGGCTTTGACGTGGCGCAGGGCCCGGAAATCGAGACCGACTGGTTCAACTTCACCGCGCTCAATACACCTGAGGACCACCCGGCGCGATCAATGCACGACACGTTTTACGTCGAAGGTGGCCCGGCGCATGCGCCCAATCTGCTGCGCACGCACACCAGCCCGATGCAGATTCGTTACGCGGTGCAGCATGTTCAGCGGCACAGTGGGACAGACCAGAAAGGGCCTGATCGCGCGCTGTTTGCCGGGTCGATGCCCGAGATACGGGTCATCGCGCCCGGACGTACCTATCGCGTCGACAGCGACGCAACGCATTCGCCCATGTTCCATCAGTGCGAAGGTCTGTGGGTCGGTGAAAACGTGAGCTTCAAAGACCTCAAGTTTGTCTTCACCGATTTTTGCCGGACTTTTTTCGAGTCAGACGATTTGGTGCTGCGGTTTCGGCCCAGCTTCTTCCCTTTTACCGAACCGAGCGCGGAAATCGACATCCGGTTTCAGGGCGGTCCGCTGGCGGGACGCTGGCTGGAAGTGGCCGGGTCAGGGCAGGTACACCCGAACGTCATTCGCAACATGGGGCTCGATCCGGAAAAATACATCGGCTTTGCCTTTGGCATGGGACCTGACCGCCTGACCATGCTTCGTTACGGGGTCAATGACCTGCGCCTGTTCTTCGATGGCGATATCCGCTTTCTGTCGCAGTTTTCGTAAACCGTGGTGACTTATGCAATTTCCTGAATCCTGGTTGCGCGAATTCTGCAACCCGCCGATCTCCACCGAGCAGTTGGCCGAGACGCTGACCATGGCCGGGCTTGAAGTGGAAGAACTCAGGCCGGTCGCGCCGCCATTCACGAACATAGTCGTCGGCGAAATCAAGGAGGCGGCCCAACACCCCGGCGCTGATCGCCTGCGCGTTTGCAAGGTCGATGTTGGCGCCCAGGCGCTGCTTGAAATCGTCTGCGGCGCGCCCAACGCCAGAGTCGGCATCAAAGTCCCGTGCGCCCTCGTTGGCGCGCAATTGCCCGCCGGTGAAGATGGCAAGGCACTGGTGATCAGCGTTGGCAAGCTTCGTGGCGTCGAGAGTCACGGCATGCTGTGCTCGGCGCGCGAACTCAAATTGTCCGAAGACCATGGCGGCCTGCTCGAACTCGACGCGCAAGCGCCCGTGGGTGTGAGCATCCGAAAGCATTTGCGTCTGGATGACACCCTGTTCACGCTCAAGCTCACGCCCAATCTCGCGCATTGTTTAAGCGTCTATGGCGTAGCCCGCGAGGTGGCGGCGCTGACCGGCGCAGCGCTCAAGATTCCAGCTTTCCCGCCGGTCACACCCGGCATCGCCGACATCCTGCCGGTCAAGGTCAGCGCAAGCGACCTGTGTGGCCGCTTTTCCGGGCGCATTGTGCGCCACCTCAACACACGCGCTGCAACACCGCCGTGGATGGTCGAGCGGCTGGCGCGCTGCGGGCAGCGCAGCGTCACAGCGTTGGTCGATATTTCCAATTACGTGATGTTCGAATTTGGCCGCCCGTCACATATCTTTGACCTCGACCGGATTCATGGCGGTCTTGACGTGCGCTGGGGCAGGGCCGGTGAGCAGCTCAAACTGCTCAATGGCAGTACCGTGGTGGTGGATGAAAAGGTCGGCGTAATTGCCGACCACGAACAGGTCGAATCGTTGGCTGGAATCATGGGTGGTGATGCGACGGCCGTTTCTGACCAGACGCAGCATATCTATGTGGAAGCCGCGTTCTGGTGGCCGCAAGCCATTGCCGGGCGTTCGCGCCGCTTCAATTTCGCCACCGATGCCGGACACCGTTTTGAGCGCGGCGTCGATCCGGGCCAGACGGTTGAGCACATCGAGCGCATCACGCAATTGATCGTCGATATTTGCGGCACCGAGGGTACGCAGTGCGGGCCGGTGGACGATTTGCAAGTGAATCTGCCTGCGCCTGCGGAGGTCCGCCTTCGCGTGGCGCGTGCCATCAAAGTGCTTGGCATGCCCTTGACGCAGGCGCAATGCGCCCAGGCACTGACGCGACTCGGACTGGCTCTCACGCAGGGCGACGGCGTCGTCACGGTTGTGCCGCCGTCCTATCGTTTTGACCTGCGCATTGAGGAAGATCTGATCGAAGAAGTGGCGCGCATAGTCGGCTACAACAACTTGCCAGCGACACCGCCGCTGGCACCGATCACCGCCCGGGTGCGCCCGGAGGCCAGGCGCGGCCCTTTTGCCGTGCGCCGAACCCTCGCCGGCCTGGGTTACCAGGAGACGATCAATTTCAGCTTCGTGCAAGAGCGCTGGGAACGCGAACTCGCAGGCAACGCGATGCCAATCAAACTGCTCAATCCGATTGCCAGCCAGATGGCGGTGATGCGTTCCTCACTGCTTGGCTCGCTGCTGCAGGTGATGCAGTACAACCTCGATCGCAAGACGCAAAGAGTCAGGGTGTTTGAGCTGGGCCGGGTGTTCCTGCGTGACGCAAGCGTTGCAAACACGCACACCACGGTCGAGGGCATCCACCAGCCGATGCGCGTCGCAGCCCTGGCCTGCGGCAGCGCCGACGCCTTGCAATGGGGCCGTAAGGCGCGGCCCGTTGACTTCTTCGATATCAAGGGCGACGTTGAAGCCCTGCTCGCGCCGGCCCGTCCGGTTTTTCAGGCAGCAACGCATCCGGCCATGCATCCCGGGCGCTGCGCCCAGGTGCTGCTCGACGGCGTGGCGATTGGCTTTGTCGGCGAACTCCATCCGCAATGGCGGCTTGGCTACGAACTCGCGCAGGCGCCGGTACTGTTTGAGCTTGAACTCGATGCCGTGTTGCAGCGTACGGTCGCGCAATTCAGTCCCGTGCCTAAACACCAGCCGGTGGAGCGCGATATTGCGGTATTGGTGGACGAGAAAATTGCGCATGCGACCGTGATCAAGGCGGTGCTGGACGCCCCCACTGCAGGGTTGCTGCGCGATGCCAGCTTGTTCGATCTCTACCATCCGGGCGCGTCGGGTGCCGATACGTCGGCTCGCGAAAAGAGCATGGCTGTGCGTCTCACGCTCAACAGCGATGTCGCGACCCTGACAGAAGACCAGATCGATGCCACGGTCAAGGCCGTGGTCCGGTCGCTGGAGCAGACACTGGGCGCGCGCCAACGCGCCTGATCCGTTACCATGGTGCTATCAACGTATCGGGGACGCGATGGATATCTCGGTTGAAAGTCTGGAAACGCCAGCCCTGACCAAGGCGCATTTGGCCGAGCTGCTGTTTGAGCAAATTGGCCTGAACAAGCGCGAATCCAAGGACATGATTGATGCTTTTTTCAGTCTCGTCGCCGACAGCCTGGTCGAGGGCAGTGACGTCAAGATTTCGAGCTTTGGCAATTTCCAGATCCGTACCAAGGCACCGCGACCGGGACGCAATCCACGTACCGGTGAGGCTATTCCGATCGAGGCGCGCCGGGTTGTGACATTTCATGCCAGTCGAAAGCTCAAGGAACTCATTCAGGACGATGGTCGAGCTTGAACTGCGCTGAAACCACAATTTGCATTTTTCGCGAGCTTCGGCCAATCAATGCTTTACACCGGGTGGCGACTTAGAGTAATCTTGAAGCTTTCGCGCCTACAGCATTGATTTCAATGGAGAAAGCCCTCCCTTCCATACCCGCCAAACGTTACTTCACCATCGGTGAGGTCGGGGATCTGTGTGGTGTCAAGCCTCACGTGCTACGGTATTGGGAGCAGGAGTTCACGCAGTTGCGCCCGATGAAGCGCCGGGGCAACCGGCGTTATTACCAGCACCACGAGGTCCTGATGATCCGGCGCATCCGCGATCTGCTGTATGACCAGGGCTTCACGATCAGTGGTGCGCGCAACAAGATGCAGGAAATACTGCAGGCCGAGCGCGACAGAAAGCGCAATGGCGAAGTGCTGCTCGACGGCGTCGAAGTCATCGAAGTGAGCGATTCGGTGCTGGACGACTATGAAGATCGCCCCTTGGGTGAGGCGCCCGGTGCTGGGGCGGACCACCTGTTATGGTTGCGCCGTGAACTGTTTGAAATTCGCAGTCTGCTCTCGGTAACCCAGTGAGTTCGGGACCTCACGCGGTCTATAATTGACACGATCGGTGTGTGGCGCAGCCTGGTAGCGCACTTGCATGGGGTGCAAGGGGTCGAAGGTTCGAATCCTTTCACACCGACCAGGAGTTAGTACAAAGGCCTTCAAGGAGCGATTCCTGAAGGCCTTTTTCATTGGTAAATCAGTCACTTACGCTGCAACGGCGTACAAAGCCATACATTGACAGCCAGACCAATCCGTGGGTACAAACGGGGGTACAAGGCAAGGAATTCGGAGAAAAGCGGGGGTACAAGCCCCGTTTCCCAATGAAAACCATAGCGCTATCGCACTCGCAATTAAATGGAGAAATGCCCCATGCTGACCGATGCCAAATGCAGAAACGCCGTTTGCCCGCCAGAGCGCAAACAGGCGCGGTTTCCTGATTCCGGGGGCATGTACCTGCAAGTTAGCCCGGCAGGATCGAAGCGCTGGTTCCTGAAATATCGGGTTGGCGGTGCGGAAAAGCAATTGGCGCTGGGCAGCTACCCTGCGGTGACATTGACCGCAGCACGCAAGGCGCGCGACACGGCTAAGTCGCAAAAATCCGACGGCATAGACCCGGTGCAGGCACGCAAGGTTGAAAAGCTGAAAGCACTCACACCGGCGGGCGATACTTTCAAAGCCACTGCACTCGAATGGTACGAAATGAAATTGTCGGGTTGGAGCAGTCATTACGCCATCAGAGAAAAACGCAATCTTGAAAAAGACCTTTTCCCTTTTCTCGGCACTCGGCACATCGGTGAGATTGAAGCAATCGAGCTACTCGCCACGGTGCGCAGGGTAGAGGAACGCGGCGCCCTGGACGTGGCACACCGGGTACTGACCACAGCGGGGCAAGTATGGCGCTATGCGGTGGCCACCGGACGGGCGCAGCGCGACGTTAGCGCCGACATCAAAGGCGCATTGAAGCCACACCACGGCAAACACTTTGCAGCGATTACAGACCCGCTAAAGCTCGGCGAACTGATCCGTATCATTCGTGGGTATCAAGGCGGGCCGATAGTGCGCTCGGCGCTGCAACTCGCACCGATGCTGTTTCAGCGACCCGGCGAACTACGCGCAGCGGCATGGGCTGAATTTGATCTTGACAAGGCGCTCTGGACTATTCCGGCAGCAAGGATGAAACGACGTGTTGACGGCAAGAAAAACGGCGACCCGCACCTGGTCCCGTTGCCGACGCAAGCGGTAGAAATATTGCGCAAGCTGCACCCATTGACGGGGCACGGCACGCTATGTTTCCCCGGCGAGCGCAGTCACGACCGGCCTATCAGTGACAACACGTTAAGGGCGGCGCTGCTGACGTTGGGTTACGGGCCAGACGCACAGAGCGTGCATGGATTCAGGGCGACAGCACGCACCATGCTGGCAGAGATACATGATGTTGACCCGCTGGTGATCGAAGCGCAGTTAGCCCATGCGGTGAAGGATGCCAACGGACGCAGCTACAACCGCACCACCTACCTGAAACACCGGGCCACGATGATGCAGCAATGGGCGGACTTTTTGGACAAGCTGGCCAAAGGCGCGGACGTGATCGAATTCAAGGCGGCTTGACATCTGATTGCTATTTGTCGCTTATAGGATAAAATCACGCCATGCCAGAGTCAATCCAGCACACGTTGATTCACTACACGGACGACGCGGGAGTTGACTTATTCGGGCAATGGCTTGAGAGCTTGGCTGACGTTGGCACCAGGGCAACGGTTGCGGCGCGGCTGGTGCGGCTTGAGCTGGGGCTGTTTGGCGACAGCAAGGCACTGGGCGAGGGCTTGCACGAGCTTCGGATTGACCACGGGCCGGGCTGGCGCGTGTATTACGGCAGACAGGCCGTGCGCGTCATTCTGCTACTGGCTGGCAGTGACAAGGCGACGCAAGGGGCTGGCATAAAGACGGCGCGCAAGCGACTGAAAAATTGGAATCAAAGGACAACGCAATGAATCATCAAGATTGGTTAGCCGGGCAGTTGAAAGATGACACCTTCGCCGCGCATTACCTGACGCAGGCAGCGCAAGATTTGGAACCTGCTGTTTTCACAGCGGCGCTGCGCCACGTCATTGATGCTCGTGGCGGGCTGGCCAAAGTGGCGGACGCTGGCAAATTGTCACGCCAGAGTCTCTACAAAGCTTTTCCTATAAGCGGACAAGGCAACCCGACTGCAAAAACGATGTTTGCCGCATTGCGGGCAAGTGGTTTGCAACTGACGTTCAAGGCGGCATAACAGTTTTGGACCACGCCTAGCTATCGGCTGATCCTCGATGGCGAAAACCGGGACTCCCCTGACCCGGTGGCGCTGGTTTTCTGTTCGGGGCGCGACAGGGGGCAGTGATGATGGGGTTTGATGGGCCAGCCCAGATTCATTTAGACGTTGACCAGTTTGCCAGCGACGCAGAGACATTGCCAATTGCGAAGATTGTCGCGGCGCACGCGGAGAGGCGGCGGGCTGAATACCGGCTCACCGAAAAGAAAATCAAGCTAGGTTTGTTGGGCAGTGAAGGCTATTGGAGCGACTCAGTACCCTGGTACGAATGGATGACAGAGCCGCAAGTATTGCAGCCTTGTGCCGAGGAGTGTGGGCTGAAGATAGAAGAACTCGCGGCGGTGATTGCGTACCAAATTGTGCCAATGAATTGGCAGGTGTATTCTTGGATGAGCGTTGCGCTTCAGGGCCGGAACTATCAGGAAATGCTTGAGGGCTCGCTTAGTCGCCATGCCGCCATAAATAGCAAGATGATTAAGGTGGCATCAGAGCGCGGCAAGAATGCTGCAGACGCTTTGCACAATAAGCCGGGAGGAACTCGCGAAAAACAAAATGCGATCCGCAACCTATGGGCAAGCGGGAAATTTTCGAGCCGCGAAGTTTGTGCAGTACAGGAATGTGATGAATTGAATATGTCCTACTCAGCGGCGCGCAGAGCATTAAGAAATACTCCAAACCCGACCTAGCCGATGCGGTGCAAAGGCTAGCCAATGCAGTGCATTGGCACTTCCGATAGTCATTACTAAGCCCCACGATAGCCCCATGTCCATAACGGCTGATGCCGTACAGAGGGGGTTAGTAAATGTCAATTCTCAGGATGAAATCGGTTAAGGCCGAAACGGGGCACAGCTCACACGCCAGCATATACAGCGCTATCCATGCTGGCCTATTCACCATGCCAGTCCATATCGGGCAACGCTCTGTAGGCTGGCCATCAGACGAAGTTGCGGCCATCAATCAGGCGCGGATCGCGGGAAAGTCATACGCTGATATTCGGGCGCTGGTGAACCAACTGCACGCTGCGCGGTGCAACGGTGAACCCTTCAAACCGACCTGGCTTGATCGAAGCGCACAGATCAAGCAACAGGCGGCAAAGCGGGTAAAGCGCAAAGCACTGGCCACGGTGTAAAGGGCGCGCCATGACCCACACCAACACCAATGAAAAATCCCCTAACGCACCGTCCAAAGTACAAGGGGATTTCCAAATCACCAACACGGTGGATTTTCCCACAACGGCGAAAAAGAACAAGAGCGTTGCGCGCCAGATCGGCAGGCTGATGCTGGCTGGCCACGCAGTCCACAAAGGCGCCGACGGCGATTACCTTGTCTGTAAATATGGCTTGTCAGGCTGGTGCAAGGATTTTGCAGAGCTACAGGCATTTGCCAAGAAACTGGGGGTGCAGTGATGCGGGCACTACTTTACGCACTGGCCTACTGGTGGCCAACGGTGGCGCTCTGCATTTGCCTTGCAGCGGTCCTGATCCTGATTGGGGGCCAACCATGAACGACCCTATCGAGCAATTCAGCGATGCCATCAAAGCGGTGGGCCTGACCGCACCTGACACGATCATTGATGACGGCAAGATTCACCGTTTCAGCACCAACGGTAAACGCGGTGACGATTCCGGCTGGTACGTTTTGCACCCTGACGGCGTGGCGGCTGGCAGCTTCGGGGACTGGCGCACAGGCATGACGCAGAACTGGTGCGTGAAGTCTGACAACGCCATGACAGACGCCCAGCGCGAGGCGAACCAGCAACGCATTAGAACGATGCAGGCGCAACGCGACGCCGAATTGATACAACGGCAGCACCAGGCGCAAACAGCCGCAGAAAAGCGCTGGCACGGGGCTGCAAACTGCACCCGGCATGACTACCTGACACGCAAGAACACCAAGCCCCACGGCGTGAAGATCGAAGGCGACAAGCTACTGATCCCCATGCGCGACGCATCAGGCACGCTACGGAGCTTGCAGACCGTTGCACCGGATGGTGAAAAGCGATTCCTATCCGATGGCAGGGTAAAGGGCTGTTATCACTCGATAGGTAAACCCAACGGCAGCGTGATCGTTTGCGAGGGCTACGCAACCGGCGCGAGTATTCATGAATGCACAGGGGACGCGGTAGCGGTGGCATTCGATGCGGGAAACCTTGAGGCAGTGGCGCTGGCGCTGCGCAGCAAATATCCGGCGCTCAAGATCATCGTTGCGGCTGACGATGATTACCAGACGGCGGGCAATCCGGGCATGGCAAAGGCACGGGCAGCGGCGCTGGCGGTAGCGGGCTTCCTGGCAGTACCGATATTTCCGGCAGACAGGCCAGACAAGGCAACTGACTTTAACGACCTGTACCAACTATCGGGCCTGGCCGCTGTGAAGGCGGGTATTGATGCTGCTGAATTGATAGCGGATTACGCAAGTGGCACGGGGGCTACAGGCCAGTTTGATCCATGGCCAGAGCTGCAACCACTGATCGCGCAGATTGAGCCGCAGGAATACCCAATTGACGCATTACCGGCGGCGGTGCGCTGCGCGGTGCAGGAAGTGGCGGGGTTCGTAAAGGCGCCCATCCCCTTGATCGCAACATCAGCACTGGCAGCACTATCGCTGGCGATTCAGGCGCACACCGATGTAGAACGCGCGGATAAGCTGCACGGGCCGTGCAGTCTGTTTCTGCTGGCCATAGCCGACAGCGGGGAGCGCAAATCGACCTGTGACGGGTTTTTCACCAAACCGATACGCGACTATGAGGCGCAAGAGTTTGAGGCAGCAAAGCCGCGTGTCGCAGCGTATCAGTCAGACCTTGAGATATGGGAGGCGCAGCGCAGCGGTTTGAAGGAAAAAATCAAGTCGCTGACCAAAGCAGGCAAACCCAGCACCGCGCAAGAAAAGGAATTGCGCGACATGGACCACAGGAAGCCGAAAGCGCCCCGAGTGCCACGGCTGATCTACGGTGACGCCACCCCGGAAGCGCTTCAATTTGCACTTGCAAAACAGTGGCCATCCGGTGGGGTAATCAGCAGCGAAGCGGGCAGCGTATTTGGCAGTCACGGCATGGGCAAGGAATCAGTCATGCGCAATTTGGCTGCGCTGAATCAGCTCTGGGACGGGACAGAGCTAAAGACAGATCGCCGGTCAACGGAGAATTTCATTGTCCGGGGGGCGCGGCTGACCATGGCATTGCAGGTGCAGGAGACCACCATCAGGACGTTCTTTGACAACACAAAGGGACTGGCACGCGGCACCGGCTTTCTGGCGCGGTTTCTGGTGTCATGGCCACAGTCAACGCAGGGCACGCGCAATTTCACCGAGGCACCGGCCAACTGGCCAGCACTGGCAACCTTTAATTCTCGATTGATGTCGATCTTGAATCGGCCAGCACCGATTGACGAAAACGGCGCGCTGACACCGGCCATGCTGCAACTGTCACCGGACGCGAAGGAGCATTGGGTAGCGTTTCACAATGCCATTGAATCAGAGCTATCGACCGGACGGGAGCTTTACGACGTGCGGGACGTTGCCAGCAAGACGGCGGACAACGCAGCGCGACTGGCGGCGCTATTCCACACCTTCACCGGCGGCATCGGGCCGATTGACGCAGAGGCGATGGAATCAGGCGGACAGATCGCAGCATGGCACTTGTCGGAAGCGCGGCGATTCCTGGGTGAACTGGCGATGCCGTTGGAATTTGCAAACCCGGCGCGACTGGAAACCTGGATGCTGGATTACTGCCAGCGGGAAAACACCGACAGCGTGCCGACCCGACAGATTCAGCAATTCGGGCCTGGGGGCTTGCGCGACAAGGCCACCTTCACCGACGCAATCAAAGAATTGGCAGAGCTGGGGCGGGCGCGGCTGGTGCAGGCCGGAAAGAAACGGGCGGTACAGATCAGGTCAGAGCTACTGAAACAGGGGGCGACATGAATCTGGCCAGTCTGATAAAGAAGGGGAGCTTGCGGGGGCGTGCTACTGCTACACCTGCTACTTTTGCTACACATGGCACCCTATCACCCCAAACTGTAGCAACTGTAGCAACTGTAGCAGTAGCAAAAGCTCCAGACGTGGCAGCTAACGACCATGCACCGGATGCTGATAGATGGTGCTGGCCACACAGCACGGCCATGACCGGCGGCGAGATTGAAGCCTTCACGGCGCGGTTATCCAGATTCACTGACAAGGGATTGACCCTTGATGGCGGCGAAGCGCTGGCCGACAGGCTGGTGATCCGTGATCGGGAGTCGGACGACAGGCGCCTTTGCCTTGAATGCCTGCACCTGGCGGGCCACGCTGCGGGATCGTGGCGCTGCGGCAATTGGCAACAGGCAGGGATTGCAAGCAACGTGCGGGACACACAGTTACCCGGCGAACTGGTGCGCACGCTGCAACGGTGTCACGGATTCAAGGAGAGTGCTACATGACAAAGGGAAAAAACAAACCGTCGGCGACCAACGCCAAAGCATTGCGTCTGGTGTTGGAACCGGACGAACCAGAGGCGCAAGGTGTGGCGGCGATGACGTTATCACCTGCAATGAATGCAGCGTGCGTGGTGGACGCATATCAGCGCAACATCATGGGGGACGATGTAAACCTGATGGCGCTGATTGAATCCCTGCAACAGTCCACCGACAAGGCCAAAGCGGGCGACCTGTCCGGCCTTGAGGCGATGCTGATCGGGCAGGCCACGGCGCTGCAAACCATATTTACGAGTCTGGCAAAGCGGGCAGTGCATCAAGACATGATGGCGCACTATGAATCATTTTTGGGGCTGGCCTTGAAAGCGCAGGCACAGAGCCGGGCCACCATATCGGCGCTGGTGGAATTGAAGTATCCCCGGCAAGCGATGTTCGTGCGACAGGGAAATTTTTCCACCGGGTTGCAGCAGGTGAACAATGGCGTAAACGCCGAAACAGGACCAGTACGCGCAGGCGCGCACGCGCAAGAAACCAAAACCCTGCAAAACGAACTTTTAGAGGATCAAAGCTATGGCAGCACGCAACTGGACAACCGAGCAACGGCAACGCCAGCGCGAAGCCATACAACAGTGGAAACCGTGGCAGCAGTCAACCGGACCGAAAAGCGCCCAGGGTAAGGCAACGGCAGCACGCAACGCCTGGACGGGCGGCGAGACCGTCAAGCTGCGCCAGCTTGTCAAGGAACTGAATCAGGCACTACGCGGGCAGAGGGCGTGGCTGCAGAGGCAGGGAGCAGATCAGCCGGGTTAGCTATTTGCTACAGGTTCCCTTGTTGGCTAAACCCAATTCGGAGACTTCCTTTTTTCCGTCACCCTCGCTCACAAGTTCCAATCCGGCGCCACCGACGAACACGCCAAGTTTGATGAACTGGCGAACAAAATAATTGACTCCTGCCATCGTCTTTACCAGCAAATCATTGTTCGAAAACTCGGATGAGGTGGTGATTTTGTGCTCAACATCGCCCTTGACCTCTTCATAGAAAAAAACATTTGGGGCGGACTCGCCGATGCACTTTCCATCGACCCAAATGTCTTTCTTTAACGCACCGCCAAGACTACCGAATCTATAAATGTATAGGCCAGCGTTTCCAGCAGTAGGCGGGCTGAATTTCTTTGCCGCTTCTGATTTCTCTTTGCTTTCCATGGACACGGAAGCGCATCCAGCGAGGAGAAATATAACGATTGCTGAGACCACAAATTTCATTGACATGATATTTTCCTTGGTTGAGTTGAAAGGGCTAGCTTCACACAATTCATGCCGTCTCCCTCTACTCATGTTAAATCAGTTGAGCACGTTATAGCCACGACCGGCAAGACATCGCTTCACTATGCTTTCCTGTGTGTCATTGGCATGAACGCCGCCAGAGATAGCGCCCACCGTCGCGCCGTAACCGGCGGCCTCGTTGCGATAGCCGCGAGTCGAAAGCGCGGTACCGATGAGTGCGCCAATGATCGCCCCTGCGACAGCACCGCTTGCGGCATCGAGAGATTGCTTGGCGTATTGTTGACACTCCATAACGTCCTGATTGAACGCTGCCGAGTCACGAATCTTCATGTCAACCAGCGGGACATAGTTCGCGCCACGCGTGGCGCAACCGGTTAGGATCGTGACTACCAACGCCACTGCAATGCATTTCTTCACGGGTGCTCTCCACTTCGATGCCTGTCGGTTGGGCGCGATGAACTTCGTACGCCGACAGGTTGATTGTTTGCTGTCCTCACCTGAATAGCTATCCTCCATTCGGGTGATCTTTGACATCAACCACCGCCCCTTGTGGATTCGCGCCATGCAGCATCTGGCCAATGCTGCGTGAACGTTGCTCCTTTGGAATCGGCGTGCGTCGTCGTCAACCGGCAGAACCAACTCATTGACCAGTTCGCGCCTTCCTAATCATGTCGTTCAGGGGTCCTGCGGGACGATCATTGCCAACAAACGGCACGACGTCAGTTTGAACCACCATCTGACGCGACCCCTCTTGCATCGACTCCAATCTCGCTTTAGCAATTTCCCGTTCAGCGTTAACGGATTCTTCGGTTGGAATGGTAGGCTTTCCACTAGGAACGGTTCTCGACTCTGCGCGACTTGGAAGGGGCAGCGCAGAAATCTCAGTATTGGTTAACGGATTGATCGTTTGAAGTGCACGAGGCTGTTGGGCCATCCACTGCCGCAACCGGACGTTTTCCTCCGTCAAGCCAGACACCCTCTTGTTGAGCGTTTGGATTGAACTATTTATCTCCCCAAATTGATACATAGCCCAAAACAAAGCACAGGAAAGAAGAAGCCCAGCAGCTACCACCAGGAGGACCGGAATCGGTAGCCCCCTCGCATGGAACTCCCTGAGCCTTAGAGCCATGTTACATATACTCGCCCCAACGGCCTTGCAGAACTGGTGAAAACATCACAGAAACCCGACGCACTGGAATCAAGATAACAGTTCCAACTTGACAGCACGAAGTCGATTAGAAAGAGATGAAAACCTCCGTTCGCCAATGCAGCGCCATTGCCAGTGAAGTAGTTCATGCCGGTGCCACCAGCCCATAGGCCAAGATCACCATACACAATAAACCGCGGGCTGTGGACAGGATCAAGCGCCAAATCGAGCATCATATAGTTGGACGATACGCCGTTCAGCCCGACATAGAAGAGGTCGGAATAACCGACGCTACCGTTCGTGATGCGCCACTTTGGACCGCTAAGCACCGTAATCGGGCCGACGTATGTAGCCCATGCTGAGGTGGAAAGAAAAAGCGACGCAAGCAATACTGCTAGAAATTTTCTCATTGCTATCTCCTTGTTGATTGCCGGCAGCGACAGTACCGACGATACATTCTGTCACCGAAGCGATCAGATAGACATCCCCCAAACGGGGGATATTGTTCAAATGATTTTTGTGACGCTAATGCAGCGAGGCTGTGTGGAAACTCATCCGAAGCACGCATCGTGCGGCCTGTCGGCAGGGGAATCCATCGCCGCAGTTTCGAACAGTGTTGCACCGCCACAGAGAGCCAATTTCGCTGCTCAAAGGCGCGTTTGATGGCCCGTTGGGTCAAGTTTTTAAGTCAAAAAGGGCGCCTACACACCCACCAGCCGCATGGCTTTCATCATCTCGGTAATACCAAGGATATTGAGTACCCGTTTGAAGTTATAAGCCAGCACGTTCAGACTCATTTCTGTGGACACGTTCTGCATTCCCCGCATCAGAAAGTGCGTCCAACCCATCCAGTGTTTGAGAGTTCCAAAGACATGCTCGACGGTGCTCTTTCTTACCGTCATCGCCTCGGGCATGCGGTCCAGCCGCTGCTGCGCTGCCTCCAGAACCGCTTCGTGCTCCCAGCGCCGTATGCGCCTGTAACTACTGGGGGTGCATTGCGCCTTGATCGCACATCCAATACAGGCGCTGCTCCAATAGGTGTGAATCCGCATCCCCTTCTCTTCACTGGTGAATCGATAGATGGCCCGCTTGCCTGCGGGGCATTGGTACTCATCTTCTCGGGCAATATAGATGAAGTCGCCTTTATCAAACCGACCAGCAGCCTTGGCGCTTGAAGTCATCGGCTTGGGAACATACGCCGCGATGTCCGCGTCTTCGCAGGCCTTGAGTTCAATGCCGCTGTAGTAACCGCGATCAGCGATGGCTTGTAAGTCGTCTTCGCCCATTGCCTCACTTGCAGCCACTGCAAGTTTGCTGAGCTGCGCCCGATCACTTCCGGTATTGGTTACCTCATGCGCCACGATCAGGTGATTCTGGGTGTCTACCGCAGTTTGCACGTTGTAGCCGACGAGGGCAGTCCCTTTGGCGCTGTGGGTGGTCATGGCCCGCGCATCCGGGTCGGTCTGGGATAGCTGCCGATCAGGCTGTGTCTCCAGCGCGGCCTTGATCTCTTGCAAGTCTTGCATGCGCTGGCGCATCTTCGCGATCTTGCCCTGCAAGCGTTCGGTCTTGGCTTGCAACTCAGCGGGCTGCGTGCGATCAGCCGTCTCCAGCGCATCAAGGTAGCGCTGGATGCTTTCTTCGAGTTCACGCTCGCGCCGCTCGATCTTGCCAGGCGTGTAGTTGCGCTCACGGTTGTTGACGGCCTTGAACTTGCTGCCATCGATTGCCACAACAGCCTGGGTAAACAACTTCAGTTCGCGGCACAACAATACAAAGCGGCGACAGACGTTGCGAATGCCCTTGGCGTTATCGCGCCGGAAGTCGGCGATGGTCTTGAAGTCCGGGGCCAGGCGCCCGGTCAACCACATCAGTTCGACGTTGCGCTGGCACTCGCGTTCCAGGCGACGGCTCGACTGGATGCGATTGATATAGCCGTACAGGTAAAGTTTCAGTAGCACCGATGGGTGATACGAGGGGCGACCCGTCGTGGCAGGCGTTGCACCCTCGAAACCCAATGCCACCAGGTCCAACTCGCCGATGAATGCATCGATCACCCGCACGGTGTTGTCCTCAGCGATGAAGTCCTCCAGACACTCCGGCAGCAAAGTCACTTGGCTTCGATCACTGCCCTGGATGTATCGCGTCATCTTCCATCCTCCGTCTGTGTCTTGACATCGACTTCAACGCAGCAGTGCTTCAGATCGACGACAAGATCAGGGGGTTTTCACACAGGCTCAAACGTTTGCGGCCAGTTTGTTGCATAAGTTTGTCAGTGGGCATCTGGTGAGACCTCGATGAAATTCTTCTTGACAACCAGGTACCGGCGCTCCACGACCGCCACCCCTGCGCCCAGGGGACCGCGCAGCACTGGCACAGGTCACACAATTTATCAATCGGTATCAATCCCTTCTTGAGCAAAAAAACAACGCCTTTTTTACGGTCAATATCGTCGCGCGCAAGCCCGAGAAGAACCGGCCCGAGACCGACCCCAAGGCAGTGATCGAGTTCACCGACTGGCAAAAGGTTGAGGATTTCGGGCTACAGATTGCAAAAGTCCAATGAACGGCCGAGTTTCTGATGTATGTCAAACAAATGACGGGTCACCTTGTGATCAAATAGCCTCGTCGTAAAGAATCGTAAAGAACCGTAAATGAAGATTCTTGTTGCAGCCTGTGACAGCCACGCCAAGCGCTCGACAACGACGAATTCGGTGCACTGCCCAAGCCACCCGGTATTGGAGCATTGGGTTGGTTGATGTCGGTTTGGTTGGAATTTTTTTATTTTTTAGGAGTAGATAGATGAGAACAACTCTTTTGAAGAGCGTATTGGGTGTGTCGCTGGCAGTGGTCGGGTTCGCTGCGAACGCCGCTATTTCGGGTTCGGCGCATGATTTTTCGGCAAACACAAACTATGGTACTGCCGGGCAGATATGTAAGGCCTGTCACGCACCACATGCCGCCGCAAATGGTGCGTTGGGGCAGTTGTGGAATCACACGCCTTCGGCGGTGGCTTCCTATACTTTGTACACGTCAACGACGATGAACGCGCCGACGGCTCAGCCCGCAGGCACGTCCAAGCTTTGTCTGTCCTGCCACGACGGTACGATCGCTGTTGACAGTTTTGGTGGTGCCACGGGCGGTACTGGCGCTTCATTGACTGGGACCCTGAGCCTCGGCACGAGTCTTTCCGACGATCACCCCATCGGCATGAACTACAGCGACGCCTATACCGTCGAAGGTGGGGTTAATGGTGGACTGTGGGTAGCCACGACCTCCGCCAACATAGGCTCGACAACAACGAGGCAAAAGACGGGCGATATCGCAACGAATTTGCTCAACGGCGGCGCGACGGTCGAGTGCGCCAGTTGCCACGACGTACACAACACGTACACTGATGGTCCGAAGCTCCTCAAAATCAAGATTAGCGCCAGTACGCTTTGCATTACTTGCCATAACAAGTAATCATCGCGTTGCGCTTTAGTGGCGAGAGGGAGGGTTTAGAAGTAATAATCCCTCTCAAGCTCATAACTTGATAGCGACCCTGCTGCCGAGGGGTTCTACGTGGGTCTGTTCAGGATCCACCGTAGGACGGGGCAGCGGGCTTTTTTTTGAGATGCTTTTTTTGCAACGCCCCATGAAATTGAAACGATCCTACCCGTGGTGGCAAATTGGTTTGCTTTTGATGTGGGCCGCGTTGGCGGGCTGTGCGGGACCGCAGCAGCAGTCGGCCCCATCTGCGGCGGCACCCACGTTCTACCCACCCCCACCCGCCCTTCCACGCATCCAACATCTGGCGTCATTTCGAGGCGAAAGCGATTTCGCCTCGAAGCTCAGCGGTTTTGAGATTTTTCTCGCTGGCGAAGAGAAGGGCCGCGCGCTGGTGACGATTTACGGCGTTGCCCTATTCGAGGGCAGGATTTTTGCTGTGGATAGTAAGTCTGCTGGCATTGCCATCTTTGACCTTAACAAGCAGCAGTTCGGCGTGTTTCTTGGCAGTGGCGCGGGTAAATTCAGAGTGCCAATCAACATCACAATTGACAAGGACGGCACACGATATGTGACTGATACCGGGCGCAATGAAGTGCTGCGCTTTGATCGCGACGGCGGTTTTTTGGGTGCGTTTGGAACCACCGGGCAGTTCCGCCCCGTTGACGTCGCAATTTCGGGTAATCGGCTTTATATTGTCGATGTCATGCACAACGAGGTACAGGTACTTGACAAGATTTCCGGCAAGCTGCTGTTCAAGTTTGGTAACGACGGCAGCAAGGAAAACAGCATGCTGCACCCGACCAACCTGGCGATTGCCCCCAACGGTGACGTCTTGGTAGTGGACACCAGCAACTTTCGGGTCAGACGCTTTACAGCCGACGGCAAGCCAGTGCGGGACTTTGGCGAGGCCGGTGACGCACCCGGAACCTTTGCTCGACCCAAAGGCATTGCGGTGGACCGAAGCGGCAATGTCTACGTGAGCGACTCGGCGTTTCAGAACGTTCAGTTGTTCAATAACGAAGACAAGTTGCTCATGGCCTTTGGCCAGCCTGACAAAGGTGAGGGCATGAGCCTGCCCGCAGCAGTGAGGATTGACTACGATAACGTGGCGCTGTTCAAGAAATACGCTGATCCTAAATTCAACATCGAATACCTGATTCTGGTGACCAGTCAGGTGTCGCCAAATAAGGTCGATGTATTTGGCTTTGGGCGCATGGCCGGGGTTGACTACACGCCGGGCGCGAAGCCGTAAAGGATAGACACATGAAGTGTCAGGTCAAGCAAACACCGGTGGCTCGCGCCATCGCCGTGATGTTGCTGGCGGGTGGGCTGCACCCCCTTTGCCAAGCACAGCCCGAGTTTGCTTCGTTCAAGATGACGGGGGCCGAGGGCTTTGTCAGCGCCACGTACCAGACCAATGCCATCGTAGCCGATGTGCCTGACCAGAGCAACCAGGTCACGACCCGGACCAAACAGAGGCAGACCGATCTGCGGTTTGAAACGTCTCTGATGACCCACAGCTATATCTATCACCCGAAGTTACTGGCGCTGGACGTTGGTGTAGGTGTGCTGTCTGCCTCCGGGCGGGGTGAATTCAACGGCGAAAACATCACTGGTCACGAAAAGCTTTATGACTTCAGAGTACATGCCAGGGTTCTGGCTGACAAACCGGCCAATGGGACATTTTTCTACGATCGTGTTCATACAACACCGTCGATTGATCCGGGAGAAATATTCAACCAGACCAATACCCGTTACGGCCTGACAGCAGCGGTGCGGGCACCACTGACGCCGGTAGCCCTTGATTTGGAGCTTACACGCGAGCACAACCAAGGCAGCAGCACCGCACGGGTGGTCGACGACCACATTGGTCGCCTTCAGTTTAGAGCTGAACGACCGCTGCCGAATAATGGCAAGACGCAATTCAACTACTATGTATCTCAGCAGACGTCTGGCTCTGGCGCCGTGAATTTGCCATCGATGGAATCCCGGCTCGACAGCGCGGGAGTGAGCCTTGATACACGGGTGAAACTGGGCACAACTTTTCCTTACGAAATTTTCAACCGTGTTGAATACAACAAGCAGCAATACACCCGGGCTGAAAGCCACACCCCCGACGTCAGTGACCTCCGCGTCTCCCTGAACTACTTGGGGGAGATCGAGAGCCAAATGCGCACCAGCGCCGATTACCAATTTGCGCGCAACCGACAGGATGATCGTGCTTCGTTCAATAATGCTGCTAGCGCCGCAGTATCTTGGTTCGCAGTCAAGGGCCTAAGCCTTAACGCCGGTGCGCATGCAAACGGATGGAGGGCGCCGGAATTCTCCAGCCAGGAGCGCGGGGTTGACGTCGGCGCCTCCTACACCCAACCACTCCCATTGGGCAGCTTGCTGGCAGGATATAGCATGCGCTACAACAAACGCGCCCAGGAGACCACTGCACCCCAAGTTTCGTTTGTGGGCGAGCGCGTGACATTGGCAAGCACCGGGCCCGTCTCGCTATCGCGCAAGCTGGTTAAGTTCGGCAGCGTCGTGGTGCAAAACGCCACGCGATCCCAGACCTTTGTTGAGGGTATTGACTACGCTCTCAGCGTTGTTGGTGTAACCACGCGCATACAACGCCTGCTCAACGGCAACATACTCGATGGCGAAGCGGTGCTGGTTGACTACCTGTTTGACGTCGGCGGCACCTACGCCAGCACACAATTGGACCAATCGGTAAACTTGGCCTGGACGCTGTCGAATAAGCTCAGTGTCTACGCGCGTTTGGATAGTTTTTCGCCCCGACTTGACTCCGGGCAACCGACTTCCCCACTCAATACAGTGCATGATCGTCTAGTCGGCGCTCGGGCCGACGTGCCACTTTCGTCACGCTTTGACCTTGTCGTCGGGGGTCTTGCAGAACGCGAAAATCACGACGAGACCATTTCGCCCTATGTTCGAACCGCCGCAGAGGCCTACATCCTGGGGGCGTTTCCAATTGAACTCAGCAACAACTACCGCCTGGGTACGCGACGCTCAAAAGTTACCGCTGACAACGTACTGCTGGATTCCGACTTGGTGGGCTATGACGTGTTGCTGGGTATACGTTTCAATTCCGGGTTGAGTCTGAACGCCGTGGGCTACTATGAACGCGACAGCGGGGGTGTCGAGCCACGTGTACGTAAAACAGCCACACTCAAAGCAATGTGGCGCTACCGGCGCTTGAGCATGTCAGCCGATCTCTCGCGCACCCAGGAGTCGCAGGGGCTTTATTCACGAGATCAAACGTTGGGGCGCGTGGATCTTCGCCGGGATTTCTGACCATGGCGCGCCCTCTCCCGCGTTGCCTGCACCGCCTCCCCTGCCTGCTCGCAGCAATACTGCTCGCTGTGATTGCCGGTTGTGCGGCGCCGGTTGAAGTCAAGCCCGAGGCAGCGCTGCCCAAGCTGGTCTGGCCGCAGGCACCGGAGCTCGCGCGTATCGAGTTCGTGCGCACCATTTCCTCACCCAAGGATCTTGGCTTTACCAAGAATTTTTTCCGCCGCGCGTTCGAGTTCGTTTTTGGCGCAGCATATGAAAATCTGGTCCGACCGATGGCGGTCCTGGAGGTTGGGCCGGTCCTGTACGTCGCTGACCCGGGTGCCCAAGGCGTGCACCGCTTTGACCGGCGCGAGGGCAAGTACCAGCTAATTCACCTGGAGAACAATCAGGCATTGCTGTCCCCAATCGGGTTGGCGCGCGGCGAAAACGACAGTGTTTTTGTCACCGACTCAGCTCTTGGGGGTGTCTTCGTCATCAAGCCAGGCGCTGAATTCGCCGTGCCGCTGGCGCTGACCGAGGCCGTGAAACAACCCACCGGCATCGCCTTTGATGGTGCTAGCGGCAAACTCTATGTGGTGGACACGCTTGCGCACTGCATCAAAGTCTATTCGGCGCAAGGTGCCTATCTGTCCACTATTGGCCAACGCGGTGAAGGCAATGCAGAATTCAACTTCCCCACCATGCTGTGGCTCAACAACGGCCGCCTGCTAGTGACCGATTCTCTCAACTTCCGCCTGCAGATTCTGGACACGCAAGGCAAGTTCATCAGCAAGTTCGGCCGCATGGGCGAAAGCGCGGGCGACGCGCCGAGGCAAAAAGGCGTGGCGACCGACAGCTTTGGTCACATCTATCTGGTCGACGCGCTGCTTAACGGGGTACAGATATTTGATGATGCCGGCCAGTGGCTGCTGTCGCTGGGCGGCCTCGGTCAGGCGCCGGGTGAGTTCTGGTTGCCGATGGGCATTTTCATAGGGACAGACGACATGATTTATGTTGCTGACGCCTACAATCGCAGGGTACAGGTGTTTCGATATGTCGGAGGTCCAACATGAAGCGCATTATGGGTGAATTGGCAGGAGTCGCGCTGTTGGCAATGGCCGCGCTGTGGAGCGTGCAGACGACGGCGCAGACAAAAATCGTCGGCAGCAAGCACAATTTGTCGGTCAGTGGAACTGGTACCGTCAAGGCAAGTTCTGAAACTCAAATCTGTATTTTCTGTCATGTGCCGCACCAAGCTTCGACCGCCGGACCGTTATGGAACCGGCGCACCCCTGCCAATACCTACACACCCTACAGCAGCACGCACCAACACCGCCGTTGGACAACCTGACGGTTCATCGCTGCTGTGCCTGAGCTGCCACGATGGCACGATCGCACTGGGCGAGTTGCGGAGCCGCGGCGTCACCAACGTTGCCATGGGCGGCGGGGTAACGACCATGCCGCTCGGCGTGAGCAACCTCACCACAAACCTGTCAAACCACCATCCAGTTTCTTTTGTTTACAACGCGGCGCTGGCCACTACCGACGGCCAGTTGTATGACCCGTCGGTGCTCACGGGCGCGGTGAAGCTGCAGGCCACCAAGGTGCAGTGCTCATCATGCCATGATGCACACAACAACACGTTCGGCAAATTCCTGGTCGTTAGCAACACCGCCTCGGCGCTGTGCGTCACCTGCCACAACAGGACTTACTGGAGCGGCAGTGATCACCGGAACTCGACCAAGACATGGAACGGCACTGGAACCAACCCGTGGTTGCACACGCCTGCAACCCAAACCACGGTCGCGAGCAATGCCTGTGAAAACTGCCACATGCCGCACGCGGCAGGGGGCCAGAAGCGGATACTCAATTATGCGGCGGAGGAGGCGAATTGTTATACCTGCCATAGCGGCACGGTGGCGGCGAAGAACATGGTACCCGAGTTCAGCAAGCTCTCTAAACACAACGTGGCCGGATACACCGGTACCCACGATCCGGTCGAGCCCGCCACCACCACAACAGCGCATGTGGAGTGCGTCGACTGCCACAATCCCCACGCCGCCTACGCCTCGAGCCCTCCGGCCGGGTCCATTCCCGCAGGCACTACAACGCCCGCGCTGGCCGGCTCGCAAATCGGGGTACGCGGCGTCGACATCAACGGCGCAGCCGTCAACCCAGCCACTGCCGAGTATCAAATCTGCTTCCGCTGCCATGCCGACGGCGGGGCCGCCAACATCCCGGCCTCAGCTTTCGCGCGAAAGATTGCTCAAAACAACAAGCGGCTCGAGTTCACCCCGGCGAATATGTCCCACCACGCGGTGGCGGGCCCAAGAGCCGCAACCGGCACAGTACCGTCGCTGCTCGCCACCTCCCCGTGGAAACTAAACAGTCAGCTGCGGTGCACCGATTGTCACAACAACAACGCCGGTCCCTACAGTGCCGGGACCCCGGTCGCACCCACCGGCGCTGGCGTCAACGGCCCGCACGGCTCTACCGAGCCATGGTTACTTGAGCGTCGCTATGATACCGCCGACAACACCACTGAAAGCCTGGCCGCCTATGCACTGTGCTACAAGTGCCACAACCGAGCCAACATCCTCGCTGACAACAGCTTTAAGGAGCACAGTAAGCACATCGTTAGCGAGAAGGCACCGTGCAGCGTCTGCCATGACCCCCACGGCATCAGCAGCACCCAAGGCATGAGTAACGCCAATGGCAATTCAACCAACAGGAGATTGATGAACTTCCGCACCGACGTCGTTACCCCCTCAGGGGGTAATCTTTACTGGTCGGGTACCGGCAACGGCAGCGGAACCTGCTACCTAAATTGCCACGGCAAGAACCACAACCCGCTAAGCTACTAATGCACTGGGCGAGAAGTAACCCGTGAGGAACAAAATGATATTTCATAAATTGGCCTGGACACTGGCCGCCGCGGTACTGCTCCCACTTATGGCGCAAGCCCAGGCGCCAGCCAAGGCAGCACCGATCAAGGACCCCGAGTTCTGCCTGGGCTGCCACGACGACCTGACCGACGAAAAGGTGGTGCATCAGGCCGTCAAGAACGGTTGCCTGGACTGCCACAGCAATCTCGACGCCTCGGTGCGTCCACACAAGAACAATGGCAAATTCCCGCACGGTCTGGACGCGGCGCAGCCCGCGCTGTGCCTGAGCTGCCACGGCAAGCTGGTCGAGAACAAGAAGATGACGCACGCCGCGGTTGGCATGGGCTGCACCGGCTGCCACGAACCGCATTCGAGCAAGAACGCCAAGCTGCTCAAAGCTGCCGCGCCCGGACTGTGTTTCAAGTGCCACGACAAGGAAGACTTTGAAGGCAAGTTTGTGCACGGGCCGGTCAAGGCCGGGCAATGCATCACCTGCCACCAGCCGCACGCCTCCGACAACCAGGGCCTGCTGAAAAAGGACCGCGCCCAGATGTGCCTGGAATGCCACGACGACGTCAAGGATGCGCCGCATATGCTTGCCGGCTTCTCACGCAAGGGGCATCCGATTGGTGATGAGAAACGTCCGCAACCGGTGCAAGACCCGCTGCGCCGGGTAAGCTGTTTTACTGCGCAAGCTGCCATGAACCGCATCGCAGCAATTTCGACAAGTTGCGCCGAATCGACCCGGCGCTTGGCATGGGTGCATGCCAGAAGTGCCACGATAAATAGGTGTGCGCTTTTGCGCTGATCGTCTCTGCCGGCCTAGTCAGCTTGGCCCATTCTGTGCCACGGCATGACCTGCACATCGTTGACACGAAAGCTCTCGCGCCCGCCGTACACGATAACAGGCGATGCCGCAGCGGGGCCTGCATATTGGCACCAGCGCTGACAGGCACGGACCCACTCGGTGGTAAAGGTTGCACCCGATTTGATTTCCACCGCGTGCAGTTTGCCCGCATGCTCAAACAATAAATCAACCTCGGTGCCATGGTTGTCGCGCCAGAAGTAAATGTCGGCGGGCAAACCAAGATTGCAGCGATGTTTTAGCGTTTCGCTCACCACCCATGATTCGAAAATGGCGCCACGCATGGCGTGCGTTGCCAGTGTTTGCGGGCTTTCGATACGCAGCAGGTAGCACAACAAGCCGGTATCAAGAAAATACAGCTTGGGCATCTTGACCAGACGTTTGCCAAAGTTGCGGTGATAGGGCTGCAATAAAGTCACCACGTAACTCGCCTCCAGCACGGTCAACCAGCTGCGCGCGGTACTGTGACTGATGCCGCAGTCGGCAGCCAGCGCCGACAAGTTGAGCAATTGACCGGTGCGAGCGGCACACATCAGCACAAAACGACGAAACAGTGAAAGGTTCGAAATATCCAGCACCTGACGCACGTCACGCTCGATGTATGTGGCGGTATACGCGCTCAACCACTGGGCTGGATTGGGCAGTTCCCGGCGCACATCAAACAATGCCGGATAGCCGCCCTGCCAAAGAGTCTCCTCCAGGGTTGGGTGGTCCAGGCCCGCGCTGCGAAGCTCCGAAACAGAAAGTGGTAACAATTGAACCAAGCCAACCCGTCCCGCCAGCGACTGCGTGATTTGCCCCAACAAGCCAAATTGCTGGGAGCCGGTGACAACGAACTCGCCCATGCGCGCGCGCTCGTCAACGACGCCCTGCAAGTAGGAGAAGATCTCGGGGCATCGCTGAACTTCATCGAGCACTGCACCTTGGGGAAGCAGTGCAAAAAACTGTCTTGGATCGGCCGTGACGCGCTGGCGGATTTCAGGGTCTTCAAATGAAAAATAAGGCTTCTCGGGGTAGGCTTGGCGCGCCAAAGTTGTTTTCCCTGACTGCCGCGGGCCGGTCAGGGCCACGATGGGAAACCCCCTGGCCATTTGAGCCAGAAGCCGCGCTGCCAGACGCTCGATCACTTGTACAATCTGAAGTTCATAACCTCAGATTGTACAACTCCTATTTCTCGTGGCAAACCTGGCACAGCCCGCGGCGCACGAGGGTTTGGGAAGTTGACATAAGGCTGTGGTACAGTTCTCTTACCACGTAAGAGAAGGCGCATCATGCTCACTGTCACTGTGTCGCACAAGGGCCAAGTTGTTATTCCAGCCGATATACGGCGCAAGCTCGGCATTTCACCTGGTTGTCAACTCGACTTCAGTCTGGACGGGCACGTCATCCACGCTGAGGTGAAACGCCATGCCGCGCAAACCGCAGCCGAGGACGGGTTCGGCATGCTGGTTTGCAAAGACAAGGGCAAACGTCGGCTGGCGGATTTTGATGTTGCCCTGGCCATGCGCGGACTCGCAGATGATCGCCGTTGACACCAACGTTCTGGCGCGTTTTTATGTCGACGACGCATCCGACCCGGAGGCGGCACGGCAACGCCCGATAGCCCGTCGGCTATTGACACAATCGGCCCAAGTCTTTGTTCCCTTGACCGTGGTGCTTGAATTCGAATGGGTACTGCGTGCTTTTTACGGCTTTGGAGTCGCGGATTTTTCACGAGTCATCAACCACCTGCTTGGCTTGTCCAACGTGTATATCGAAGAACGGGCACGCATAACGGATGCGCTGGCCATGCTTGAGGGTGGTTTGGACTTCGCCGACGCCCTGCATCTGTTGGCAAGCTCAAGTTGCGATGAGTTCGTAACCTTTGATGATCGTCGATTCGCCCGCAGAGCCACTCGGCTGGGTACAACGCTGCCGGTCGTTGTGCCCACTAGGTAGGCTCTACTTATCGTGGCAAACCTGGCAAAGCAAACTGTTGTTTAGGCCGACCTTGACAAGACCCTTGCTGGTCGCTCCAACCGTGTAACGGTTGTGTACATCATGGCAGGAGGTGCACTCAACCCGGCCCTCGGCAAGCATCATCATGCCCAGGTTACCGGACCGGGTCTTGTTCAGTGGCGACTGGGTCGATACCAACACAACCTGACTGGACTCGGGATCGGCCATCGAGCCGTCGGTAGCAGCCAGATCGGTATCGTAGCCCGATCCGATCGGATGATCCCGGATAGCGATCCTGCTGGCGAACGCGGTGCCCCCGAGCTTGTTTCCGGCAAACAGATAGTTCCTTCTGGAGCCGCTGTAGTTGAGAATTCCCATCGTGCCATCGTGGCAGGACAGACACAACCTTGAGTTCACGCCCGGATCACCCTTTGGTATCACCATGTTGGGCGAGGTGTAAAGCGAAAACGCGGGAATGGACAGCTTCGGGCTCCAAGTCAACTCCTGGGCATTCGCATCGTGCGGAGCATGACACTGCGCGCAGACACGTTTGTCCACGCCCGCGCCATGCGCAACAAAGTCGTGCGATGTGCCAGTGATACCGGCACCGGACTGACAAGGAGGCGAGTTCCGTGGCGCTCAGCGCCGCCGGCAGTACGACGCCAAGCAGCAGCCAAAGAGTGTTTCCAAGCGGTGCCCTACACAAACTCATATTTTCCTGTTTTGATCAACTGCACAAGACGCACGGTGTACCAAGCCTTTACGCAGTGGACACAATTGTGACCATCTCAACTTCCACACAGGTTGATATCGATCAAACAAAACGCTCTCCGCCAGCGCGCGCCAGCATCCACTCTTCTTCGTACAGGAGCCGCTCAGGGCTTGGTCGGCGTCAACGCCAGCCCGCCCTTGACGCGCGCGTCAGCTATCTCGGCCTTGACCATGGCGGCGTCGCGCGAGGCTGGGATCGAGCACGGTGAGTGCGTTCTCCCAGGTCGCTACGGCCTTGGCGTAGTCGGCGCGCTTGTAGGCAGCGGTGGCGCTCATCATCAGGGCCACCGGATGCTTGGGATTGAGCGCCAGCGCCTTGTTCACCAGGGCCAGCGGACGACCCTCGATGCTGCCCGCACGCATGGCGAGCAGATCGGCGTACTGGGTCAACAGGTCGGGGTTCGTGTCGACCAGTTTGCCGGCCTTGCCAAACGCGTCTTCAGCCTCGGCCAGACGACCCTGCACGCGGTACGCGTTGGCCAGACGCACCCAGCCGGGCAGATCACCCGGATTGGCCTTGAGTCTGGCGGCAAGAGCCTCGACCATCTGGTTGATCTTTTCCGGCGTCATCGCCTCGGCGGCCCCCGGGGCGACCGGTGGCAACTTGCCCACTTCGGGTTTGGCTGCGCCGCCTTGAGCGGTACCGGCTTGAGCCGATGGCGCCGGTGCGGGCAACCCACCCTTGGAGCGCGCCTCGGCAATGTCGGCTTGCACCTGTTGTGCGTCGGGTGAACCCGGCTCAAGCACGCTAAGGAGCTTTTCCCACTGGGTCACGGCCAGAGCAAAATCAGACCGTCGAAACGCCGCCACGCCCGACATCATCAGGCCCATCGGGTGCATCGGGTCGAGCGCCAGTGCCTTGTTGACCAGCGCCAGCGGGCGCCCTTCAATGTCGTTCTTGGCGCGCACGGCCAGCAGGTCAGCATAATCAACCAGCAGGTTCGGGTCCGTGTTGACCAGATCGCCAGCCTTGACAAAGGCTTCTTCGGCTTCTGAAAAGCGTCCCATGACTTTGTAGGAACGCGCCAGCATGGCCCAGCCCTTGGGATCGTCGGGCTTGGCCTTCAGACGCGCAGCCAGGGCATCGACCATCTGCATGAGCTTGTCGTCGGCTGCCTGTTGCGCAACAACCGGATTGATCGCCTGCGGCGTGCCAATCCACCAGTACATGCCCGCCGCGCCCAGCGGCAATACCAGGGCAATTGCCGCGGCCGTGCGTCGCGCATTGAAAAACCCAGGCGCATGGGCCGGGGCCTGGGCCGGTGGATCCTGCGTGTCATCGAGCAGTCGCAGTTGCATCTCGTCGCGACTCGCCTCGTAGTCCGCCGCAGTGAGCACCCCGCGCGCCACGTCGCGCTCCAGCGCGTCGAGTTGATCGCGGTAGATCGATGCGTTCAGGCGTTCGCTGGAAACGCTCTGACGCTTCGAGGGCCACAAGCAGCGGGCGCAGCAGCCAGGCCAGCGCCAGCACCGTCAACAAGACTGAAATTGCAATAAAAAAGGTCATGAAGATGCTTCCGTATCTTGGAGAATTGATTGCGCCTTTTTGCGCTGCTCGGCGTCAAGCTGAGGTGCCTGGTTGGCGTTGCGGCTGCGACGCACAACTCGCAGCAGAGCCCACCCCGCGCCAAGCAGCAGCAGGAACGGGCCAAACCAAAGAATCACGGTCACAGGCTTGAGCGCCGGGCGATAACGCACGAAGTCGCCATAGCGGCTGACCATGTACTCCATGATTTCAGCGTCGCTCTTGTTGGCCCTGATGAGCTCGCGCAACTCGCGGCGCAAATCCTTGGCCAGATCAGCACGTGAACCCGCCAGTGATTCGTTCTGGCAGACCAGACAACGTAGTTCTTCGGAAATGGTAATCATGCGCTGCTCGACCACCGGGTCGTCGGCCAGCAGCGGGGCGTCAGCGGCGCGAGCAGCGCACTCGGGTCGTCGGCCAGCAGCGGGGCGTCAGCGGCGAACGATGGCAGCGCAAACTGCAGCGCCAGAACCAGAGCGAGCCAATATTTCATTCTTGCAACTCCCGGATCATGGGCACGATCTTCTCGCGCAAGGCAGCCTCAGTCACCGGGCCGATCTGTTTGTAGCGGATCACACCCGTCTTGTCGATCAGGAACGTTTCGGGCACGCCATAGACACCAAAATCGATGCCGATGCGGCCTTCCTTGTCGCTCACACTGAGGTCATACGGGTCACCGTAACGCTGCAGCCACTTCAAACCGTCGGCTTCCTTGTCCTTGTAGTCCAGGCCGATGATGGGCAGCGTTTTGGTCTTGGCAAACTCCATCAGTATCGGGTGCTCCTGACGGCAGGCAACGCACCACGACGCCCAGACGTTGAGCAGCCAGACTTTGCCCAGCATGTCCTTGGAGTTGAACTGCTGCGTCGGCTCGTGAAGACGGGGCGCCGAAAAGATTGGCGCGGGCTTGCCGATCAGTGGCGATGGAACTTCTTTCGGATCAAGTGTCAGGCCAACGGCCAGAAACACGACCAGGACGACAAAAATTCCAAGTGGAATCAGTGCCTTCTTGTTCATGCTGGCGCCCCTTTGGCGAGGCCATCGGGCTTGCTTGCCAGCGCCTTGCGCCGATAGCGCTTGTCCAGCGCCGCCAACACGCCGCCGAGCGCCATGAGCAGGCAGCCGCCCCAGATCCAGGTCACAAAGGGCTTGTGGTAGACCCGCATCGCCCACGCCGGGCTGGCGCCATCCTCGAGCCGCTCACCGAGAGCGACGTAAACGTCGCGCACCAGATTTGTGTCGATGGCGGTTTCCGTCATCGGCATGGTGGAGGAAAAGTAGGTGCGCTTTTCCGGGTGCAGAGTTCGCAGCACGCGGCCGTTCTCGATCAGTTCAACGTCGCCCATGTCGGCGTTGTAGTTCGGACCGGCAACTTCGCGAATACCGGTCAGCCGGAACGTGTAACCGCCAACTTCGACCGTGTCGCCAACGGCCATCCGGACGTCCTTCTCCGTCTCGTAGGACTTCACCATGGTGATGCCGATCACGCAGATGGCGATGCCGATGTGGGCCAGGTGCATACCCCAGAACGACAGGGGTGCCAAACGCCATTGACGGCCGTCCCTGATCTGGCGAAAAATCTGTTGCAGCGAAGACAGCACAATCCAGAACGCCAAGGTGAGGCTCAGCGCAACCAGCGGCGACCAGGGGCCGGCAAGAAACGGCGCACAGACCCCGAGCAGTACGGAGGCGATGGCCACCGGGCGCAGTTTCCCGGCGAGTTCTGCAACGCTATCATTTTTCCAGCGCGCGTACGAACCGACCACCATGAAAAACAACACCGGAAGCATGAGCGGAGCGAACACCGAGTTGAAGTACGGTGGCCCGACCGACAACTTGCCCAGATTCAGCGCGTCGACGATAAGCGGATACAGCGTGCCAAGCAACACGGCAGCCGCGGCAGTGGTCAACAGCACGTTGTTGACCAGCAGAAAAGTCTCGCGCGAAACCAGCGCGAAGGCGCCGCCTGCTCGGACCTTGCCCGAGCGTGCAGCGAACAGCGTGAGTGAACCACCGACGACCACCGACAGGAACAGCAGAATGAAAATGCCGCGCTTGGGATCGGTGGCAAAGGCATGCACCGAGGTCAACACGCCGGAGCGTACCAGGAAGGTTCCGAGCAGACTCAGCGAGAACCCGATGATCGACAGCATGATGGTCCAGCTTCGGAACAGGCCGCGCTTTTCGGTGACGGCCAGGGAATGAATCAACGCGGTGCCGACCAGCCACGGCAGGAACGAGGCGTTTTCCACCGGGTCCCAGAACCACCAACCGCCCCAGCCGAGTTCGTAATACGCCCACCAGGAACCCATGGCAATGCCAATGGTCAGGCAAATCCATGCCGCCGTAGCCCACGGGCGCGTCCAGCGCGCCCAGGCTGCGTCCAGCCTGCCATTGAGCAGCGCGGCGATGGAGAAAGCAAAAGGCACCGACATGCCAACGTACCCCATATAGAGCATCGGCGGATGAAACACGAGTCCCGGGTCCTGCAACAAGGGGTTCAAATCATTGCCATCTGCCGGAATGTCACTCAGGCGCAGGAACGGATTGGACGTAATCAGCATGAACAGCAGGAAGCCCACCGCAACCAGCGCAAGTACCGCCAGCACCCGCGAGACCATCGCCTCAGGCAATTGCCGGGAGAACAGCGACACGGCCATCATCCACGTGCACAGCATGAACAGCCACAACAGCAGCGAGCCTTCGTGCCCACCCCAGACGCCGGCGATGCGGTAGATGTCGGGCAGCTTGGAGTTGGAATGCTGCGCCACATAGGAGACGGAGAAGTCATTGGTAAAGAAGGCGTAGGTCAGACAACCAAAGGACAGCGCCACCAGCGCCCACAGCGCCTGCGCTCCGGGACGGGCCAAGGCCATCCAGTCGGCACGTCCTTGTTGCCCGCCGATCACACCCAGCGTACCCAATGCCAATGCCACAAACAGGGCGAGGATCAGAGAAAATTGACCAATTTCAGGAATCATGATTTACCTTGATGCAATTGGGCAGGACGAGATGGACCAGCCCCGGAGTTCTACTTGAGCGACTTGACTGTTTTCTGGACCGCTGCCTGATCCAATGCCTGCTTGGCCTCTGGCGGCATGTAGTTTTCATCATGCTTGGCCAGCACCTCGGTGGCGGTGAATTTGCCATCGTCACCGAGTTTGCCCTGCGCCACCACACCCTTGCCCTCACGGAACAGGTCGGGCAGGATGCCGGTGTAGGAAACGGGCAATTCCTTGTCGGTATCGGTCACAACAAAGGCCACCGTCAGGTTGTCTCGCTTGATGGTGCCGGGTTTGACCAGGCCGCCCACTCGAAAGGTGCGGTTCTTGGGCGCTTCGCCTGCAGCGACCTGCGTCGGAGAAAAGAAAAAAACCAGATTGCTCTGGAATGCATTGAGCACAAAGTAGGCAGCCAGCGCCAGCGCGCCGAGTCCGCCAGCGATGATTGTTGCGCGTTTGTAACGAGGCTTCATGACCCTCTCCCTTCTGAATGGAGTTCATTGCGCAAGGTGCGCAGAAGATGCCGACGCCGTGCACGCAGCAGCAGGACTTCGCCCACCACGACGGCCGCCGTCAAGCCGAAACTGCCCCAAACGTAGAAGGCGTAGCCCCCCATCGCCAGGAATTCTGAAACACTATGCCACTGCATGTTTGACCCACTCCGTATGACGTTCACGATCCAAAATAATGTTGCGCACGCGAACCAGCGCGATCGCGATGGCATACATCCAGCACGCCACCACCATGATCAGCATGCCCCAGAGCATGGTGCTGGCCATCGTCGGAGACTTGGTCAGCGACACCGAGGCACCCTGGTGCAGTGTGTTCCACCACTTGACCGAGAAGTAAATGATCGGCACGTTGACCACGCCCACCAGCGCCAGCACCGCGCCTGCCTTGTCGGCACGACGTGGGTCGTCGATGCTCGACTGCAGGGCGAGAAACCCAAGATACAGAAACAGCAGAATCAACTCGGAGGTCAGACGCGCATCCCACACCCACCACGCACCCCACATCGGCTTACCCCAAAGCGCACCGGTGACCAGCGACAGGAAGGCAAACAGGGCCCCGGTGGGCGCCAGTGCGGAAGCCATCATGCCCGAGAGGCGGGTATTGAAGGCCAGACCGAATCCGGCCCAGCCGGCCATGACCAGGTAGATGAACATCGACATCTGCGAAACCGGGACATGAACAAAAATGATGCGATAGCCCTCGCCCTGCTGGGCATCGGTGGGCGCCACAAAGAACGAGATCCACAGGCCCACGATCGCCAGCACGCTGGCCAGGGCCGCGAACCACGGCCACATGCGCCCGGCAAGATAGTAAAAGTTTTGCGGCGACGAAAACTTGAACCAGTGAATTACGCGGGTATTCATTCCAGGGAAATCCTCAAGGCAGTGGTGGTAGCCAAAGGCGCGAAAAACGCCGACAGCACCAGGAGAGCAGCAAGCAGTGACAAGTGGCCACCAACGCCCAGCCCGGCGGCATCGGCCTCGACTGCGCCGGCGCCAAATATCAGCACGGGAATATACAACGGCAGGATCAGGAGCGACAGCAATACCCCCGCACCGCGTACGCCTAACGTCAACGCCGCACCGATGCTGCCGATCAGACTTAGCGTGGGCGTGCCCAACAGCAGCGTCAGCATGAGCAACCCCAGCGCGCGCGCGTCCAGCCCGAATTGCAACCCCAGAACCGGCGCCATCAAAACCAGCGGCAAGCCCGAGAGCAAAAAATGCGACAACGCCTTGGCGACAACCAACAGCGCAAGTGGCGTGGTTGACAGCGCCATCTGTTCAAGCGAACCGTCCGCATAATCGGTCGCGAACAGACGTGGCAGCGATAGCATCGCAGCAAGCAAGGCACTGACCCACAAGACGCCTGGAGCCATGCGCAGCAGCAACGCCGATTCCGGTCCGACCCCGAGCGGAAACAGGCTGGCAACCACGACAAAGAACATCAGCGGCGTCAACACCTCGCCCTTCTGGCGCAGCGCCACCGAAAACTCGCGGCGCAGCACCCCAAGCATGACACGGGTCACTCCGAGCTTCCTCACGTGCGCAACTCCAGCAGTTGCGGCGTCGCAGCACCTATCTTCACCTGCTGATGGCTGGTCAACACAGTCAGTCCGCCGTTGTCCAGATGCGATGCAATCAGGTCGGCGAGCATCCGCACGCCCGCTTCGTCCATCGCAACAAAAGGTTCGTCAAGAACCCACAGGCGGGCGCTGCTCAACGCCAGACGCGACAGCGCAACACGGCGTTTCTGCCCTTGCGAGAGATGCCGCACCAGCTGATCGTCGCGCCCGCTCATGCCGAAGCGGGCCAGCACGTCGCGCTTGTGCTCAGGACCCGGGGCAATGCCACCCAAGGACGCGCTGAAGGTCAGGTTTTCGCTGACGGTCATCGATTCCTGCAAGGCATTGAGGTGACCCAGGTAGCAAAGGTCCTGGCAGTAGGCCTGGCGCTGCGCGCCGATCGGAACATGGTTCCACAGAATCTGCCCGGACTCGATGGTCGCAAGGCCGCACACCATACGCAGCAGACTCGTTTTGCCCGCCCCGTTGGCCCCGGCCACGTACAGCCAGCGCCCCGACTCCAGTTCGCAATTGACCCCGTGAAATAGCTGTCGCCCACCCCGACTACAGGCAAGTTTGGAGAAAGAAAGAGTGGGCGTCGTGTTCAATGCTCGGAGTTCGAAAAAGGAACTCCAATTTTAGGGCCGCCACTGCCAAACAGGCCGGGCTTAACATTACTTTACCCAATGACCCCCGGCAACACTAGGCAATTGGACTTTAGCCGCGCTCACAGCTTTTCAGCGCGCCCTGGCGCAAACCTCAACGACGCCAAGCCTGCAGCTGCTGGCATAGTCCTGCCGCGCAGCCTCGCGATTGCCCAATGCCTCGTGCACCTGGGAACGACCGACGTAAGGATTGTAGTAATTCGCATCCAACATGATCGCACGATTGAAGTCGCGCAGAGCCTCCTGGTATTGCCCGCTCTCAAGATGTGCTACCGCACGATCAGTAAACAGCGGGCTGTAGTACGGCAAGATTTTCAGACCGGCGTCAAACTCAAGAATCGCTTCCTGAAAACGTTTCTTGCCTGACAACGCGACGCCCCGGTTGTGATGCATCCGGCCCAGCCGGGTGGTTTCATCCTTGTCGTGGGCCAGCCGCACGGCGTCGTCCCACAGCAACAAGGGATCAGAAAATGTCATGAGCCGGTTCCAACTTCCCGCCATGAGCAATGCGGTGAGCGCGGTAAACAGTACAACGGCATGGCGCGCAGCGATTCTTTGAAACAGGAAAGGAAACGCGGCAACCGAACATGACATCCACAGATAACTGCGATAAAGAACGAATATTTCCAACGCCCTGACCGTTGACAACTCGGTCGCAAACAGCAGCCACGGACCAAGCAAGGCGAAACCGAGCAGCCCTTTGCGACCGCGTTGTAGCAGCAACCGGACCGCGAGCACTGGATACAGCAGGAACAAGGGCACCGCGGCGAGTTCGGGCCAACTCCACAGGCTGCGCGCGAAATGCGCGGGCATGTCGACCGACATCCATTCTGGATAGGGAACGATCCACAAGGCCAAGTACTTGAAATACAGAAAAATCTGTGTCAGCACGGAAAGTGGGTAGGCCCACTGCGGGTCAACGTTGAGTTCCTCCAGCATGGCAGCGCCACTGGGCTCGTAGGCGCTTCCGATAACACCACCGGATTTGATTTGGTAGACGGTAAAGGCTCCGATTACCGCATAAAGCAGGAAGGTCGGGCCCACCTCCCGCAACAACTTTGCGTCGAGTCGGCGCAACAGCACGAGCAGCATGGCCGCAACTCCCGGCACCATGATCGTGTGCTCCTTGGACAGGACCGCAAACAGGTACGCAACCGACGAGAGTAAAAGCCAGCCACGACGATCACGCAACAAGCCTTCCAAAAACAGAAGCCATGTCGCCAGTGCAAACAATGTCGCCAGCACAATGGTGCGCTGCACCAGATAGGCGACGCCATACACGGCCGCAGGATTGATGGCAAACCACAACGCGCCAAGAAACGCCAGCCATGGCAGGGACAGCGGTTTACCGCGCCCTTGCAAGCCCGGATCCACAGCCCAGTCAGCCAGTACTGCCTCGAACAGTCTCAAGAGGAACAGGTAGAGCAGCCATGAATTGGCCAGGTGCAAGGCCAGGTTCATCAGGTGTTGCCAGGCCAGGTTTGCGCCAAAGGCTGAGCGAACCCAGACGAAGGTTGCGATCGACAGCCAGCGCAAACCAAAATCGGGAACGGTCCTCAGGTTGTCCGTGATCGGTTTGCCAAAGTAACTGAAGTCGTCGAAGACCACCGGGCTCGACAGGAAGGTCCCGTAAAGGCCGATCACCGCAAGTGCCAATGCCAGCAGCGGCAATAGATGCCGCACAGCCCGGCTTCGACCAACCTGCGCGACAGTATCGGTCGTCGATCCGGGCTGGCCTTGCATCGTATCGGGCTGGGCGCTGATGGCCCCGATTTTAGTCAGCAAGGCTCCTGTCCCGACCGTTCGGAGATGAAAGCTCAGCGAT
>CAWJOT010000013.1:0-14449 GCA_963844495.1 uncultured Pseudomonadota bacterium
AGTTGCCCGCTGGCAAAATTTGCGGCGAAAATGCTTCTTTGCCCCGACCGGGACCCGGTTGGGTTTCCTCTTCCTTGTTTGCGCGATTCATGTTCCCTTTTGCTGCCACCCAAAAAGTCCCGGAAACCCCGGAAGTAACTCCCGTCGCGGCCAAGGCGGTGGAAAGCCACCCGCTGGATGAACTCACGGGCGGCGCCTTTTCGGCACCTACCTCGGGTGAGCGAACGGCGCGGATCAGGGCCTGGCTGGCCGGTGCTCCGAGCGCCGAACAGATGCAGGCGGTTTTCAAGGAACTCAGCGGCAAGGATAAGGGCGCGTCGAAACTGTTGCGTGAACGCCTCGACGAGATCAAACGCAGTCGTGGCCAGGCAAGCTTGGCAAACGAGTGGGCTCAGAGGGCTGGCGTGCTGCTGGCGCTGCCCAAGCTCAATATTGCTGATGCCATGGCGTGGCAACGCGACGCGGCCAAGGCTGGCGCGCCACTGAGCAAGGAGCCGCTGGCGGCGCTGCGTGGCCAACTTAGTGAGCGGGTCAAGTGTATCGAGGACTTGCAGCACCGCGTTCAGGTCCAGCGCGAGGCCGCGGTGCTGCTCGCGCAACGCATCGAAGTGCTTTCGACCAAGTCCTGGCGCGACGCGCAAACGGTGGTTGAGGGGCTTACGAGCGATGTCACGCACTGGCAGGCGCAGGCCGCGCTGTTGTTGGACGACCCCAACTGGCCCAGTGTGGACGCCAAATTTCCGCCCCTGCTGGAGGCTTCGCGAGGCCAGTTGCTCGTGGTCTGGCAGGCTTTCAGCGAAGCCTTGGGGCAGGCCTGCGCGGCGGCGCAGGATGCTGCCGCGCCACTGCCGGCCGTGCCGGTCTGGGCCGACGAACTTCGTGCCAGTCGTGGGGTCGCAAGTGAGCCCACGGCCAAGCCCAAGCGGCCTTCTGTCGATCCCGAAATCAAGGCGCAGGCCAACATCAGCGTGCGTGAGGTGCTATCGATATTGGAGCAGGAGATCGGCCAGGGCCATGGCAAGGCGAGCACTGGCGCCGCGTCTGCCTTGCGCAATGCGTTGAAGGAACACGGTCGGTTGATCGACGCCAAGCTGGAGAACCAGGCGCATGCGGCGCTCGCGGCTGCGGGTGAGCTCGAGGGCTGGCAGCGCTGGCGTGCCGACCAATTGCGCGAGGAATTGGTCGCCAAGGCCGAGGGCCTTCTGACGCGACCCGAGGGTCAGGCCATGGGTGGACGAAAGATGCAAGAGAACCTGCGTGCCCTGCGTGAGCAGTGGAAGCAGACCGATCAGGGTGGCTCGCCCAATCACGGGCTGTGGAAGCGCTTTGACGACGCCTGCAATGAAGCGCATAAAGTGGTCGAAACCTGGCTCGACAGGATCAAAGCCGAGGCCGCCGAGCACCGCTTGCAGCGATTGGCGCTGATTGAGGAGGTCAATGCCTGGGCAGCGGCCAACCCGGTGGCCCTGGACGATGACTGGAAGGGGTTCAACCGCATCCTGCACCAGTTCGGCGAACGCTGGCGCGACGGTGGACACGTGGGGGAAAAGGTCTTTGCCGAGTTGCAGCCTTTGTGGATGTCGGCGATCCAGGGCGCCGCAGCGCCGCTGGAGGCGATGCGTGAGCGTAGTCTGGCCAATCGGCAGGCGATGATCGAAGAGGCGTGCGAACTCGGTCGGGCCGCGCAATTGCGGATCGACGCGGTGAAGGCGTTGCAGCAGCGTTGGCAGGCCGAAACGCATTTCGTTCCGATGGATCGGCGCCATGAGCAAAAGCTGTGGGACGCCTTTCGTAAGCCTTTGGACGAGGCGTTCAACCGCAAGGCGCAAGAGCGCGAGCAGGCCGAGGCGGCGCTGGGCGAGCGTGATCGTGCTGTGCTCGATGCCGCCCGGGCGCTGGAGGCAGCCAACGCCGCTGGCGATGTACAAGCAATCCGCGGCGCAATGCATGCGCTGGAACTCGCGCTGCGCGGACAGGCCCAGGCCCAGGCCGCTGTGGCGGCGGCTGGGGAAGCGGCGAATTCGGAGCCGAATTCCTTGCCAGCGCCTGCAAACAAAGGACAAGATGCTTCTGAAGTTGTAGGACAACAAGAGCCCGCCGGGGCCGACAGTGGTTCCGTTGAAGCGGCCACGCCAGTGCCGGCAACGAAGGCGCCCGCTCGCCCCGTGGTGGCAGTGCGTGGCGACGATCGCCCGGGCATGAAGAAGAGCGAGCCGTCGCCTGCCGGACGTCCGCGCCGGGATGGTGTGCGCGAGAGGCCGCGCGGCGCACGGGACGAATCGTTTGGCCAGCGCGCGCAGCAATTGCCGCGACGCGACGCGATGGCGCCGCCGCGGCCGGACTTGCCGCGTTTGAGCGAGCCAGCCTTTCGCGCACAGCGCGATGCACTTGAGCACGCCCAGTCGACGTTGCGCAAACTTGCCGCGCAGGCGCATGGCGAGGCCCTCACGCAGTTGCTTGAGGCCTGGGAAAAGCGTGATCCATCCAGATTGCCGTCGGCGCAGGGGTTCGGCCCGCAGGTGGCGCCGGGCGCGCGCGGCGCTTGGGCCAAGGCGCTGGCTCAGGCGTGTGCGGGCGAGGCCGGGCTTGCCCTGCTGCGCCTTGAAATGGCCAGTGAGTTGCCGACTGCTGCTGAGCATTTGCAGGCTCGGCGGGCGCTGCAGTTGCAAATGTTGACGCGGCGCAATGATCCGGCCCCAGCACTGACCTGGGCGCACGACGTGAGCGAGGTGCTCGCTGCCGGTTTTGACCCGGCCTCGGCGCGGCGCTTGCAAAATGTGCTAAAAGTCCTGTTGAAGCCGCATCCTTGAGGCTGGGATCACTGAATTAGGCACGGGTGCGTGGTCGCTGCGAACTGGAGACAAACATCGGGAGGGAGGGAGCGATGAATTCTGTTGACGACTTGCTGCTACTGCTCGAGCAGCTCAACGACATCGGAAGTTCGCTGTCGAAGGAGCGCGACATGACCCTCTTGCTTGAGCGCGTGTTGGTGGCGGCCAAGACGATAACCCGGGCTGACGGCGGCACCCTGTACCGGATGCAGCCCGATGGCGAGCGCTTGTGCTTTGAGATATTGCGCACCGACTCTCTGAACATGGCGATGGGGGGCACGTCGGGGGTGGCGATCAGCTTTCCGGACTTGCCACTGCGCGGCGAGGACGGCGCACCGAACGACTCGCTGGTAGCTGCCTATGCGGCTATCCACGTTGAGACCGTCAATATTGCCGACGCGTACACCGAGCCGGACTTTGACTTTTCGGGCACGCGGGTGTTCGACCAGCGCAGCGGGTACCGCTCAAAATCGATGCTTGCAGTGCCCATGAAGAACCAGCTTGGCGAGGTGATAGGTGTCCTGCAGTTGATCAATGCGATCGATCCGGCCACCGGGGAAGTCGTATCCTTTTCGCCTGCCGATCAAAGCCTGGCTGAGTCACTGGCATCGCAGGCGGCCATTGCCTTGAGCAACCGGTTGTTGATGACGCAGCTGGAGGAACTGTTTGGCTCGTTTGTCGGTTTGATCAACTTGGCCATTGATGACAAGTCACCGCACACCGGTGGACATTGCCAGCGTGTGCCGGCCCTGACAATGATGCTCGCCGACGCGGTGGTCAAGACCAGCGAAGGGCCACTGGCGTCGTTTTGCATGAGTGACAGCGACCGCTACGAACTTCACATCGCGGGCCTGTTGCACGACTGCGGCAAGATCACAACGCCCGTGCACGTCGTGGACAAGGCGACCAAGCTGCAGACACTGTTTGATCGGATCCATCTGATCGATACCCGTTTTGAAGTGCTCAAACGCGATGCCGAACTGCACGGTTTGCGCCAGCAACTGGCCCTGCGTACCTGCGTTGATCCGAAAGCTGAAGCCGCGATCGCACGCAGCACGAAGACAAAGCTGGCGGAGCTTGACGCAGATCGTGAATTCCTTCGCGCCGCCAACACCGGGGGTGAGACGATGGCCGAGGACGCGATGCAGCGGGTGCGGCGAATCGGCAGCGCGCGCACCTGGCGTGATGTCAATGGCGTCCAGACTGATTTCCTGACTGCCAACGAGGTTGAAAATCTCTGCATACGCGCCGGAACCCTGACCAGGCTTGAACGCGACACGATCAATCACCACATCGTTGCAACGATCAAAATGCTCGAGCAACTGCCGTGGCCCAGACACTTGAAGAATGTGCCCGAATATGCCGGCGGTCATCATGAACGCATGGATGGCCGTGGCTATCCCCGCGGCCTGACGCGCGAGCAGATGTCAGTGCAGGCGCGCATGATGGGCATCGCAGACATCTTCGAAGCGCTGACCGCTTGCGACCGCCCGTACAAGCCTGGGATGAAGCTGTCACAGGCCCTGGCAACCATGACCAAGTTCAAGGACAACGGCCATATCGACCCGGACCTGTTTGATATCTTTGTCAATCAGGCCGTTTACAAGCGCTACGCCGAACAGTTTCTCGACCCCTGGCAGATCGACGAAGTCGCGGTGGTCTAGCCCGGAGCCAGCAGTCGGCTCAGCGCGCAGCCCGCCGGCGCGTCAGCACTCAGGCGCAGCAGATCCCCGCGCGGTGGCACGGCCGCGGCATCCCAGTCGGCCAGCACGACGCGTGTCAGCCCCTGGCCCAGATCGTGCTGTGCCGGCCGGTGCGTGTGGCCGTGAATCAGCGTGTCGGCCCCGGCCGAGCGCAGCCATTGGCGCGTAACTTCGGGGTCGAGGTCCACCGGTGCCATGCCTGAGACCTTTCGGCTTTGCTTGTTAGCTTCGCTGAACTGTCGCAGCGCGCGCGCCTGGGCCAAGCGCTGCTCCAAGGGTTGTGCCAGGAACACTTGTTGCCACGGTGCAGCGCGGACCTGCGCGCGAAAGCGCTGGTAATCTGCGTCCCCCAGACACAGTGCGTCGCCGTGCGATAGCAGCCAACTCTGTCCGGCGAACTCAAGCACGCAGGGGTCTTCTAGCAGGGTCATGCCGCAGCGCGCCGCAAACGCCGGGCCAAGCAGGAAATCGCGATTGCCTTGCATGAACAAGATGTCCATGCGCTTCGAGGCCGTCGTCAGAACATCGGCGCAGCGCGCCTCAAAGCCCGGCACCTGGGCGTTTGTGACGACATCGTCACCGGGCCAGACTTCAAACAGGTCACCCAGAATGACCAGCGCATCTGCGGGGGTGCGCTGCATGTAATCGCGCCAGAGATCGTACGTGGCAGTCTGGCCAGGCTGCAAATGCAAATCCGAGATGAAATCAATCGTTCGCCAGTGCGCGTGCGCCTTGTACCGCGGCGCAGCGGTGGCGGCAGACTGCACGGCGCGAGCAGGCACGTCAGATCGCCACGGCCTTTTCGATCAGGACGTCGACCAGCGGAACGTCGCCGTGCCCGGCCTTGCTGCCGGTCTTGACCGCCTTGATTTTGTCGACGACATCGGTTCCGCCAACGACCTTGCCGAAAACCGCGTAACCCCAGCCCTGGGCGGTTGGCGCCGTGTGGTCGAGAAAGCTGTTGCGCTCGATGTTGATGAAGAATTGCGAACTCGCCGAATGAGGTGCACTGGTGCGCGCCATGGCCACGCTGTAGGGCTCATTCTTCAGGCCGTTGGTGGCCTCGTTGTCGATTTGGGCGTTGGTGGGTTTTTGGCGCATGCCTGGCTCCATCCCGCCGCCCTGGATCATGAAGCCGGGAATGACCCGATGAAAGATCGTATTGTTGTAGTGACCTTGATTGACGTAATTGAGAAAATTCGCGACCGACTTGGGTGCCTTTTCCTGATCGAGTTCGAGAGTGATGACGCCGTAGCCAGCGACGTGGAGTTCAACTTGGGGTTTGTTCATGGTTCACTTCTCGATGGTTGCGGTTTGTATCAGCACGGGCGTTTTTGGGACATCCTTGGTGAACGGGCCGCCCGCGCCGGTGGGCGTGGCGCGGATCTTTTGCACGACGTCCATCCCGGCGACCACCGCGCCAAAGACGGTGTAGCCGTGCTGTTGCTCGGTCGGATCAAGAAAGGCATTGTCCTTGACGTTGATGAAAAATTGCGCCGTGGCTGAATTCGGATCGTTGGTGCGGGCCATGGCAAGGGTACCGTTGACGTTCTTCGATCCCCCTTTGGCCAGGGCCTGGCGACCCTCGTGTTCCACCGGTGCGCGCGTTGGCTTCTGGACAAAATTGGTGTCGAAGCCGCCACCCTGGATCATGAAACTGTCGATCACGCGGTGGAAAATCGTGCCGTCGTAGTGTTTGTCCCTGACATACTGCAAGAAGTTCGCGACCGTCTTGGGCGCTTTGTCGGGATAGACTTCAACCACAAAGTCGCCTGCGGTGGTGGCAAACCGCACCCGCGGGGCGGGCTGCGCCGAGGCTGATGTTGCTACGGAAAACATAGCTGCCGACGCAATGATGGCGGGCGCCAGAACTGAAAATATACGAAATCTCATCCGGTTACTCCTTCGAAAAATATCTTCCACTCGTTGCCGCTGCGACCCCAGTACTGGCGCTTGGTCGGGCCGGTTTGCGCGCCCGCAGCCACTTCGCCGAAAGTGACAACAATCGTATCGGTCGTGTCGGTCCAGCGCAACATCGACAGGTTCTTGAGTTCGATGGATCGGCCCCGTACCCTGTCGATCTCGCTGCGCAGCGTCGGTGTCCACTGCGCCAGCGACTTTCCCTTGTTCTTGAAATCAGGGCTGTAATAGTTCAGCAACTGGTTCAGGTTACCACTGGTCTTGGCATTGCGCCAGCCCGCAAGAGCCGCCTCAAAGGGTTTGCTTTGCGCGCGCACCTCACTGGGATTGACCCAGTTCAGACGCTTGGCAATGATGACCGGTGTGCTGCGGATTTCCACGGTGCGGATGATCCGCGCCAGGTCTGGATTCGCCAGCACCACACAGCCGTCAGTGGCCAGCGGCGCCCGCGAGAACTGGGTCGGTGGCGTTCCGTGCAGCCAGATGCCACGGCCGGTCTTGCCGCGACGCGTGTCGAGCTCGTTCGGGTAGTTGATGGGCAGCGCGCCATAGCCGTAAAAATCCTTGAGCGTCTTCGGATCGAGATTGCTGGTAACGAAATAGACGCCCAAGGGCGTGCGTGAATCACCTTCGCTGGACTTCTCCAGCCCGAGCTTTCCTACCGAGACGTAATAGTCAGCGAGCAGGGTCAAACCGGTGGCGTTGTTTTGGAACAGGTACAAGCGCGAGCGCGACGCATCGACGGCGATGGCGTGCTTGTTCAACGATGACAGCGCCATAAATTGCGACGGAACGGTCTGCGGCGGCGGACGCTCGCGCAGGGCTCGCAGGCGTGCCTGCGATTCCTGGCGCAACTCATCGAGCACGGGCGCGCCTGCCTTGAGCATGGATGCGGGTACGTCGCCGAGCGTCTGGATCGGGCGCATTCTGGCGGCGAGCAGGTCACCGTACACCAGTTGCGCGAGCTGAAAATTGGGATGATCGCGCACCAGGGCTTGGGTTTTTACCAGCGCCTCCGGGGTCCTGGACTGCGAAATCAGCTCATACACCTCGACCAAACGGGCCTCGGCCTGGCCAGCGGGCGCCACGACCTCTTGCTTGGCGGTGCGCAAACGCGCGGCCTTGGTGCGGGCCGGCTTTGCGTGCGCGGATTTGACCTTCTTGCGCGCCAGTGCATCACCGGTCGACGTCAATCCGACCACGATGGCGACGAGCATGGCAAAAAAATGCCGCCTCATACTGGCATTGGGCAAGGGGTCAACGCGAGAAGGGGGACGAACTACCTCGGTCAGCTTCCAGTGGATTCGTGCACGATCAACCACTTGTCGCCTTGTTTGACCAGTTCCAGGGTTTTGCGACTGGAGACCGACAGCGCGTCGGCACGATACAGCTGAAGAAATTTGGCCGTCGCCTTGTCTCCATGCACGGCGACGTTCAGGTTTTCCAGCGTGACGGTAATGCTCGATTTGCCCACGATGCGCGCGCGCCGCTCCTGCTCCCAGGCGCTGCGCGATTGCTTGGTGGCCGAAACAAAGTCCTTGCCATAGGCACCAAGGTAGGCCGTCATGTCCTTGCTCGCCCAGGCCCTGGCCCAGGCCCGCACGGCGGCTTGCGCGTCCGCCTCGGCGTTGCCTGTGGAAGCAGTCGCTTTGGGCGGCGCCGCAGGTGCTGTTGCAGCAGCAGCGGTCGCGGGTACCGTGGCTGCGGGTGTCGGCGGCTTCGTGGTGGCGCTGGCCGCGGTCGCACTCGCTACGCTGGTGAGTGCCGGCGCGGTTACGGCAGGCGCCGACGACGCGCTTGCCGTGGGTTTGCCATTGGGCTTGAACAACTCGCGGATCAGCGCCAACTTGGGCGGAACGGCCGAGTTGGCGGCATCGAGTTGAAGCGCCTTGTTGTAGGCCTGACTGGCAAGTCTGGCGTAGACGTCACCGAGGTTCTCGTGGGCCGTGGCATAACTTGGGTTGGTGCGGATGGCCATCTCCAGCGCCGCGCGAGCCTTGTCGAACTGGTTTTGCCCGGCATACAAAACTGCCAGATTGTTGTAGGGCTCGGGCAACTCGGGAAAGTCTTCCGTGAGTTTGGTAAAGGTCACAATCGCCTCGGTCTGCTTGCCCATGTTGCGCTGGATCACGCCCTTGAAGAAGCGCATCTGCGGGTCAGCCGGTTTCGCGCTAAGAAAGGCATCGGTCTTGACCAGCGCCTCGCTGAATTTGTTTGCGCGCAAGAGCTGACTGACATCGGTGTATTCGTCGGCCCAGGCGACGGGAGCGGCACAGGCCCCGGCCAGTATCAATAGTCGAAGGGCGGTGAGCATAGTCGTGTGCATAGGATTCATCGGGCCTTTGGGTCGCTACAAGGTGAACCCGCGCCACATCAAATGGGCAGGGCTATATACTGCCCTCAATTGTAGCCGCACGGGGGTTGTCCCGGGACCGCATTTTGTCATGACGTTGGCTCCGCGTGCCTGAGTCGGCGTGAACGAATCTCCAGAGCATGATCCTGAAGCATCTATGAGTTTGCGAATTTACAACACGCTGTCGCGTGCTATGGAGCCCCTGCGTCCCTTGGAGATCGGTCACGTGCGCATGTACGTCTGCGGCATGACTATTTATGACCTATGCCACCTCGGTCACGCGCGCATGGCAATGGTGTTTGACGTGGTGCAGCGCTGGCTCAAGTGCAGCGGCTACCGCGTGACCTACGTGCGCAACATCACCGACATTGACGACAAGATCATAAAGCGAGCGCTCGAGCGCGGCGTCTCGATCCGGGCGCTGACGGACGAGATGATTGCCGTCATGCACGAAGACATTGGCAAGCTGGGCATTGAGCCACCCACGCTGGAGCCGCGTGCAACACAGTACGTCGGGCAAATGCTTGAGTTGATTCGCAAGCTTGAGGACAAGGGTCTGGCCTATCAAGCCCGGGGCGGCGACGTCAATTTCGCCGTGCGGAAGTTTCCGGGTTACGGCAAACTTTCGGGCAAGTCACTCGATGACCTGCGTTCCGGTGAGCGCGTGGCGGTTCAGGCGGACAAGGAAGATCCGCTCGATTTCGTACTATGGAAGGCGGCCAAGGAAAGCGAACCAGAAGACGCCAAATGGGACTCTCAGGCGCTGGGTTACCCGTACCGAAAAGGGCGACCCGGATGGCATATCGAGTGCTCGGCGATGAGTTGTCAGACACTGGGAGCGAGCTTTGACATCCACGGCGGTGGCGTGGACCTGCAGTTCCCCCATCATGAGAATGAAATTGCGCAGACCGAAGGGGTGACGGGCAAACCGCTGGCCAGTGTGTGGATGCACAACGCCATGGTTCAGCTCGACAGCGAAAAAATGTCCAAGAGTTTGGGCAACTTCTTCACAATTCGTGAGGTGTTGGCCAAGTACGACGCTGAAACGGTGCGCTTTTTCCTGCTGCGCACGCACTACCGCACGGCGCTCAATTACAGTGACGTGCACCTCGATGACGCGCGCAATTCGCTCAAGCGGCTGTACACGGCGCTGGACCTGGTCGCGCCCGCGGCGCAGAGCATCGATTGGACCGATCCCTTCGCGGCGCGGTTCAAAGCTGCGATGGACGAGGACTTTGGCACCCCCGGCGCGGTGGCGGTCCTGTTCGAACTCGCCAGCGAGGTCAACAAGACGGGCCGCGCCCAGGCTGCCGGTCTACTCAAGTCGCTTGGCGCTTGTCTCGGGCTGCTGCAGGGCGATTCGAAGGCTTTTCTGCGTACCGGGGCTACGCTTGATGAAGCCGCCGTGGCGGCCTTGATCGCAGAGCGCACTGCGGCCAAAACAGCCAAGAATTTTGCCGAAGCGGACCGGATTCGCCAGCACTTGCTGGCGCGCGGCGTGGTTCTCAAGGACAGTGTCGGCGGCACGACCTGGGAAGCCGCTCAATGAATTCAAAAGTGTCAAACCCAGCCTGGATCGACCGAAAGCAGGGCTATGCCAGCTACTAAAACAATAGCGGAAGTGTGTGTGAAGCCGGCCTATTGGGACGAGGCCAGAAAGGTCCTGATGAAGAAGGACCGGGTCATGCGCAGGCTGATTCCCCAGTTTGGCGACGCCTGCCTGCAATCCCGTGGCGATGCCTTTGTCACCTTGGCGCGCAGCATTGTCGGGCAGCAGATTTCGGTCAAGGCAGCGCAAACCGTGTGGGACCGGTTCGCCAAATTGCCAAGAAAGTTCACGGCGGGCAACGTGCTCAAGCTCAAGGTCGATGACATGCGCGCTGCCGGTCTGAGCGCGCGCAAGGTGGAATACCTGGTGGATCTGGCGTTGCACTTTGATGGCGGCGCTGTGCATGTCAAGGCGTGGGAGGCGATGGATGACGAGGCCATCATCGCCGAGTTGGTTGCCATCCGTGGCATTGGGCGCTGGACGGCGGAAATGTTCCTGATCTTCCATTTGATGCGCCCCAACGTCCTGCCGCTGGACGATGTCGGGTTGATCAATGGCATCAGCAAGAGCTATTTTTCCGGTGACGTCGTCAGCCGCAGCGATGCGCGCGAGGTTGCCGCGGCCTGGGCGCCGTATTGCAGTGTCGCGACTTGGTATATTTGGCGTTCGCTCGATCCGGTGGCGGTGGAATACTAGACAAGACAGGAGTTGTTGGTGGCGAAGAAAACATTCCTAGATTTTGAGCACGCCGTAGCAGAGCTCGAGAACAAGATCGAGGAACTGCGTTACGTGCAGAGCGAATCGGCGGTTGATATTTCCTCGGAAATTGACCACCTGGCCCGCAAAAGCCAACAACTGACGAAAGATATTTACAGTGACCTGACGGCCTGGCAGATCACCAAGATCGCGCGCCATCCGGAGCGGCCGTACACGCTCGATTACGTCGGCGAGCTGTTTACGCACTTCGTGGAACTGCACGGCGACCGGCATTTTGCCGACGACCTGAGCATTGTCGGGGGTCTGGCGCGCTTCAACGGCACGCCGTGCATGGTGCTGGGGCATCAAAAGGGGCGCGACACCAAGGAGCGCGGTCTGCGCAACTTCGGGATGAGCAAGCCCGAGGGCTACCGCAAAGCCCTGCGCCTGATGAAGACAGCGGAGAAATTCAAGTTGCCGGTGTTCACCTTCGTCGATACGCCCGGCGCCTATCCCGGCATCGACGCCGAAGAGCGTGGCCAGTCCGAGGCCATTGGCCGCAATATTTTTGAAATGGCCCAGCTCGAGGTCCCGATCATCACCACCATCATCGGTGAGGGAGGCTCTGGCGGCGCGCTGGCGATTTCGGTGGGCGACCAGGTGCTGATGCTGCAGTATTCGATCTACTCGGTGATCAGTCCCGAGGGCTGCGCTTCGATCCTCTGGAAAACGTCGGACAAGGCGCAGGAAGCGGCCGAGGCGCTGGGCATCACCGCGCACCGGCTCAAGGCACTGGGTGTGATTGACAAGATCGTCAGCGAGCCCGTAGGCGGCGCGCATCGCGATCACAAGCAGATGGCGGCGTTTCTCAAACGCGCCCTCAATGACGCGCTGCGCCAGGTCAGTGATCTCAAGGTCAAGGAACTGCTGGAGCGGCGCTACGAACGACTGCAAAGCTACGGGCGCTTCACCGATACCAAGGCTGCCGAGCGATAGTGCGGCGGTCCATCTGCCGTGACTGCAACCCTGGCCGAGGCCGTCTCCGGTTTTTCACCCGGCTTGCCGCTGGCCGTAGCCTACAGCGGCGGCGCCGATTCCACGGCTCTGTTGCTGGCCTGCGCCCAGAAGTGGCCCGGCGGCGTGCAAGCGATTCATGTTCACCACGGTTTGCAAGCCGGTGCCGACGCATTCGAGGAGCATTGCCGGGCCGTTTGTGCGCAACTTGGTGTGGCGCTGATGGTGCGCAGGGTCGATGCACGCCATCGGGCCGGACAGAGCCCCGAAGATGCCGCGCGGCGCGCACGTTATAAGGCATTTGAGGCTGTAACGACCGACCATCAAGCGCAGGTAGCTATCAAAAACATAGCGCTAGCGCAACACGCTGACGATCAGGTTGAAACTTTGCTGCTGGCTTTGAGTCGCGGGGCGGGCCTTCCGGGCCTGAGTGCTATGCCCGCGGTATGGGAGCGCCATGGCATCACCTACCATCGTCCGCTGCTGCGCGTGAGCGCTGCCGAAATTCGGGAATGGCTGGCGCAGCGGGGCGTGGCCTTCATCGAGGACCCGACCAATACCGATGAGCAGTTCACCCGAAACCGCTTCCGCTCCAGGCTGCTGCCGGCGCTGGAGTCGGCCATGCCGCAATTTCGCGACACCTTTGCGCGCAGCGCGGCGCATGCAGCCCAAGCGCAGGCCCTGCTGGCGGAAGTTGCCGCGCAGGATCTGGCCCTGGTTGGCAATCCACCCCGGATCGCCAATCTGCAACGTCTTGGCCGGGCCCGCCAGGCCAATGTGCTACGCCACTGGCTGCAAGCGGACTTTGACTCGGTACCCAGTGCGGCACAGCTGAGTGAGTTGCTCGACCAGATTGCCGCCTGCCAGACCCGAGGGCACCGCATTGAACTGAAGGTCGGCAGCGGATTCGTGCGCCGCGAGGGACCTGTCTTGCATTGGTACAATCAACCGGTTTTGCTTTAACGAATTCTTTCCATGGCATTGATTGTTCATAAATACGGCGGCACGTCGATGGGTTCGACCGAACGCATCAGCCAGGTCGCCAAGCGCGTAGCCAAGTGGGCGCGTGCCGGCCACCAGATGGTGGTCGTACCCTCGGCCATGAGTGGCGAGACCAATCGCCTGCTGGCGCTGGCCAAGGAATTGGCCCCGGCCAAGACCGGTGAGGCCTACGGCCGCGAGCTCGACATGCTTGCGGCCACGGGCGAGCAGGCGTCCAGCGCGTTGTTGGCGATTGCGTTGCAGGCTGAGGGCATGAGTTCGGTGAGCTACGCCGGCTGGCAACTGCCGATTCGCACCAACAGCGCCTACACCAAGGCGCGCATCGAGTCGATCGACGACCAAAAGGTGCGTGCCGACCTGCAGGCCGGCCGGATCGTCATCGTCACCGGTTTTCAGGGACTCGATGATCGCGGCAATATCACCACGCTTGGGCGTGGCGGCTCGGACACGTCGGCGGTAGCGGTGGCCGCGGCGATGAAAGCCGACGAATGCCTGATCTACACCGATGTCGATGGCGTCTACACCACCGACCCACGCGTCGAGCCGGCGGCGCGGCGCCTGCGCACGGTGAGCTTTGAAGAAATGCTGGAGATGGCCTCGCTGGGCTCGAAGGTGCTGCAAATTCGCTCGGTGGAATTTGCCGGCAAGTACAAGGTTCCGCTGCGCGTGCTGAGCAGCTTCACGCCGTGGGACATAGATATCAACGAAGAAGCCACTTCGGGCACCCTGATTACTTTTGAGGAAGATGAACACATGGAACAAGCCATTGTTTCGGGCATTGCTTTCAGCCGTGAGGAAGCGAAAATCTCCATTCTGGGCGTGCCCGACAAGCCAGGCATTGCCTTCCAGATCCTGGGCGCGGTCGCCGACGCCAACATTGACGTTGACGTGATCATCCAGAACATCAGCAAGGACGGCAAGACCGATTTCAGCTTCACCGTGAATCGCGGCGAATACACCAAAACGGTCGATCTGCTCAAGGACAAGGTCCTGCCCACGCTTGGGGCGCAGGAGGTGGTCGGCGACCCGAAGATCTGCAAAGTGTCGATTGTCGGTATCGGCATGCGTAGCCACGTTGGCGTGGCCAGCAAGATGTTTCGCGTACTCAGCGAAGAAGGCATCAACATCCAGATGATTTCAACGTCCGAGATCAAGACCTCGGTGGTGATCGACGAAAAATACATGGAGCTGGCAGTGCGCGCGCTGCACAAGGCGTTCGATCTGGAACTGGCCGCCTCGTGAGGCGGCGGCGTGCCAACGTGAGATAATCCAGCGCAAGAAATCCGGAAACGTGACCGAGTGGCCGAAGGTGCTCCCCTGCTAAGGGAGTATGGGGTGTTGAGCCTCATCGAGGGTTCGAATCCCTCCGTTTCCGCCAGTG
>CAWJOT010000014.1:0-103398 GCA_963844495.1 uncultured Pseudomonadota bacterium
GGTGCGATTCCACGATGGAGCGGCACAGACTCAGTCCGATCCCCATGCCGTCGGCCTTGGTCGAATAGAACGCCTCGTACAGGCGTTCGAGCACCTCCGGGGCCAGTCCCGAGCCGGTGTCGGTCACCGTGAATTCGATCACGGTCTTGTCGTTGACGCTGGCCGGGGCCACGCGCAGGTTGACGCTGCGCTGGGCCGTCGGGCGCCCTGGCTGCATCGATTGAGTCGGCTGCATTCTTGAGCAGATTGACCAGCACTTGTTCGATCAGGATCGGGTCCACCATCAGGGCGGGCAGGCGCGGCGCGACGTCGTGCGTGAGTCGGACGTTGCGTCGGCGCATCTCGATTTCGGCCAGCTCGAGCGCTTCCTCGACCATGCTCGGGATATTCGACAGCGTACGGTTGGGTTCACTGCGCTTGACGAAGGAGCGGATGCGGGCAACGACCTGCCCGGCGCGTTGCGCTTGTTTGGCCGTTTTTTCAATGGCGCCGAGCAGATCCTGGCGGCTGATCTGCTCGTTGCGGATCCGCGAGATCATGCCGTGGCAGTAGTTGATGATGGCGGTCAGGGGCTGATTGAGTTCGTGGGCCACGCTCGAAGCCATTTCGCCCATGGTGATCAGACGGCTTGCGCTGTGCGCGCGTTCGGTTTGCGCGGCCGACTGTTCCTCGGCGATGCGTCGCGCAGTGATGTCCGTGGCAATGACCATTTGCGCCAGGCGCCCGTCGACCCAGCTCAAATAACGGGTCCGAACTTCGAGCCACTGGCCCAGCGTGTCGACATAGACTTCGGCGCTTTCCGCTTCGGTCTCGGGCAACTGGTCGGTCGGCAGCCCGGCAAACGCGTCCACGTTGTCAAGCGACTCATCGCTCGGGGGCGCGACCGGCACGCCGGCCTGCGCGACCAGTTGCAGGTGTCCTCCAGCATGGGTTCCAAACCACAGGCGATACAGCCGATTCGCGAACAGCAGTTCGTCGCTGCCCAGCGGCGCGACGGAAATCGACGCGTCCAGCGCTTCAAGCACGGTCGTGAAGCGTTCGTGTGAGGCCGACAGTTGCTCGCGGATCCGGTTCGGCTCGGTAATATCCGTCATTGATGTCATCCAGCCGGTCTGCACCCCGCGCGCGTCGATCAGGGGCGAAACGTACAGACGTGCGTCAAACAGTGTCCCGTCCTTGCGCTTGATGCGAAATTGAATGCCACTGGGCTCGATTTTTCCCGCAAGTTCTTCCTCCAGTCGTGCGCTGAGCGAGTCGCGATCGGCGTCGGGCCAATAGGGAAACGGTGCGGTGCGCCCGACCAGATCGGATTCGTTCCAGCCCGTCATGCGGCAAAACGCCGTGTTGACATACGTAATGCGACCCTGCAGATCGAGTGCACGCATACCCGTGAGCATCGAATTTTCCATGGCCCGGCGAAACACCGTCTCCGAAACGAGGGCCTGTTGCACCTTCAGGCGGCGGCGTGTGTGACGCCAGTTCGCCAGCAGCATCCATGCCGTCATGGTGCTCAGCGCGATCACCAGCCAGAACAAGCCGCTGCTGATCAGGCGTGGCGAGGTTCGATAGGCCTCGCCGCGCAGGATCAGGGCACTGCCGACGGGCGATACCGGCACTTCATAGGCGTTGATATTGCTGTCCCACGGTAGCAACCTGGTGGCAGTGCTACGTGAGGGGATGCTGGTACCAGCCAGCACCGCGCCTCTGCCGTCGCGCAATGAAACGGCGTAATGGGCCGATACCTCGCTGGGCACGCCGTAGAGAAACAGGCTGTCGACCGAGTATTCGGCCAGCAGCACGCCAGCAAAGCGGCCCCGGTCATTGAGTGGGATGTGCAATTGCAGCGTCGCCGGCGTCTTCGCCGCGACCAGGCTCTGCGCGTAAACAACCTGCTGTAACTCGCGTGCCAGTCGGTAGTTTTCCTCGGTTTCGCCCGAGCGCAGCGCCGCACCGACGCTTCGCAACTGGCCACCCGACAAGGTGGCGCTGCCCGCGCCGGCCCTGATGCGGTGGTGCTCGTCAATCCAGGTCAGGCTGCGCAATTCAGGGTACAGGTTGACCAGCCGTTCGGCCCGAACCTGGAAGTCTTTGGCGTCGAGTTCGTGGTTGGCCAGTTCCTGGGCGACGCGCTGCAATTGCTCCTGACGCTCAAGCAGACGCAGGCGAAGGCGCTGCTGGGCGTATTGGACGTCGCGTTCCACCCCTTCGCGTTCCCGGTCAGTTTCCTCCAGCCGCAGATAGCCAAAGGCGGCCACAATGGCGGCCAGAAACAGAACGACGGCGACCAGCGGGGCCAGCACCGCAAACCGGTCCTGATGTTGTGGCGCCAGGCGCCGCCACCAGGCCCGCAGACGCGCCGTAGGCGGCAGGCGCGTCGCGCCTGGTGGCGTGGGCGATTGAGGCTGTGGCATGTCTTGGAGTGTATGCTGGCTCAAGAGGGGCGGCGCATAAGCCGGGTTGGTGCGCCGACCCGTTACGCGAAAGTCATGACCTCCATTATCTCATTATGTGAAACATGAGTGCATAATTTGAAATATTTTCGAATATCGGCGAGAATTCACATACTGGACTAAATTACGTTGATAGATGAGGAGAATAAGCATGTCAGCAATTCCCGAGAATTTGGCTGGAGCCCGTGCGCCCGACGCCGACGCCCAGGAAACCCGCGAGTGGACCGACGCGTTGTCGGCCGTCATTGAGCGCGAAGGCGCGCAGCGCGCCCATTTCCTGCTCGAACAACTGGTTGAGCACGCCCGCCAGAGCAGCATCGACATGCCGTTTTCGGCCAACACGGCCTACGTCAATACCATCGAGGCCGGTCAGGAGGAGCGTTGCCCGGGAAACATCGAAATCGAGGAGCGCCTGCGCGCGTACATGCGCTGGAATGCGATGGCGATGGTGGTCAAGGCCAATCGCCATCATCCGGTCGACGGCGGAGACCTGGGCGGCCATATTGGCTCGTTTGCCTCGCTGGCGCATATGCTGGGCGCGGGTTTCAACCATTTCTGGCACGCCGAGAGCGCCGAGCACGGCGGCGATTGCCTCTATATCCAGGGTCACGTGGCGCCCGGCGTGTACGCCAGGGCGTTCATCGAGGGGCGGCTGAGCGAGGAGCAACTGCTGCATTTCCGACAGGAGGTGGGCGGCAACGGCCTGTCGAGCTATCCGCATCCCAAGCTGATGCCCAATTTCTGGCAGTTCCCCACGGTGTCGATGGGTCTGGGACCGTTGATGGCGATTTACCAGGCGCGCTTTCTCAAGTATCTGCACGCCCGCGGCATCGCCGATACCGCCAAGCGCAAGGTTTGGGTGTTTTGCGGCGACGGCGAAATGGACGAAGTCGAGAGCCTGGGTGCGATCGGCCTGGCTGCGCGCGAGCGGCTCGACAACCTGGTGTTCGTCATCAACTGCAATCTGCAGCGACTCGACGGCCCGGTGCGCGGCAATAGCAAGATCATCCAGGAACTCGAGGGCACCTTCCGCGGCGCGGGCTGGAACGTGATCAAGCTGCTGTGGGGCAGCAACTGGGATCCGCTGCTCGCGCGTGACAAGGACGGCGCGCTGCGCAAGCTGATGATGGACACGCTCGATGGCGACTACCAGACCTTCAAGTCCAACGACGGCGCCTACGTGCGCAAGAATTTCTTTGGCCGCGACCCCAAGACCGCCGAGATGGTCTCCAAAATGAGCGATGACGATATCTGGGCGCTGCGTCGCGGCGGCCATGATCCGCAAAAGGTCTATGCCGCCTACCACGCTGCGGTTAAACACGAGGGCCAGCCCAGTGTGCTGCTGATCAAGACGGTCAAGGGCTTTGGCATGGGCAAGAGCGGCGAGGGCAAGAACAATGTGCACCAGACCAAGAAGCTCACCGACGAAGACATCAAGATCTTTCGCGACCGCTTCAACATTCCGGTTCCTGATTCCAAAATAGCTGACATTCCTTTTTACAAGCCCGACGACGACACGCCCGAGATGCGTTACCTGCACGAGCGGCGCAAGGCGCTGGGCGGTTACTTGCCGATGCGTCGGGCCCGTGCCGACGAGCAGTTCACGGTGCCGTCGCTGGAGACATTCAAGTCGGTGCTGGAGCCCACCGCCGAGGGGCGTGAAATCTCCACGACCCAGGCCTATGTTCGTTTCCTGACCACGCTGCTGCGCGATCAGGCGTTGGGGCCGCGCGTCGTGCCGATCCTGGTTGACGAGGCACGCACCTTCGGCATGGAAGGGTTGTTTCGCCAGATCGGCATTTACAACCCGGCAGGCCAGAAGTACACACCCGTGGACAAGGACCAGGTGATGTACTACAAGGAAGACAAGAAAGGACAGATCCTGCAGGAAGGGATCAACGAAGCGGGCGGGATGGCCAGCTGGATTGCCGCAGCCACCAGCTACAGCACGAACAACCGCATCATGGTGCCGTTTTACGTGTACTACTCGATGTTCGGTTTTCAGCGTATTGGCGACCTGGCATGGGCCGGGGGGGACATGCAGGCGCGCGGCTTTCTGCTCGGAGGTACCTCCGGGCGCACGACGCTCAACGGTGAGGGCCTGCAGCACGAGGACGGGCACAGCCACATCCTCTCGGGCACGATTCCCAACTGCATCAGCTACGACCCGAGCTTTGCGCACGAGGTCGGCGTCATCCTGCACCATGGGTTGAAGCGCATGGTGGAAAAGCAGGACAACGTGTTCTATTACCTCACGCTGCTCAACGAGAACTACGCGATGCCGGGTTTGATCGATGGCACCGAGGCGCAAATCATCAAGGGTATGTATTTGTGCAGCGAAGGTGCCAAATTGACGCCGCGTGTACAACTGCTTGGCAGCGGCGCGATCCTGCGCGAATCGCTGGCAGCGCAGCAATTGCTTGAAGCTGATTGGGGCGTTTCGGCCAACGTCTGGAGTTGCCCGAGCTTTACCGAGCTCGCGCGCGACGGACAGGATTGCGAACGCTCCAACCTGTTGCGTCCGGATGGCTTGCAAAGCGTCCCGTTTGTCGCGCAACAGCTCGAGCGCCATCCGGGTCCGGTCGTTGCCTCAACCGACTACGTCAAAGCCTATGGCGAGCAGATCCGCGCCTTCATTCCGGGCGGGCGACGCTACACCGTGCTCGGCACCGACGGCTTTGGCCGCAGCGATTTCCGCTCGAAGCTGCGCGAGCATTTCGAGATCGATCGGCATTACATCGTGCTCGCGGCGCTGCGCTCGTTGGCGCAGGAGGGCAGTGTGCCAAAGGTCAAGGTCAGCGAGGCGCTGGCCAAGTACGGTATTGCGGCCGACAAACCGAATCCGCTGTACGCGTGAGAAGGAACAACATGACAACAATTGAAATCAAAGTCCCCGACATCGGTGACTTCGCCGACGTCACGGTGATTGAATTGATGGTCAAGCCGGGCGACACGATCAAGGCCGAGCAGTCGCTCATTACCGTCGAGTCGGACAAGGCGTCAATGGAAATACCGTCGAGCCACGCCGGGCTGGTCAAGGAGATCAAGGTCGCGCTGGGCGACAAGGTGCGCGAGGGCTCGCTGGTGTTGTTGCTCGAACCCGCGGTTGTGGCCGTCGTCGCCGAGCAGGCACGAAACGTGTCTGCGAATCAGCTTGCTTCTGCCCCGACATCAGTGGCAGATCAGCCGTCAGCCCCCGTGGTACAAGCGCAGGCCGCTACGGATTTGGTAGCAGTCCCACAGGCTGCGACGCCGATCGCAACTTCGACGCAGTCGCTGCCGGGGCACGAGCCGGGTGCCGCGGTGCTGGGTCTACCACACGCCTCGCCGTCGGTGCGCAAGTTTGCGCGCGAGCTCGGCGTGCCCTTGAACGAGGTCAAAGGCAGCGGTTTGAAGGGCCGCATCACCGACGCCGACGTGCAGGCGTTTACCCGCTCGGTCATGGCTGGCGCTACACAAACGATAGCTGGTCAGGCACAGAAGACGGGCGTTGCAGGCTCAGCTTCGGGCGATGGCGCGGGCCTTGGCCTGTTGCCCTGGCCGCAGGTTGACTTCGCCAAATTCGGCCCCGTCGAGCGCAAGGACCGACCCCGCATCAAGAAGATCAGCGCGGCCAACCTGCACCGAAACTGGGTCATGATTCCGCACGTCACCAACCATGACGACGCCGACATCACCGAGCTCGAAGCCTTTCGCATCGCGACCAACAAGGAAAACGAGAGCGGTGGCAAGGCGGCAGAGAGGCCGGTGTCAAGGTCACCATGCTCGCCTTCCTGATCAAGGCCTGCGTCGCCGCCCTGAAGAAGTTTCCGGACTTCAACGCCAGCATCGACGGCGAGCAGTTGGTCCTCAAACACTATTACCACATTGGGTTTGCCGCCGACACACCCAATGGCCTGATGGTGCCGGTGATCCGCGACGCCGATCAAAAAGGTGTGTTGCAGATTTCCAGGGAGATGAGCGAACTCGCGCTCAAGGCGCGTGAGGGCAAGCTCAGTCCGGGCGAGATGAGCGGTGCGGGCTTCACGATCTCGAGCCTGGGCGGCATCGGCGGGCGCTATTTCACGCCCATCATCAATGCGCCGGAAGTTGCGATCCTGGGCGTGTGCAAGAGCCGGATCGAACCGGTCTGGGACGGCAAGGCCTTCGCGCCACGCCTGCTGCTGCCGCTCTCGCTGAGCTGGGATCACCGCGTCATCGACGGCGCCTCGGCCGCGCGCTTCAATGTTTATCTGGGTCAGATCCTGGCTGATTTCCGGAGGGTTTTGCTGTGAGCACTCCTGGAAATCAAGGTTCCCCAACATTGGCGATTTCGCCGAAGTCACGGTCATCGAAATACTGGTCAAGCCGGGGGACACCGTTCGCGCCGAGCAGAGCCTGGTCACGGTCGAGAGCGACAAGGCCTCAATGGAAATCCCGTCGAGTCACGGCGGCGTGGTCAAGGCGCTCCTGGTCAAGCTCGGCGACAAGGTGTCCGAAGGCTCCTTCCTGTTGTCGCTCGAAACTGAAGATATTGAGGAAAATGTCTCACAAACCCCCGTCAACAAAGCGCAGGCAGCTACACAAACGATAGCACAACCGGCAACTGAACGGCCCGAGGTTGCCCCAGCAGCGGCCTATGCTGGCACCGTTGACCTCGACTGCGATGTGCTGGTGCTCGGCGCCGGGCCCGGTGGCTACTCGGCCGCGTTTCGCGCCGCCGATCTGGGGCTGAAGGTGGTGCTGGTCGAGCGTTACGCGCAGCTCGGTGGCGTCTGCCTGAACGTGGGCTGCATCCCGAGCAAGGCACTGCTACATGTGGCCGCGGTGATGGACGAAGTCAGTCACATGGCCGCGCTCGGTGTTGACTTCGGCGCGCCCACGGTCAATATCGACAAGCTGCGCGCGCACAAGGAAAAGGTCATCACCAAGCTCACCGGCGGCCTGGCCGCGATGGCCAAGCTGCGCAAGGTTACGGTGGTGCGCGGCTACGGTGCGTTTGTTGGTGCCAACCATGTGCAGGTCGAGGAAACCGCTGGCGCAGCACAGGACAAAACAGGTGGCACCAAGACGATTGCCTTCAAGAACTGCATCATCGCCGCGGGCAGCCAGGCCGTGCGCCTGCCGTTCATGCCAGAAGACCCGCGGGTGGTCGACAGCACCGGCGCACTGGCGCTCAAAGAGATACCCAAGCGCATGTTGATACTGGGCGGCGGCATCATTGGTCTGGAAATGGGAACGGTCTACAGCACGCTCGGTGCGCGCTTGGACGTGGTGGAAATGCTCGACGGCCTGATGCAGGGCGCGGATCGTGATCTGGTCAGGATCTGGCAGAAGATGAACGCCAAGCGTTTCGACAACATCATGCTTGCTACCAAAACCGTAGCTGCTCGCGCACTGCCAGAGGGCATAGAAGTCACATTCGCTCCCGCAAATGAGGGCGGCACTGCCCCCGCACCGCAGGTCTACGACCTGGTGCTGCAAGCCGTGGGCCGCATACCCAATGGCAAAAAGATTGCCGCCGACAAAGCCGGTGTGGCCGTCACCGACCGTGGCTTTATCAACGTCGATATCCAGATGCGCACGAACGTGTCGCACATCTTCGCCATCGGCGACATCGTGGGCCAGCCGATGCTCGCGCACAAGGCGGTGCATGAGGCGCATGTGGCTGCCGAAGTGATCGCCGGTGAACTGCAAGGCAACAAGGAACTCGCCGCTGCCGCTTTCAACGCCCGCGTGATTCCGAGTGTGGCCTACACCGACCCCGAAGTGGCCTGGGTCGGCCTCACGGAAGACCAGGCGAAAGCGCAGGGCATCAAGGTCAAGAAGGGCCTGTTCCCGTGGGCTGCCTCAGGCCGCGCTATTGCCAACGGGCGCGACGAAGGTGTCACCAAGCTGCTGTTTGACGACTCGCCCGAGGCCCATGGCCACGGCAAGATTCTGGGTGGCGGCATGGTCGGCACGCATGCGGGTGACATGATCGGGGAGATTGCGCTGGCCATCGAAATGGGTGCCGATGCAGTGGACATCGGCAAGACGATTCACCCGCATCCAACCCTTGGGGAATCTATTGGTATGGCGGCGGAGATTGCGCACGGGTCGTGCACGGATGTGCCGCCTGCGCGCAAGTAAGCCTACCTGAGACCGAACACAAAAAGCCCGAACTTGCAACAGTTCGGGCTTTTTTCTGTCTGGCGGCTCGGCAAGAGTTATCGTGACCGAGTCGCACGCAAGGCCACATTCGCATCACCATGCGGGCCGCAGCGCGGCTGCTGCAGCCCCTGCCGCAACAATCGCTAAACCCAGACTCTACAACCCGCGCCACCCCGAGCGGACACTGCTCTACCAAACCATTGCCGCCCTGGTGCCACCACCGCGCACCCACCGGCACCGCTACTTTGGTGTGCTGGCACCGCAGGGCAACGCGCTGCCACCCACGCCTGAACCTGCGGCATCACCCAAGCGTTCACCGGCACATTACCTGTGGGCGGTGTTGATCGCCCGCATCTACCAGGTTTTTCCGCTGCTGTGCCTGAAGTGCGGCGCGCAGACGGATGACGGGGTGCAGATCGAGCCGGATTGGGATCTGGCGGCCCAACCCGCTCCCGACTACGAGGTGGACCAACGCGTCAATTGGTGACTCAGTGAAGCGGCGATTTCGACAGCTGCGGGGAGCAACTGCGTGCGGGCCAGACACAAATCCATCTTGCATCCCAAGGTCTCGCCATTGAGCGGCTGCGAGCGCTCAAACTGCCTGGGTCAAACGTGTTTCGAAGCCCCAAACCCGTGCCATACTTGGTCTCATGCGCTTGAATTTCTTATCCGTTTTCATTCTTTATTCTTAATCAACTCTAAGGAAACACCATGGCCATCACACTAAAACCATCACACCTGCTAATCTGCTTGTCCCTGGCTCTGCCCATGGCTGCTAGCGCCAATGCCATTCTGGATGGCTACAAGGCGGAGATCAAAGGCACGTTTACCACCGCAGCTGGCGAAAAACTCTACAAAACTGTGGGACCCACCCAACTGTCATGCTCTTCGTGTCACACCGATTCCCCCAAAGCTGCGGGCAAACACGCCAAGACTAACAAAGCCATCGATCCGCTGGCACCTAGCGCCAATCCGAAACGCTTCACCGATGCCGCCCAAGTTGAAAAATGGTTCAAACGTAACTGCAACGATGCGCTGGGTCGCGCCTGCACCACACAAGAAAAAGGTGATTTCATGACCTATGTGTTGTCTGTGAAATAAGGTGATCACGATGAAACTATTTAAATCTATGCTGCTGGCGGCAATGGCGAGTTTGGCCGTGACAGCAGCCCATGCCGAAGGCAAATACAACGGCGAAGACCGAGGCAGGCCGGTAATGCCCACTGAAATCAATGCCAAGGTTCAATCGGAATGTGGCGGCTGCCACATGGCTTTCCCTGCCGGCTTGTTACCGGCGGCCTCCTGGAAAAAAATCATGGCGGGTCTGGACAAACACTTTGGCACCGATGCCTCCATGTCTGCCGCAGACACCACCGAAATCACCAACTACTTGGTGAAATACGAATCTAACCGGTGGACCGCCAAAACAGCACCGCTGCGCATCTCGGAGAGCCAATGGTTCAAGGCCAAGCACATGAGTGGTGAAATCGCTCCTGCCGTCTGGAAACGTGAATCAGTCAAGAGCCCGGCAAACTGCATGGCTTGCCACAGCGCAGCCGACAAGGGCGACTTCAACGAGCGAAATATTCGCATCCCGAATTGAGCCAACGCGGTGTCAACACCGCTTGAGCATCCCCTTACTTTTTCTGAACCTCTGCCACCATGCAACGCACCCTGATCTGGGACCTGCCAACGCGCCTGTTTCACTGGACTCTGGCCTCCTGTTTTGCCATAGCCTGGCTGACCAGCGAAGGTGACCGCTGGCACTCGTTGCATGTGTTTGCCGGCTATTTGATGCTGGGTATGGTGGCATTTCGGGTGGTGTGGGGCTTTGCAGGGTCGCATTTTTCACGCTTCGCCAGCTTTTGGTTTGGTCCACGCGAGGCCTTTGATTACCTCAAACAAGTCGCCAGCGGCCACGCTGATCGTCATGTGGGGCATAACCCAACGGGCAGCCTTGCCATCTACATTTTGCTGGCCCTGGCGGTGGCTGTCGGGTTTTCGGGCATTGTCACCATGGGTGGCGATGAGCAACAAGGCATTGCGGCAGGCTGGTCTACGTTCGCACAAATCAAGGTACTCAAACAGATCCATGAGCTAGGTGCCATCCTCATGCTCATGGTCGTGGCAGGGCACGTCACCGGGGTCGTGGTGGAAAGCGTCATGCACAAGGAGAATCTCGCCCGCTCCATGGTAACGGGCTTCAAGATGGCTGATGCCAGCACCCCTAAAGCCACGGCGCGCCCACTGGTGGCGGTCGTGATGCTACTGGCCATACTGGGTTTTGGTGGCTGGTGGTTTTTCTACGCTATTGACAAAAGCATTGATGGTCAGGGCTGGCACGTCAAACTCGAAACCGGCATTGGTGAAGAGCCGCATGTGAAATTTGTTGGGAAGCAACTGGCTGACAACAAACAATGGCGTGACGAGTGTGGCAGTTGCCATGCAGTGTTTTATCCGGCGTTGCTTCCTAGTCGTTCGTGGAAAAAAATCATGGCCGCGCAGGACAAACACTTTGGAACCGACCTAGGACTGGATGCCGCTACAGTGGATGCGGTGCTGAAGTTCATGGTGGACAACGCGGCTGAAAAGCACGTGGTGGAAGCCGCTTTCAAGATTGACGAATCCATTCCTCAAAGCGAAACACCACTGCGCATCACCGAAACCCCTTATTGGGTCAACAAGCACCGTGAAATCGCAGCTGCCGACTGGGCCAACCCCGTGGTCAAAAGCAAAACCAACTGTGCCGCTTGCCACAGCGATGCTGACGATGGCACCTTTGAGGATGGGGCCATGGACATTCCGCAAGCCTCTGCAGCAACTGCCTCAGCCCCTGCATCAGCCGCATCCAAACCCTGATTTTTGGAAAAATCGACCAAAACTTTGGCCAGTGCTGTGGCTTGGGGGCGTCGGCTTGCGATAATCGAGGTAGGAATACAACTACCTCACCCTACGCACCCCTGCAAAACGACACCTTTTTGCGCGCCTGTTTGCGCCAGGCTACTGATTACACCCCAATCTGGATGATGCGCCAAGCCGGACGCTTCTTGCCCGAATACCGCGCCACCCGTGTCAAGGCGGGTAGTTTCATGGGCCTGGCCACCAACGTCGACTTTGCGACTGAAGTCACGATCCAGCCCACCGAGCGCTTTCCCAATGACGCGGCCATTTTGTTCAGCGACATCCTGACCGTGCCCGATGCCATGGGCCTGGGACTGACGTTTGCCGAAGGTGAGGGGCCGAAATTTGCCAGCCCGGTGCGGGACGAAGCGGCAGTCGCCCCACTCGAAGTGCCTGATATGGCCAAGCTGCGCTATGTGTTTGATGCCGTCACCTCGATCCGCAAAGCCTTGAACGGACGGATTCCACTGATAGAAGGGCCTTTTCCCCTGGACCGCATCGGGTCGCGCCATCGCCAATGGGCGCGACGAAGGCGTCACCAAGCTGCTGTTTGACGACTCGCCCGATGCCCATGGCCACGGCAAGATTCTGGGCGGCGGCATGGTCGGCACGCATGCGGGCGACATGATTGGCGAGATTGCCCTGGCCATTGAGATGGGTGCCGATGCCATCGACATCGGCAAGACGATTCATCCGCATCCGACGCTTGGGGAATCGATCGGCATGGCCGCAGAGATGGCGCATGGCAGTTGTACCGATTTGCCGCCGGTGCGCAGGTGATGCCATAGATTCTTTTGACTCGCTACAAATTCAGTAGCGGGCCGTGCAGATGCTGTAAGCGCTGTGGGACTTTTTGCGCACAAATGGCTCGGACGCTGTCACAGTAGCCAATGGCTGCCGTGCATGGGACTATCACGCACCGGCCACACCGGGCAAAGCATTTGCACAACCTCCATCAGGCTCAACCATTCGGCAATCGGATCGATTCCGGAAGCGTTGCCCCGCGGCGGCTGAAAAGGCACACCCGCTTCGCGCGCCAGCACCGCACTTGCATCGGACCGTCTTAGCGCCCTTACAGCATTTGCATCGGTGTTATCCGAGAAGTTCATTGAGGAGTTCCGGTTTGTTGAACAGGGCAAAGTACTCACGCAATTCATCCAGGTCGAGTGAAGTTCGGTGTGTTTTCAATAATGCGCGAATGTCGTCCAGGTCGCGCGTTCGCGTGGCATCGTTCACAAAACCTTGTAGTTTGAAGCCTATCAGCCCTTCGACGCTGATGATACGCATGCGGCCCATGGGGGTTTCGCGCTCGGCTGCCTGCGCCAGCAGGCGGCGCGCAAGGGGACGATGCGCGTAAAGCAAATCCAGACCTTGCACTGCCCGCACATAGTTGGCGGCGTCTTCACTGCGGTAAAGGCATTGGTAGCCTAAATCCAGCAGCGCATCATGTACCTTGTCCGCAGCTTCCGCTTCCACCAGAAAATCCACATCCTTGGTGGCGCGCACGACCTGGTGCGCAACCACCGCCAAGCCACCAATCAATGCTGGGTATGTGCCGTTGCGCGCAAACATGGACAGTGCTTCACGAATTTGTTCGGCCAGGTTGGACATGTCTACAGCGTGAAATGGTGGATGAGGACATCATAGCGCCCGCTTTGGCATTGGCGCATCAGTTGGCGATTGGGCAACACGACCTGGTGCCGCAAGCCGTGGGTCGCACGCCCGACGGCAAGAAGATCGCCGCCGACACGGCAGGTGTGGCAGTCACAGAGCGTGGCTTCATCAACGTCGACATCCAGATGCGCACCAACGTCTCCCACATCTTTGCCATTGGCGACATCGTCGGTCAGCCGATGCTCGCGCGCAAGGCCGTGCACGAGGCGCACGTGGCGGCCGAAGTGATTGTCGTCGGCGCGCAGATCGAGCCGGATTGGGTTCTGGCGGCGCAACCCGCATCGCACTGCGGGGTTGATCAGCCCGTCAATTCTTGGCAAATTTCTTCTTGACGAATAGCATCATTGCTTGTATGGTTTACTCGCCATCAGGAATGTTTTGTCTCGAATCCAGCGAATTGTGGTCCGTTGCAGGATCATTTTGAGGAGAGGGAAGATGCAAATCAGATCGTTCGTGCAAATTGTGGCGTTTCTTGCCATCGTCGCCATGAACCTGCCGCAGGCGTCCGCGCAGACGCCCTACCGCTACGCGGATCCCGCAGGGTTTGCAACGCTTACCACGCCTAACACGGCCACCTTCAACTTCCGTGGCACGGGCGATCTGGCGATCACGAGCAGTGGATTTAGTCCTTCGAGTGGAATTTCAACCGCTGCAACAAGCCGTCTTTATGATGCTTTGAGTCCCTATAACAACCCGTGGTGGATTGCTGGCAATCGACTACTTTTCAATATCAACTTCAGCTACCACAGCGGTACAACTCCGGGCAGTACTATCAATCTTGACATCAGGTTCAGTCAGCCGCTACCGGCAGGAGCGTATCTGATCTTTGACGATTTTGACTGGCGAGAGCAGGTTAGGATCAAGGCATATGCCGACGATGCGATGACGCAGTTGATCCCGTTCGCCAATTTTTCCTTTGCAAAGGAGAATGGCCAGGATCCGACCGGATCTGCGGCAGACGTAACTTGGACCGATCTCGGCGCTGCGTACTCCGGACAGTTGGCAAGCAATACGCAATTTAGTCGCAACGACCCGGTCGCGACGCTCGCCGCGTCAACGCCAGTCAAGCGGCTGATCTACGAGGTGACGATGGACCCGTTGGGTAACGCCGTTTCCAACAGTTTCTACTTTAATTTCACCGATCCCTTCAATGTGGTGCCCACAGCCAGTACGCTGGCGATCACGGGCACCGCCCAGTCTGGCCAGGTGCTGACCGGCGTTTATGTCTATGCGGATGCCGACAGCGATGTACAGGACACCAGCGTCAACGGGTCCTCGTACCGCTTTGTCAGATCGACTGACAACGACGTGCTCACCACCGGAGACAATGCCGATGTGGCCAGTGGCACCACGGGTGGCCTTGACAGGACCTACACAGCGCAGGCGGCGGATGTGGGCCAGTATTTGTTTTACTGCGTCACGCCCAGAGCGCTGACCGGAGACTCGCCGGGGCTAGAAGCTTGTTCCAGTCCCACGGCAGCGATCCTGGCACCACCGCCCGTCAGCGCGGTGAATGCCATCCCCACGCTGTCTGAATGGGGCATGATCCTGCTGTCGGTTCTGGTGGCGCTGTTTGGGCTGGGGCGCGTGCGGGGGCGGCAGGCGCGACGCTGACCCGCGCAATCCACCGTTTTTGTTCTGGCAATGCGCAGCCAGCGCGAAGACGACCACAAACGCGATTGACTCAGCTCGGCACCAAACTGATCAGGCGGCACCGGCCACCTTGACCTTGGGCGGCTCGATAGTGTCCAGAATGACGATAAAGGTCTTGCGAGTTTGGTCAACGCATCGATGGTCGTGTCTTGTTGGCCCAGTTCGGGCCGCTTGCTACCCTGGCTATGGTGTGTCACCGTAGCTCAGCCGGGGAACAGCTGCGGTAACGGGCACTGGGTTCGTGCACCGTCTGCAGCGGCTCTGGCACGGAACTCGTCCGCGCAAATGGGCCAAAAATTCGTCGGTACCCATGCCCATGCCCTTGAACTGGCTGGCGTTGGCGCTGCCACGCGCCCGCTCAAAGACTGATCGCACCGACGCCACCGTGGGTGCCACCAGTCGAATCGGGACCTCGCCGTTGTCGCGCACTTCAAAATCGACCTCACTGCTGGGATGCATACCGGCCCGCTCTCGCACCACCTGCGGAATAGTGACCTGACCTTTGCTAGTGATTTTCATATTCTCACTTTTGTCCCCGCACAAGGCCGTGCACGGGGCGCACGTGGCCTACACCGACCCCGAAGTGGCCTGGGTCCGCCTGACCGAAGACCAGGCGAAGGCGCAAGGAATCAAAGTCAAGAAGGGCTTGTTCCCGTGGGCCGCCTCCGTCCCCGGCATTTCAATCCAACCCGAACCGGTGTCCAAGTATTCAGCGCACGACCTGTGGGCGGGATGGGGCAGCGCAACTTGCTCCCGATGACGACTTGGACCAGCGCGTTAATTGGTGACTGAGTGCAACGGCGATTCTGACTCGCCTAGCCCCCGACTCAAATTGTCTCCTGGGGTCAAGGGCGGCATGCGGCACCCGCAGGGCTGAAGGTTAGCCGATGGCGAATGGGCTTGAAGGTTTACATAAAGTCGCAATTGGACATCAAGTTGAAATATCAAACCGGCATACTGCGGCACCAGCTACGGGGGCTGAACTTCAAGGCGCACGGGCGGCCCGGCCCCCGACGCGTTTGATCCCCCGACAAGAAGGAAGAAATGATATGAATAGCAACATCGCCCCGGCGCGGGTCAGCGCGGCAAAAATGCAAGTCCCGGTGTTGGAAACGTTGATCGCGCAACTCGTCGGTCAGGTCTATGCGGCGGCACCGCCGGCCGAAAAGAGCCGTTTGTTGGAACACCTGTTGCGACCCCTGGGCATGCTGTCGCTGGCGGCCCTGGCGAACGGCCTGTTTGCCAAAATCTGGTTTCGCGGTGGCTGGCCGCATCTGCAGGTGCGCGCTGAAGATGCCCAGAGCGTGCAGGTCAGCGATGTTGTTACCCTGGTCAACTACGTGCAGCAAGTCAGCGTCCACGCGATCGATGGCTTGGCTGATGTGCTGGCGGCTTCGCCGGTCATGACCGGTTCGGCCGCCGCCGTGTTGCTGATGAGCGTGCTGTTGCAGCGCGCCTGCCATCGCCGCGCGTCTGATCGTGAGCTGCCTTAGGCCAGGCCAAGGCGCAAGGCATTAATGAAGCGGCATGGTCGGCACGCACGCCGACGACATGATTGGCGAGATCGCTTTGGCGATTGAAATGGGTGCCGCAGCCATCGACATCGGCAAGACTATTCACCCGCATCCGACGCGGGGTGAGTCCATCGGAATGGCCGCAGAGATGGCGCACGGACTGGCAACTGTATTTCCCCGAGACAGCTATAACGTGACCGCACCTATCTCCCCTGTGCCCCCACCGGGGGCCGCGTCCGGTGTCAGCCCGTTCGGTCGCGCCTTGGTAGCGTCCGGGTTGCAAGGCCGCCGAGCAAGACGCAGATCGCCAGCAAGCTCCAGGCCCCCAACGCGGGAATCGCCGTAACAGGGGCCGCCGGTGGCGGGGCAGCAGCGGCCATCGACAACTCGACATCCCAAGTGGATCCTCCCGCGGAGTTCGTCAAAGTACGCAACGGGGCCGTGGCGCCGCTCGCGGTGCGCGCGTAGACCTTGACGCCGCTTCCCGATGCAACCAGCAGTTCGTTGTTAACGGGGTCGATCCGCACACCCATGTTGTCGGCATTCGTCAGAATCCGCAGCGGCGCGACGTTGCCACTGGCGCCGCGCGAAAAGGTCAGTACGCGGAACACACCCGGTGCGGAATCGGTCACCGCAATTTCATTGTTCACCGTGTCAACAGCAATCCCCTGGGCGCTTGCAAACGTGGTCAGCAGGCCCTGCACTGTGCGCAGCGGCGCGACATTGCCGTTGGCGGTTCTGGAGAATACGGCATAGCCGGCCGCCGAAGGACCACCCATGTTGAGTGGCACAAGGATCTCGTTGTTGACCGTGTCGAGCGCCAGCGCGTAAGGGTTGCAGCAGAACCAAAAGACTGTGTTGGCGCCGGAGATCGTACGCAATGGTGCAACGTCGCCGTTGGCCGTGCGCGGATACACGGTGATCGCACTGCTCTGGTTGTTCATGACGAAAATCTCGTTGTTCACGGTGTCGATGGCCACTCCGAGTGGTCGGCTCAGTGCCGTCGATGGTCCCGCAATCGTCCGAAGCGGCGTGGCGTTGCCGCTGGCACCGATCGCATACACGGTGATGGAATTGCCGTTGCCGTTGGCGATGGCGATCTCCCCATTTACGGTGTCAGCGGAGATTCCGTCCGGGCTGTTCAAACCCGTCGCAGCGCCGTTGATCGAGCGCGTGGCAGCGACCGCTCCTGACGCCGCTCGCGGAAAGGCGGCAACCGTATTGCCGTTCAAACCTGGCGACTGGTAGGCAAAGAAGAGCTCCTGCGCCAGACCTGGCGCCGAAAACCCGGTTAACAAGAGAACTAAGGCGAGGATCGCCGCGCGAACGGAATGTCTGTACATTGTTGACTCCTGTTCAATCACCGATAGACAGTTGACGTTTTAGGCGAAATATCGCATCTTGGAGCGGCCGTGTCAATCGCTTCACGTGTCGCGTGCAGACCGAGAGTTGCTTGCTTTTCGTTCACGTACTAGGCGAGCGGCGGCGCGGCGCGATGCCTGCACAATCTCTCTGTGCCAATCGGCGCAGATGCCATCGACATTGGCCAGACCATTCACCCGCATCCGACGCGGGGCGAAACGATCAATTGACCCCGAAGCAAATCCCACAGGCGCTGCTACCTGCGCACGTCGAGAAGCGTCGCAACGTCAAAGACTGTGGTCGAAACCCGGTAGCGACCCGCGTGGCGGTGGCGCGTGCGGGAACTTCAGCGAATCTTGGCGGCTTCGGCCTCCATCTGCGTGACCAGTTCGTCCATTTGGTCCAGCACGGCCTGCACGGTTTCGCGCCGGGTCAGGTCAACACCGGCTTTTTGCAACTGCTTCATGGGCTCATCGTTCGAGCCGCTGCCCAATAACGTCAGGTAGCGCTCGGTTGCACCGGCCCGCTGTTCAGGCGAGCCGGTGTTCATGTCCCTGAACAGTTTGGCCGACGAGGCAAAGCAGGTCGCGTACTGGTAGACGTAATAAGGCGAGTTAAAGAAGTGGGGGATGCGCGTCCATGTGAACTTGTAGGCGTCGTCCACGGTTACTGCATCGCCGTAATAGTCCTTGAGCAGTTTGAGGTAGATGCCATTCAACACCGCGGCCGTCACCGGCTTGCCTTGCTCGACCAACTTGTGGGCCTGCATCTCATAGTCGGCAAACAGCACCTGTGTATAGAAGGTTCCGACAATTGAATCAACCGCGTGTTGTAGCAGCAGGAAGCGTTCGCGCGGATCGGTACGGGTTGCCAGCAAGTTGTTCAGCAGGAATCGCTCGTTGGTGGTGGAGGCCACTTCAGCCACGAAGATGGTCGGGCTGGAGGTGACAAACGGCTGCTTCTCGAACGACAGCACGCTGTGCATGGCGTGCCCGCCCTCGTGAGCGAGCGTAAAGAGTGCGTCCAGCGTGTCGTTGTGGTTCAGAAGCACATAGGGTCCGACTCCGTACACCCCGGCGTTGTAGGCGCCGCTGCGTTTTCCCTCGTTCTCATAAACGTCAATACGGCCACTGCTCAAGAAATTCCTGTACTTGACTGCATAGTCCGCTCCCAACGATGCCACCGAGGACAGGACCAGATCCTTCGCGTCGTCATAGGAGTAGTTGGCGTCGGTCTTGAACAGCGGGATGGAACCGTCGTACAGGTGGTAGGTTTCCAGCCCCAGCAACTTTTTGCGCAGCTTCATGTAGCGTTGCAAGGGCGCCGTGCCATGGCGCACGGTGCTAACCAGAGTCTCCAGCACGGCTGGTGGCACGGCATTGGTGTCCAGCGCGGCCTCCAACGTGTTGGGGAAATTGCGCGCCTGTGCGGTGAACCAGTCGCGCTGCAGCACACCGTTGTAAATGGCGGCGTAGGTGTTGGCCGTCGACGAAAATGCGCCGATATAGGCATCGAATGCCTTGGCCCGGTCGGCCTGGTTGTAGTTGGTTTGCAGTACCGTCTGGTAGGTGCCGTGCCCGAGTGTGATTTCCTTGCCGTCAGACAGCGTTACCTTGGGGAACTTGATGTCGGAGGTGCTCAGCTCCTGAAAGGTTGCGGTGGGCGACTGGCTCAATCGTGTGGCGTACGACAGCAGTTTTTCGCCCTTGGCGTCCAACACGTGCGCCTGCTGGCGGTAGTGCTCCTGAATGCCAAAGCGGTAGGGTGACAGCGCAGGTGTTTCGGCAATCCAAGCGTCCATCTTCGCCTTTGGAATTTGCAGCAGTTCAGGGGTGAACCAGGATGTGGATGTTCCAAATTTGGCGAAAATGGCCCCCACCCGCTGGAACTTGCCCGCGATTTCCTGGTTGCGCGTGTCCACGTCGCGCTGCAATTGCGGGTAGCGGTATACGCGGTACTGAAGGATGCCGATTTCATCGAACGCCTGATACGCCTTCAAAATAGCCGTCGGTCCGTGCGCCAGGCTGCCTTTGAGCTGGACAAAGGCGTCCATTTTGGTTTCCATCTCCTTCATGCCGGCGTCCCATGCCTGCCAATTCGGATAAATGGGTGAAAAGTCCCACCTGTAGTTGGCCGGAATTTCTGACCGGACACGGGTTTCAGGCTTGGCCGCAGCCAGCGCGCCTCCAGCGCTGAGCCATGATGCTGTTCCAAACAGTACGCACAAAAGTATGGGGAGCGTGTGCGGTTTCATTGCCATTGGTTTCCGTGACGGAGGGGTGAAGATATCGAAAGCGGCAGTGTAATGTCGCCTGACCCGGCGGTTCGTGGTGTTCAGGTCAGCAGCGCAGGCGCACAGTTGTTTGCGATACCGGTCTCAAAGTCGCGTGCCGGCAATGGTCGGCCAGCCCATGCTCGGGCACAAGGCGGTACATGAAGCGCACGTGGCCGCAGAAGTGATCGCCGGTGAACTCCAAGGCAACAAAGAACTGGCAGCAGCCGCTTTCAACGCCAGAGTGATTCCGAGTGTGGCCTACACCGACCCCGAAGTGGCCTGGGTCGGCCTGACCGAAGACCAGGCCAAGGCGCAGGGCATCAAGGTGAAAAAGGGGCTGTTCCCGTGGGCGGCATCGGGCCGCGCTATTGCCAACGGCCGTGACGAAGGCATCACCAAACTGCTGTTTGATGACGCACCTGAGGCCCACGGCCACGGCAAAATTCTGGGCGGCGGCATGGTCGGCACGCACGCCGGCGACATGATCGGCGAAATCGCTTTGGCGATTGAAATGGGTGCCGATGCCATCGACATCGGCAAGACGATTCACCCGCATCCGACGCTGGGCGAGAGCATCGGCATGGCCGCAGAGACGGCGCATGGCAGTTGTACCGATTTGCCGCCAGCGCGCCGGTGAGTCAGCGAACCACTGCTTCAAACTTCCCTTGTCTTATCTGGCTGGATCGGCTATAAATCGCCAGGGAACGGCCTTTCTGTGATGCTTGGCCGGGAGTTCTGTGTCTGCTTTGTGTGCAACAAGAGGGAGGATTGAAATGGGAAACCTGGGCCGTCTAGCTATTGCTGCGATTCTGAGCGTTGCTTTTTCTGTTGGTAACGCCACTGTGGTTTATTTTTCTGATGCGCAGGGTCACGTTGGCAGTTATGACGACGTGACCACCAACGTTGCCGTGGTGGGAAACGTCAGCGCGAGTTTCAGCGTAAGTCAGATCATCGGCCTGGCCTGGGATGCCGCCAACAACCGGTTGCTGCTGCTTGACCGCAATGCACCGGCGGTCTATGCCATGAACCCGGTCAGTGGAGCAACCACACTGTTGTTCAACCCGGGCATCGCGTTTCAGGGTGGCGCTGTGGTGGGGACGACCCTGTACGGTATTGACGAGGGCTCGATGACTATGGCCGCCTTCAATTTGACTACCTTTGCCAATTTGGGGCTGAGCGCGCCAGCACTGTCGCTGCATACCCACGCGCTTGGCGTCAACCCAGCGTCGGGGCAACTGTATGGTGGTGGCGGTGGAAGCTCGATCTATTTGATCAGCGCCGCCGGAGCACAAGGAGCGGGCGTGGTGAGCCCGGCAGTGAACATGGAAGACACTGACTATTACAACGGGGATTTCCTGCTAGCTACCTATACCAATGACCTGTCACGCGTCGACGGTAGCACTGGCGTCATTACGCAATTCCTGACACCCGCGCAAGTGACCGCTGGAGGCTTGACTGGTAGCGTGTCAGGTGTCGCAGTGGCCGGTCTGGTGGTACCACCCGTCGTAAAGCAGATACCAACGCTGAGCGATTGGAGCATGATCATTCTGTCTGTTTTGCTGGGTTTGAGTGCGGCTTTTGCTCTGAGTCGCCACCGCCGGTAGACTTCCTTTTTCGTGACTCGCCCAATCCGGGCCTAACGCGCGCGGGCGAATCCGCCGGGGCGCTTGGCAGAAAGTCGTTTGGTCCGCACCGACCCCGGAACATGATCTGCCTGGGGGCCTTGACGCGCTGCGCGCTGCTGCATGAACCAGCCGCGGCTGACGACCAGCGACTGACCCGTCAGTGCGTTCGAGCCTAAGCTCGCGAACAGCGGCGCAACTTCGTCCGGCGTTCGGGGTTGATTTCAGTGACTTAGCGCACTAGTCGTACAGACCCGGCCTGGCTTTGCCGCGGAACACGTAGTATGAAAACGCGGTGTAGCCGACGATGAAAGGCAGCACGATCAGCGCGCCGATGAGCACCACTTTCAGCGACGACGGGTGTGCCGCGGCCTGCCAGAAGGTCAATCTGTCGATGACCACGTAGGGAAACAGGCTATAGGCGAGCCCGAGGAAAGCGAGCACGAAGATCGCCACCGTCCCGGCGAACGGCTTCCAATGCGCCACACCGGTTTCACCCCGGGATAAACGCCCGGCCGAGCGCCACACCCAGATCCACGCGATGAGCGTGGCCAGCGGCAGCAGCATCAGGGCAAGCGTGCGCGGAAAATCGAACCACTTCATCTGCACCGTATGGCTCACGAACGGCGTGGCGACACTCACCGCGGCGACGCCGAGCGCGACCCACAGCAGGCCCCAGCGCACCCATGTGGCGGCCTTTCTTTGCAGCGTGCCCTCGGTCTTGTAGATCAGCCAGGCCGCGCCGAGCAGCACGTAGCCACCACACAGCGAGGCACCGACCACCAGCGCGTACAGCAAATAGCCGAAGCCCGGGGCGAAGCCGGTGATGTAGCGCCCGAGCATCAGGCCCTGCGAAAACGCAGCGAGGAAGGAGCCGACGTAGAACAGCCAGTTCCACAGTTCGCGGTGCCAACCCTCGGCCTTGACGCGGAACTCGAACGCCACGCCGCGCAGCATCAGGCCGATCAGCATCGACGCCACCGGCAGATAGAGCGCACCGAGCACCACGCCGTGCGCCTGCGGAAACGCCACCAGCAGGATGCCCACGCCCAGCACCAACCAGGTTTCGTTCGCGTCCCAGAACGGGCCGATCGAGGCCACCAACAGTTCCTGTTCGTGCGCGTCGGCGGCGGGCATGAGCATGCCTACGCCGAGGTCGTAGCCGTCGAGCACGACGTAAGCCAGCACAGCCACGCCCATCAGCGCGGCAAAGATCAGCGGCAGGTCGAGGGTCATGGTGGATCCACCTTTGCGGGGGCCACACCCTTCCCGGCCAGATGGGTGATCACCACCATGTAGGCCCCGAGCATCAGCGCGTAGACCAGTACGTAGCCGGTGAGGCTGGCGCCGAGCTGCGCTTCCGGGACCTGGCCCACCGCCTGCGAGGTTCGCAAGATGCCCGTGACCAGCCAGGGCTGGCGCCCGATTTCGGTCACCAGCCAACCCGCGAGCGTCGCCACCCAGCCGGAAAATGTGAAACCGGCGAGGCTCCACAGCAGCCACCTTGGCGCGCCCGCGTTCTTGCGCAAAACCCAGACGCTGATCCACGCCAGAGCAAGCATGGCCATCCCGAGCGCCAGCATCAGGCGAAAGCCGAAGAACACCGGCGCCACCGGCGGCGTGTCCGGCGCAAACGCAGATATGCCCTTGACCTCGCCGTCCAGATCGTGTTTCAGGATCAGGCTTGCGAGCCTGGGCACTTCGATCGCATAGTCGTTGTGCCGTGTTTCCTCATTGGGCACGGCGAAAAGCACCAGCGGCGCACCGCGCTCGGTGTTCCACAGCGCCTCCATCGCGGCGACTTTCGCAGGTTGGTGTTCCAGAGTATTCAAGCCGTGCTGGTCGCCGACGAAGATCTGCAACGGCGCAATCGCTGCGGCAACCATGACGCCGACGCGCAGCGTGCGCAGCGCCGAGCCGTCCGAGCCGGCGTGCAGCAGGCGCCAGGCCGACAGCCCGGCGACGAGGAACGACGCGGTCAGTCCGGAGGCCAGCAGCATGTGCGTCAGGCGGTACGGAAAGGACGGATTGAAGATGACCTGCAGCCAGTCGCCGGCGATCAGCACGCCGTCGGCCATCACCTGTCCGGCAGGCGTGTGCATCCAGGAATTGAGCGCGAGGATCCAGAACGCTGAGAACAGGGTGCCGATGGCGACCAGCAGGGTGGCGCCGATATGAACCCAGGCCGGCACGCGGTTCATGCCGAACAGCATCACGCCGAGGAAAGTGGCTTCCAGGAAGAACGCGGTCAGCACCTCGAACGCGAGCAGGGGGCCGGCTATGTTGCCGACGTGGTTCATGAAACCCGGCCAGTTGGTGCCGAACTGAAACGACATGGTGATGCCGGTGACCACGCCCATGGCGAAAGTGAGGGCAAATATCTTCACCCACAGCTTGTAGGTCGCGAGCCACGCGGCGTCGCCGCTCCTGGCGTAGCGGATGCGAAAGTACACCAGAAACCACGCCAGGGCAATGGTCAGGCTGGGGAACAGGATATGAAAGCCGATGTTCAGGCCGAACTGGGCGCGCGCTAGCTGCAGGAGATCAGGGTTGTCCATGGTGGTGAGAAAGCAAGCACGGAGGGGCACGATCCAGCGCTCGCCGGTCATCTTACGCTAGCGTGCCTGCGCCAGATCAACCTCCCCCGTCCTTAGATGTCGATAGACCTCGATAGACCCAGAAAGTTCACTTCTCGTCAAATCTCATGCAAACCCGCGCCAATGCGGATGCTTGTGCTGTGCACGGCCCATGCCATACTTGGGCTCATGGGGTTGAACTGCCCATTCGTTCAAGGGAATCCGAATGAACCAAATCTTCAACATGACGGGCATGACGGTCTTGGACACGATGGCTTTGTTGACGGATTTGTACCCGTCACTGGCCCAGGTACAACCCGCACCTGGCACACCCGGCTCCGGCTTGACAACTTTTGACATGCCAGCCCACGCCGCTTTGTTCAGCGAAAGCACCCCGTGCCAGGGCTTTCCACTGGTACTGAGCGGTGAAATCAAGGTGGCGCGCAATTCGGGCGATGGCCGATCGCTGGAACTGTATCGGGTGGGGCCGGGTGAGTTGTGCCTGGTGTCAAGCGCCTGCTTGTTTCGTGCCCAACCGCTGTCGGCGTTTGGCATGACCACCAAGCCCAGCACCCTGATGCTAATCAAGCCGGACCTGTTCACGCGTTGGCTGGAAACGCCGGCGTTTCGCGACGAGGTGTTGGGCCTGTTTGCCCAACGCATGGCTGATTTGACCTCGCTGATTGACGCGGTCGCGTTTCACAAGCTGGACCGGCGTCTGGCAGCCGCGTTGCTCGGGCGCGGCCAGCACCTGAAGGTGACGCACCAGAGCCTGGCCGACGAGTTGGGCACCGTGCGTGAAATTGTGACCCGCCTGCTGCGCCGCTTTGAGCGGGAAGGCTGGGTCAACCTGGGCCGCGAGCAGCTTCAAATCGTCGACAGCGCGGCGTTGCGAGCGCTGGTCAGCACCATTCCGCTGTAGTAGCGGCAGCGGCAACGCTGGGTGACTTGAGTCACAGACAAATTGCGGCCTGCGGCGTGTAATGCGCAAATCTGGTTCAATTTGACCAGTGACACAAGGAGCCTTTGATGAAATTGAACGTTGGCGGCATGGACCGCGTTTTGCGCATTGTTCTCGGCCTGGTCCTGATCGGCATGACACTCGTCGGCACGATTGGTGTGTGGGGCTGGTTGGGTGTGGTGCCTCTGGCCACAGGCGCCATTGGCTGGTGCCCGCCTTACGCCATTTTTGGCTTCAGCACTTGTTCGACGAAGAAGTAGCCAGCTTTTCAAGCATCATTTGCTATTTTATTTATAGCTAATGATGATCTATTTATAAGCGCTGCGAGCCTATCGAATAGAAAATCATGCTGCAGGCGCCGGCAACCGCAGCTGTGCGGCGACACATGCACAGTCGGCAATATGCTGGTTGCAGACGTAACGCATGGCGCTGTAGGCGAGAACCGCGCTGAGCGCCTGTCCGGCCAGCGGTACATATTTGGTGAACTGTTTTGTGGCCACGCGCACGCCGACCTTGCTGAGCATTCTGATCACCAGTTCGCGGGTGATGGCGCTGCCGATCAGGCCCGAGCCGACGAGTTGAATCGCCTTGAAAGCGAGCGCGCGCTTGGAGGGCGAGAGTGCATCGATTTGCTCCTCGGTCAAGCCAAATCTTTGGTTGATCTGCTCGATGATGCGCACCAGCAGCGTGACGTCGGCCGCAATGTCCAGGCCGGGAATGGGAATCACGGCTGCTCCAGCGGAGAGCATGGCCTTGCGAGAGACCATCTTGCGGCACTCGGCTACACGAGGGTCATTGGTCGGGTCGCCCAGTGTAGGGCTTGTCTGGCCAGCTTTGGGCCCCTTGGCGGGCGAACGGGGTGCGCTAAGCGCACCGTCTCGCGGACCTCTCGCCGGTATCTTAGCCCCCAATGATGACCATCCAGACGTACTGCATAAATTGTCTCCTGCCACGCTAATCACCAGCGCCAAGCTGGCCCCGCAAGCATACGCGCTTCGTGGCTGCATCGCAGCAAAGACAAGGCTAGAACGCCGATTTATCCGTTATCCTCCGCGCGAGCCGATCACAATACAAGGAATCGAACATGGCACGCAAATTGACTGAAGGCCGTGATGCGCAACAGCAGGCGCATGACCGCGCGCAGGCGGCGACACCGCACAGCGAGTCCTTTGCCGTCCTGGCCATCGCGGTGCTCGGCGTTGTCTATGGCGATATCGGGACCAGCCCGATCTATGCCCTGCGTGAGTGTTTTGCCGGAAAAAATCCGATTCCCATCACGGAAGCCAATGTCCTGGGCATTTTGTCGCTGATGTTCTGGACCTTGCTGCTGGTCATCTCGCTCAAGTACATGATCTTCGTGCTGCGCGCAGACAACCGGGGCGAGGGTGGCACCTTTGCGCTGCTGGCGCTGCTGCGCCCCGAGCAGGACCAGAAGCGGCGCAGCCGTCGTGCACTGATTTTGCTTGGTGTGCTCGGTGCGTCCATGCTGTACGGTGGGGCCATGATCACGCCGGCCATTTCGGTGCTCAGTGCCGTCGAGGGTCTTCAATTGGCCGCGCCAGCGCTGCACAGCTACGTGATTCCGATCACGGTGACCATTCTGGTGCTCCTGTTTGCCGTCCAACGGCATGGTACGGCAACGATCGGTGCGGTGTTCGGCCCGCTGACCCTCGTCTGGTTTGCCGTGCTGGCCTTGCTTGGCGTGCGCGGCATCGTGCAGTCACCCACCGTGTTGCTGGCGGTCAACCCCTGGTATGCGGTCCGGTTTTTCCTGGACAACGGAGCCACCGGCTACTTCGTGCTGTACGCTGTCTTCCTGGTCACCACGGGTGGCGAAGCGCTGTACGCTGATCTGGGCCATTTCGGTCGCAAGCCGATCCGCGCCGTGTGGTTCGGCTTTGTGTTGCCGGCCCTGCTGCTGAATTACTTTGGACAGGGCGCCCTGTTGATCGCCGAGCCGTCCAAAAGCATGCACCCGTTCTATCAGCTAGCCCCGTCTTGGGGCCTGTATCCGCTAATCATTCTGGCGACAGCGGCGACTTGCATCGCCTCGCAGGCGGTCATTACCGGCGCTTTTTCAATGACTCGCCAGGCGATGCAACTGGGCCTGTTCCCGCGGTTGACGGTAGCGCAAACTTCGGCCGACGCGCGCGGGCAGATCTACATGCCGACGGTGAACATGATCCTGATGTTTGCCGCCATTGGCCTGGTGCTGGCGTTTCGATCCTCGGGCAACCTCGCCGCCGCCTATGGCGTGGCAGTGAATTCGACGATGGCCATTACCACCATTCTGGCGTTCCGGGTGGCGCGTGAGCGCGGTGGCTGGACGCTGCCGGCGGCGCTGGCGTTCCTGGTCGGTTTTCTGCTGATCGATCTCGCCTACCTGGGGTCCAACCTGGCGACCATTCCCGATGGTGGCTGGTTGCCGCTGGTGATCGGCGCTATCCTGTTTACCGTCATGACCACCTGGCGCCGTGGAGCCAGCATTCTGGCCGAGCAGGTCGCGAACATGACCTCCAACGTGGAGACCTTTATCGGGCGCATTACTGCCGAGAAGGTGCCGCGTGTTCCGGGCGTCGCTGTGTTCTTTACCGGTCGCCTGGATCAAACACCACCGTCGTTGCAAAAGCTGGTGCGCCATACCGGCGTCGTGTATGAAACCGTGGTCATTCTGACGGTGGTATTCGAACCCGTGGCGACAACCAGCGGAGACGAGCGCATGGAGTTGACCCAGATCGACGCCGGCTTCTTTCGTATCGTGCTGCGTTACGGTTTCATGCAAACCCCCAACATTCCTTCCGAATTGAGCAAATGCTCAGAACTCGGACTCAAACTCGACGTCGATGAAGTCCATTACGTGATCGGCCAGGTCGATCTGCTGACTGGGCGCAAACAGCGCGGCATGGCACTATGGCGCGACAAGCTGTTTGCCTTCCTGGCCAGGAATACACAGGACATCACGGCCACCTACCACATTCCGGTCGATCAGATCATGACTGTCGGATTGCGAGTTGGGATTTGAGCGCCCGCCGTCGGCCCAGGCAGAGTTACGCGGCGGCGGCAGTGGCGGTCGTGGCGTGGAACTCGCGCTGGTAGCGATCCAGACTGCCGATGGATCCGCAGACAAACACCGTGTCATCGGCGAGCACCGAGAACTGCTCGTCGAATTCGACCAGCACCTCGCCCTTGCGCTGCACGGCGATCACCTTCGCGCCGGTGCGTTCAATGGCTTCGTTGTGCCAGGGATGACCGCCGGCCAGCGCCCCGGCACTCAGGCGAACAAACTTGACCTTGTTTTCGACATTCACAACCTGCTCGTCAAGCAAGTGGTAGGCCAGTATCTGGCCAGCCACCTGGCCCACCGAAACGGCGATGTCGGCGCCGGCGCGATAAATCCGCGCCGTATTTGGCGTGCGCAGCACCCGCACGATCAGCGGGACTTCAGGCGCATGATGGCGCACCACGGCAGTTGCAAAGACCGATTCGCTATCGTCACTGAGCGCCAGGATCACCGCGCTGGCCTCGCGAATCCCGGCTTGCTGCAAGGTTGTTGTTTCAAGCACGCTGCCCAGCACATCGACACCGGGTGCCGACAGCAGGTCGATGACCACGCAGGCTTCACCGGCGTCGAGCAGCATCTCGACGATCTTGCGACCCACCGCGCCATAGCCAGCGACCACGATGGGGCCGCTGCGACGAATCGGCATGGCCATGCGCTCGACCTTTTCCAGGTTGCTCGGTGAGCCCACGACGACCACAATGGCGCCGGCCTCGACACGCGTTTGTGGCCCCATGTCGGCGTTGAACGCGCCGCCATGCCATTGTCCGATCACCGATACGCCGTGGCGCTCGCGCAGGCGCAGCTCGCCGAGTGCTTGTCCGGCCAGCGGGCTGTCGGCACGAACACGAAATTCGGCCATACCGATCTGCGTGCCCAGCAGGTGCATGCCTTCAGCCGGCGGGCTGATGCGCATGCTCGCGTGCGAGGCCAGCGCAGCACCGAGCACATGCGCTGGGGTGAACACGTCCGTTGCGCCAATCTGCAGCATCGGCGAGCGGTAGATCGGGTCGTCTGCCAGCGCGTAAATCGGGCCTCTAAATCCGAGTTCGCGCACCGTCAGCGTGCAGGTGGCGTTGGCGTGATCACCGGCGTTGGTGACCACCGCGCGGGCTTCATGCACGCGAGCCAGCACCGAGGGTTCTTCGGCAAGCTTGCCCACCACCACGTTGTAGTGCCGATCACGCAGGCTGCGTGCCAGCGCGATGTTTTCTTCGAAGATGACAAAGGGTGCCTTGGCGCTGTCGAATTCCTCAAGCAGCGATTCAATCGCCGGACCATAGTGGTAGAACAGCACTTTGCCCGCCATCGGTGGCAAGGTGTGCTGCAGGCGTACCTCGAATTTTTCCTCAAAATAAGGCAGCACCAGAACCGGAAAGATCAGAAAGATCAGGAACTGCCCGAGCAACTGGCCGAGGATCACAAACAACGCCATCAGCGGATGATGCCAATGGTTGTCGGCCCCGTAGCCGGTGGTGGTCAGCGTTTCCGTGGCCCACTGGATGCTTTCAAGAAACGTGCGCGGCGTGCCCTCGAGTTGACCCATCCCCAGCATGTAGATCATGCCCAGCACCAGCACGGCACTGGGCAACAGCGCCAACAGTGCGAGCAGGCGTTTGGTGGAGCGTTTGAGTTTGGTCTGCATGGCCGGCGGAGCGCGAGTTGTCGCGGCCAAGTATCGTCGGCACAGCGGTGCAGGTCAATTCGCAGATGGATTCTGGTCTGGCGAGTAGCGCCGAATTTCGCGGCAAATCGATGTACGATAGCCGTTGTACCTGTTTGGTCAACGAAGCCAAGGAAAGCAATGCTCTCACAAACTCGTCACTGCAGTGTGCGTCATATGGTTGGCGCGGCCTTGCTGGCAATCGCGACGCTGCTGGCTGGCGCAGCGCGAGCCCAGGAAATCGTGATCGGCGGCACCGGCAACGCCCTGGGTACCATGCGTTTGCTGGGGCAAGCCTTCGTCAGGGCCCATCCAACGATGAAGGTCACGGTGTTGGACAGCATCGGCAGCAGCGGAGCGGCCAAGGCAGTGCCCAAAGGCGCGATCGATCTCGGATTGATGGCGCGTGCGCTCACGGCTAGCGAGGGCGCAAGCGGCCTCGTTGCCACCGAGTACGCGCGTAGCCCGACAGTCTTTGCGGTCTCCTCTAAAGCGGCGGTGACGGGCATCACGCGCCAGCAGGTGGCCGATATCTACACGGGGAAACTTACGCAGTGGCCCGACGGAACGCAGATCCGCCCCGTGCTGCGTCAGCCCGGTGACGACAACACGATCCAGATTCGTGCGCTTTCGCCGGACATCGAACGCGCACTTGCAATCGCGGAAAAGCGTTCCGGTCTGCCCTACGCCGTAATTGATCAGGAGGCCGCCGACAAGATAGAGGCGATCCCCGGGGCCATCGGCGTGACCACGCTGGCGCTCATCAAATCCGAGGGGCGCGCGTTGCAGGCCCTGAAGCTTGACGGTATTGAACCCGCGCCGGAACAATTGGCCTCGGGCGCCTACCCGCTAGTCAAGCACTTCTTTCTGGTGTCGCTGCGTCAGCCCTCGCCCGCTGCCAGCGAGTTTGCAGCTTTCGTGCAGTCTGCAGCTGGGCGTGCGATCCTGACGCGAACCGGGCATTGGGTGCCCTGAGGTGCTTTCCAATAAGAGCGACGCCGCACAGATCATCAGCCGCTGGGCGATGACCGTTGCGGCGCTGGTGGCGGTCAGCCTGCCTCTGGGCTACGCGCTGACTGCGTTTGGGGATATCACCAATTCCCTGTCATTCAAGGCCAGAGTCAAGGCGTCGGCGCTGGAGACGATGATCGCGGCCAATCCGCGAATGTGGATGTTTGCCGAGAACAGGATGCAGGGGCTCATCGAACGCGAACCGGTGCCCCTGGAAGGCGAACTTGTCCAGATCTTCGACGCCGACAATCACATGTTGGTTCAGGGCGGGAGCCCGCACGGAGCATTGGCGCTGAGCCAGAGCCATTCGCTTTTCGACGGCAACCGCGTAGCTGGCCAGATCCGTGTTAGCGCGTCGGTCGTGGAGATCGTCTATCGCACAATGGGCGTTGCGCTGGTCGGTGTGATACTCGCTGCGCTGGTCTTTTTGGTGATGCGCGTATTTCCGCTTCGCGCCTTGCGCCGCGCAACCGGCGCCCTGATTGAGGAGAAGGAACGGGCCGAGACGACCCTGCGATCGATCAGCGACGCGGTGAGCACCATCGACGAGACCGGCAACGTCCAGCAGATAAACCCGGCAGGGTTGGCAATGCTGGAGGCCAGCAGCGCAGAGAGCCTCATTGGGCAGCCCATGGTTGAGCGGGTGGCGCCCGAGTATCGTGCCGAATATTTGAAGCTGCACCAACGTGTGCTCGCTGGTGAAGCGGGGGAGATGCAATACGAGACTGTTGGTCTGCTCGGTGGAAGACGCTGGCTGGAGACGAGTGCGGTTCCTTTTCACGATCATGGACAGGTTGTTCAACTCGCGGTCACCCGCGATGTGACCGAGCGCAAACATGCCGAGGAAGAAATCAATCACCTGGCCTTCTTCGATCAGCTAACGAGCTTGCCCAATCGCAGGCTGTTGCTTGATCGCATGGGTCAAGCCATGAGCGCGAGTGCGCGCACCGGTGCCTTTGCTGCGCTCCTATTCATTGACCTGGACCGCTTCAAGGCGGTGAACGACGTCTTGGGACACGCGATGGGAGATTCGCTGTTGATACAGGTGGCCCAGCGCCTGACGGCCAACCTGCGCTTGGGTGACACCGTCGCTCGACTGGGGGGCGACGAGTTTGTTGTCATGCTTGCCAATTTGGACCCATCCATGCGCGCTGCGGCAATTCAGACCGAGGGTGTTGGTGAGAAACTCCATAACACCCTGGATCTGGAATATGACCTCGGTGGTCAGCCTTGCAGATGTACGTCGAGCATCGGTGTGACCCTTTTCAGCGGCCCGCAGGTCAGTGCCGACGCCTTGTTGAGGCAGGCCGATCTTGCCATGTACAAGGCCAAGGAAGAGGGGCGCGACCGCGTGTACTTTTTTGATCCCGAACTCGAAACGGCTTTGGCCACTCGCACCGGTTTGGAGCGAGATCTGCGCGTGGCTGTTCGCGATCAACAGTTTGTGCTGCATTACCAGGCGCAGTTTTCAGACGCTCGGCTCACAGGCGCGGAGGCGTTGGTGCGTTGGCAGCACCCGACGCGCGGGCTGGTATCGCCGGGGGAATTCATTCCTTTGGCAGAGGAGACCGGATTGATCGTGCCCCTGGGTCGCTGGGTGCTTGAGACGGCCTGCCGCCAGATCGCGCGCTGGTCGGGTGTACCCGGGCTCGACAGTGTGACCGTCGCGGTCAACGTCAGCATCGGCCAGTTTCAGCAGCAGACATTTGTCGATGACGTCCTGGCTGTCCTTGACGAGACGCGAGCCAGTGCCCTGCATCTGAAGCTCGAACTCACCGAGAGTATGCTCGCGGCCCACGTGGATGAGGTGGTCGCGAAGATGCTCGCTCTGAAGGCCCGTGGCGTGAGCTTTTCGCTCGATGATTTTGGCACGGGTTACTCCTCGCTGTCCTACCTCAAGCGTTTGCCGCTTGATCAATTGAAAATCGACAAGTCCTTTGTCGACAACGTCGACCACGACCCGAGCGACGCGGCCATCGCCAAGACGATCGTCACGCTCGGGGACAGCCTGGGGCTGACCGTGATTGCCGAGGGCGTTGAGACCGCGATGCAACGTGACTGCCTGGCGGCCATGGGCTGCCACGGCTACCAGGGGTATTTCTTCAGTCGACCGTTGGCGCTGGAGAAATTCGAAGAATTGGTTCGACAACTCGGGGCTGCCGCGCCCCTCTGAATTTGCGTTGGTGTTGCGCCCAATGATCGTCGACCTTGGCGGGACGAAGTCAATGTCCCAGTGAATCAGCCGCGCATCGTGCTCGATTGCCAGAGGGGCTGACGTCGTGGTTCCCACCATGCCCGAACACTGGCAAACACATTTCGGCATCCGGTGCAGCGGTAATCGCCGGTGGGTAGCAAGGCGCCATCTTTGGACCGCTCGATCAAGCGCTGATAGCTGGTTGCACCGCATTCACGGCATTTGTAAACAGTTTTGTAGTTTGCCATCGTGACTCGACTTTAGTCGCACCGCCACCCTTTCGCACATGACCGAAAGTAAATTGAGTAAGGGGTCGCTACCGAAACCACGACAGGGTTGAGTTATTAACCCGACTTGGCTGGCCCGGCAGAACGCGTCCGAGATGCGATACTTGACGCTAGGCGGTGTCATTTTCTTGCCGCCCTGAATATTGGGGTCAGCATGTCTGAAGTTATTTTGCTCGGCGATGAGGCGGTGGCGCGCGGCGCCATCGATGCCGGTATCAGCGCCGCGTACGCCTATCCCGGCACACCGTCGACCGAGATCTATCAGACCATCGAGGATCTACGTCAAGGAGCACGACCTGTCGGTGCGCGGACTGTGGTCGGCCAACGAGAAGGTGGCGCTGGAGGAGGGGGTCGGTGTTTCCTATGCCGGTTGCCGTGCCCTGGTGTCGATGAAACACGTCGGGCTCAATGTGGCGGCCGACCCGTTCATGAACGTGGCTGTTTCGGGTGCGCACGGTGGTCTGGTGCTGGCGGTGGCCGACGACCCTTCGATGCACAGTTCGCAGAACGAACAGGACTCGCGCTACTTTGCCGATTTTGCGATGGTGCCTTGCCTGGAGCCAGGCGATCAGCAGCAGTGTTACGACTTCACGCGGGAGGCCTTCGAGTTGTCGGAGAAGTTGCAGGTGCCGGTGATGCTGAGATTGGTGACGCGCCTGGCGCACAGTCGCGCCGCAGTGACGCTGGCACCACCGCGCGAGCAGAACAAACCAAATTATGTGGACGACGCCAGTCGGTTTACGCTGTTGCCGGTCAACGCGCGGCGCGCCTACGCCAAACTCGTTGACAAGCAGGCGGCCTTGCAGACTTACTCCGAGGAACACCCGGCCAACGCTCTGAGCCTGCGCGGCAAGGGCCTGCCGGCCATTCTGGTCAGTGGTCTGGCGTGGAACTATCTGCTGGAGGCTCTGGGCGACGCACTGCAGGGCTACAACCTGCTGCGTGTCGGCGTCTACCCGTTGCCGGTAAAGAAGATTCGCACCCTGCTCGATGAATCAAGCGAACTCTGGATTCTGGAGGAAGGCTACCCGTTCATTGAGCGCTATGTGACGGCGCTGGGCCTGATGCGCGATATTGCGGTGCGCGGTCGGCTCAGTGGTGAGGTGCCGCGCATGGGCGAACTCAGTCCGGATGTCATCAAACGCTGCTTCGGGCTGCCGTTGAATGTCGCGCTGCAAGTCCCGGGCCTGTCCGACGTCATGGTCGCGCGCCCGCCACGCCTGTGCGACAAGTGCCCGCATACCGATGCGTACATCGCGATCAATGAGGTGCTGGAGCAGTCTGCGCCAGGTGCACGGGTGATGGGTGACATTGGTTGCTATGCCCTGGGGTACCTGGAGCCGCACAAAGCGATCCATTCCTGTCTTTGCATGGGTTCATCCATTGGCATGGCGATCGGGGCTGCTCACGCCGGTATGAATCCATCGCTGTGCGTCATTGGCGACGGTACCTTCATGCACTCGGGCATGACGCCGCTGCTCGACGCCGCGCGTGACAACACGAATATCAAGGTCTTTATCCTGGACAACAGCATCGTCGCCATGACCGGAGGCCAGCCGACAACGGCGACCGATCAGGAGGTGGTCGATCTGGTCGCGGGTCTGGGCGTGCCGCGTGAGCACATCCGCCTGGTTGCCCCCTCGGTACGCAACAAGGACGAGACCCTGGCCATCATTCGCGAGGAATTGCCCTATCAGGGTTTGTCGGTGATCATTGCGCGGCGGGCCTGCGTCACCTACGCCAAACAGATCAAGCTCTACCGGCGCGCCTGCGAGGAACAAGAGCCATGATTTACGATCTGGTGATTTGTGGTGTTGGTGGCCAGGGTGTGTTGTCGATTGCCTGGGTCATTGACCACGCGGCGCACGAGGCCGGCCTGCATTTCAAGCAGTCCGAGGTGCACGGCATGGCACAGCGCGGCGGCGCAGTCTCAGCCTTTGTGCGCATTTCCGACCAGCCCGTGGCCAGCGACCTTATTGCCAACGGCTCGGCGAGCATGGTGCTCTCGGTGGAGCCGATGGAGGCGCTTCGCTACACGCCGTTGCTTCGTCCGGACGGTTGGATCGTGACCGACGTGACGACGCTGGAAAATGTCAATACCTATCCACCGCATAAAGCTCTTTACGAAGTGCTGTTTTCGGTGCCGCGGCTGGTTGTCCTTGACGCCACCGCCCTGGCGCATAAAGCTGGAGCGATAAAAGCCCAGAACATGATCGCGCTCGGCGCTGCGGCCTCGCAGTTGCCGCTGGCCAGCGAGTTGTTGGAACAGCAGGTGCGTGCGCTCTTTGCCGCCAAGGGCGAGCGCATCGTCAAGGCCAACCTGAATGCCTTTCGCATCGGTGCTGCGGCCAGCGACTTCGCCGCAGCAATGATCGCTGCGGGTGTGCCCTCGGTCGTGCTCGCGCGCGTGCTCTCGCGTTTGGCCTTTGAGCCGCAACCGGTTTCGCAAACGTCGATCAGCGCTTGGGCCAACCGCCTGCAGGCCCCTGATGGCCCCACGGCCGCTGCGCGGGTGTTCGAGGGCGGGCTGATACCGGTCGAAGCGGTACCGGCGCACTAGGAACATTTGTTGGGGTGCAGCGGTCATGAGCGAACCTGCACTGGATCTCGTCCTTCTCTGGCACATGCACCAGCCCGATTACCGCGACTGCGCCAGCGGCGAGTTTCGCCGCCCGTGGGTTTATCTGCATGCGCTGAAGGACTATACCGACATGGCGGGGCATCTGGAGCGTCACCCCAAAGTGCGCGCGGTCGTCAACTTTGTGCCCGTGCTGCTCGAACAGATCGACGACTACGTGGACCAGTTCGACTCGGGCCACTTTCGCGACCCATTCCTGCGATGGTTGGCGCAAAAAGACTTGACCGATCTCGACCTGAACGCTCGCCGACAACTCGTCGCTGACTGTTTCCCGGTCAATCACACGCACCTGGTGGCACCGTTTCCGCCGTTCAAGCGTCTGTTCGAGCTCCATCAAATGGTTGCTGCGCAAGGCGATGTCGGACTGTCCTACTTGTCAGCGAACTACTTCGCGGATCTGTTGACCTGGTATCACCTGGCGTGGACCGGCGAGACCGAGCGGCGCAATCGGCCACTGCTGACTGAGCTCATGAGCAAGGCGCAGGGCTTTACGGCAGATGACCGAGCCCGTCTGGTTGACCTGTTCGGCGAGATCGTGCGTGGCTTGCTGCCGCGCTACCGTGCGCTGGCTGATTGCGGCCAGATCGAGCTTTCCAGCACGCCGCAGACCCATCCGATTGCCCCGCTCCTGCTCGATCTTGCAAGTGCGCGCGAGGCCATGCCCGAGGTCGTGCTGCCGCTCGCGCAGACTTACCCCGGAGGGGACCTTCGGGTCCAGGCACAGTTGGAGCGCGCCAAGGCGATTCACCTCGGCCACTTTGGCCGGGCACCGATCGGACTTTGGCCAGCCGAAGGCGCGTTGTCGGACGCCTTTCTCGAACTCTTGCCCACCACTGGCTATCGCTGGAGTGCGTCGAGTGAATCTGTGCTGGCGAACTCGCTGCGTGCAGGGGAGCAGGGCGTGCCGGCTCGCAGCGAGTATCTCTACCGTCCGTATCGCACCGAGGGCGCGCCGGAAGTGGCGCTGTTTTTCCGCGACGAACATCTGTCGGACCTGATTGGCTTTGAATACGCGAGCTGGCATGGGCGTGATGCTTCGGCCCACTTTCTGGCCCAACTCACCGCAGTGCGCGATCAGGCCAGAGCAGGCGAAACTGCGCTGGTTAGCGTCATGCTCGACGGCGAAAACGCCTGGGAGTTCTACCCCTACAACGGCTTCTATTTTCTCGACGCGCTCTATGCGCTGATTGAGGCGCAGGACTGGCTGCGGACGACGACGTTTTCGGACTGCCTCCACAGCACGAAGCGACGCACCGGCAACTTGCCCCGACTCGTCGCTGGCTCCTGGGTTTACGGCACGTTTTCGACATGGATTGGGGCGCCACAAAAGAACCGCGCCTGGGATCTGTTGTGCCAGGCGAAGCAGATTTTTGACAAAGTGGTCGGCACGGTTGGCGTGGATCCGCAGGTGATCGCAGCGGCACAAGCGCAACTTGCCGTGTGTGAGAGTTCGGATTGGTTCTGGTGGCTCGGCGAAGACGACTCGCGTCCCGGAGTACAGAGCTTCGATGAACTGTACCGAGCCAATCTCGCGCAGCTTTACCGGTTGCTTGACGTGGCGGTACCGCCTGGCCTGCTTGAGCCTCTGGCCCGAGGTGGTGTGACCGAGGGCACCGCCGGTTCCATGAAACGCGCCCACTAGCCCGCGGCGACTGTGCTGTGCTGGAGCGAAAAGGGCTAACATTGCCTGACACCATTGGCCGACCGGATCGCGAGTGCGTCGCCTTGGTGAATTTGCGTCATTTTGTGGATTGAGGTCTTGCCATGCCAGGTACTGCGTTTCATCTTGAGGTTATCCCGAAAATTCCGCCCAAGCTTGCGCGTCTCAATGAGATTGCCAACAACCTGTACTACAGCTGGGACCGGCCCACACGCACCCTGTTTGCGCGCCTGCACTCGAGCTTGTGGAACGCGGTGGGCCATAGCCCAAAGGCATTTCTAAAGCGTGTGGATCAATCCCGCCTGGACGAAGCGGCCGAGGATCCGGTATTTCTGGGTGGGCTTGCCAGAGTGCTCTCAGCCTACGACACCTACATGGGAGAGCCGCATAAGCACGATGGATTGCAACATTTGCGCGCCAATGATCTGATGGCCTATTTCTGTCTGGAGTTCGGCTTTCACGAGAGTCTGCCGATTTATTCTGGTGGTCTGGGCATTCTCGCAGGCGACCATTGCAAGGCAGCGAGCGATTATGGCTTGCCCTTTGTTGCCGTGGGGCTGCTGTACCGGCAGGGCTATTTTCAGCAGACACTCGACGGCGAGGGTCGACAGGCAGCGCACTACAGCGACTCCGACTACGATGACTTGCCGATCGCTGCAGTGGTGGGCGCCGATGGTGCCGAGTTGACCGTCGACGTCGTGCTGGCCGACCATGGCGTCAAAGTCAAAGTCTGGCAGGTGCAGGTTGGTCATATCCGGCTGCTGCTGCTCGATACCGACGTGGAGCAGAACAACGCACACGACCGCAACATCACGCACCAGCTCTATGGCGGGGACCGCACCACCCGCATCGAGCAGGAAATCATCCTTGGCATGGGCGGCCCGCGCGTGCTCGAGGCGCTTGGGCTCAAGCCCACCGTGTGGCACATGAACGAGGGCCATGCGGCTTTTCTCGTGCTCGAGCGCGTGCGCGAGCTGATCACCTCCGGTCTTGATTTTTCCTCGGCACTCGAGGCCGTCGCGGCCAACACGATCTTCACGACGCACACGCCGGTGCCCGCGGGCCACGACCACTTTGCCGATGACATGATCAGACGCTACTTCGAGCAATTTTGCAACGACATTGACACCGACATGGGGGCGCTGCTGGCGTTGGGTCGAGTGCCCGGTGGAAGCGATTTCAATATGACGGCGCTTGCCGTTCGTGGTTCACGTTTTCATAACGGCGTGTCGCGCATTCACGGCGGTGTGTCGGCCGAAATGCTCGCCGGCATGTGGCCCCAAATCGAGCCCGAAGAGAATCCGATGCAGTACGTGACCAACGGAGTGCACGCACCAACGTTCCTGTCGGGTGACTGGCACGAGTTGTACGATCGATTCCTGGGGCCAGGATGGTTGCACCGTCTGGGCGACAGACACTGCTGGGATGCCATTCACTCCATTCCGGACAACCAGTTCTGGAACGTGCACCAGTCCCTCAAAGCCCAGATGCTTCACCTTGTGGTGCATCGCGTGGCGTCTCAGCATGCCCGCAATCATGGTTCGGAGGCGCACCTTGACCGCATGTTGCGCTTTGCCAACCCGGACAATCCAAATATCCTGACGATTGGCTTTGCCCGTCGGTTTGCCACCTACAAGCGCGCCGCGCTCCTGTTTGAAAACCTTCAATGGTTGCGTCAAATCGTCTCCGATCCGAAACGACCAGTGCTGTTCATATTCGCCGGCAAGGCGCACCCGGCCGACGAACCGGGGCAACAATTGATCCGCCGGGTCGCCGAAGTCGCCCGAATGCCCGAGTTTGAGAGTCACATTTTGCTGGTCGAGGGCTACGACCTGCAACTCGCCCGGCGGCTCGTCTCCGGTGTCGATGTGTGGCTGAACAATCCGCTTTATCCGCTGGAGGCTTGCGGTACGTCAGGAATGAAGGCTGCCATCAATGGCGTGCCCAACCTCTCGGTCCTTGATGGCTGGTGGGGCGAAGGTTACGACGGGAAGAACGGCTGGGGCATCAAGTCGGCCGCCCTCGGGCTGCCCGAGGTGCGGCGCAATCAGGAGGAGTCGCGAACGCTCTACGAGATTTTGCAGGATCAGCTCATTCCCATGTATTACAACTGGGGTGCGACCGGTTCTTCGCCCGATTGGGTTCGCATGTGCAAGCACTCCATCATCACGCTGCTGCCGCGCTTTAGCGCTGGACGCATGATGGCCGATTATCTGGGGCGCTTTTACGTCCCGGCGGCGCACCAGTGGCGGCATTACTCGCGCGAGCAATTCGGCGCCGCGCGCGAGGTCTCAGCCTGGAAGCAGCGCGTCCACGCGGCCTGGCCGCGGTTGGCTTTGCGCAGGGTGGCACTGCCCGCTGAGCGTAATGCTTTTGGGGAAATGATGCGATTTGAAGTGGCGGCCGATTTGGATGGCCTTAGCCCCGGCGACGTAAAAATTGAACTGTTGTTGGGTCGTCCGGCTGGCGGGCAACGGCCGCAGCGCGCGAATGCGCATGTTTTCCAGCACGCGGGCCGTCTGGACTCAAACGAATATTTGTTCACCCTGGACCTGACGCCAGAGTATTGCGGAAAGATCGAGTACCGCATTCGCATGTATCCGTTTCACGCCCTGCTCACGCATCCGTTCGAAATGGGCGAGATGCTGTGGCTCTAGCGTGTCCCGATACTCCCAGGGTGCTCTATCTGGCATCCGAACTCGCGCCCTGGATGAAGAGTGGAGGACTCGGTGAGGTCGCCCGAACGTTGCCTGAATCCCTGCGCGCGGCTGGCGTCGATGTACGGGTGCTGGTGCCTGGCTATGCGCCACTTCTTGCCGCCCACACGCAGCTGCGGTTGAGCTGCGAGCTTGCCTGTCCGGCAGGGGTTTATCCGACGGTCCGGCTGTTCGAAGCGGCCACGCTTACCGGGTTGCCGCTGTACGTCATCGATTGCCCCCGTTACTATGATCGAACGGGCTCGGCGTACCAGGATGCGCAGGGGGGGGACTTTGCCGACAATGCGCAACGCTTCGGGCTGTTGTCCTACATCGGAGCCCTGATCGGCAGCTGTCAGAACCCACTGTCGTGGCAACCCAATGTGCTGCATGCCAACGATTGGCACTGTGCGTTGGCCATGGCCTATTTGCGCTACCGGCTGGAGCCGCGGGTCAAGACAGTTTTCACGATTCACAATCTTGCATATCAGGGCTTGTTCGCACCGGCCATGCTGGACGCACTGGGTCTGCCACCCGAAGCCTTTCAGCCGGACAAACTCGAATTCTGGGGACAGTTTTCCTTCCTCAAGGCCGCGCTGCTTTGGGCAGACCGGTTGCTGACGGTCAGCCCCCGCTACGCGCGGGAAATCCAGACACCAGAATACGGTTGCGGGCTCGAGGGCCTGTTGTGCGCACGGTCTCAGGATCTCTCGGGAATTCTGAACGGGATTGATGATGAGGCGTGGAATCCGGCGACCGACGAATATTTGGTGGCGCCCTATGACGGCGCCCATTTGGACGCCAAATCGGCAAATAAGCAGGCGCTGCAAGGACGTCTCGGGCTCGAGCCGCTGGCCGATGTGCCACTGTTTGCAGTGATCAGTCGCCTGACGCACCAGAAGGGCCTGGACTTGCTGCTCGAGATCGCGCCGGCACTGGTGGCGCTTCCTGCCCAGCTTGTGGTGCTCGGTCACGGCGAGCCATCTCTGGAAGATGCGTTCTGTGCGCTGGCCGCAAGCTGGCCCGGGAAAATTGCCACCGTACTCGGCTTTGAGGAAGCGCTGGCCCACCAGATTGAAGCCGGGGCCGACGCCTTCGTGATGCCGTCGCGCTATGAACCCTGCGGACTCAACCAGATGTACAGCCTGCGCTACGGCACGCCGCCGATCGTTCGGGCAACCGGCGGACTCGCTGACACGGTGGTGGACGCCTCGGACCCGGCGCCGGCAGGCAGCCCGGCCAATGGCTTCGTGTTTGAGGAGTTCAGCCCAAACTCCTTGATGGGAGCGATGGTTCGTGCCGTAGACATCTACCGGCAGCCCGAGTGCTGGCGAGTCCTGCAACGGGCGGGCATGGCTCTGGATTTGGGATGGACGGTCGCCACTGAGCGCCATCGCTTCATCTACAACGAACTGGTGGGCGGAGTTGGTGAAACTGACCTGATCGATCCGTGCTTGATTGGCGGCGTACAAGGTGCGTCAACTTGTACGATTTGCTATAAATAGCATAGCTGTCTATGCAACTGATGAAATCGTTTCAGATCGTTTCACCATATTTTCAGTGCGGCGCATGAGCTGATCACGGATACTTCGGTGCGCCTGCTTTGCCAGCGACTTGCGGGTATGACCCTGGCTTGAGAGATCGGCGCCAATGTGCGCCAGCGCGGTGATGGAGGGTGTCGCCATGACCCGTCGCAACGATTTCCACAGGCTCATGTCGCCGATAAATAGCGCGGCGTCGGCAGGTTGCCCGGTTTGTGTATGCACGTACCTCAGCGTCACCGGGTGTACCAAGGCAGCGCATTGAACGGCACCTTCGAAAATGTTGGCGTGAAAGGTGCCAAGATCAGACCCGTCGGTACTGGTGCCTTCCGGAAACCCGACAACCGAGCGACCCTGTTGGTAGATGGCGACGGTGCTGTCAACCATCGCTCGTACCGACTGGGGTGATGTGCGTTTGACAAAGATGGCACCGCAGGTCTTCGCCATCGAACCAATCAACGGCCAATGCCGCACTTCTTCCTTGGCCACGAACACCGCCGGCATCAGAGACTGAATCACCAGAATGTCAAGCCAGGAAAGGTGATTGGCGACGATCAGCGCGGGACCATCAACTCGCGCCAGACCATCAGGCTCGATTTCAAGGTTCAATATCATCAACATGCGTCTGGACCAGGTTTGAATCTGACGCAGCCTGTCGTTTGCAGGAAGAGTTGGAAATTGCCAGCGCAGGATTAGTGCGCCACGCGCAATTTCCGCGATAAGCCGAAGCAGTTTGACGGCGTGGCTGCAACGCAAGGCGCCAATCATTAATGCCGATTCTGGCCGGTCGGATCGGCGTCTAGAAATTGAATCGAATGTGTCATAAAGCGGCAGTTGGTTAGGCGCGATGGTTGACCAGGATCAGCCACGATAGCGGCCAGAGATGACAGTTGTGTGTCAGCAGTGACACGAGGAACTGATGTTGCGGAATGCATGCTTGCGCAACCGGCCGATTGTGGCGATGGGCGAAGTGGGGCTTGTCACAAAAATGCCGCCAACTTGCCACACTGTCGTCACCAACGCTCACCATCATTGCGTAACACCAACTGGAGCGCTCATGATTGAACTGCCGTGCCCGACCTTCCCGCTGTCACCCCTGTCCCTGGCCAAGGGTTGGCTGAGATCCTCGTCTCTGTCCCCGCGAGCCCCAAGTGTCATACCGACCGGCCAGAGCGACCGGGCCGGGCTGGTGGTTTCCTGGGCGCGCCACGGCGACGAAGTTGCGCAGGTGCAGCGCCTCCGATTCAAAGTGTTCGCGCTGGAGATGGGGGCCCGTCTTGATTCGAAGGTGGTCGGCCATGACATTGACCTTTTTGACAGCTATTGCGAGCATCTGTTGGTGCGGGACCGGGTTAGCCAGGAGGTGGTGGGGACCTACCGCCTTCTGACGCCGGCGCAGGCCAGGCGCGTGGGCAGCACCTACAGCGATCTTGAATTCGATCTCACCCGTCTGCGCAATCTGCGTGAGCGCATGGTTGAGCTTGGACGCAGCTGCGTGCATCCCAATTACCGCCAGGGTGGCGTGATCATGGCGTTATGGGGCGCTTTGGCGGCATTCATGGAGCGCAACCGACTCGACACCATGATCGGGTGTGCCAGCATTCCGATGTTGCACAACGGCGTGCTCAGCGGTGACGCTGCTGCGAGCATCTGGCGCCAACTCAAGCAAAACCACCTCGCGCCGATAGAAGATCAGGTGCACCCGCGACTGCCGCTGCCGGTTGATCGGCTGGATGCGAGCCTGGACGTTGAGCCGCCCGCCCTGATCAAAGGCTACCTGCGTCTGGGTGCCAAGATACTGGGTGCGCCGGCCTGGGACCCTGATTTCAATACGGCCGATCTTCCGATGTTGATGCGCATTCATGACTTGCCGGCGCGTTACCGCAGGCACTTTCTGGGCGCCTGATGCGCATCGACTTCGACAGTTTGGGGGCCGATGGGGTTGTCACGGCATTGTCATCAATCAGGTCGACAATGGGGCCACCTATAGACGTTAGCATGGTGCGGGGGCGTCAGGATTCATTGTTCTTGCGAGTCGAATTTGTCACACGCTACTAATGGTGTCGCACTGCTTGATCGTGATCACAGCATTTTGGCGTTCAATGAACGGGTACTGGACTGGGCGCATCGCAAGGATGTTCCACTTCTTGAGCGTCTGCGTTACCTGTGCATCGTTTCATCCAATCTGGATGAATTCTTCGAGGTCCGGGCCGAACCTCATCTGGTGGCGAGCCAGTGCAAGGACGAAAAGGGCGCCTTCACCGTGGAGTCATTCAAACGGCTGGCACATGCAACCCACACGCTGGTGGCGCGACAGTATGCGGTGTTCAACGATTCCCTGATGCCGGCCCTGGAACAACACGGCATCAAGCTTGTTTCGCACGGTGAGCGCAATCTTGCGCAGCGGCGCTGGGTCAAGCAATATTTTCAGCAACAGGTATACCCGCTGCTGATCCCGGTCGGGCTTGATCCGTCGCATCCATTTCCCCAAGTGGCCAACAAGTCGCTCAATTTCATCGTGCGACTCGGGGGGCGCGATGCATTCGGTCGGGAAAACGAGATCGCCATCGTCAAGGTGCCGCGCGTCCTGCCTCGGATGATCCGCATGCCGGAGAAAGTTTCGGGCGGAGAAAACCATTTTGTTTCCCTGTCAAGCGTCATTCGGGGCCACCTGACCGAGTTGTTCCCCGGTCGCAGCGTCGGGCAGTTTTCGCAATTCCGGGTGACCCGCCATTCGGATCTTGCGGTCGACGAAGAAGATGTCAAGAACCTGCGCACGGCTTTGCGCCAGGGGCTGCAACACCGCAACTATGGACAGGCGGTGCGGCTGGAAGTTTCGGCCGGCTGCTCGCAGGAGTTGGCGCGTTTTCTGTTGGACCAATTCAATCTGCCAGAACCGGCCCTGTACCGGGTCCACGGACCGGTCAATCTTGTTCGACTCAACCAACTGCTTGACTTGATCCATGTCCCGGCACTTTGCTACCCATCGTACCGGGCCTCCTATCCAGTGCAACTGACCGCCGGCAGTTCGTTCTTCGAACGCCTCAAACAGGGCGACGTACTGATTCATCAGCCCTTTGAGAGCTTTGATGGTGTTCTGGCGTTTTTACGTCAGGCCGTTCACGACCCGCAAGTGCTGGCGATCAAACAGACGATTTACCGCACTGGCAGCGATACCGAACTGATGGACCTGCTGCGCGAGGCAGTGCGCCGCGGCAAGGAGGTGACCGTCGTCGTCGAGTTGAAGGCCAGGTTTGACGAGGAAGCCAATATCAATTGGGCAGAAATGCTCGAGTCGATCGGAGCTCAGGTTCTGTATGGGGTAGTGGGGTTGAAGACCCACTGCAAGATGATGCTTGTCACGAGGCGCGAAGGCCAGCACCTAAGACGTTATGCCCATCTGGCAACTGGCAACTACAACCCCGACACGGCCCGGCTGTATACCGACTGGAGCCATCTGACAGCCGATCCGGCGCTGACCGCCGACGTGGAAGGCGTGTTTGTACATCTGGCCAGCCACAGCCGTCTGCCCAGGCTCCAGAAGCTACTGCTGGCCCCGTTTCGGCTGCACGCCAGGCTGATCGAGATGATCGGCGCGCTGGCGGTCCGCGCATCGGCGGGGGCCGCGGCGCGCCTTGTTGCCAAAATGAATGCGTTGACCGACGATCTGCTCATTCATGCGTTGATCAAGGCGGGACAACAGGGCGTCAAGATCGATCTCATCGTTCGTGGCGCGTGCATGTTGCCGGCGCAGGTGCCGGGAGTGACCGACAACATTCGCGTGCGTTCGGTAATCGGCCGCTTTCTGGAACATTCCAGAGTCTTCTACTTTCGTCAGGATGACCAGGAGGTGCTCTACCTGTCCAGCGCTGACTGGATGAACCGCAACATGATGCGCCGGGTGGAACTCGCCTGGCCAGTGACCGACCCTGCGCTGCGCCAGCGCATTGTCGATGAAGATCTGGTGGCGTATTTGGGCGATGGGGTGGACGCCTGGGACATGCTGGCCGACGGCACCTATGCTCGTGTCAAACCGGAGGGTCGTCGCCCGGCGCACGGTGCCCAGGCGGCCTTGATGGCGCGTTACGCGGACCGAGATGGCGGGAGTGACTGAGATGGACCTGGTCTTGTGGCGGCATGCCGAAGCGCAAGAATGGACCGAAGGTTGCGACGACATGGATCGCGTGCTGACATCGCGCGGTGAAAAGCAGGCCGCACGTATGGCTGGTTGGCTTGATCGGCAACTGCCTGACAGCACGCGAATAGTGATCAGTTCGGCGCGGCGTTCGGAACAGACGGCGATGGCGCTGGGGCGGAAGTTCAAAATCAGGCCCGAACTGGAGCCTGGACGCAGTGTCGCCCAACTGCTTGAGTTGGTTCAGTGGCCAACTGCCAAAGGCACGGTGCTCGTCGTCGGTCATCAACCGACGCTGGGTCAGACCATTGCCCAGTTGATGGGTCTGAGCACGAACGAATGCTCGGTCAAGAAGGGCTCTGTCTGGTGGTTGCGCAATCGGGAGCGCGACGCGCACATCCGTACCGTCGTTGTCACGGTGCAGTCACCCGAAGTGCTTTAGCCAGCATGGCTTGGGTCGGGGAGCGGTGGCGCTTTGAATAGTTGCTTAAGGCACACGCGAAATTCGGTCCAGGGCAGGCTCCGTGGTCAAGTGCCATGAGTCACGAAAACGTCATGAAAGCGACCTCTTCCTGTCACGATAGGTTCCTAAAGTTGATGCTTTTCACCCACTGGAGTCCTTATGTCTAACCATGTTGTCAACACCCCGAACAGAGTTTCAGAAACGTCCGTAGCAGTCCTTGAGCAGGTTCAGTTGCAGCGGCGCCAATTGCTCAAGGGAGCCGTCGGTGGCGTCACCGCGCTGGGCTTGGGCGGCTTGGGTTTAACCGCTTGCGGTGGTGGCTCTGACCCTGTCATTACTGGGGTCGAATTCATTGGCATGGCGGCGCCCGTCACCGATGCGCAACGCGCCACGGCCTTAACGAGTGCTGGCGTCAAAATGACGTACTCGAACGGCACCACCAAAACACAGGCATTGAGCTACAACACCCTCTACAAGACCGGCGACACTCTCAAGAATGGCAGTGCCAGCGTCGTCGCGGGTGGATACTTCGACCAGACCGGCGCGCCCATCGTTGATGCGTCTGGTGCCACGCCCATGCAGTACTTCAGCGATTGCCCGGATGGCCAGTCGCTGCTTTCGCTGGTCAATCCAACGGTTCCGGGCGTCAAGGGCAATACCCTGTTTCTGGTGACGCAGTTCGAATATCTGACTGCCAACAACGGTTCCGGTGGCATACGTCCGGCGCCTGCCGCTTGCGACATGTACGGCAAGCTGCCTTCGCCCATAGCCGTGGCCACGCTGGACCAGGACCGGACAACCGGCGCACTTTCAGTCGTTCGCTATTTCCCGGTGGATGCCAGCGGGGTTAACGGCCTGTGGATCACCTGTGCTGGCAGTCTGTCTCCATGGAACACGCATATCTCGAGTGAGGAGTATGAGCCGGATGCCGTCACTATTGCATCCAACACCATGTTTCAGGCGTTCAGCCAGAACCTGTTTGGCAACGCCACGGCGGCCAACCCGTACCATTACGGTCATGTGCCTGAAGTCACCGTCAACCCGGACGGTACGGCCAGCATCAAGAAACACTACGGCATGGGCCGCATTGCCCGCGAACTGGTGGAGGTCTGCCCCGACAACAAGACGGTGCTGATGGGCGATGACGGTACCGACACCGGTTTGTTCATGTTCATTGCCAATGCGGAAAGAGACTTGAGCAGCGGCAGCTTGTACGTTGCCAAGTGGACGCAGACCTCCGCCAACGCCGGTGGCGCGGCTGCACTGAGCTGGATCAAGCTCGGCAGCGCCACCAGTGCCGAAGTCAAGGCGCTGGCCGACACGCTCAAGGCCGCTGATATCGTGGCCGTCACCAAGACGGACCCGCTGGACGCGAGCTACACCAAAATCGCCTACAACGGCACCACCGAGTGGGTGAAGTTCACCGCTGGAAAGGAAAAGGCAGCAGCTTTCCTGGAAACCCATCGCTATGCAGCTGTCATGGGTGGCACGCTGGAATTCACAAAAATGGAGGGCGTGGCGCTGAACCGCAAGGACAAGGTGGCCTACATCGCGATGTCGCGCATTGAAAAAGGCATGGCGAACACGGCCGGTGACATCCAGGTTGGCAAGATAACCGCCGGCGCAACCTACGAACTCAAGCTCTTGGCTGGTCAAAAAGACAAGGCTGGCGCGACCATTGCCAGTGACTGGGTGCCGACTGTTATGAGCACCGTCCCGGCGCTGGTCGGAGAGGACCTGGCCAGTCCGGATGCGGCTGGCAACACGGCCAACGTGGACAAGGTGTCAAACCCCGACAACCTCAAGTTCTCGGAAAAATTGCGCACCCTGTTCATTGGCGAAGACTCCGGTCAGCACGTCAACAACTTTTTGTGGGCCTATAACGTGGACAGCAAAAAGCTGTCGCGCATCCTGTCCATCCCCGCCGGCGGCGAATCCACCGGACTGCAGGCGGTGGACAATCTCAACGGCTTTTCCTACATCATGAGCAACTTCCAGCATGCGGGTGACTGGACAGCGATACATTCGGTGATCAAGGCCGGCGCAGATCCGTTGATCAATGCCAACTGGAATAACAAGAAAAGCTCGGCAGTTGGTTATCTGAGCGGTCTGCCAACGCTATGATTTAGATAGCTGCTCACGCCCGGTGGACGGGCGTCCGGTCTTGATGGTTGGCACGGTTTTCAATGCAGCCAGAAAGGCCGCGTCAGGCATGGCGGCCAGGGCTTTGACGCCGGCGCGGAGCAACTCGCTCTTCTTGACCGCACGGGTCAATCTGAGGGCGCGTTGCTTTAGTTCGTCCAGTACCGCGTATTCCATCTTCGGGATGGTGAAGCTGTCCCGTACCAGCTTCGGCTTCTTGACCTTGACCGGGTTCGTCGCCTGCGGCGCGCCGACGCGCCGCGTCGCAGTCTTGACTGCTGGTTCGGTCGGCGCTATGGCGTTCCCGGTTGACCCCTTGGCAGCGGCTTTGGGACTGAGTTTGCCAGCCGTCATCGCCTTGGTGGTCGGGGCAGTTCGTGTCCTCGTTGTGCGGGCACGCGTTCCCAGCGCAGGGGTTTTGCCCGGGCCGGTCGTTGTCTTCTTTGTCGCCGTTTGTCGTTTCATTTCGAATAATCCCATCAATGACTTGTGAAAACAGTTTATATCGTTTATTCAAAAGTTGTCAAGTCCGTGTATTGGCCCCAACACATCCTGACCTCGCAGGCTCAGGCACAAGTTCCGGAACGATCGCACTTCAAATGAACTTGACGCGACTGGCGGTCGCCACCGCACTGCCCCCTATCGATTTTGTTCCAGGGTTGTGGAACGAACTACTGGCGCGGTTACCTGGACTTTGCCAATGGCCATGTTCTGGACGACTCCCGCGACCTTAGCAGTCGATAAGGCTCAGAGACCAGGGCGTCTTCTGCCAAGCCAGAACCTCCTCGCGCAACAGGTGCGCCGATTGAGGGAAGGATTGAGCCCAGCCGCGACGACAGCGCATGGTCAAGCTGCGTGCATCGCCCCCCCCTTGGGCCAGCGTGACACCGGCCAAATCCGGGTCACGCCGCGCGTGGCACAAAATGACGGCCAGACGAAGCGCAAGCAACTGATGCACAAATGCGGTGTCTTCAAAGTCTGCACCGAGTTTGCGCAGTTTTCCGCGATGACCCAGCACGAGCTGACTGAGTTTGTGGAGTTCGGACAACGCAAAGCCCATGGCATCCGAATTGTCCAGGATATAAGCGCCATGCTTGTGATAGTCGCTGTGGGAAATCTGGCTGCCGATTTCATGCAATTGCGCGGCCCATTTCAATTTTCGAGCAAGCCGCTCTTCGGCAATGGCGTCAGCTTGCGCGACACTGCTGCGGAGTTGTGCCAATAAAAGGAGCGCTACCCTGGCGACGCGTCGACCGTGATCAGCGTCCGCGCCAAATTTGATTGTCAGACGTTGAACTGATTTGTCGCTGACATCGGTTTGCTCCGCGCTCTGGCCCGTCAACTCAAACAACACGCCATGCCGCAGGCCGCCGCGCGCCACCTGCATTTGGTCGATTTGGAGCAGGTCGAACGTGGCGCGCAAAATGCTCAATCCCCCGCCGATGATCGGGCGTCGATCCTCTTTCAAGCCGGTGAGCTGTAGACGTTCTGTGCTCTGCGCACCAATGAGTTTGTCCTCGAGCCAGTCGATACCGTCGCGTGTCACGAGGTCCTTGGGCCAGCCCGCCGCGGTCAACACATCGCCCACCGCGCCGATGGTGCCTGCCGAACCATACGCAACCTCCCAGTCATCCCGCCGGTATGCGTTGAGGGATTCATCCAGCACGGCCTTGGCCGCAATTTCGGCCAATTGGAAGCACTGAGCGGTCAGGCGACCGTCGGCAAAGTAGCGAGCCGACCAGGCGGCACTACCCACACGGTAGGATTCCATCAGCCTGGGCTTCAAGCCCTGCCCGACGATGAGTTCTGTAGAGCGTCCGCCGATGTCAACCACCAGGCGGCGCTCCTCGCTACGGGCCAAGGCGTGAGCGACACCGAGGTAAATGAGGCGCGCTTCTTCGCGGCCCGAAATCACCTCGATCGGAAACCCCAAGACGGTGCTGGCGCGCGTTAGAAACTCATCGCGGTTGCGAGCTTCACGCAAGGTTTGTGTCGCCACGGCACGCACACCGGTTGTGTTGAAGCCCGCCAGACGTTCCCCGAATCTGGCCAGGCAGTTCCATCCCCGCTGCATCGCCTGCGCAGTCAGGTTGCGCTGCTCGTCCAGACCACTACCTTGCCGCACTGTCTCCTTCAAGTATTCGGTGCGATAGAACTGGTCGTGTTCAATTCGTCCTATTTCGAGGCGAAAGCTGTTCGATCCCAGATCGACCGCCGCCAGACGGCTTGCATCTTGCATCAACGTTGGTTCCTGTAGTGCGACGTTGAGCATAGCATTGGAGGCTGTTGGTGGCGCTGCGTCGCCCTGGTTGCCATCGAGAGTCGCAGCACGGCTTCGAAACAGGCCAGGGCCAGGGCCGAGGTTCGGTATTGCCGTTGGTCACATTGTTGTCATAAAGGCGACCTACAGTTGGGCGAACGAACTGAACACGGTGTTCTTTTCAACTCACGAAAGAGGTATCCCGATGAAAAGCAGATTAAGAGTTTCCCTGGTCGGCATTGTGGGCGTGATCGCGATAGCGGGCGCCACCCTGGTAAGGGCCCAGGAAATTACTGGCGCCGGTGCCAGCTTCCCGGCTCCCGTGTATTCGAAATGGGCGGCTGAGTACAACAAGGCGACCGGTGTCAAGGTTAATTATCAGTCGGTTGGGTCGGGTGCTGGCATCAAGCAGATCGACTCCAAGACGGTTGATTTTGGTGCGTCGGACATGCCGCAGACCGACGAGGTACTCAAGGCCAAGGGACAGTTTCAGTTCCCTACGGTGATCGGTGGTACCGTGCCAGTGATCAATGTCAAGGGCATTGGACCGGGGCAAATGAAACTCGACGGTCAGGTCCTGGGCGACATCTACCTGGGCAAGATCACAAAATGGAATGACTCGGCCATCAAGGCGCTGAACCCGGGGCTGGATTTGCCCGACGCAGCCATCGCGCCGGTGCGCCGCGCCGACGGTTCCGGCACCACCTTCAATTTCACCAACTATCTGAGCCGCGTTCACCCCGAGTGGAAGACCAAGGTTGGTGAGGGCACAGCAGTCAACTGGCCGCTGGGTGCAGGTGGCAAGGGCAACGAAGGCGTGTCGGCTTTTGTTGCGCGTCTGCCCAACTCCATCGGTTACGTCGAATACTCCTACGCAAAGCAAAACAAGATGAGTTACACCCTGCTCAAGAACCGCGACGGTGTATTTGTCGCTCCGAACGAAGACTCTTTCAAGGCTGCGGCGGCGGGGGCCAACTGGAACCAGTCGTTCTACCAACTCATCACCGACCAGCCGGGCAAGAATGCCTGGCCGATTTCGACCGCAACCTTCATCCTGATGCATCTCAAGCAGGACAAGCCCGAGCACGCCACTGAAACATTCAAGTTCTTCACCTGGGCGTTTAAACATGGCGACAAGATCGCCGCCGAACTCGATTACGTTCCCATTCCAGACAGCGTCGTTGGCGCCATTGAAAAGGTCTGGGCGCAAGTCAAGGACAGCTCTGGCAAGTCCGTGGCTCTGAAGTAGAGGCAGCGCGGGGCATCCCCTACACTTGGGGTGAACCACGCCGCGACCTTATTCTGCAGGAGTTTCAGAACGCCTCATGACTGATCGTTTGTCCATCAGGACGGTGACCTTGCCCGGACCCGCGGCGGACCGCGTCTTTGGCTGGCTGTCCGGGGCTGCGGCGTGCATGACGCTGGGTATGCTGCTCGCCATTCTGGTGTCTCTGACCATCGGCGCCTGGCCCGCAATTGCCAAATACGGGCTGGGCTTTTTTGCCAACGCGACTTGGGACCCGGTCAAGGAAGAATTCGGCGGGCTGGTCATGGTCTATGGCACGCTGATGACCTCGCTGATCGCCCTGATCATTGCAGTGCCGGTGAGTTTTGGAATTGCGTTGTTCCTCACCGAACTGTCACCGGCCTGGCTCAAACGTCCCCTTGGCACGGCCATCGAATTACTGGCGGCCATTCCATCCATTGTTTATGGCATGTGGGGTTTGCTGGTCTTTGGCCCGCTACTGGCCACGTACGTGCAGCAGCCTTTGCAGGCGATGTTTGCTGGTGTGCCCTACCTTGGAGCGCTGGTTTCCGGCCCCCCGGTGGGCATTGGCATTTTATCGGCCGGCATCATCCTGGCCATCATGATCATTCCCTTCATTGCGGCCGTGATGCGTGATGTGTTTGAAGTCACGCCAACCCTGCTCAAAGAGTCGGCCTATGGTTTGGGTGCGACAACCTGGGAGGTGGTCTCCACCGTGGTCCTGCCACACACCAAGGCGGGCGTGGTAGGTGGCATCATGCTGGGTCTGGGTCGGGCCATCGGCGAGACGATGGCGGTGACCTTCGTGATCGGAAATTTCAACCAGCTCGATTCGCTGAGTCTGTTCCAGGCCGCCAACAGCATCACTTCGGCTCTGGCCAATGAGTTTGCGGAAGCCGGTGAAGGCATGCACCAGGCGGCGCTAATGTATCTCGGCCTGGCGCTATTCTTCATTACCTTCGTCGTCCTCACGCTGTCCAAGATGTTGCTGTCACAACTTCGCAAGGGCGAAGGAGCCAGAACATGATTGGCACCGGCGAGCGCCTGATCCGTGCTGCGACGCTCGCGCAGATGCGACAGACCCGTTATGCCCGACGCAAGTTTGTCAATAGGGTGGCCTTGACCCTGTCGTTGATGGCGATGGCCTTTGGCCTGTTCTGGCTGTTTTGGATCCTGATTGAGACGGTTGGCCTCGGGTTGGGCGGGCTCACGCTTGACACGCTGACCCAGATGACGCCGCCGCCCAACGATGCGGGAGGCTTGGCCAACGCCATTTACGGATCGTTCTTGATGGTCCTTTTGGCCACTTTTGTTGGTGCACCCATCGGAATCATGGCCGGAATTTACCTCGCCGAATTCGATCAACACGGCTGGCTCGCCAAGCTGACGCGCTTCGTCAATGACATTCTGCTATCCGCGCCATCCATTGTGATCGGCTTGTTTGTGTATGCCGTGGTGGTGATGCGATTCAAGTCGTTTTCGGCCTACGCGGGCATCATGGCGCTAGCGCTGATTGTTATTCCCGTCGTCGTGCGGACGACCGAGAACATGTTGCAACTGGTGCCCGCAGCCTTGCGAGAGGCGGCGTATGCTCTGGGGGCACCAAAGTGGAAAGTTATAGCGAGTATCACGCTAAGAGCTGCGCGCTCGGGCGTCGTCACCGGGATCTTGCTCGCCGTGGCGCGCATTGCGGGGGAGACCGCGCCGCTGCTGTTCACGGCGCTAAACAACCAGTTTTGGACGTCGAGTCTGAGCGAGCCGATGGCGAGCTTGCCGGTGACCATATTCAAATTCGCGATGAGCCCGTACGAAAACTGGCAGAAACTCGCCTGGGCCGGCGTGTTCATTATCACGCTGGCCGTTTTGGGTCTGAATATTGCGGCCAGGGTCGTGACCCGGAGCAAGGCCTAGCGAGCGCGACACCGACACAACAACGAACGACACCATGCCAACAGTCAGCTCTGGACCCGAAAATTCCAAGATTTCCGTCAGGAACCTGGACTTCTATTACGGGAAATTTCACGCCCTCAAGGGCATCAATCTGGACATTCCGCAGAATCAGGTGACGGCCTTTATTGGTCCGTCGGGCTGCGGAAAATCGACCCTGTTGAGAGTCTTCAATCGCATGTTTGAGCTGTATCCGGAACAACGCGCGGCAGGCGAAGTCGTGCTCGATGGCGAAAACATACTCACGAGCAAGACCGACGTGGCCCTTCTTCGCGCCAAGGTTGGTATGGTGTTCCAGAAGCCGACGCCGTTTCCGATGTCGATCTTCGATAACGTCGCCTTCGGGGTCAAACTGTTCGAATCGCTGTCGGCGGCCGACATGGAAGAACGGGTCGAATGGGCGCTGCGCAAAGCCGCGCTTTGGGTCGAGGTCAAGGACAAGCTGGCCCAAAGCGGGGCCAGCCTTTCCGGGGGACAGCAACAGCGTTTGTGCATTGCGCGTGGCATTGCCATCCGGCCCGAAGTGTTGCTGCTCGACGAGCCCTGTTCTGCTCTCGATCCGATTTCAACGGCCAAGATCGAGGAATTGATTTCGGAACTCAAGAGCGACTACACGGTGGTCATCGTCACGCACAACATGCAGCAGGCGGCGCGCTGCAGCGACTACACCGCCTACATGTACCTGGGCGATTTGATCGAGGTTGGCTCGACGGAACAACTGTTTTTCAAGCCCACGCGCAAGGAAACAGAGGACTACATCACCGGCCGATTCGGCTAAGGACTTGCCATGCCAGAAAAACATCTCTCGACCCAGTTCGACAGCGAACTCAGCGCCGTTTCGACGCGGGTCATGGAACTCGGGGGGTTGGTGGAATCGCAAATACGCCATGCCATCAGCGCCCTGTCGCAGTTCAGCATCGAGGCCGTCAACGAGGTCGAGGCAATTGAGTCGCGTGTCAATCTCATGGAAGTTGACATTGACCGGGAACTCTCGAACATCATTGCAAGGCGCCAGCCCACAGCGCGTGATCTGCGACTGCTGCTGGCGATTTCCAAGACCACCGCGAATCTCGAACGTGTCGGGGACGAAGCGGCCAAGATCGCCCGCATGGTGCGCTCGATCATCGACAGCGGCTTGTCGCGCTCGCTGCCGTCGCTCGATCTCAGACTGGCCGCTGATATGGCTGCTGGCCTGCTGCGCAAGGCGCTTGATGCGTTTGCCCGGCTCGATACCACGGCCGCGCTGTCGATCCTGCGCGAAGATGATGAGATTGACCAGGAGTTCAACGGCTTTGTCCGCAAGCTGATCACTTACATGATGGAAGATCCGCGCATGATTTCGCCGAGCCTGGACCTTCTGTTTGTTGCCAAGGCGATTGAGCGCATCGGGGACCACGCCAAGAACATTGCCGAGTTCATCATCTATGTCGTCAAGGGCGCCGACATCCGGCACAGTTCGATGGAACAAATCGAATCGGTGCTGCGGTGAAGTACCTGCCCGAGGTGCTGATTGTCGAGGACGAACCGGCCATTGCCGAACTGATCGCGGTGAACCTGCGCCACCACGGGTTTCGCACCAGATGCGCGAGCGACGGTACGTCAGCGCAGCGCGAACTCGCTGCCGTGCTGCCCGATGTCGTGCTGCTCGACTGGATGCTGCCCGATGAAAGCGGCCCGCTGCTGGCCAGGCGGTGGCGCAGCGCCGAGCGCACCAAGACCGTTCCGATCATCATGCTGACCGCGCGCGGCGAGGAAGCCGACCGCGTCACCGGTCTTGACGCCGGGGCCGATGATTACGTAGTCAAGCCGTTTTCCGCCAAGGAATTGGTGGCACGCGTGCGCGCGGTGCTGCGTCGGCGCGCGCCGGAACTCGCCGGGGGCGCCGTTACCGTCGGATCGCTGCATCTTGACGCGGCGACGCATCGGGTTCGGTGTGTGGATCAGGAACTCAAGCTTGGCCCGAGCGAGTTCAGGTTGCTGCATTACTTGATGGAGCACGCCGAGCGAGTCCATAGCCGCTCGCAACTGCTCGACAAGGTTTGGGGCGACCATGTGTTCATTGAAGAACGCACTGTCGATGTTCATGTCAAGCGGCTGCGCGCGGCCCTGGGTACGGCCGGGAGCATGATCGAAACGGTGCGTGGCACCGGGTATCGTCTGACCGTTGGCCACTGAACCTGGCAGAACCATGTTTTGGCGTGCCTTTTCATTGTTGGCAGCACAGTTCGCCGGCGGACTCGTGGGCTCGTTGGCGATGTCGCGCGCGCACGCCACGGGGCGCGAGCTCGAGGGCGTTGTCGTGGGTATTGCGCTTGGCGCTCTGGTCTGGTTCCTGATCGATTCCGCGCGCGCGACGCGATTGCTTGACTGGCTGCGTCGCGGCGACACATCGGGGGTGGCTTTGACCCATGGATTGTGGGGCGAACTGGCCGATCGAACGCGACGCCTTTTGCGAGCCAGAGAACTGGCGGCACAGGACAGCCAGGATCGATTGCATGATTTCCTTGCGGCGCTACAGGCGTCGCCGAACGGAGTGATGCTTCTTGAAGCGCAAGGGCGCATCGAATGGTTCAACCAGACCGCCGCCTTGCATTTTGGTCTGGACAGTCAGCGCGACCGGCTGCAACACGTGGGCAACTTGGTCCGCGATCCGGGTTTTGCCGCGTATTTTTCCGACAAGGATTACCTGCATGAGCTGGAGATGCCGGGGCGCGAAAACACGCCCTTGCACCCGGTCAAGTTGTCGGTCCATCTGCATCCGTACGGTGAGGGTCGGTTGCTGATGCTCTCTCGCGACGTCACAGCGGTGCAGCAAGCCGAAGCCCAGCGCCGCGACTTCATTGCCAATGTTTCGCATGAAATTCGAACGCCGCTGACGGTACTCGCTGGATTTGTGGAAACTTTGCAGAGCCTTGACCTCAGTGCTCAGGAGCGCAAGCGCTATTTGGCTCTGATGGCACAGCAAGCTGCACGCATGCAAACCCTGGTGGGCGATCTGCTCACACTGTCCAAACTCGAGGGCAGTCCGGCGCCCGGGCTCACCGACTGGTGGTGTATTTCAGATCTGATGCGCGAACTCGAGGACGAAGCGGCGTCCTTGTCGGCAGTCCTGAATCCGGGCTCGCAGCGGCTGCACCAACTGCACTTCGAGTGTGCGCCGCCGTGGGAAACGGCCGGGGCTTCCAACGAAATTCGCAGCGCCATGAGCAACCTGTTGAGCAACGCGATCCGCTACACGAGCGTGGACGGCGAAATCGTTGTCCGTGCGTCACTGCTGGCCAATGGTACTGCGCAGTTTTCGGTCTCAGACACTGGCTGTGGCATTGCACCCGAACATATTGCACGCTTGACGCAACGCTTCTATCGGGTCGATCACAGTCGCTCGCGCGATACCGGCGGCACCGGGCTTGGTCTGGCGATTGTGAAGCACGTTGCTCAACGCCATGGCATAGAGCTGAAGATTGGTAGCGCTCTGGGACGGGGGTCGGTATTTACTTTGACGTTCCCGGCCAATCGTGTCAGACCCATGGGGCGGTTGACGGCTCCGGAACACCTCAGCGAATGAGCGGCGCGGGCTCACGGCGGTAGACCAGGATCATTTCGTAGCGGTCTGATGGGTGACGCTCAGTGGCGAGCCAGCGCCATTGGGTCAGATCCGTGTGTTCTGACACGGTCCCGACTGCGTCGTTGCCGACCAGTAGCCAGGCACATTGGTCCGGCGAGCCAAGGGTTCTGAGGACGAGGTGCCCATGGAACTGAAGGGCCGCAATCTGACCGCGGCTCAGCCCATAGGTTTCGACGCACCCATGGGGCTGCACGACGCTCATGACACGGCGCACAAGTGGCGCGTAGCTGCGGGCGAAATCAAGCATGGGTGACCACAGCGTCATCAGAAGCAGCCAACCAAGGGCGGCGCCGCCGGCGGGCAGAACCAGGCTCTTCCAGATCGCCGCGCGGTGTCGGCCAACGCGCCAGCGCACGAGCCAAGCCCACGCGAGGGTCGCAGCGACGGCAAACAGGAACGGGGCAATCGAAAAGCTGCTTTCAAATCCCGGCGCCAGCCGTGCGACGTTGGCCGCGGGCTGGCTCGGCAATCCTGTTTGCAGGGAAATCCAGACGATCCAGATGATCAGGGCACATCCAGAAAAGAACAGCAGTGTGAACCAGTCGATCAAGGCGGCAACGCTGCGCCCGAGCGTTGGCAGGGCAAAAGCCGCTAGCGCTGCCAGTGCCGGCAGCGACAGCAGCAGCGATCGATCCGCCGATGCTGTGCTCAGCGTCGCGCCGACGGCGACGCTGGCCATCCACAGCGGGAGCACAAGATGTCGATTTGGAATACCGACTCCGACCAGTTGGCGGCGCCAGCGCCAGAGAGTCCAAAAAGCCAGCGGCCAAGTCGGCCATGTAAACCACAGCAGCAATCGTCCCAGGCTGCGCCATTCAGCCCAACTTGCCTGCGGCAGCTCAATGCGCCAACGCCACAAATCAAGCCCTGTGGCCAGCAGCGCAACGCCGGCAGTCAACAGTGCCAAAACCAGCGGCCGGTGGGCGCTGAAATCGCGCCCGCCGCGCCCGTCTGCCCGATCAAGGAAATAGATCGCGGTACCCCCCGCACCAAACATGGCAGCCATCGTCGGGGCGCCCGACAGAGTCAACCCGGCCAGGCCAGCGGCGACGCTAAGCGATGGCATCCATGTGCGGTAGGGTAGGGCAGAAAGTCCATAGAAAGTCAGCGCTGTGAAACAGAGTTGGGCCAGCGCTGGCGTTGTTTCGTGCGAGAGCTGGGCCAGCCCCAGCGAGGCTATGAACGCCAACAAACCACCATCGGCCACTGCTCGCGCGTAGTCCGGTAGAAGTGCCTCGCCACCAAAGGCAAAGGGCACCGGCTGTGCGCGGCGATCACGGGCCAGGTAGTACGTGCCGTACCACGTTGCCGTCAGTGCCAGGGTTAGCAGCATGACAAACGGAATTCGAGCGGCGAAGTCGCTTGCCATCCAGCCTGGTGCCCATTGAATCGCCCAAGCGCCCAACCAGTACGGCAACAGTGCGTTCACCTCAGGCCGCATTCCCATCAATTGCGGATCGAACCATTGCGCGGCCCCGCGCGCGAGCTCAGCCATGTAGCCGAATGCGGAGATGTCTGCGCTTTTCCACGGATCACGTCCGACAAAACCTGGCAGCACGTAGGCGACGCAGAGCAGAATCAGCGCAGCACGCGGCAGGCGGCGCACGGCGCCTTGGGCGACAATGGCTGGGGTGGGCTGAGTCACGCGGCAATACTAAGGGAAGACAGGCCGGCGGCGGCGGCTTTCTTGCTCAACATGCAAAAAAATGGCAGCTCGGTCTCCCCGAGCTGCCTTCTACGCAAATTGCCTGGCGCTTACTTGGCGCTGGTCTTGCCGAAACGGTTGCGGAACCGCTCAACGCGACCACCCATGTTGTCCACCGATTTTTGAGTGCCGGTATAAAACGGGTGCGATTCGCTCGACGTATCGAGTTTGTACACCGGCAGTTCGCGGCCGTCCTCCATCGTGATCTTCTCCTTGGATCCGGCACAGGACCGCGTCACAAACTTGAAACCGTTCGATGAGTCCAGGAAACAGATTTCCTGGTATTTGGGGTGAATGTCCTTCTTCATGTCTTCTCCATCGGTTGCGTCAGCCGCGTCGGGTCCTTGGGCAAACTGTTGCGCAATTCAAAACCGGACGTACTTGTCGCGAAAACCATAAATTATAGTTCAACCACTGAGCCCGGCTGCGTCAGACCAGGTTGCCGACGCGGGCGCCAGCGTCACGCATTTACCCGCCTCGGCGCATCATGTCAAAGAACTCGCTGTTGTTCTTGGTCGCGCGCATTTGCTTGAGCACCATCTCCATCGATTCAATCTCGTCCATGTTGTACAGAAACTGCCGCAGGATTCGCGTCTTTTGCAGAATTTCGGGTTGCAGCAGCAACTCTTCGCGGCGCGTACCGCTGCGGTTGAGTTGAATGGAAGGGAACACGCGCTTTTCGTACAAGCGCCGATCCAGATGAATCTCGCTGTTGCCGGTACCCTTGAACTCCTCGAATATCACCTCGTCCATGCGGCTGCCCGTGTCGACCAGTGCCGTTGCGATGATCGTCAACGAGCCACCTTCCTCGACATTGCGTGCGGCACCAAGGAAACGCTTTGGACGCTGCAAGGCGTTGGAGTCGACACCGCCGGTGAGGACCTTGCCGCTGGAGGGAACAACGTTGTTGTAGGCGCGGGCCAAACGGGTGATCGAGTCGAGCAGAATCACCACGTCCTTCTTCAGTTCGACCAGGCGTTTGGCGCGTTCGATGACCATCTCGGCCACATGTACATGGCGTGCGGCAGGCTCGTCAAAGGTCGATGCGATCACTTCGCCCCTGACGGTGCGCTGCATCTCGGTCACTTCCTCGGGGCGCTCGTCGACCAGCAGCACCATCATGTAGCTTTCCGGATAGTTCGCGGCAATCGCGTGCGCCATGTGTTGCATCATCACCGTCTTGCCGCTCTTGGGCGGGGCCACCAGCAGAGCGCGTTGCCCCTTGCCGATGGGCGCGATGATGTCGATGATGCGTCCTGTGATGTTTTCGTCGGTTTTGACGTCCTGCTCGAGTTTCATCTGCACCTTGGGAAACAGCGGTGTCAGGTTCTCGAACATCACCTTGTGCTTGTTGTCCTCTGGTCCGCCGCCATTGACCTTGTCGAGTTTGTTCAGCGCGAAGTAACGCTCACCGTCCTTGGGCGTACGCACTTCACCCTCGATCATGTCGCCGGTGTGCAGGTTGAAGCGCCGCACCTGACTCGGGCTAATGTAGATGTCGTCGGTCGACGCCGTGTAGCTGGTGTCGGGGCTGCGCAGAAAGCCGAAACCGTCGGGCAGGATCTCGAGCACACCGTCGGCGATGATCTGCTCGCCGGTGCGGGCACGCTTTTTGATGATGGCAAACATCAGTTCCTGCTTGCGCATGCGGCCTGTGTTTTCAATCTCAAGTTCCTCGGCCTGCTTGAGGACTTCGGAAACGTGCAGTGCCTTGAGTTCGTTTAAGTGCATGAAGTGGCCCTTGTCGGGTAGTGGAACGATAGACCGGGGGAGGTTAGGGGTGAGGCGGGCCGGGCGGCCAGAACCTCAAGGTTTACAACCTGGAACTCGAACCAGCTAAAGTGTTTTGCTGGTGAACCGGGGTCATTATGACAGGAAAACATACGCTTGCAGCGAAGTGTTGCAAGGACCCCAAAGACTCAAACCAGGTAAGACATTTCCAGAGCTCGGCGACCACAAGCAGATGTACATCCCATGGGCGGTCTTGCACGCCCATCGCAAAATGACCTGGTCTAGGCCAATTGTTGATCAATAAATGCAGCCATTTGGGCCTTGCTCATCGCGCCAACCTTGGTCGCGGCGAGTTGCCCACCCTTGAAGACCATCAGTGTCGGGATGCCACGAATGCCAAACTTGGCGGGAATATCGCGATTCTCATCCACGTTCATTTTGGCAATCTGGAGTTTGCCGGCGTAGGTACCGGCCATTTCATCGAGAATGGGCGTGATCATCTTGCACGGGCCACACCACTCTGCCCAGTAGTCGACCAGGACCGGCAGGTCGGATTTCAGCACGTCGGTATCGAACGACGCGTCAGAGACATGTTTGATGAGTTCGCTAGCCATGATTTGCCTTTTCAAAGTATCGAGGATGGGCCGCTGCGCCGGACCAATTAGAGGTCATTTCAGGCACCGCGTCTCAGTTAAAGTGAGGAAATTGTGACAGAAAGCAAGGTCGCCATCGAATTCGCGCAGCTATGGATGAGATAGAAAACAACAATCGTCATCACGTCGAAAGGGCCTGGGATCGGGTGATCGCGCAGATTGGCGCTGTGATGTCAGCGCCCCCACTGCAGCTCGCGGACACGGTGGTTGTGCTGCCGTTCGCCCAACTCGTGCCGGACGCGCGCAACGCATGGCTTCGGGCGTGCAGGTCTGAGGGTCGGTTGAGTTGCCTGTTACCCAGATTTGAGACAGCCCTGAGCTGGAGCCGCGCGCTCGGGGCATGGACGCCGACGGTCGATGATTTGCGCCTGGAGCGTGGGCGCGACATGTTGACGGCAAGCTCGTTGTTGGCGCGCGCCGGATTGAAACAGCATGATGAGGTACTCTGCGCTCCCCTGCTGGAAGCTGCCTGGAGTCTGGCCCCGGTGGCCGCTGCTGTGGCGCCGGACGCGCGGGCGCAATGGGGCCGGTCGCTGTCCCAGGCGCTTGTGGCGGGGATGGATTCGCCGCTGCTGGCACTCGAGGCAGCAACGGTCAAACTTGCGTTGGCCTGGGCCGCCACCTCAAGCTACGCGAGCGACCCCTTGTTCCAGGCAGCACCGAGTAGGTTGGTCCGGATCGAGGGTTTTCAAACCGAGCCGCTGACCCTGTCATTGCAGGGTCGAATCGACACGCCGACGCTGGCGCTAGCGCTCAGTGAATACTCAGGTCCGTGCCCGCCAGCGGTCGCGCTGCACGCTGCTGGCGACGCTGAGGATGAGGCGCATCGTGCCGCGGCCTGCGTGCTGCGTCATCTGGTTGCCGGCCACACCCCGGTGGCGCTGGTCGCGCAAGACCGCTTGTTGACCCGGCGCGTCCATGCCATGCTCGAGCAGCGCGGTGTCAGCGTGCGCGACGAGACTGGCTGGAAGCTCTCGACAACGCGGGCCGCCGCCTCGCTCATGAGCCTGTTGCGCGCGCTGCGTTGGAACGCCTCGACCGACGACGTTCTCGACTGGCTCAAGAATGCGCCGGCCTTTGCTTCGCCCACGCTCACCGAACTCGAGGACGCGTGCCGCAGCAACGGCGTGCGCGATTGGCGCGCAGTTCCGCTCGATTCAGGCTTGGTGCAGCGGGTTGCGACGCTGCGCCGCTCGATGCAAGACCCGCGTGAACTGACACGTTGGCTGGCGGACCTGCGCGCTGCCTTGCAGGAGTGCGGGCTGTGGAGCGATTTGCAACACGATGCAGCGGGCCAGTCCGTCCTCGGCACGCTGCGCCTGCGCGACGGCGCCGAGCACGAATTTGTCGATATCCGAAACCGCATGAACCAGGGCAACTTTGTCACCTGGGTCGATCAATCGCTCGAAGGTGCGAACTTCGTGCCACCGCATCCGGACAGTGCGCAGGTCGTCATCTTGCCGCTGAGTCACTTGCTCGGACGCGCGCTCGCGGCGGTCGTGTTGCCGGGCTGCGACGAGCTTGGATTGTCGGTCTCGCCGGTGCCGCCGGGGCGCTGGAGCGCGGCTCAGCGGAAATTGCTCGGCCTGCCCTCTCGTGAGGCACTGGCGGCGAACCTGCGCGCGTGCTGGCGTTACGCGCTTGAATTTCCCCACGTTGACGTGCTTTGGCGAAGCAGCGACCGGGGCGAACAGCTCATGCCAAGCGGCTTTGTGCAGGAACTGCTTCTGCACAGACAAGCGGTCCTGGCAGCCGATCCCGTTGGGCTGCGCACGCTCGCCGCGCTGCCCGGTGTCGCACCGGCACCCGGCGGACAGGACGTGCCGGTGCGTCGACTTTCGAGTTCGGCTTATGAAGACCTTCGCAATTGCCCGTACCGCTTCTTTGCGCTTCGCCAACTCCATCTCAAGGAGTCCGACGAGATCGACACCGAACCCGACAAGCGCGACCTTGGCAATTGGGTGCATCGGCTGTTGAAACAATTTCATGAAGATCTCGGCCGCGCACCAACAACCGATCCCCAGGTGCGAACCGCGCTGTTGGACCAGGCCGCCAAGCAGTCGAGATTGGCGTTGCACCTGTCCGACAGCGACTTCCTGCCATTTGCCGCGGCGTGGCCGAGTCTGCGCGCGGGTTACTTGCGCTGGCTCGCCGAGCACGAGGCAGGCGGGGCGGTTTTTTCGCAGGGCGAAGTCTGGCGCGAAGTTGCACTGGGCGAACTGACGCTGGTTGGCAAGATTGATCGCATCGACCATTTATCAGACGGCGGCGTGCTTGTGATCGACTACAAGACCGAAGCCGCAACAAGCACGGCGCAACGCGTGAAACGCAGTGCGGAGGACACGCAACTCGCGTTCTACGCCGCCTTGCTGGACCAAGACTTGCTCGCGGGTGCCTACGTCAATGTTGGCGAGGACGAGACCACACGCAGCTACGAGCAGAGCGACATCGTGGCGCGGCGCGACCAATTGCTCGAAGGCATCATCAGCGATTTGACCCGGGCGGCCAGTGGCACGCCGATGGCTGCGCTGGGCGAGGGAAAGATTTGCGAGCATTGTGCCGCCCGGGGCTTGTGCCGCAGGGACTTTTGGGAGCTGAGCTAGGTGGCGACGGCGCACAACGATCCTTCGCAGGCTGCCTATGAACATGACGGCCAGCGGGTCTCGGCTGAGGCCTTCTACGCCGTAGCTTGCGACCCACGGCGCAGCGTGGCGGTGCAGGCGTGCGCCGGGGCCGGAAAGACCTGGATGCTGGTGTCGCGCATCGTTCGCGCGCTGCTCGACGGCATGGATCACGATGGCAAGTTGCTCGTGCGGCCGCACGAGATTTTGGCCATCACCTTTACCAAACGGGCGGCCGGCGAGATGCGTCACCGGTTGTACGAGTGGTTGCGCGAGTTTTCCAGCGCCACGCCACAGGCTTTGGTGGAGCAACTTCGAGCTCGCGGTGTTGTGATGCCAAACGACCCGCAGCGCTTGTCGACGTTGCTTGAGCAGCTATCAAATCTATATCAATCGATGCTGTCGGATGGGCGTGCAGTGCAGATTCGAACGTTCCATAGCTGGTTTGCGGTGCTGCTTGGCATGGCACCGCTGGCGGTGTTGCAGCGCCTGGGTCTGCCCGAGAACTACGAACTGCTCGAGGACGATGCACCAGCGAAGGTGCAGGTGTGGCGGCGCTTTTACGCGGCTCTGTCGCACGACACGCCGCAAAGCAAAGGCCTGAAGGCAGACTTTGAATCGGTTGTGCTTGCCCACGGCCGCTCGCAGACCCACAAGGCGCTGCAAAACGCGCTCGACAAGCGCACCGAATTTGAGCTGGCCGATGCCCACGGCGTGGTCGACGTCTCGGTGCATGCCTTTGCACAACAGGATCCGGCGTTCGCTGGCCTGGACGCGCCTGAGGATTACTGGCGCCACGATGGCGGGCACCGACGGAGCCTGCTTGAGGCCGCGGCGACGCTTGGTCGTGCAAGTGCCAAGAGCTTCGCAGCCAGCGGGGTCGAGCTCGAAATGGCGGTTCACCAGGACAACTTTGATGGCATCGTTGCGGTCTTGATGACCCAGGCGGGGAGTGCGCGCAAATTCAGTGAAAAGATTGACGGCCTGGCGTCGGTGCGCGCAGCCCAGGCGTTGGTGGCACGGGTGCGCCGCGCCTGCGACCAGCATGCAGCCTGGCAGTACCAGCAGGCCATGGCGCGGCTGACGCGCTTGCTGCTCAAGGCGTACGGCGAACTCAAGCGAGAGCGCGGCTGGGTTGACATGAACGATGTCGAACGCGCTGCCCTGTTCATGCTCGGTGACCCGGTGCTCTCGGGTTGGGTACAGGAGCGGCTCGATGCGCGCATCAAGCATCTGTTGGTCGACGAGTTTCAGGATACCAACCCGCTGCAGTGGCAGGCGCTCAAGTGCTGGCTCGAAGGCTACAGTGGCGCTGGTGGTGCCGCGCCCAGTGTGTTCATTGTGGGCGATCCGAAGCAAAGCATCTATCGCTTTCGACGCGCCGAGCCGCAGGTATTCCGGGCCGCCAGGGACTTCGTCCGCACGGCCCTCGGTGGGGCGGTGCTCAGTTGCGACCACACCAGGCGCAACGCGGCAGCGGTGCTCGCCACGGTCAATGCGGTGATGGGCGAGGCTGCGCAGCGCGATGGCTACCCCGACTTTCGGGCGCACACCACGAGTTCTGCCGAGCTTGGTCGGGTTGGCAGGTTGCCCGCCATTGCCAGGGCGCCAGAATCGGCGCTGGCGACCGACACCCTGAGCTGGCGCGACAGCTTGTACACGCCGCGGACATTGCCCGAGGAGGCGCTGCGCACGCAGGAGGCGCGCCAGGCGGCGACCTGGCTAGCCGGGCAGTTGGTCGGGACCGGGTTGCAGGCCTCAGACGTCATGGTTCTGGCGCGCAAGCGTGCGTCGCTGGTCCCGATGCAGGATGAACTGCGTCGGCTGCAGATTGCGGCCCAGATCGGCGAAAACACAAGCCTGATTGACTGTTGCGAAGTGCAGGACCTGGTCGCCTTGTTCGACGTGCTGGTCTCGCCCCAACATGATCTGTCACTGGCGCGCGTGCTCAAATCGCCGCTGTTTGGGCTGGGCGACGAGGCGCTTGTGCAGCTGGCGCTGGCGCGTCAGCAGACGCCCTCGACGTGGTTTGAGTTGCTACAAAAATCAGAGCTACTCGCGCCCGATGGACGGTCTCCGGCAGTCGTTTTGGTGCGCTGGAAAGACTGGCTTGACCGGCTGCCGCCACACGACGCGCTGCAAGCCATCTACACCGACGGCGATGTGTTGGCGCGCTTTTGCTCGGCCGCACCGTCGCATCAGCGGGCCAACGTCCTTGGCAATTTGCGTGCGCTGCTGGCACTTTCGCTGCAAGTCGGTGGGGGTCGCTATGCCACGCCGTACGCCCTGGTGCGTTCGCTCAAGAGCGGGGGCGTGCGCGCCCCCGCCGCTGTCAACCCGCAGGCGGTGCGTCTGCTCACGATTCATGGCGCCAAGGGGCTCCAGGCGCCCTTGGTGCTGCTGCTCGACACCGACACAGCCGAGCGTAGCGCCGCGAGCATGACGGTGCTGGTGGACTGGCCTTTCGATGCCGCCTGGCCGGCCAAGTTTGTTTTTCTCGCCAGCGAGAACGCGCCACCCACGTGTGCTATCGAGACGCTTCGCGCCGAGCGCGCCCAGCAGGCGCAGGAAGAACTTAACGCGTTGTATGTCGCGATGACGCGAGCCTGCGAGACGTTGGTCATTTCGAGCATGCAGCCGCACCGGCAAGCCCCTCACAGCTGGTGGCAGCGGCTGCAGGCCCGGGCAGAACCGCTTGCCGTTGTGGCGCCAGCGTCACCGGATTCGGCCCTGGCGCGCGCCGCGGCCACATCATTTCATTTGGCCGAATTGCCTACAGCGGGTGTCAATCAAGTGTCTGCTGCTATCAATACGCAACCAGATGGAATTGCCGCGCGGGTCGGCGAGGCGATGCACCGCTTGTTGCAGTGGGGCAATCTGTCGCCGGCAGCCGTGCTCGCGGTCGGGCGTGAATTTGATCTGACCGGCGAACAGGCGGCGCAGGCCGGTACCGTGGCTGAACGCATTCTTCGCGGACAGGGTGCCTGGGCCTGGGATCGGGCCGTGCTGGCCTGGCAGGGCAACGAAGTCGAATTGATGGTGCAGGGCCAGGCGCGACGCATTGACCGGCTGGTGCAGCGCCTGGACGCGGACCACGTTGGCCAATGGTGGGTGCTCGATTACAAGTCCTCGGCCACCGGGCAAGCCAGCGCCGACTGGGTGGTGCAACTGCGCGCTTACCAGCGTGCGGTGCAGGAAATCCACGCCGGAGCAGATGTGCGGGCCGCGTTCCTGACAGGCACCGGGGACATGGTTGAACTGATGGGCGATCATGAACCCTGAATCGGCAAAAGAAGCGGTGGTCGTGGGCGCTGGCCCGGCGGGCCTGATGGCAGCCGAGGTACTCCAGCGCAGTGGCGTTGCCGTGCACGTTTATGACGCCATGCCATCGGCGGGGCGCAAGTTCCTGCTCGCGGGAAAGGGAGGGCTGAACTTGACACATTCGGAGCCCACGGATATTTTCGTCACCCGTTACGGTGCCCGGCGCGAGCGCCTTGAGGCTTCGCTGCGTGAGTTCGATGCAGCGACGGTGCGTGCATGGGCCGCCGAGTTGGGTGTGCCGACCTTTGTTGGTACGTCCGGACGCGTGTTTCCGCTGGACATGAAGGCCGCACCCTTGTTGCGCGCCTGGCTGCATCGTTTGCGGCACCCGAGCGAGGGTATTGGCGTGCAGTTTCACATGCGCCATCGCTGCAACGGTTGGAGCGCCGATGGCCGGGAGCTCAGTTTTGACGCGCCCCAGGGGACCGTGTGGCGGCGCAGCGACGCGGTGGTGCTGGCGCTGGGCGGCGCGAGTTGGGCGCGGCTGGGCTCGGACGGGGCCTGGGTCTCATGGCTGGGCGCGCGCGGCGTGGCCGTGGCGGCGCTGCGCCCGGCCAACTGCGGATTTGATCTTGGCCACGTCGGCCGGGGTCACACACCGGCGCGCGCACCGGGCTGGAGTGCGTACTTTAGCAATCGCTTTGCCGGCCACCCGTTCAAGTCGGTCGCGATCAGCTTCGCTTCGCTCGATGGGCCGAAGTTTGCGCGCAAAGGAGAGTTTGTCGCCACCGCCACCGGCGTTGAGGGCAGCCTGATCTACGCCGCCTCGAGTTTGCTGCGCGACGAAATTGCCGCCAGGGGCCAAGCCACGTTGCACCTCGACTTGCTGCCAGACCTTTCAGCGCACAGAGTGCGTGATGAGGTGAGCCACGCACGCGGTTCGCGCTCGCTGTCGAGTCATTTGAAGAGCCGCTTGCACATCGATGGCATCAAGCTTGCGGTCCTGCACGAGGCATTGAGCCGGGAGCAGTTGCACGACCCGGAGCAACTGGTTCTGGCTATCAAGGGCTTGCCGATCACGCTGGTGGCGCCGCGCCCGATCGATGAGGCGATCAGCACGGCTGGTGGTGTCGAGTTCGGGGCGATGAACGAGCAATTGATGCTCAAGCAGATGCCGGGCGTGTTTTGCGCCGGTGAGATGCTCGACTGGGAAGCCCCCACGGGCGGTTATCTGCTCAACGCATGCATGGCCACGGGGCGCGCCGCCGGGCGGGGTGCGGTGACGTTCCTGACTGACCCGGAATAGCACCCTGGCCCGAGCAGACACGGTTCGCACATTGCGATGACGGCGATCAGCAGGCGTTGATCGCGCCCAACCTCGCGTCGTTTGTGATGCTGACGCGCACAAAGCCTGCTTTGCAGTCTTCGCGTTGGCTCACGGGGCGAACCAACGCGTCGGGGTAAGCGCTGTGCTTGCCAACGATCGTGACGGGTTCGAGCGTGAGCTGGCGCATTGCCACGCGCGGTGCCTCTGGCCCCCCTGCGACAGCGGGCGCAACCGCTGGTACCGCCATGGCTGCGCCCTGCGCTGCCACGTCGTTCATTGCGAGCAGGAGTGCTCCCTGAATCACGCTCGTGATCAGCACGGCGCCGACGAGAGCTCTGGTTTGGATGGCATCAAGCATTTCATTTCCCTTCTGCACCACCTCGTGTGATGGCATGGGAGAAGTCTAGGAAGACCGCGTCGGCGGTTCAAGGACGATGCGACGAAACGCGCGCCGCGTTGACGAACTGCGGGATCTACGGCTTCGACGGCTCAGGCGCCGGCATCATGGAGCACCCGGGGTGGTTTCACGACGCAGTGGCCTCGTGTTGCTGCGACCGGGCGTTACCCCTTGCTCTGCTCTGGTGCCGAGCGCGCTGACCGCCCCGTTGGCCAACAGGGCAGCAAGGACGGCGTTGCATTTGTTGCTGATGTGTTCTTCCAGCAGTGCGCGCAGGCGCTTGCCGTTTCTGGCTTCGAGGGCGGCAATGATCTGGTCGTGTTCCTGCATCGCGTGATCCCAGCGGTCCTGACTGACATTGGCGAAATAGCGCGCCCGGCGCAGGCGCAGATTGAGCTTGTGCTGTGTCGAGCTCAATACCGGGTTGGCCGAGAGCAGGAAAAGTCGGGCGTGAATGGTCTGATTGAGCTCGAAGTAGTCCTCGCGTTCGCCGTTGCGATAACAGATTCGCATGCGTTCGTGCAGTTCACGTAGTTGTGCCCTGTCCGCGACATTGGCTCGCTCGCAGGCAAGTTCGCCGGCCAGACCTTCGAGCACGCGCAGCACTTCGAACGTCTGCGCGGTGTCCGCCAGCGTCATGGGTGTCACCATCGCGCCGCGGTTGGGCAGCAGTTCGACCAACCCTTCGCTGGCCAGAGTCTTGAGTGCTTCGCGCAAGGGCGTGCGTGAGACTTTGAGCTCCTCGCACAGTACCCTTTCGGTGAGCCTCAACCCGGGCGCGAGCTCGCCATACGTGATCTTGTCGCGCAATTGATCGGCCACCCTCAGGTGTAACGAGGTCTTATCCAAACCATCTTCGGTCATGAAAGAATTCGAACTTTGCATACAATCTAGCTTAACACCGCCTGACCTTGACTGCTTGCTTGCATTCAGCGCAGAACCGGAATACCATTGCATTTTGCATACAATAACATGGAGCATGGTCAATGTTAAAGCTCGCCCACAGGCCCAGCGGTCGCCATTTCCTGCAAATTCCCGGGCCGACCAATGTGCCAGAACGGGTTTTGCGCGCCATCGACAACCCGACCATTGACCACCGGGGGCCCGAGTTTCAGGTGATCGGCCAGAAGGTGCTCACAGACATCAAGAAGGTGTTTCAGACCCAGGGCCCGGTGATCATTTATGGCGCCTCGGGCACCGGTGCCTGGGAGGCTGCGCTGGTCAATACCCTGTCCGCCGGCGACAAAGTCCTGATGTATGAAACGGGCCACTTCGCCACGCTGTGGAAGAAGATGGCTGAGCGGCTGGGCCTGAACGCGGAATTTATCGCTGGCGACTGGCGCCAGGGTGTCGATGCCGCCCGCATCGGGCAATGCCTAGCCGAAGACTCGCAACACCGGATCAAGGCTGTGTGCGTGGTGCATAACGAGACCTCGACCGGCGTCACGTCGGACATCGCGGCGGTGCGCGGCGCCATCGACGGCGCCAAGCATCCGGCTCTGCTGATGGTTGACACCATTTCCTCGCTCGGCTCGATCGACTACCGGCACGAGCAGTGGGGTGTCGACGTGACCGTCGCTGGCTCGCAAAAGGGGCTGATGCTGCCCCCGGGCCTGTCCTTCAATGCCCTTAGCGAGAAAGCGATCGCCGCTTCCCGGTCCTCCGGCTTGCCAAAATCCTACTGGGCCTGGGCCGAAATTCTGGAAGCCAACAAGAGCGGCTTTTGGCCGTACACACCGTCGACCAATTTGCTTTACGGCCTGTCCGAAGCCTGCGACATGCTGTTCGAGGAAGGCTTGAACAACGTTTTTGCCCGGCACGAGCGCTTTGCCGAGGCAACACGATGTGCGGTTCGTGCCTGGGGCCTGGAAGTGTTCTGCGCCAATCCGGTAGCGTCTAGCTCGTCGCTCACGACCGTACTGATGCCCGAAGGTCACGACGCCGACAAATTCCGCAAGATCGTGCTCGATAACTTTGACATGTCGTTGGGCGTGGGTTTGGCCAAGCTCGCGGGCAAGGTCTTTCGAATCGGTCACCTCGGCGACTTCAATGAACTCACACTCATGGGTACGCTCGCAGGTGTGGAGATGGGCCTGAGGCTGGCCGGGGTGCCGCACCGCAGCGGTGGCGTAGCCGCGGCGATGGATCATTTGACTTCAACACTTCAATGAGGAGAACAGCATGACTTTGCGAATTCAGAAATTTTCGACGACAAGCGCGTCGTCCGCGTTCTTGGCAGCAGTGCTTGCTTGCGCGGTCGTGACACCGGCGCAGGCTCAGGCCCCTTGGCAGCCGACGAAGTCGGTGGAGATCATTGTGCCCGCTGGTGCGGGTGGCGCAGCCGACCAGATGGCGCGCACGATTCAGGGCATCGTGGTCAAGCACCAGTTGATGAAGCAACCCATGATGGTCATGAACAAGTCCGGCGCCAGCGGCGCCGAGGGCATCATGGATGTGAAGGATGCCAAGGGGGACCCGCACAAGCTGATGACCGCGTTCTCCGCTATCTACACGCTGCCAGTGGCGGTCAACCTGCCGTTCAACTGGCGCGACCTGAACCCGGTCGCGCTGATTGCACTGGATGAATTCCTGCTTTGGGTGAATGCAGAAACGCCGTACAAGACGCCCAAGGAATACCTTGATGCGGTCAAGGCGGCAGCTCCCGGGACCTTCAAGATGGGCGGCACGGGTTCCAAGCGCGAGGACCACATCATCACGGTGATGCTGGACAAGACTGCAGGGACAAAATTCACCTACATTCCCTACAAGAGCGGCGGCGAAGCGGCAACGCAACTGGTGGGCAAGCACATCAATTCGAACGTGAACAACCCGAGCGAAAACATCGCCCAGTGGCGCGCCGACCAGGTCCGTGCCTTGTGCGTGTTCTCGGCCCAGCGCATGGTCTACAAGGACAAAATCACCAAGGACCTGTCATGGGCCGACATTCCGACCTGCAAGGACTCCGGGGTCGACGTTGAATACCAGATGCTGCGCGGCTTCTTCATCCCGGCGGGCACGACCAAGGAGCAGGTCGCGTTCTATGTCGATCTGCTCAAGAAGGTTGCGGCGACGCCGGAATGGAAGGACTACCTGAGCAAGCAGGCACTCAAGGATGTCTTCCTGACAGGTCCGGAGTTCGTCAAGTTTCTCGAGAAGGACGAAGCCTTTCACAACAAGCTGATGAACGAAGCCGGGTTCGCCCACAAGTAGTCGGCGCGAGACAGTCAGGAGCAGCACGATGCAGGAACGAGAAAGCGCACCGCCCGGCGGATGGTCCCATGGCATGGTCGACGCGGTCACGGCGGTCATCATCTTTGCGCTGGGCGTGGTAATGATCGTCGACAACTACAAGATTGGCGCGGGCTGGGCCAGCGACGGGCCGCAGTCAGGCTATTTTCCGTTGCGTATCGGGGTCATCCTGTGTATCGCCAGTCTGGCTGTCGCCCTCAGGTCCTTGTTGGGCAAGCAGCGCAATTTCGAAGTATTTGTTTCCTGGGCGCGGTTGAAACTTGTCCTGATGGTGTTGCTGCCCACGGCGGTCTATGTGCTCGCGATCCAGTTTCTTGGTATCTATGTCGCTTCGACCCTGTTCATTGGCGCTTTCATGCGGGTGATGGACAAGAGCAAGTGGCTCAAGACCCTGCTGGTAAGTGTGGGGGTCAGCGCATTGTTGTTTTGGATGTTCGAGGTGCAGTTCAAGGTGCCACTGCCCAAAGGGCCGCTGGAAGCCCTGTTCGGTTATTGAAGGCCGTCTTCGGAGAAATGCCCAGTGGAAGAACTCGACGCTCTGTTTCATGGTTTTGCGCTGGCGCTGAGCTGGTACAACATCGGCATGATGGCCATCGGCATTGTGCTCGGCGTGGTGATCGGTGTTCTGCCAGGTCTGGGTGGTCCCAACGGCGTCGCGATCCTGTTGCCCCTGACCTTCACGATGGCCCCAACCTCGGCGATCATCATGCTGTCGTGCATCTACTGGGGGTCGTTGTTTGCCGGTGCGATCACTTCGATACTGTTCAACATTCCCGGCGAGACCCACTCTGTGGCCACGACGTTTGATGGTTACCCGCTGGCCCAGCAGGGGCGCGCTGGCGAGGCGCTGACCGCATCGTTTACCGGATCATTTTTCGGGGCGCTGGTGGCGGTCTTGCTGATCACGTTCCTGGCGCCAATGGTCGCGAAATTTGCGCTGCGGTTTGGTCCGCCGGAGTTCTTTGCCGTTTTTCTGCTCACCTTTTGCAGTTTTATCGGGACCGGCAAGGATTCGTTCAAGACGATCATTTCCATGATGTTGGGCTTTGGTCTTGCGGCCATTGGCATGGATACGGTGAGCGGCGAGTTACGCATGACTTTTGGCTGGTCAGAGTTGCTGCGCGGCGTCGACTTCCTGATCGTGGTGATCGGTTTGTTCGGGATTGGAGAGATCTTGCTGAGCATGGAGGAGGGCTTGGCGTTTGAGGGCAAGAGCGCCAAGATCAACATGAAGGTCGTGCTCGAAACATGGAAGAAGCTGCCCAAGTACTGGCTGACACTGATTCGCAGTTCAGCCATTGGCTGCTGGATGGGTATCACGCCCGGTGGCGCGACTGCGGCCTCGTTCATGGGCTACGGCATTGCCAAGCGTTTTTCCAGGAACGGCGACAAGTTCGGCACCGGCCAGCTCGAAGGCGTAATCGCGCCAGAAACAGCTGCGCACGCTTCCGGAACCGCTGCGCTGTTGCCGATGTTGGCGCTGGGGATTCCCGGTTCGGCCACCGCCGCAGTCCTGCTTGGGGGCCTGATGGTTTGGGGTTTACAACCTGGACCGCTCCTGTTTGTCGAGCAAAAGGAATTTGTGTGGGGTCTGATCGCCAGCATGTACTTGTCCAACGTGGCCGGGCTGATCATCGTGCTCAGCACGGTGCCGCTGTTTGCGGCCATTCTCCGTATCCCGTTTGCCATCATTGCCCCTATCATCATTGTCGTCTGTGCGATTGGTGCCTATTCAGTGCACAGCGCCATGCTCGACATTTGGTTCATGCTGCTGTTTGGCATCGTCGGTTACGTTCTGAAGAAACTCGATTACCCATTGGCGCCCCTGGTGTTGTCGCTGGTGCTGGGTGATCGCGCCGAGGCGGCGTTTCGCCAAACCATGATGGGCTCCAGGGGCGACCTTGGCGTTTTCTGGTCGAACCCGCTGGTCGGCACGATCACGACGTTGGCGCTGGCGATGTTGTTCTGGCCGGTACTGGGGTTTGCCTGGAACAAACTGCGGCGTTTGATCGGCGCAGGAAATGGATCATGAAGAGCGAAGAGGCGATATGAAAACTGCAAAACCCGGTCCGCGGCTGCCGAACAAACCGTGCCTGACGCTCGATGTCGTCAAGGTGATCGCGGCGGCAGCCCATGCCGAAGCCACTAGCAACAAGTGGAATGTGAGCATTGCGATCGTCGACGACGGCGCCAACCTTCTATACCTTGAACGGCTCGACGGTGCCCATGTCGCCAGCGCCGCGATTGCGCAGGGCAAAGCGAGCACGGCGATGCGCTATCGTCGCCCGAGTGGGGCGCTGGAGGACGCCATCAACAAGGGGCGCACGGCATTCGCCGCATTGCAGGGGATCACGCCGCTGCAGGGTGCGGTACCGATCGTCTATGACGGCGTCATGGTCGGGGCCATCGGTGTCTCCGGCGTGTTGGCCTCGCAGGACGAGCAAATTGCCCTGGTCGGCGCGAACGTCCTGAAGCCTATGGGCTAGGTCGAATTGGCGTCGCGTGGTTCGGCGTCACCGCGCTGGCCAACAATGATGAAAGTACCGGCGTGACTCTCTCGGACATTGAAATCGCCCAGGCGGCAACGCTCAAACCCGTGATGCAGATGGCACAGGACCGCCTGGGCATTCCGCCCCAGGCGCTGGAACCCTATGGTCACTTCAAGGCCAAGATTGATCTGGCGTGGTTGCAGCAGCAAACCGGGCCCGACGGTAAATTGATACTGGTGACAGCGATCAGCCCGACGCCTGCGGGCGAGGGCAAGACGACGACTGTCGTGGGCCTGGGCGACGCCTTGAACCGCATTGGCAAGCGCTGCGTGATTGCGTTGCGCGAGCCATCGCTGGGTCCGGTGTTCGGCATGAAGGGGGGTGCGGCCGGTGGCGGGTATGCCCAGGTGGTGCCGATGGAAGACATCAACCTTCACTTCACGGGGGATTTCAACGCGATCGCCCTTGCGCACAACCTGCTGGCCGCCCTGATCGACAACCATATTCATCACGGCAATTCGTTGCGCTTTGATTTCCGTCGCGTTGTCTGGCGTCGTGTGATGGACATGAACGACCGCGCGCTGCGCTCCACCGTCATTTCGCTCGGGGGTTCTGGCAACGGCTTTCCGCGCGAAGATGGTTTTGATATCGTCGTTGCGTCCGAGGTCATGGCCATCTTCTGTCTGGCCACGTCGCGACGCGATCTCAAGGACCGGTTAGGCCGGATCATCGTCGGCTACACCCGCGACCTGAGCCCGATCCGAGCGAGCGATCTGCAGGCCCAGGGAGCCATGGCGGCTTTGCTCAAGGACGCGATCAAGCCCAACCTGGTGCAGACGCTGGAGAACAACCCGGCGATCATTCATGGGGGTCCATTTGCCAATATTGCACACGGCTGCAACACCGTGACGGCGACCCGGGCTGCGCTCAAACTCGGCGATTACGTGGTGACCGAGGCCGGTTTCGGTGCCGATCTCGGCGCCGAAAAGTTTATCGACATCAAGTGTCGAAAATCCGGGTTGCGACCCGACGTTGCCGTCATTGTGGCGACCTTGCGGGCGCTCAAGTACCACGGCGGTGTTGACGCCGGGGACTTCTCCGTGCCGAATCTGATTGCCCTGGAAAAGGGCTTGCCCAACCTGGAGCGGCACGTGGAGAATATTCGCCATCGCTACGGCCTGCCGTGTGTCGTGGCGCTGAATCACTTCACGGCCGATACCGAACCCGAGTACGCACTGTTGCGCCGCCATATGGACCGGCAGGGCGTTCCGGTGGTGATCGCGCGGCACTGGGCGCAAGGATCAGCCGGGGCTGAGGAACTCGCGCACATGGTCGTGAAGTTGGCGCAATCCGATACCGCAGAAATGCGGTTCGTCTATCAGGACGAAGACAGTTTGTGGGACAAGATGAAAGCCATCGCCACCAAGATATACGGCGCTGCTGACATCTCCGCCGATTCTGCGGTGCGCGCAAAGATCGCCAAGTTGCAGCAGGACGGTTTTGGTCGCTACCCGGTGTGCGTTGCCAAGACCCAATACTCGTTTTCAACCGACCCCAAGCTGCGCGGCGCACCCTCGGGGCACATGGTCAATATCCGCGAGGTGCGGCTGGCTGCGGGAGCCGAGTTTGTCGTGATGATTTGCGGAGACATCATGACGATGCCTGGTCTGCCCAAGGAACCGGCGTCCGCGCGTATCGATATTGACGATGACGGCCGGATCTCGGGCTTGTTCTAGCGCCTGGCGGGGCACCCGTGCTCAGGCAAGACCTGTGGTCTTGTCGAATTCAATGGCCTGATTGAGGGTTTCGATCAATTCACTTCGAACTTTGAGCTTGGTCTTGGCGTGGGCCGCAAGGTTGATCTTCTTCAACTGCGCCGCCATCGCCAAAGCTGCGCCCATGAGTTCCTCGGGGGGCACAACGGCATCGAGAAACCCGGCTTCTTTGGCGGCTTGCGGGTTGAACATTTCTGCATTGTTGACAGCACGTTGAAACACCGACTTGCGCAAGCGGTCGCGCGCCAGAGCGATGCCGACCCGATGCATGGTCATGCCGATGGCGACTTCGTTCAAACCGATGGTGAAAGCGCCATCAACACCGATCCGGTAATCAGCGCACAGCAGCAAGAAGGCGCCTTTGGCAACGGCATGCCCGGAACACGCGACGATGATCGGTAACGGGTGCGACAGCATGCGTCGTGCCAGTTCACTGCCCGCCGTGACCAGGGCCATCGCGTTTTGCGGTGACGAAGTCATGACCTTGAGGTCATAGCCGCCCGACAGTATGCCGGGCTGACCGGTGAGAATGACAATCGCCTTGTCCGCGACCGAACTGTCGAGTGCCCGATGCAAGCCGGCGATGACGTCTGGCGATATGGCATTGACCTTTCCGTTGCATAGACGCACCGTGGCAACGCCGTCGTCAAGTTGGTAAGACATGAGTTCAGTCATTTTGGGTTCCTTGTTTTGGTTGGGGAGTCCGGCTCGGTATCGAACTGCTGGTCGCGACTGTATTTTGCCGTGCGCCCGGCCCGGGTGCACCAACCTGGCATCCGACCCCTTAGTTCCATTTGATGTAGCCCCAGACACAAAGCAACACGCCCATGACCCAGAGCAGCCATGTTTGCGACACCGCATAGGGATAAAGCATCATGACAACACCGATCCAAACCAGGGGCGGCTTCGCGGCCTTGCGACCGCGGCGGAACACAACATAGCCGAGAACGCCGAACAGGATGGCTCCAACGATGTAGCCCGCAGGCGGCAACACCAATCCGAGAGACTCCAATTGCCTGAGTTCGTTCATGGACTCCAATTCCGGATCGGTTCACCAGCTTCGGGATAGGTTGACGAGCCTTGACCCCGGCACTGGCTCCACAGTTAGGGCTGCTTGGTTCCCCACCTGACCCGGTTGGCCGCTTCACCATGCGGGAAGGCCCGTCAGGCACGATTGTAAGGGTAGCGCCGCCTTAGAATCCTCCAATGTCCTATCTCGTGCTCGCCCGCAAGTACCGTCCGCGCAACTTCGCTGAAATGGTAGGGCAGGATCATGTGGTTCAGGCGCTCTCGAATGCGCTGGCCACGCAGCGGCTGCATCACGCCTATCTGTTCACCGGTACGCGCGGGGTGGGCAAGACGACGGTGTCACGTATCCTGGCCAAGTCACTCAATTGCCAGGGCCCCGATGGCAACGGAGGCATTACGGCGACGCCCTGTGGTACCTGCCAGGCGTGTACTGATATTGATGGCGGGCGGTTCGTCGACTACACCGAGCTCGACGCCGCTTCCAACCGCGGCGTCGATGAGGTGCAGGCCTTGCTGGAGCAGGCGGTGTACAAGCCGGTTCAGGGGCGCTTCAAGGTCTTCATGATCGACGAAGTGCATATGCTCACTGGCCACGCTTTCAATGCCATGCTCAAGTCGCTTGAAGAGCCGCCGCCGTATCTAAAATTTATCCTCGCCACCACCGATCCGCAGAAAGTTCCGGTGACGGTGCTCTCGCGCTGTTTGCAGTTCAATCTGCGCCCGATGGCACCAGAGACGATTCGCGAGCATTTGCACAAGGTGGTGCAGGCCGAAGATGTGCCGACCGAGCTGCAGGCGTTGCGCCTGCTCGCCAACGCCGCGCGCGGGTCGATGCGCGACGCGTTGAGTTTGACCGATCAGGCGATTGCCTTTGGGGCCGGACGTGTTGACGAAGCCGCTGTGCGCCAGATGCTCGGCAGTGTTGACCGTGGGTACGTGTTCCGTCTGGTCCAGGCGTTGGCCGAAGCTGATGGCAAGGCCGTGGTCGAGATTTCCGAGACGCTGCGACTGCATGGCCTGAGCGCCGCCTCGACGCTGGAGGAAATGAGCTCGGTATTGCAACGCATGGCGGTCAGGCAAATGGTCGCCAACTTGGTTGAGGAAGATGACGGTGACCCGTACGCGAACGAACTCGCGCGCCTGGCGGCGCTTTTGCCGGCCGACCAGACGCAACTGCTCTACAGCATTTGTTTGCATGGGCGTGCTGAATTGGGACTGGCGCCGGATGAATACGCTGCGCTTACGATGGTGCTGCTGCGGCTGCTCGCCTTCAAGCCGCGAGCACCGAACGGGGCGGACCCGGATGTGACAGCCAAGCCGGCGGTGCGAGAGCTTGTTGCGCGGCCAGAACCCGCGGCGCCCGATCTGAGGCCATTGCGGGTCACCGGTCTGGCCCGAGATCCGCAGCCAAACCAGCCAAAAGCGCCCACGCCATCTTCGCGGAGCGCTACGGAAATTGTAGCAATTGAAGTGCGCTCGACGACCGACTCGCGGGCCGATGCCGGTGCCGGTGCCGGTCAGGCCGCGCTGATTGCCGCGCCCGAAGGGGAATTTTGGTACCAAATTGTGGGTGAGTTGGTGCAGGCTGGGGCGATCACTGCGATGGTGCGCGAGTTGGCGCTGCAGTCGCAGTTGGTAGCGCGAGACACAGACCAGTGGATTTTGCGCGTCGAGCGTGAGGCCCTCAATCAGACTGGTAGCCGGGAGCGACTGGCCGTCGCCCTGGTGAGCCTGGGCTACACAGTGCGTCTGGCGGTGGAGGTCGGACGCGTCACCGACAGTCCGGCCCGGCGCAATGCAGCGTTGGTGGCCGAACGCCAGTTGGCTGCTGAAAAGCTCGTTTTTGAAGATCCATTTGTGCAAGGCATGACGCGCAATTTTGGGGCGAAAATTGTCCCTGGCAGCATCCGGCCTGACACGTCGGCCGGTGGCTGACAACCGATATCACCGAAGGAAATCAAATGTTCAACAAAGGACAACTCGCTGGACTCATGAAGCAGGCCCAGGCCATGCAGGACAACATGAAGAAGACCCAGGAAGAATTGGGCACGATCGAGGTCACCGGGGAATCGGGAGCGGGGATGGTCAAGGTATTGATGACTTGCAAGCACGACGTGCGCCGGGTCACGATTGACCCAAGTCTGCTGGCCGAGGACAAGGATATGCTTGAAGACTTGGTTGCCGCCGCCTTCAACGCCGCGGTTCGCAAGGCCGAGGAGACATCGGCCGAGAAGATGGGCAAGGTGACGGCCGGCATGCCCGGTCTGCCTGGCGGCATGAAATTTCCTTTCTGATCGCGCGTGTCCGAGATCAACGCGCTTGAGGGATTGATCCAGGCGCTGCGTCGTCTGCCCGGCGTTGGGCTGAAGTCGGCGCAACGAATGGCGTTTCATATGCTGCAGCACGATCGCGCCGGTGCACAACTTCTGTCTCGCTCGCTGCAGCTCGCTGCAGAGTCGGTCCGGCACTGCGAACGCTGTCATACGTTTGCACAGGCCCTGATTTGTTCCACCTGTCTTGACCCGAGGCGTGACGCTACCAAGTTGTGTGTTGTAGAGACTCCGGCGGATCAGGCCGCTGTCGAGCGCACCGGTGCCTACAGGGGCTTGTATTTTGTCTTGATGGGCAAACTCAGCCCGCTGGACGGGGTCGGCCCGAACGAAATCGGGCTCAAGAGCTTGTTCGAACGCGCTTGCGATGGCGTTGTTCAAGAGGTGATTCTGGCGACCAACTTCACTGCCGAAGGCGAAGCCACTGCACATGTCATCAAGCAGGGGTTGAGCGTTCGCGGCCTGCAACTCACACGGTTGGCACGTGGCGTGCCAGTTGGCAGCGAGCTCGAGTACGTAGATTTGGGCACCATTGCCCATGCCCTGGCCGACCGGCGCGAGGGTTAGGCCAGGATCGCGTCGTTGGCTACTGTTTTGCCGTTCGCTTTTTTTTCTTGGGGGTGCTTCGTGCTTGCTTGGCTGCGGGTTTGCCCTTGCTTTTTGCCTGGCTATGGCGCCTGGCCTTGCCTGCCTTCGCCGGCGTGCGTCCGGCGCGCGTTTCGGAGGCAAGCGACAGTTGGCCGTTGTCCGCCAAGTGGCCTGTGACGTCCGCTTCAAGACGGACCGAACGCGGAACCAGAAGACTCGATCCAGCCTTGATGATCATCTTCTGGGGAATTTTGTTGACACTGCGTAGCAGGCTTTCGCTCATGCCCACGCGCTTGGCCGCTTCAGCCGGCTTCATCGCTGTTGGGGCGAGCCAGACAGTCCAGCTTGCCAGCGGGCCCGCGGTGTAGCTCTCGAGGTTTCTCTGGAAGATCGCCGCGTTGTCCCACGGCAGCAGAATTTGCGGCGTCCCGGCAGCCAGAATCACGGGACGATTCAGGGATGGGTTGAGTTCCCTGAAGTCGTCGATCGCGATCTCTGCGAGTTTGGCAGCCAGCGCCACATCAATGTCGTGCGCAATGTCGACGCTTTGAAAGTACGGATGGTTGCCGATATCGGGCAGGTTCAGGTGGAACGCCTGCGGGTTCGCCACGATGTTTTTCATGGCCTGCAGTTTGGGTACATAAAAGCGGGTTTCCATAGGCATGGTGAGCTCGCCATATCCGGTGCCGCTTCCATGGCGAAGATTCTTGGCGATCGCTCGCGCGACGCTCCCTTCACCCCAGTTATAGGCGGCGAGCGCGAGATGCCAATCGCCAAACATGGTGTAGAGTTTTTGCAGATAGTCCAGGGCCGCGCGTGTGGAGGCGAGCACGTCGCGGCGATCATCACGAAAGGCGTTTTGCTTGAGCTCGAAATGCTTGCCCGTGGCTGGCATGAATTGCCACATCCCGACGGCCTTGGCGCGCGAAACGGCCTGCGGGTTGAACGCGCTTTCGATAAAGGGCAGCAAGGCCAATTCTGTTGGCATGTTGCGCCGCTCCAGCTCTTCGACGATGTGGAAAAGATATTTGCTGGACCGTTCGGTCATGCGTTGAATGTAGTCGGGACGCGCGCCATACCACTGTTCACGATCACGCACCAGGCTGTTGTCCAGGTCTGGCATACGGAATCCGCGCCGAATGCGTTCCCACAAATCGACGGGCGGGGCCAGCGCAACGACGCTGTCGGACGCGGCCTGCGCCGGGGTGATTGGTAGCAGTTCTCCACCGGGGATGATGGGTGTGTGAGCCGCACGGACATCAGCCTGCGGCACGACTGCCGCTGACGGTTGCTTCGTCGACTGTGCGGGGGGTTCGGGGGTAACGATCACGCTGTTGCTGGCACAGCCGGCCAGCCAGACGAGGCTGCACAGTACGACGTAGCGGAGAAGTTTCATCGGAACTCGTTCTTCCAGGTTCGAAGCGCAGCAAATACGTCTGCGGCTTCGCGCGCTGACGGGTCAAAACCCTGGGCAGCGCCAACAATGGCCGCCTCACGCGTACGCAAGAACGGGTTGATCTGGCGCTCGAGCCCCAGAGTTGAGGGTAAGGTCGGGCGCTGCGCCCGACGCTGCTCGCGCGCAACGAGTGCGTAGTCGCGCAGTACCTCGTTGGCCGGATCGATTGCACAGGCGAACGCCAGATTGCCAAGAGTGTACTCGTGGGCGCAACATACCCGCGTGTCCGCGGGCAGGGCGCTCAGGGAATCGAGCGAGGCCAACATCTGCTGAGGCGTTCCCTCAAACAAGCGCCCGCACCCGGCGCTGAACAGCGTATCGCCGCAAAAAAGCAGCGGCGCGGGCCCGACGCCGCTCTCGCTGTAGTAGGCGATGTGCCCGGCGGTATGACCCGGTACGTCCATGATCCGAAATTCCAGCCCGAGTGCCCGCACCCGGTCGCCCTGACCCAGGCGGGTTAGCGGTTCCGGCACGGCTTCGCGCGCCGGCCCATAGACGCGGGCGTTCGTGGCGTTGCGCAGGGCGGCAACGCCGCCGGTATGGTCAGCGTGGTGGTGCGTGACTAGAATGGCCTTGAGATCGAGGTCAAGACGCTGTAGCGTTTCGAGCACGGTTTGCGCATCGCCCGGGTCAACGACCAGGGCCCGATGTTCGTCGTGCAACAACCATATGTAGTTATCGGCAAACGCGGGTAACGGAATTAGTTTCATGGACGATCAAATTATAGGTTTGCATGACTGGTTCGCGACGCCGCCGGGTCGGTACCTGCTGGCCTGGGAGCGCTTGCAGCTTGACCATGCGGTGGCTGACATCTTTGGGTATCACGCATTGCAGCTCGGGCTGGGGGAGCTCGATGCGCTTTCGTCAAACCGCATGCCGCATCGTTGGCTGGCATGCACTAACCCGATCGCAGGCGCGACCCTGGTCACGGATTTCTCCGCGCTGCCGTTTCCGTCGGCCGCTCTTGATCTCGTCGTGTTGCCTCATTCACTGGAACTTGCAACGGACCCACACGCGACCTTGCGCGAAGTCGAGCGGGTTCTCGTCCCGGAGGGGCGCGTGGTGATCACCGGACTCAACCCGGTGTCGTTCTGGGCTCTTCGCCAACGGAGCCGACGACTGTACCAACGCGTTCGCTTTGGCAAGCCGTCGTTCTTGCCGCGGGAGGGCCTGATTGGGTACTGGCGCCTGCGCGACTGGCTGAGGCTGCTCAATTTTGAAGTTGAAATCGGCCGGTTTGGCTGTTATCGACCAGCGATCGAGAGCGAGAAGTGGCTGCGCCGCCTCGATTGGATGGACCGGGTCGGGGCGCGCTGGTGGCCCGTCTTCGGGACGGTTTATTTTCTGGTTGCGGTCAAACGGGTGCACGCCGTCACTTTGTTGAGCCCCACTTGGAAGGCTGCGAAAGGACCCGCCATTGCTACTATTTCAATAGCTGGACGCGTAATGCTGACGGGCTCTGAGGGCCTGAACGATACACGAACAAGGAACGAAGATTGAAGACGATCGAGATCTACACCGACGGCGCCTGCAAGGGCAACCCGGGTCCTGGGGGCTGGGGCGCCCTGCTCAAGTCCGACGATCTGGAAAAGGAACTTTGCGGAGGCGAACAGGGTACGACCAACAACCGCATGGAAATGACGGCAGTCATTGAGGCCCTGTCGGCGCTGAAGCGGCCCAGCCATGTCAGGCTTTACGTTGACAGTCAGTACGTGCTGCAGGGGATGACGCAGTGGCTTGTCGGCTGGAAGGCGCGAGGCTGGAAGACTGCGGGCAGGCAGCCCGTCAAGAACATCGACCTTTGGCAGCGCATGGATGAATTGGTTCATGGTCGCGGCCACAAAATTGAGTGGCGCTGGGTTCGGGGTCATGACGGTGATGCAGGCAACGAGCGGGCAGACGCGCTGGCCAATCTGGGCGTGGAACAAGCGTTGCGTGAACGCTGATTTGTGAGCCGCCGCCGCGTGAACGCTCGTTGCTGATGGTACATTGGCGCACTGATCTCGCCGTTGCGCCGCCGTTGCACGGACGGGTCTTGTGCAACTGTCGAGAAATGCCGTTTCCATGTCCATGAAGAAATTGAGTCGGGTAGGTGTCGCGGTGGTCGGTCTGGCGCTTGCCGTCGGGGCCGCCTGGTGGTTTCAGAAAAGACCGCCGGAAAGGAACAGCGCGGTGGCCGTTGCCACTCCGTCAGGCAAGCCCGTTGTTGATATTGCCAAGGTGCAGAGCATGCCTCTGGTGGACGATACGCAGGCGGTCGGGACGTTGCGTTCGCGCCAGGGCGTGATGATGCGTCCCGAAGTCAGCGGTCGCGTGACGCAGCTAAATTTTCGCGACGGCGAGCGCGTTCACATGGGCCAGCTGTTGGTCCAGCTTGACGATCAGTTGCCAACGGCGCAGGTGCGACAAAGTCGGGCCGAGTTGTCAATCGCGATCGCTAACCATAATCGCAACAAGGACTTGGCCGCGCAAAACTTTATCAGCCAGCGCTCGGTGGACGAAAGTGCCGCCAATCTGGATGTGGCGCAGGCAAAACTGGCCCTGGCGCAAGCGACCGCGGCGCGCTTGAAGATCGTGGCACCGTTTGACGGCCTTGCAGGCATTCGCTCGGTCAACGTCGGCGATTATCTGAAGGACGGGGCGGATATCGTCAATATCGAGGATATTGACGCGTTGTTTGTCGATTTCAGATTGCCCGAGCGCTTCCAGAACCGGGTCCACCGCGGGCAGCGTGCGAGCGTTGTGCTCGATGCCTTGCCCGGCGCCAGGTTCGTTGCCACGATTCAGGCGGTCGATCCGTTGATTGACAGCAACGGGCGCTCCGTGGGCGTGCGCGGCTGCATTGACAATCGTGACTTGCGTTTGCGACCAGGAATGTTTGCACGTGTGACGGCAGTTTTCAGTACCCGGGAAAATGCCAAGGTCATCCCGGAAGAGTCCATTGTTCCGTTGGGCGGGAAGTCCTATGTGATCAGACTCAAGCCTGGACCGTTGCCGGACACATGGCTATCGGAACGGGTTGAAGTCACGCTTGGTATCCGACGCCCCGGTCAGGTTGAGATTTTGCGCGGACTCGATGCTGGCGACACCGTGGTAACCGCAGGACAACAGCGCATACAGCGTGACGGGACCGAGGTCAAGCCGATGTTGGCGCCGCCCTCATCGGCTGCGGCTGGCGTACCGCTTGCCATGCCGACGGTCGCCGGCCAGTCCGACGCCTGTGCAATCCGGAAAAGCTGATGCAACTCGCCGAACTCTCGATTCGCCGCCCGGTCTTTGCCACGGTGATTTCCCTGCTCGTCTTGTTGATTGGCGCCGTCAGTCTAAACAAATTGGCGGTGCGCGAGTATCCCAAGATTGACGAGCCGGTCGTCACGGTGAGCGTGCGGTACGCCGGGGCCTCCGCCGAGGTGATGGAGTCCCAGGTGACCAAGCCGCTGGAGGATTCGATTGCCGGCATCGATGCCGTCGACGTCATTACGTCGATCAGCCGCGCCGAACAGACGCAAATTTCGGTACGGTTTCGCTTGGAAAAGGACTCAGACAATGCTGCGGCCGAGGTGCGGGACCGGACCTCACGGGTGCGCAATCGACTGCCGCAAGCGGCCGACGAACCTGTCATTGCCAAAGTGGAGGCAGACGCGTTCCCCGTAATCTGGCTGGCCTTTACCAGCGACACACTCAGCGGGCTGCAAATCAATGATCTGGTGAACCGCGTCGTCAAGCCGCGCCTGCAGACGGTCACGGGGGCTGCGGACGTGAGAATTTACGGTGAACGCAAGTACGCGATGCGAGTCTGGCTCGATCCCGACAAACTTGCCGCTCATCGGCTGACGATTCAGGACGCCGAAGATGCCATCCGGCGCAGCAACCTGGAGGTGCCTGCCGGGCGCATTGAGTCGACCCAGCGGGAGTTCAGCGTGACGTCGCAGACGGATTTGGCAAGCCCCGAGCAGTTCTCTGACATCATCATCAAGAATGTCAATGGTTTCCCGGTGCGCATAAGAGATATTGGCAGGGTGGAAGAGGCGGCCGCCGACGTGCGCAGCGGCTCGCGTCTGAACGGGAAGACAGCGGTCACGGCCGGGGTGATCCGTCAAGCCACGGCAAACCCGTTGGACTTAAGCAAAGGCGTGCGCGCGATGATTCCGAAGCTGCAGGCTGATCTGCCCGCGGGTTTGACCATCAATATCGCCAACGATAACTCGGTCTTCATTGAAAAGTCGATCGACAGCGTGTTTCGCACGATTGTTGAGGCGGTGTTGTTGGTTGCCTTGGTAATTTTTGTCTTTCTGCGCACGATCCGCGCGTCCGTCATCCCGATCGTGACCATTCCGGTGGCCTTGATTGGCGCGTTCTCACTGATGGCGCTGGCCGGCTTTACGATCAACACGCTGACGCTGCTCGCGCTGGTGCTTGCCATCGGCCTGGTGGTTGATGACGCCATTGTCGTACTGGAGAATATTTACCGGCACATTGAAGAGGGGCTCGATCCATTTTCGGCTTCCATCAAAGGTGTGCGCGAAGTTGGTTTTGCCGTGGTCGCGATGACCGTCACGTTGGCCGCCGTCTACGCTCCGCTGGCCTTTACGCCAGGTCGAACAGGACGCCTGTTTGTTGAGTTTGCCCTGGCGCTGGCAGGGGCGGTTCTGGTGTCTGGCTTTATCGCGCTCACGCTCTCACCCATGATGTGTTCGCTGCTGCTCAGGCACAACCCGAATCCGAGCTGGTTTGACCGTTCCATGGAGCGGATTCTGGAGGCGATCACCGGGGCCTATGAAAGGGCGTTGACCTGGCTCGTGACGACCGCATATGACCGAACCGGCGATGCGGTGGGGCCGCTCAACGCCGTCAAGCGATTTGTACTGGACGCGCGTTGGCTGGTGATCGCAATCATGATCTTATGCGCCCTGGCCATCGGTTTGATCTTGCCGACAATGAAGCGCGAGCTCTCGCCCCTGGAGGACCGTGGGCAGATTCTGGTCGCCATTACAGCGCCTGACGGCGCCACGCTTGCCTATACCAATCGTTACGTTGACGCTGTCGAGCGTGTGGGCAAGCCATACAAGGAATTCGACCGCATTTTTGTTTCCTCGGGCAACCCGACCGTGTCGCAGGCAAGCTTGTTCCTGAGGGCGATCGATTGGGACAAACGTGAACGATCCGTGCTCGATATTGCCCGCGAGTTGCAACCGAAACTGGCGGCCTTGCCCGGCGTCACAGCGTTCCCGATCACACCACCTTCGCTTGGGCAGGGATTTCGTGAGCGCCCGTTGAACTTCGTCATCGTAACTTCCGAGAGTTATCAGGATCTGGCCATCGTCACACGCAAGATCATGGATGAAATCGCCAAGAACCCGGGCATTGTCAGCGCCGATATCGATTTGCGACTCAACAAGCCAGAGCTTAACGTGAATGTCAACCGGGAAAAGGCGGCCGATCTCGGTGTGAGTATTGACGCTGTTGCTCGCGCGATCGAAACGATGCTGGGGGGTCGGCAGGTCACGCGTTATAAGCGCGGCGGGGACCAGTTTGATGTGATCGTTCAGACGGACGCAAGCGGTCGCTCGACGCCCGAGGATATTGAAAAGATTTTTGTGCGCGGACGTGGTGAGACCATGATTCCCTTGGCAGCATTGGTCGACGTTCACGAGTCGGTGGCACCACGCGAACTCAATCATTTCAGTCAGCGCCGGTCGGTCTCGATCACGGCTAACCTTGCGCCGGACTACTCGTTGGGGCAGGCGCTCGATTTCCTGGATGGCACGGCCGCACGCGTCCTCAAGGTCGGCTATAGCACCGACCTCAACGGCACCTCCAGGGAGTTCCGGAACTCGCAGGGGTCACTATCGGTCGTGTTTACGCTGTCCTTGCTATTCATATTTTTCGTGCTGGCGGCACAGTTCGAGAGTTTTGTTGATCCGTTGGTGATCATGCTCTCGGTCCCCTTGTCGATGATCGGCGCTCTGCTTGCGCTGAAATGGTCCGGAGGCTCGCTCAACGTCTATTCGCAGATTGGTCTGATCACTCTGGTCGGCTTGATCACCAAGCACGGTATCCTGATCGTGGAGTTCAGCAATCAGTTGCGCGAGCAGGGGATGGCGATGACGCCAGCATTGATCAAGGCGTCGAGCCAGCGTTTGCGCCCGATTCTGATGACCACCGGCGCCATGGTGTTGGGGGCGATTCCATTGGCGCTGGCCCATGGCGCCGGGGCCGAGAGCCGCATGCAGATTGGCTGGGTGATCGTCGGCGGCATGTCATTGGGCACCTTGCTGACTATCTTTGTGGTACCAACCATGTATACATTGTTTGCTAGGAAGTCAGTGCCCGGAGCGATCAAGACAATGGAAAAAAGTTTGCCCGGCAGCGCCTAGATTCAAGCAAGGTCGCAGGCGACTAGGCTGTCAGCGTTCAAGGCGCGCAAAACAGGCACTTGTTCGGCGCAGCGCGCGATGGCCCGAGGGCATCTGGTCCGAAAGATGCAGCCCGATGGGGGGTCGATCGGTGAGGGCAGGTCCCCCTGCAGCAGTTGCACCGTCTTGTTTCGTTCGCGCCTCGGGTCCGGCGTCGGAATGGCGCTGAGCAATGCCTGCGTATAGGGGTGGTATGGGCTGCGGTAAATTGCCTCTTTGTCGGCGATCTCCATGGTCCGTCCCAGGTACATCACCATCACCCGTTGGCTGATGTGCCGGACCACGGCCAGGTCATGCGCAATGAACATCAGGGCCAGCTTCATCTGCCTTTGCAACTGCATGAGCAGGTTGATGATCTGCGCCTGAATCGACACGTCAAGGGCCGAGACTGGTTCGTCACAGATGACCAGCTTGGGCTCCAAAACGAGCGCCCTTGCGATTCCGATACGCTGGCACTGCCCCCCGGAAAACTCATGCGGGTAGCGATTGATTTGATGTTCGGTCAAACCGACCTTCGTCATCATCGAACGCACCCTTTGCGCAACTTCCGTATGGCTCATCCCCGGGAAATGAGTGTGCAGTGGCTCAGCAATGATTTGTGCCACCGTCATGCGCGGGTCGAGTGACGCCAAAGGGTCCTGAAAGATCATTTGCACGCTTTTGCGCAACTCCTGCCAAGCTTCGCGTCCGGCGCCGCGCATGGGTTTGCCCTGCCAGGCGAAGTTGCCGGCGGTCGTTTGAACCAAATTGAGGATCGCCCGTGCCAGCGTCGACTTGCCGCACCCGGATTCTCCGACGATGCCCAGGGTCTCTCCCGGGTACAAGTCAAACGATACGCCGTCGACGGCCTTGAGCACGCGCGCGGGCGCCCAGGGCCATATCGAATCGCCTGTCAATTCGAAGTGCACTTTCAGATCCTGAATCGATAACAGCGGCGCGGGCGCGTTCATGAGCTGTTCGCCTTCGGTGAGGAGATGATCTGGCTCGGACTCCGGTGGCAGGCGCGCAAGACGTTGGGGCGATTCTCCAGTGCGCGCAGGGCCGGTCGTACGCTAGCGCATTGTGGCTCAACCCAATCGCAGCGCTCACTGAACGGGCAGCCTGGGGGCAGGTGAGCCATGTTCGGTGGCGCCCCCGCGATCGATACCAATTCGCGGTTGCCTTGCTCAATGCGTGGCACCGCGCCCAGCAGTCCGATCGTGTACGGATGGGTCGGCGTGTAGAAGATGGATTCCGCCGTGCCATGTTCCATGACGCGTCCACCGTACAAAACCATGACGTCGTCGCATAAACCTGCCACCACCCCAAGGTCGTGCGTGATCATGATGATTGCCGTCCCATGGTCGCGCTGGAGTTCACGCATCAGGGCGATGATCTGTGCTTGTACCGTGACGTCCAACGCCGTGGTCGGCTCGTCGGCAATCAACACGTCGGGCTCGCACAACAGGGCCATGGCGATCATCACGCGCTGTCGCATGCCCCCGGAAAACTCATGTGGATACATGCTGAGTCGGCGCTTGGCGTCGGGGATCTTCACGGTCTCCAGGGACTCGATTGCGCGCTGTCGCGCCAAATTACGTGGCATTCCCTTGTGAAACTCCAGCACCTCGGTCATCTGGCGCTCGATGGTCAAATAGGGATTGAGTGAAGTCATCGGATCCTGAAATATCATGGCCACCCGGTTACCCCGGATCCGGTTCAACGCTGCCGACGGCATATCCAGCAGGTCGTGCCCGTCGAACAGCGCCTGACCACTGGCGCGCCCGTTGATGGCAAGCAAGCCCATCACCGCGAGCACCGCTTGGCTTTTTCCGGAGCCGCTTTCCCCGACGATGCCCATGGTTCGTCCGCGTTCGAGTGCGAAGCTGATATCGTTGACGGCCGTGACCACGCCGTCAGGCGTTGCAAACCGTACGCTCAGGTTGTTGACGGCGATCAAAGGCATGTCGATATCACCGTTCCTTTGGGTCGAGCGCATCGCGCAGGCCATCACCAATAAAGTTGAAGCAATACAAGGTGACCGACAGCATGCCCGCCGGGAACAACAGGATCCACGGTGAGACTTCCATGACCTTGGCACCGTCCTGAATCAGGACGCCCCAACTGGTCATCGGTTCCTGAATGCCCAGACCGAGGAAGGACAATACCGACTCCGTCAGGATGACTCCGGGCACCGTCACCGTGGTGTAGATCACCACAATACCAAGGAGATTTGGCACGATGTGTCGCACGATAATGCGCGTCGTCGAAACCCCCATGGCCTGCGCTGCCTCGACATACTCCTTGGATTTCAGTGAGAGGGTTTGCCCGCGCACGACGCGCGCCATATCCATCCACGAAAAGACCGTGATCGTTATGACGACGAGATAGAACTCACGCCCCAGAATGGTTACCAGAAGGATGGCGATCAGCAAATAGGGGATCGCGTACATCATGTCGACGATACGCATCATGAGGGCATCGACCTTGCCCCCGACGAAGCCGGCGGTGGCGCCCCAGACAATGCCCAACGTGACGGACGCCAGAGTCGCCAGCAAGCCGACGGTGAGCGAGACCCGTCCCCCGACCAGGCAGCGTACGAGCAAATCACGTCCAGCGTCATCGGTGCCCCACAGGTGCGCGTTGCCCCAGCTGGGGGGCGCGCTCATTGCGTCCCAGTCCGCGCTGTCGAACGCATGCGGCGAAATCCAGGGACCCGCGACACACGCCAGGGCAATCAGAGTCAGCAAAATCAGGCTGATTAGAGCCGCCTTGTTGCGAAAAAACCGCCTGCGCGCGTCACTCCAGAGGCTGCGTCCCGCCACCACACCAGCAAATTCTTTTCGACTAAGCATCAGGGTGTTCAATAGCGGATCTTGGGGTCAAGCCAGGCGTAGGCCAAATCCACCAGCAAGTTCAGTGCGACGGTCAAGACCGTGATCAGCACGACCAAGCCAAGCACCAAGGTGTAGTCCCGATTGCCCGCGCCGTTGACAATGAGTTTGCCCAGCCCCGGAAGGGAGAACACGGTCTCGGTCACTAGTGCCGACGTGATCGACGAAATTGCCAGCGGTCCGAGCAATGACACCACGGGCAACAGGGCAGGCTTTAACGCGTGTCTAAGGACCACAACGCGTGTCGGCAAGCCCTTGGCGCGTGCGGTTCGGATGAAGTTGCTGTGCATGACTTCGATCAGACTGCCGCGCATCACGCGCCCGATCGTCGAGACATTGATGATGGTGAGAAGTGCTATGGGAAGAATCATGAAACGCGGCTCAAACTCATTCCAGCCCCCGGCTGGCAACCACTTCAACAGGATGGCGAATACGATGATCAACACCGGCCCGAGTACAAAGCTCGGGATCGCGCTGCCCATGTTGCCAAGCAACATGACCAGGTAGTCGACAGCACTGTTTTGCCGCAATGCTGCGACGATGCCCAATCCGACACCAATCACCAGGGACAGCAACAAGGAGCCGCCACCGATAGTCAGCGATACCGGTAGTGCCGCGGCGACCAGGTCGTTGACCGACCAGTCGGCATAGCGAAACGACGCGCCCAGGTCGCCTTGCAGCAGGCTCTTCAGGTACAGCAGGTACTGCTGCCACAGCGGCAAATCGAGGTGATACTTGGCTTGCAGGTTGGCCAGCACCGCCGCCGAGACTTTGCGTTCGCTGTCAAACGGTCCCCCAGGCGTGGCATGCAACAACAGGTAGCAGACCGTAATCACGACGAGCATCGTCGGAATCGCCGCCAGAATCCGGCGCAACGTATAGGACCACATCGCTCAGGACTTAATGCTTGATGATGTACAGATCTTTGGAGCGGAACCGGTCCTGGGCGTTGTGCAGCGAGTAGCCGCCGACATAGGATTTCACCAGTCTTGGTAGTGAGTATTGCAATAGGGGGATCAGGGGGTAGTCGTCCATGATCATTTTCGAGGCTTGCGTGAGCAGTGCGCGCCGCTTCGCCGGATCGGTACTGTGCGATCCTTGGTTGATAATATCCTCGGCCTTTCGATTGCAATTGAAATTGTTGTTTTGATCGGAATCGCAACGTACCAGAGCCAGGAAGGTGGTTGCATCGTTGTAGTCGGCCAGCCAGCCATTTCGCGCCATCTGAAACGTGCCGTCATGACGCTTCTTGAGCAGCACTTTGAACTCCATGCTCTCGGTTTCAATGTCCAGACCAAGTTTGGTTTTCCACTCCGACGCCGCAAAGACTGCCATCTTCTTGTGGTACTCGCTGGTGTTGTAGGAAAATGTAAACTTGGACCCCGGCTTGACCCCCGCCTGTTGCAGCAGACTCTTGGCCTCGGCCACTTTCTTGGCCATCGGCCAGGTCGCCCATTCGTACGGTGTCACATCTGCGCCGTTGGTTCCCGCCACCATGAGACCATAGGCTGGCGCCTGTCCATCGGCTGTCACGCGTTGCGCCAGGATGTCGCGATCAATCACCATCGACAGCGCCTTGCGAACGCGTACATCCTTGAACGCCGGATCCTGAGTCTGATAGGAGTAATAGCGCAGACCAATCATTGGCGCATTGCGAATCTCCTTTGGATATTGCGCCTTGTACTTCTCGTACGTGCCCGGGGGCAGTTGGTAGACCCATTCATTTTCTCCCGACTCATAGAGCTTGACGTCGGCATGCCCGTCTTCGATGGGCAGGTACGTGACTTTGGTCAGTTGCACGTTCGCAGCATCCCAATACTTCGGATTCTTTTCGATCACGACGCGGTTGTTGACCTGCCATTCCCTCAGGACATATGCGCCGTTGCTGACAAGATTGCCGGGCTTGGTCCATTCCTTGCCATACTTTTCCAACGAGGCACGGTGCACCGGGCCCAAGTTGTTGTTGCTCATCAAGTCGGGCAGGAAGGTCACCGGGAACGCGGTCTTGACCTCGACCGTGAATTTATCGAGCGCCTTGACGCCAATGTCGGTGGTTGGCTTGCTGCCTTTGACCACTTCCGCACCGTTGAGCAGAAAGATGCCAAAGGTCGCGGCGTAAGTGGAAGCCGTTTTCGGGTCGACAAACCGTCGGATGGCATAGACAAAGTCGTCGGCAGTGACCGGGTCACCATTGGACCATAGAGCATTCCTGCGCAGCTTGAAGACCCAGGTGGTGTCCCCGGTCTGCTTCCAGCTCTCAGCTACGCCTGGCACGATCTTTCCGTCCGAGTCATTCGCGGTCAGGCCCTCAAACAGGTCGCGTGTCAGATTGTTGGCGCCGACCGATTCGGCCAGAGCCGGATCGAGTGTCTCGGTCTCCGAGCCATTGTTGCGGATCAATGTTTGCGTTGGATGCAACTGTGCGCCCGAGGGAATGATGGCGGCATGCGTCGCCACAGCGGCTAGGGCGAGGGTCAGCCCACAGAGTGGGTGGTTGAATATTGATTTCATGAATCTTCCTGAGGGTGGTCAATTATCGCGCCTGCCAGTTATCCAATCACTTGGGCAGCTTGCTGGTGTCAATATCCACGTAGCGCCAGAACGCCCTGGACGTCGGATGCCGCCGGTAGCCGATCAGCCAGGGTTGCATCACGTCGGTGCGGATCCGGTGCGTGTTGAACTTGTAGGGCATATACGCCACCAGAATCTTGACCATCTTTTGCATGAGGGCCAGGCGTTCGGGACCATCGGGCATGACCACCTGCTGGCGGTAGAGTTTGTCGTATTCGTCGTTCTGGAAAGCCGCCAGATTGCCCTCGAACTTTTGCGGCCCGTAGCCAAAGTCCAGAAAGCTGCCACCGTCAGGCGAGGAGGCCGAGTTACCGAGTCCCCACATCATCAGCTTGCCGGCACGCGCGGCTTTCAGGTTTTCGGGCCACTTGGCGGTCTTGAAGACGATCTGGATGCCCACCGCCGTCATGCTCTTCTTCCACACCTCGTTGAGTTCGCGATCGGCCGCAGAGGGTGAGGTTGCATATTCGAGCACCAGCGGTTTGCCATCGGGCATGTCGCGCCAGCCGTCGCCGTCCTTGTCCACATACCCGAACATATCCAGCAGCGCCTTGGCGCGGGCAGGGTTGTAATCGCTCATCTCGGACTTGAACTTGGGATCGTAGCCCCAGGTGTTTGGTGGAATGACACCTTGGGCCGCTATCGCCTGGTTGCGCCGGGGCAGGCGGATTTCCTCCTCTGTGTTGTAGGCCAGCGCAACGGCACGGCGCAGAGCCACCTTGTCGACTGCGTTCCCGCCTACGGTGGGGTTTTCCATGTTGAAGTAGGAGAACGTCAATTCGGGCGCCGCATAACGCTCGATGCGGATGCCTTTCTTGACCAGATTGGGGGCCAGCTTGTTGTTGGGGATCACCTGGTTGGCAAACTGGGCGGGCAGGTACATCAGAAAGTCATGCTCACTGCCCAGGAAAGAGAGCCAGCGCGGCTGCACCTCGTCGATGATCGAAATCTCGACCTTGTCCACAATCGGGATGCGCTTGCCCTTCATCTGGCGGTAGATGTCCAGCGATAGCGTGTCGTTGGCGGGCGGCTCGGCTTCGTAATATTCTTCGCGGAAATTGGGGTTCTTTACAAACGTGATTTTGGACGAACGCGTCCACTGGTCCAGCTTGAACGGTCCCGTGCCCACGGGGTGCTCCATGATCTTGTCGCCGTACTTTTCCGCCACCTCGCGCGCCACCGCACCCAGGATGCTGGACTCCGACAGCAGATAAACGAAGCGCGGTTGTGGCTCCTTCATCCTGAACTGGATGGTGTAGGTGTCCAGCGCGCGCAGACCCTCCACTTCGCTGTCATAGTTGAAGGTCGCACCGGGCTTCTCAGCGGCGCGGCGCAAGTCGTCCATGCCCAGCAAATTGACTTGTTCTAGATCCGAATAGCTCTGGCTCTTGGTCTTGGGGTCAAAAATCCGTTTGAAGCTGTAGACAAAATCCTGCGCCGTCAGTTCGCGTTTCTTGCCGCCAAAGGCGGGGTCGTCGGCAAAGTAGATGCCGGGTTTGACCTTGACGGTGAAGGTCTTGAAGTCGTCGCCGATGACAGGCATGCCGTCTGCCACGTTGGGCACCACCTTGGCGGGCCGCGCCAGATAGTCGTAGCGGTACAGCGCGTCAAACATGTTCTCGGTGGCAGTGCGCGAGTAGAAGTCGGAAATCTGCGCCGGGTCGAACCCGGTTTCGGCAATTTCAAACGCATAGCGCAGTACTTTTTCAGGTGGCTTGTTCTGCGCCCGGACAGTGTCTGCGCCGCTCAGAAGTACGCAGGCGCAGCAAAGAAAGCGTAGTAAATCAATTTTCATAGTTGGAAACACCAATACCGATTGGAACGGGTGCAAGCATAATCGCACCCGATAGTAAACCCATGGGCGTTTCCCCCAAGCGGACAAAAATATGTTTTCTTACATCCTGCGACGCATCTGGCAAATGGTCCCCACCCTGCTGGGGGTGATTCTGCTGATCTTCTTCCTCTTCAAACTGTTTGGCGGTGACCCAGTCGAAATCATGGCCGGTTTGAAGGCGTCGCCGGAGCGCATTGCCTCCTTGCGAGCGCAATTGGGGCTCGACAAGTCGGTGTGGGAGCAGCTTTGGGTTTTTGTGCAACAGGTCTTTACCTTCAACTGGGGCAAGAGCTGGACCACCAACGAGTCGATTGCTGACATCTTCTCCAGCCGCCTGCCGGCCACGCTGACGATCATGATTCCGATCCTGATTCTGGATGTGGCGCTGGCCATCGTCGCCGGCCTGGCCGTGGCCTATGTGCGCGGCAGCCTGACGGACCGGGCCATCATGATTCTCACCACGGTGGCGCTGTCGATCAGCTTTCTGGTTTACATCATCGTCGGGCAGTATGTGTTCGGCTTTTTGCTGGGCTGGTTCCCGGTGCAGGGCTGGAGCAACAGTGTCTGGAAGAACCTGGTGACCTATGCCCCGCTGCCGGTGTTTTTGGCGGTGCTGGTCAGCCTGGCACCCGAGACCCGCCTGTACCGCAGCTTCTTTCTGGACGAAATCGGGCAAGACTATGTGCGCACCGCACGCGCCAAGGGCGTGACCGAAAACACCATTCTGTTCAAGCATGTGCTGCGCAACGCCATGATTCCGATTCTGACCAACGTGGCCACCGGCTTGCCGGGCGTCTTCATTGGCTCCTTCCTGCTCGAAGTGTTCTTCTCGATCCCCGGGCTGGGGCGTGAGATTCTGGTGGCCGTCAACCGCAGCGACTACCCCGTCATCCAGGCCGCCACGGTGTATCTGGCGGCGCTGACGATGGTGATCAACCTGATCACCGATGTGTTGTACAAGTTTGTTGATCCAAGGGTGACGCTGAAATGAGTACTGATATTTTGCAAACCCTGCCCCAGTCGCCCGGCGTTTGGCAACAGGCCTGGCGGCGCCTGAAGAACGACCGGGTCGGCATGGTGAGCCTGTACATCACCTTGTGCTTCATTGTGTTGGTGCTGCTGGCGCAACTGGGCCTGGTGGCCAAGGACTGGCAGAAGGAAGTGGGCATCCCTTTTGCCGCACCGCACATCATGGGCAAGATTGCCGACGGCACTCAAAATGCGATTGTGGAGACCGTTGGCGGTCCGAATGTGGACATCAGCGACGTGGACCCGTTGGCACCGCGTTACAAGGAGTGGGAAGAGCGCGCTTCAAAGTTCAAGACCACGGTGACGGTGAAGGCCGACACGCTGCCCTTGGGCGGCGACCAGCAAGGGCGCGACGTGTTCAGCAAGGTCATCAAGGGTGCGCAGGTGTCCATTACCGTGGGGCTGACGGCGGCCCTGTTTGCCACGCTGATTGGCACCATTCTGGGCGCCATTGGGGGCTATTTCGGGGGGCGGGCGGGTGATTTTCTGGAGTGGGTGTACAACGTGTTCACGGCCATTCCCTACATCCTGCTGGTGTTCGCGTTGGCGGCGGTGCTCAAGTCGGGACCGCTGGCGAGCACACTGGGCAGCGGCGTCTGGACCGTGGTGATCATCCTGAGTCTAGTCGGTTGGACCGGCATCTACCGCCTGGTGCGGGCCGAGTACATGAAGCACCGCTCACGCGAGTATGTGCGCGCCGCCGAGGCGATTGGCGCCTCGCACGCCTCGCGCATGTTCACCCACATCCTGCCCAACATCAGCCACGTGGTGCTGGTGCAGCTCAGCCTGCACGTGGTCGGTTTCATCAAAGCCGAGGTCATCCTGTCTTACCTGGGGCTGGGCGTTCCGCTGGACATGGTGAGCTGGGGCACCATGCTGTCGGAAGCCCAGACCGAGCTGGTGCAGGGCAAGTGGTGGCAATTGGCGGCGGCCACCGCCTTCATGGCCACTTTTGTCACCGCCTTCGCTTTGCTGACTGACGCCCTGCGCGATGCGCTGGACCCGAAACTACGCTGATCAAGGAACCCTAACCATGAACCCATTGATTAGCGTGCAAGACCTGCGAGTTTCCTTCCGCCTGAGCAAGACCGAGATCACCGAGGCGGTGCGCGGCGTGAGTTTTGATGTGCCCGCCAACAGCACCGTGGCGCTGGTCGGCGAATCCGGCAGCGGCAAGAGCGTCAGCGCGATGAGCATCGTGCGCCTGCTGCCGGAGAACGCGATCGTGGGCTCGCAGAGCAAGGTTCTTTACAACGGGCGCGACTTGCTGGCAGCCTCGATTGAAGACATGCGGCGCCTGCGCGGCAAGGACATTTCGGTGGTGTTCCAGGAACCCATGAGTTCGCTCAACCCGGTCTTTACGGTGGGCGAGCAGATTGCCGAAGTGCTGCGTATTCACCTCGGGCTGAGCGCCCGCCAGGCGCTGGACCGGGCCCTGGAGTTGATGACCGAGGTGGGCATTCCCAACCCCAGGGAACGCCTCAGGTCGTACCCGTTTGAACTCTCCGGCGGGCAACAGCAGCGGGTCATGATTGCCATGGCCATCGCCTGCGAGCCCAAGCTCCTGATTGCCGATGAGCCCACCACCGCGCTCGATGTCACGGTGCAGCGCCAGATCATGGACTTGCTGGCCAAGCTGCAACAGCGCCAGAAGATGAGCATTTTGTTCATCAGCCATGACCTTGGCCTGGTTGGTGAAATTTCGAGCCAGGTGGTGGTGATGCGCGACGGCGAGGTGCGCGAGGCCGGCGACGTGGCACGCATCTTCAATGCGCCGCAGGATAGCTATACCCAGGCTTTGCTGGCCTGCAGGCCACGGCTGGATTCGCGCCCGCGTCGGCTGCCGGTGATTGACGACATCATGAAGCAAACCCCGATCAGCACCGAGCAGCGCCTTTGTGCACCGGTCAGTGGCCCGCCCCTGGTGGAAGTCAAAGGGCTGGGCAAGGACTACGCGCTCAAGACCGGACTCTTCAAGCGCAGTGTGTTCAGCGCCGTCAAGCAGGCCAACTTCTCCCTGCACAAGGGCCGCACTCTGGGCGTGGTGGGCGAGTCGGGCTCGGGCAAGACCACCATCGGCATGATGTTGACGCGGCTGACCGATGCCACGGCCGGCAGCATCATGTTCGAGGGTGTCGATCTGGCGCAGCTCAGCGCCGCCCAGATGCGGGTTTACCGCAGCCGCATCCAGATCATTTTTCAGAACCCGTATGCCAGTCTGAACCCGCGCTTTACGGTGGGGCAAATCCTGATCGAGCCGATGCGCATTCATGGTATTGGCAAGAACGACGACGAGCGGGCACGCTTGGTGCTGGCCCTGATTGAAAAAGTGGGCTTGAGCCGGGACGATTTCGGCAAGTACCCGCACGAGTTTTCGGGTGGCCAGCGCCAGCGCATCGCGATTGCGCGCTGCCTGACCATGAAGCCCGAGATCGTCGTCTGTGACGAGAGTGTCAGTGCGCTCGATGTGAGCGTGCAGGCGACCGTGCTCAACCTGCTGCTGGACTTGCAGGAAGAGTTCGGTCTGACCTACATGTTCATCAGCCATGACCTGGCGGTGGTGAAATATATGGCCGATGAGATTCTGGTTATGAACGAAGGCGAAATTGTCGAACGCGGCAGTTCCGAGGAGATTTACGCCCGACCCCAGCATCCGTATACCAGGCAATTGCTGGGTGCCATTCCACGCGGCTTGCTCGCCAGCGCTTAGGCCAAAGGTCTCACCATGAATCGAGTCATCGCTTTTTCGGTCGTGGTCCTGCTGCTGCAAGCCTGCTCGAAGGCGCCGGAGACGCCCTTACCGGTAGCCCCAGCGGTGCCCTCCACGGTAGCCTGGGTCAGACCCGAAGGCGCCAACATCGATCCAATCTTTGCCGCGGCAAAAGCGGCCAACAAGCCGGTGTTTCTGTATTGGGGAGCGGTCTGGTGTCCTCCCTGCAACCAGATAAAGGCCACCGTCTTCAACCGTCAGGACTTTATTGAGCGAAGCAAGCTTTTTGTGCCGGTCTATCTAGACGGGGATACGTCTGGCGCCCAGAAACTGGGTGCCAAGTTCAAGGTGCGCGGCTATCCGACCATGATTCTTTTCAAGCCCGATGGTGCCGAGTTGATGCGCTTGCCGGGCGAGGTCGACGCGGCCCAGTACATGGAGTTGTTGAGCCTGGGGCTGGCCTCCAGCAGTTCGGTCAAGCAGTCACTTACCGCAGCGCTGGCTGGCGCTGGCGCGACGCTTGCACCCGAGGCCTGGCGCTTGCTGGCCTATTACGCCTGGGATCAGGACGAAGCGCAACTGGTGCCGCAAAAGGAGCGCGCTGCCATTCTGCACAGGCTCGCGCAATTGTGCCCGGCGACGCAGCGTGAAGCCGCATCACGCCTGGCTTTGAAGGCGATGGTGGTTGCCGCACTTGACAAATCCGTGCAGCCGGACGTGGAAGGTGCCTTGGCCAGGGTGCAACAGATCTTGAGCGACCCGCCGCTGGCGCGCGCAAACTTTGACGTGCTGGTCAACTACGGCGCTGAGATTTTGCCGGCCCTTACCCGAGCCAACAGTGCCGAGCGCGGTGCCCTGCTGGGGACATGGAATGCGGTGCTCGACAGGTTCGCCGCGGACCCGAGCCTGTCCAATGCGGACCGACTCTCTGCCGTCTCGACCAAGGTGGCGCTGGCTAGGTTGGACGGGTCCAAAACCGCCAAGACTCAGCTCGATCCTGCCTTGCTGGCCGAAGTGCGTAATGCGGTAGCGGTGGCTGACAAAAATGCCAGCACCACCTATGAACGCCAGGCGGTGATTCCGAATGCTGCTGACTTGCTGAGCGAGGCTGGTTTGTACGACGAGTCCGACGCTCTGCTGAAAGCCGAGTTACCCAAGGCGTTGTCGCCCTACTACCACATGCTGGTGCTGGCCGCTAACGCCAGGAAGCGTGGTGACAAGTTGGACTCCCTGCAATGGGCCGAACAGGCATGGAACGCAGCCAAAGGGCCGGCCACGCGCTTGCAGTGGGGCAGTGGCTATGTCAATCGTTTGATCGAGCTGACACCGCAAGACGCGCAGCGCATCGAAAAAGCTGCCTCCGGCGTACTCGCTGAACTCGATGCAGTGCCCGAAACGTTCTACGAGCGCAATCGCCGGGGTCTCGAAAAAATGGGTCAGCGCTTGCTGGCCTGGAACAAGAACGGTCAGCACTCTGCGGTGTTCAATAAGTTGACGGCGCAACTCAGCACGGTATGCGCCAAATTGCCGCCCCAGGATGAAACCTGGAGCGCCTGCCTCGGCCTGTTCAAGGCGCGTCGGCCCGGCGCGAAGGCCTGACTTTGACTAGGAAAGCTTTATGAATCCATTACTATGGGTCAGTGCCTTGGCACTGAGCCTGACCGCGGTTTCGACTTACGCCGAGGACGCCAGCAAGACACTGGTGCCCAACGCCAACCTCGTGACCGACGGCATGCCTGCTATTGCGGCCAGCATTGCGCAGCGGGTCGCGCCGTACACCGAGTTTCGTGGCCACGGCTTCGTCGACTGGCATCCCAAAGAGCGCGTCATGCTGGTGCGTCACCGCGAAGCCGGTGCCAACACGGCGCAGATCTACATGCTTTCGACGCCGGGTGGCAAACTTGAGAAACTTACGGATTTTCCGGACCCGGTATCGAATGCATCGTTCAACCCGGTCGACGGCAGTTACATTGTCTACGCCCGCGACAGTGGTGGCAACGAGGCAACGCAAATTTACCGCATGGACCTGGCCACGCGCAAATCAGTTTTGCTGTCGACGCCGGATGAGCGCAGCGTGGCCTCATGGAACGAAGCCGGGGATCGGTTGCTGATCTCGGCCGTGCCATTGGACCGGACGGCTTCGGGTGGCAAGCGCGGGAGCATCGCCACCACGCTCAGCCTGGTCGACCCGCTCCAGCCAGGCAGTTCGAAACTCTTGGCTGAACTCCCGGGAGGGGGCTGGGGCGACTATCGCTTCAGTCGCGACGACCACCAGATTGCTGCGCTGCAGTACCGAACGCCAAGCGATGCAGACGTGTACCTGATCGATGCCCAATCGGGGACGCGCAAGAAGATTTTGCCGGCAGACGGAACTTCGAAGGCGGGATTTTCCGACATTGAATGGAGTCGTGACGGACAACGACTTTTCCTGACCACGAACCAGGGCGGAGAGTTCTTTGAACTCGCCGTTTACGAATTGGCCAGCGCCAGGCTCAGGGTTTTGTCGCGTCACATTCCATGGGACGTGGAACACATCTCACTTGCCGCAGATGGCACGAGGTTGCTCGCCGTGGTCAACAACAATGGCCGCTCTGAAGTCCACCTTTTTGACGCACAAAGTGGTCAGGAACTGCAGCGCCCCGACATCGCCGCTGGTTCAATTTCCGGTGGACGCTGGCATCGTGCCCACAGCAACCGGTTTGCGTTTTCGCTGAATTCGCCACAGAGCCCCGGCGACGTTTACAGCTATGACGCCACGACCGGTCAGACGCAACGCTGGACGACGGCTTATGCCGCAATGGGTATGAATCCCGAGCGTTTTGTCAGTCCGCAACTGGTTCAGCTCAAGAGCTTTGACGCTCTGACGATCAGTGGCTGGTTGTATCGACCCGATGCCACAAAGTTCCCGGGCAAGCGCCCGGTGATCGTCGATTTTCATGGTGGCCCCGAAGGTCAGGCAAAAGTTCATTTCATGGGCCGTTGGAACTATTACCTCAATGAAATGGGCTTGGCCATATTGTTGCCCAATGTGCGCGGGTCTGCGGGGTACGGCAAGAGCTTTATGGATCTGGACAACGGCCTCAAGCGCAAGGACTCGGTCCGGGATGGTGGTGCTTTCCTGCAATGGCTGGCAACCGATCCTGGACTCGATTCCGAACGAGTGGCCGTCAGCGGAGGCAGTTATGGCGGCTACATGAGTCTGGCGATGGCGGTGGACTATGGCACGCTGCTTCGCGGTGCGATCGATGTCGTAGGGATCAGCAACTTTGTCACTTTTCTAAACAACACGGAGAGCTATCGGCGCGATTTGCGGCGCGTCGAGTACGGCGACGAGCGTGATCCGCAAATGCGTGCATTCATGGAGAAGATTGCGCCGCTCAATCATGCCCAGGAGATCAAGGTGCCGCTGTTTGTCGTGCAGGGAAGGAATGATCCACGCGTGCCGTACACCGAGGCCGAACAAATGGTTGCGGCGGTGCGAAAGAACGGCACACCCGTGTGGTATCTGTTGGCCGACAATGAGGGGCACGGCTTTGCGCGCAAAATTAACGCTGACTACTTCTTCTATTCGACGGTCGTCTTTTTTGACATGATCTTGCGCAAATGAACGTTCTGATATTGCCACTAAAACTCATACCCGTCGTGCT
>CAWJOT010000015.1:0-48186 GCA_963844495.1 uncultured Pseudomonadota bacterium
ACGGCCAAGTCGTCATCGTGAAGTACCACTTCTCGTCATCGCGAGCGAAGCGTGGCGATCTATGCCCCGAACACCGCGCACCACAGTGCCAGTACCGCGTCGCGTTCGGGTTGCAGCTCACTGGTCGCAACGTGCGTCGGCTCCTCGTTGAGCCGCGCATGGTGCTGTACGCGGCGCAGTTCGCGGTAGGCGTCGGCCGCGGCATGGCCCACGCCCGGCGGTAGCAACGCGGCGGCCTCGGCGCGTTCGAGCAGGGCGATGTTGCCAAGGTTGTCAATTAGTTGCGGGTGCGCCGCCGACTGCGATAGCACCAGGTACTGGGTCGCGAACTCGACGTCGATCATGCCCCCGGCGCTGTGCTTGACGTCAAAACGCTGCGTAGCGCCCGCGCCCTTGATTGGATGTGCGGCGCGCACGCGCTCGCGCATGGCAGCAATCTCTTGCTTGAGGGCGGCGCTATCGCGCTTGGCAGTGATGACGGCTTGGCGTACGGCATCAAAGCGCTGGCGCAGCGCGTCCTCGCCCAGGATGAATCGGGCCCGCGTCATGGCCTGGTGTTCCCAGGTCCAGGCGGTGTTGCTGCCGCGCTGCTGCTGGTAGGCGGCGTAGGCGTCGAAGCTGGTGATCAGCAGGCCGGAGTTGCCGTTCGGGCGCAAGGCGGTGTCGATTTCGTAGAGATCGCCTTCGCCAGTCTTCACGGTGAGCCAGTTGATGAGCTTGCGCACCAGCGCGCCGTAGGCTTCTTGCGCCAGCTCGTGCTCGTCCTGATAGACAAACACAATGTCGAGATCGCTGCCGTAGCCGAGCTCCTTGCCACCGAGCTTGCCGTAGGCGATGATGACAAATTGTGGCGTTTCGCGATGCCGATTCTTCAGGCGGCTCCAGCACCAGCGCGTGGTCACGCGCAGCACCGCATCGGCGAGCGAACTCAGGTCATCGGCGACCTGCTCGACGCTGAGTTTGCCTTCGATGTCGCGCGCCAGCGTGCGAAACACTTCAGCATGATGGGCGCGGCGCAACAGGTTGAGCAGCACTTCGTCGTCGTCTTCGCCACTGCTGGCCAGCGCGGCGCGCCGCGCCTCGAGCTCGCGTTCGAAATCAGCGGCGCTAAAGCGTTCGTCGAGCAGGGCGGCACCTGCCAGTTCGTCGATCACACCCGGATGCTGCAGCAGGTAGCGCGCAGGCCAACGCGCGGCGCCGAGCATGTGCAGCAGCCGCTCGTGCACGCTCGGGCGCTCGAGCAGCAGCGCCAGGTAGCTCTCGCGGCGCAGCAGCGGTTCGATCCAGTCGGCCAGGCACACCGCGGCGTGCTCGCTGATACGCCCTTCTTCGATCCACTGCGCGGTGCGCCAGAGCAGGCGCAGCAAGCGCGCGCGTGAGTCTTCGCGCAGCCCGAGCACGCGCGGGTGCTCGCGCCAGGGTGCCACGCGGGCGCGAAAGTCTGCGCTCAGGCGCTCGAGCAGGTCGTCAAAGCCCTGCGGCGCGGCACTCTTGGGCGGGCCATTGCAGCCTTTGCAGTCGCTCTCGGCGCCGCCGAGCAGGGCGTCAAACTCCTGCGCGACGAATTCGCGATGGATGTCGAGCTCGGCCAGCAGCGCCGAGGTATTGGCGCAACCCATGGTCTGGGCGATCCAGGCCAGGTCCGCGTCGACCGTCGGCAGCACGTGCGTTTGCTGGTCATCGAGGTACTGGATGCGGTGCTCGACGCGGCGCAGGAACTCGTAGGCTTGTGCCAGCGCGGCGGCTGTGGCGCTGGGCATGAGCGCGCCATTGGCCAGACGCTGCAGGGCGCTGAGGGTCGGGCGCGTGCGCAGTTCCGGAAACTGGCCGCCACGCACGACTTGCAGCAGTTGCACGATGAATTCGATTTCGCGGATGCCCCCGCGTCCAAGCTTGACGTCGTTGGCGCGCTCGGGGTGGCCGCTGCTGCGCTTGCTGGCGTGGTCGCGGATTTGCCGGTGCAGCACGCGCAGCGAGTCGAACACGCTGTAGTCGAGGTAGCGGCGAAAGACAAACGGCAGGACAATGTCGCGCAGGTCCTGCGCGACGGCGTTGTCGGGGGCGCCAAGGCGCGCCACGACGCGGCTCTTGAGCCAGGCAAAACGCTCCCACTCGCGGCCCTGGACGTGAAAATATTCTTCCAGCGCACCGAGCGAGACCACCGGCGGGCCCGAGTTGCCGTTCGGACGCAGCGCCAGATCAACGCGAAAGACAAAGCCGTGCTCGGTGGTGTCGCCGATCAGTGTGTACAGCGCGCGCACCGCCTTGGCAAAGTATTCCTGGTTTGAAATACGCCCACGGCCCAGGGCGTCGCCCGCGCTCTCGCCGTCTTCGTCGTAGACGTAGATCAGGTCGATGTCGCTCGAAACATTGAGCTCGCGCGCGCCGAGCTTGCCCATGCCCACGATCCAGAGCTGCGCGCGCGCCCCGGCGGGTGTGCGTGGCGCGCCGTGGCTTTGATCGAGTTCGCACTGCACTTGCTGGCACGCACGCGCCAGCGCAAACTCGGCCAGGTCGGTCATCGCCTGGGTCACTTGTTGCAGCGTCGCCTGCGCCTGGCAATCCAGACTCAACAAGCGCTCGAGCACGAGTTGGCGCGTGATGCGCAAGGCCACACCAACGTCAGGGTTGATGGCAAGCAGCGCGTCAAAGGTTTGCGCCAGGTTTGCCGGACCGGGCATACCGGGGGGTAGCAGCTGGAGTTGGCTTTGGTAGCGACGCCGGACCCGTTGCGACCAGCGTGAATGGTTTGGTATCTCCGAGCCGGTCATAATTCCTGTCATAGTTACTCGTTTTCCATGCCGCACGCGACGCCTGTTCCATCATCCAAGCTGAACCTGCTTGCACCCGTTGCCCGCTGGCTGCTCGGTCTGACGCTGGCGGGATGGTTCGTTTTCGGGGCGGCCTGGGCCGCACTGCATTGGTTGATTGTGCCGCGAATCGGCGAATTGCGCCCATGGCTCGAGGTACGGGCGACGCGGATGCTGGGTGTTCCGGTGCGCATCGAGACCATTGCCGCCAAGTCGAGCGGCATGATGCCTTCGTTCGAACTGACCAACATCGAACTGGTTGACGCGCAGGGCCGCGTGGCGCTGCGCCTGCCGCGGGTGCTGGCAGCGCTGTCGCCACGCTCGGTTTTGCGTTTGGGGTTTGAACAGCTCTATCTCGATGGCCCGCAGCTTGATATTCGTCGGGACAGGGGCGGGAGGATTTCGATCGCCGGTCTGGATTTGTCGGGCAGTGCACAAGCCGGGGAGGACGCGACCGACTGGTTCTTCTCGCAGATCGAGTTTGCGATTCATGACGGCAGCATTCTGTGGACCGACGAAATGCGTGGCGCCCCGGCACTCGCGCTGGGCGCGGTGGACTTGGTGGTGCGCAACGAACTGCGCCGTCACAACCTGCGCCTGGATGCGACGCCCCCCACCGCGTGGGGCGAGCGCTTCAGTCTGCGCGGCATGTTTGCTCAGCCCTTGCTGTCGCGCCACAGTGGACGTTGGCAGGAGTGGGACGGCCAGGTCTACGCCGAATTCGCCCGCGTCGATCTCTCGGAGCTGCGCCGCCACGCGAGCCTGGGCGTGGACCTGCACCAGGGCAGCGGCGCGCTGACGGCGTGGGTCGATGTCAGGCGCGCGCAGGTGCAGGGTGCCGTCGCCGACCTGGCGCTGGGGGCGGTCAGTGTCACGCTTGGCACCGGTCTGCAGGCGCTGGAGTTGGAGTCGGTGCGTGGACGATTGGGGGCCCAGGTGCTGGCCTCGGGCTTTGCATTTTCGACCCAGTCGCTGGCCTTTGACACGCGTGATGGTCTGCGCTGGCCCGGGGGCAATTTCAATGTGCGCTACCTCGGCGCCGAAGGGCGGGTGGCCGCCAGCGGCGAGATCAAGGCCGATCGGCTCGACCTCGCCGCGCTGTCGCAGATTGCGAACCGGCTGCCGATTGACCAGACGCTGCGCACGCTGTTGAGTTCGCATGCGCCCAAGGGTCTGGTGGAGCGGGTCGAGGCGCGTTGGCAGGGACCCACGCAGGCGCCGGTGAGCTACGACGTCAAGGGGGTGGTGCGTGGCCTGGAACTGGACTCGGCCTCGGGCCTGCCCGGCGTGGCCGGGGCGCGCATTGACTTTGACTTCAATCAGGGCGGCGGGCGCGCGAGCGTGGATGTGGCCGAGGGTCAGCTTACGCTGCCCGACGTGTTTGAAGAAGCGCGGGTACCGGTGACGCAGCTCTCGGGCGAGGTGCGCTGGCAGATCAATGGCGAGCGCATTGCGCTGCAGATGCCGAACCTGAAATTCAGCAATGCCGACGCGCAGGGCCAGGCGCAGGTCAAGTGGGAGACCAGCGACCCGGCCAAGTCGGCCACGCACTCGCGCTTTCCCGGCGTGCTTGATTTGCAGGGCACGCTGAGCCGCGCCAACGGCACGCGGGTCTATCGCTATCTGCCGCTGGTCATTCACAAGCCGGTGCGTGATTACGTGCGCGACGCGGTGCAGGCGGGTAGCGTCAGCGCCGCGCGGTTCAAGGTGCGCGGCGACTTGCACAACATGCCGTTTACCGACCCCAAGCTCGGTGAATTCCGGATTGCGGCCGATGTTCAAAGCGCCAACTATGCCTACGTTCCGCGCACTTTGCAGCCGCGCGAGGCCTTGCCCTGGCCGGTGCTGACGCAACTCAGCGGTGAACTCGTGTTTGAGCGCGCCCAGATGCGTGTGAAGGGAGCGCGCACATTGATCGGGACCGGCACCAACCTGCAAGGCAGCAACGTCGAGGCGCTGATCGCCGATCTGAAGCAGCCCGTGGTCACGGTGCAGGCACAACTGCGCGGTCCGCTGGGCGAGGCGCTGGCGGTGGTCAGGGGCTCCCCGATCGACGCCTTGACCGCTCACGCGCTTGCGCGCGCGAGCGGCAGTGGCGCAGCGCAGTACAAGCTGGCGCTGACACTGCCGATTGCCAGCCTGGATCAATCGCTGGTGCGCGGCAGCGTGCTGCTCTCGGGCAACGACGTTCAGATGACGCCGGAGACGCCACGCCTGGGTCGCGCGCGTGGCTCGGTCAATTTCTCGGAGAGCGGGTTTTCGATCGTGGGTGGGCAGGCACGCATACTCGGGGGCGAGGCGCGGATCGAGGGCGGCACCGTGGCCACGCCGGGGGCGGCCTCGCCGCTGATTCGCGTCAACGGCAGTGTCTCGGCCGAAGGCTTGCGCCAGGCTCGGGAACTGGGTTTTGTGGCACGGCTGGCGCGCGGAGCCAGCGGCACCGCGTCGTACGCCGCAGTGCTGGGCTTTCGCCGCGGCGAGCCCGAGCTGAGCGTGACGAGCACGCTGCAGGGGCTGGCGCTGGGTCTGCCCGCCCCGTTGAACAAGAGCGCCGAGAGCAGCCTGGGGCTTCGGCTGGAGACCGCGCTGGTACGTGAGCCGCAGCCGAGCGCGCCGGGGGCAGTGGCGCGGTTGCGCGATCAGTTCAACCTGGAGCTCGGGCGCGTGCTCTCGATCGCGTATTTGCGCGACTTGTCCTCGGGCGAGCCGCGCGTGTTGCGCGGCACGGTGGCGGTGGGTCTGGCGCCGCAGGAGTCGGTGGCCCTGCCCGAGGAAGGGGTGGCGGCCAACATCAATGTCAACGGTTTTGATGTCGATGCCTGGGGCGATCTGCTGTCGCAGGCGGCCGGTACGCCGCTGGGGGTGCTCAGCACCAGCAATGCGGCGCTGAGCTATCTGCCTTCAACGGTCGCGGTGCGCGCCAGTGAGCTGACCTTTGGCGGGCGTATGTTGCATAACCTGGTGGTGGGTGGTTCGCGCGAGGGCATGCTGTGGCGCGCCAATCTGGACGCCACCGAGCTCAATGGCTATTTGCAATACCGACCGTCGCTTGATGCGAGTGCCGGGCGCGTCTACGCCCGTCTTTCGCGTTTGACGATGGAGCCCAAGGCGGCCAGTGAAGTCGAGGCGCTGCTGAGCGAGCAACCGGCGAGCATTCCGGCACTGGACATCGTGGTGGAGGATTTCGAACTGCGCGGCAAGCGTTTGGGACGGGTCGAAATCGAGGCGGTGAACCGCAGCGCGGGCCTCGAGGCGCAGGGCGGGGGGGCGCGCGAGTGGCGGCTCAACAAGTTCAACATGATCACGCCGGAGGCAACCCTGAGTGCAACGGGGAACTGGGCCAGGGTCGACGCGCAGGCGCCAGCGTCGGCCCCGCGCGGCCCGATCGAGCGCAGGCGCACGGCGTTGAAGTTCAAGCTCGACGTGGCCGACAGTGGCGAACTGCTGGCACGCCTGGGCATGAACGGCGTGGTGCGCAAGGGCCGCGGCAAGTTGGAGGGGCAGGTGGCGTGGCTGGGTTCGCCGCTGAGCCTGGACTACGCCTCGATGAGCGGTGCATTTGCCGTCAACGTTGAAAACGGGCAGTTCCTGAAGGCCGATCCGGGCATCGCCAAGTTGCTTGGCGTGCTCAGCCTGCAGTCGCTGCCGCGGCGCCTGACGCTGGATTTTCGCGACGTATTCAGCGACGGCTTTGCCTTTGACTTTCTGCGCGGCGACGTTGGCATCGAGCAGGGGATTGCCCGCACCAACAACCTGCAGATGAAAGGCGTCAATGCCGCTGTGTTGATGGAGGGGCAGGCCGACATTGCGCGCGAGACGCAGGACGTCAAGGTGGTGGTCGTGCCCGAGATCAACGCCGGAACCGCCTCGCTGATTGCCACCGTGATCAACCCGGCCATTGGGCTCGGAACTTTTCTGGCGCAGTTGTTCCTGCGCCGACCGTTGACGGAGGCGGCAACGCAGGAGTTTCACATTGACGGGAGTTGGGCCGATCCCAGGATTGCCAAAGTCGAGCGCAAGTCCGCTGCGGCGCAAGGCAAACCGGACGCGGTGGCGCTGCCCGCGGGCGAGGCAGCGCGTTGAAGGCGCGGCCCCGCATCAGTCGTCAGGGCTGCTTTGGCGGCGTGCGCTCGGAGGGCAACTCGCCGCCTTTGCGTCCGCTAAACATGGTCCACCAGACGATCAGTGCCAGCAGCGCGAGCGCGCCGAGTGCCTCAAGCAGGAGCCAGATCATGCGTCGGCTCGTGGTGGGTCTTGTCCATGGCCTGATTGTAGGGATGCTCGCGGCCTGCACCAGCGCGCCGCCAGAGCCGGCGCAGAGTCCGCCCGTCGCGACCCCGATGCCGGGCGCGCCCACCCCCGGTGCCGCCCCGGGGGCCACGCTGCTGCAGCCAGCAAGCCGCTGGCGCGAGGCGTCCTGGGACGACTTGCCAGGCTGGGCCGACGACCCGTTGCACGAGGCCTGGAACGCCTGGCTGCAAAGCTGCGAGCGCGCCGGGGCGGTGTTTGCGCGCAGTTGCCCGGAGGTGCGCCGCCTGAGCCTGGGCAGCGATGACGAGCGTCGGGCCTGGATCATGCAGCGTTTTCAACCGTATCGGGTCGAGGCGCTGGCCGATGGCGCCACCGAGGGCTTGCTGACGGCCTATTTCGAGCCGGTGCTGGAGGCTTCGCGGCGGGCCAACGCAAGGTTCTTTGTGCCGGTGTATCAGCCGCCGATCGGACTGGCGCAGCGCCGACCGTGGTACTCGCGTCGGGAGATCGACACGCAGGCGTCGGTGCAGGCGCTGCTCAGGGGGCGCGAGATCGCGTTTCTGGCCGATCCGGTGGACGCATTGGTCCTGCAGATCCAGGGGTCGGGGCGGCTGCGGATCACCGAACCCGATGGCACGCAGCGCACGGTGCGCGTGGCGTACGCGGGCTCGAACGATCAGCCCTACGTCAGCGTTGGCAAGTGGTTGCTCGATCAGGGTGCGCTGCGCGACGCATCCTGGCCGGGCATCAAGGCCTGGGTGGCGCGCAACCCGCAGCGCGTCAACGAGATGCTCTGGAGCAATCCGCGCACGGTGTTCTTCCGCGAGGAACCGTTGTCGACTCTGGAAGCGGGCAGCGGACCGCGCGGTGCGCAGGGCGTGGCGCTGACAGCGGGGCGCTCGATTGCAGTCGATCCGCTGAGTATTCCGTACGGCACGCCGGTGTGGCTGGTCTCCAGCGGCGCGGCAGTTCAATTGAACAGACTGGTGCTGGCGCAGGACACGGGCAGTGCGATTGTCGGGGCCGTGCGCGCGGACTACTTTGCCGGGTCGGATGCGAGCGCGGCCGAACTCGCCGGGCGCCTGAAGCAAACGCTGCGCCTGTGGGTACTTTGGCCCAGGCCGGACGCGCCACGTTAATATCAACTTTCCCCGCCAGTTTGGAGATTGTCAAACCATGAACGCACCGCTACCCAAAAATGTTGCCCTGGCACTGGAGACGGTGACGCTGGAGGACAAGTACACGCTGGACACAGGCACTGCCTTCATGAGCGGCGTGCAGGCACTTGTCCGGTTGCCGATCCTGCAACAGATGCGCGATCAGCGCGCTGGCAAGAACACGGCGGGGTTTATCAGCGGCTACCGCGGTTCACCGTTGGGCGGCTACGACCAGGCGCTGGTCAGGGCGCAGCAGCATCTGAAGGCGCACAACATTGTGTTCCAGCCCGGTGTGAACGAGGAACTGGCGGCCACTGCGCTGTGGGGCACGCAGCAACTGGGATTTGCACCGCCGGGCAGCAACCGGTTTGACGGCGTCTTTGGCATCTGGTACGGCAAGGGCCCGGGCGTGGACCGCTGCGGCGACGTGTTCAAGCACGCCAACATGGCCGGTACCACACCGTGGGGCGGCGTGATTGCCGTGGCCGGCGACGATCACATGTCGAAAAGCTCGACCGCTGCGCATCAGAGCGATCACATTTTCAAGGCCTGCGGCACCCCGGTGTTTTTTCCGGCAAGTGTGCAGGAGATTCTGGACTTCGGGCTGCACGCGTTTGCCATGAGTCGCTTCTCCGGGGTCTGGGCCGGTATGAAGACGATTCAGGAAATCGTCGAGTCCAGCGCTGCGGTCTGGCTGGACCCGCACCGTGTGCAGATCAATGTGCCGACCGATTTCCAGATGCCCGCCGGTGGCCTGCACATCCGTTGGCCCGATCAGCCGCTGGAGCAGGAGGCGCGGCTGTTTCACTACAAGTGGTACGCCGCGCTGGCTTACCTTCGCGCCAATCGGCTGAACTACAACGTGTTCGAGGGCGCCAACGACCGTCTGGGCCTGATTGCAAGTGGCAAGGCGTACAACGACACGCGCCAGGCCTTGATCGATCTGGGGCTCGATGAGGCGACCTGTCGGCGCCAGGGCATCCGCCTGCACAAGGTTGGGGTGGTGTGGCCGCTGGAGGCGCAGACCACGCGCGAATTTGCTACCGGGCTGCAGGAGATTCTGGTGATCGAGGAAAAGCGCCAGATCATTGAATACCAGGTCAAGGAAGAACTCTACAACTGGCGCGCCGATGTGCGGCCCAACGTGCTGGGCAAGTTCAATGAAGGGAGCGATTCATTTGGCGGGGGTGAGTGGTCCATGGCCAATCCGACCGCCAATACCCTGCTGCGTGCGAACGCTGACCTGACCCCGGCGCTCATTGCGCGCGCCATCGCGCAACGGCTGAAAAAACTCGGCGTGGAGCCTGATGTGCAAGCGCGCATCGACACGCAATTGGCGCTGCTCGAGGCCAAGGAACGCGCGATGGCTGTGCTCGAAGTCAAGGCCGATCGCCAGCCCTGGTTTTGTTCGGGTTGCCCGCACAACACGTCGACCAAAGTGCCCGAGGGCTCGCGCGCGATGGCGGGCATCGGCTGCCATTTCATGAGCGTGTGGATGGACCGCGCCACCGTGGGTTTCACGCAGATGGGCGGCGAGGGTGTGCCCTGGGTTGGGCAGCAGCCCTTTAGCACGCAGCAGCACATGTTTGCCAACCTGGGCGACGGAACCTACTTTCACAGCGGCTTGCTGGCGATCCGGCAAAGCATTGCCGCGGGCGTCAACATCACCTACAAGATCCTTTACAACGACGCGGTGGCGATGACCGGCGGGCAGCAGGTGGGCGAGCGCGCGCAGGGGCATTCGGTGGCCCAGATCGCGCAAAGCGTGCAGGCCGAAGGGGCGCAAAAAGTTGTGATCGTGACCGACGAGCCGCAAAAGTACGTCGGCGTGCCCTTGGTGGCGGGTGTGGCCGTGCATCCGCGCGAGGAGCTCGACGCGATTCAGCGCCAATTGCGCGTGATCGAGGGGACGACGGTCATCATCTATGACCAGACCTGCGCGACCGAGAAGCGGCGTCGGCGCAAGCGCGGCACGCTGGTCGATCCGGCGCGGCGCGTCGTGATCAACGAACTGGTGTGCGAGGGTTGCGGCGATTGCTCCGTGCAGTCCAATTGTTTAAGTGTCGAGCCGGTGGAGACTGAGTTCGGGCGCAAACGCCGTATCAACCAGAGTACGTGCAACAAGGATTTTTCCTGCATCAAGGGTTTCTGCCCGAGTTTTGTGACGGTCGAGGGCGCGCAGCTCAGGAAGAAGGCTGCCGTGGCCACGGCCCGGGCGGAGTTCGTGTCTGAACTGCCCGAGCCGGTGCTGGCCTCGACCGACGCGGCTGCGGGAGGCGTCTGGGGCATTGTGGTGGCGGGTGTCGGTGGCACCGGCGTGATCACGATCGGGCAGTTGCTCGGCGTGGCCGCACATCTCGAAGGCAAGGGCATCGTGACGCAGGACGCCGGGGGACTGGCGCAAAAGGGCGGCGCGACCTGGAGCCATGTGCTGATCGCCTCCAGCCAGGCGTTGATCAGCACGAGTCGGGTCAGCATGGCCGCGGCGGACTTGATCATTGGTTGCGACCCGGTGGTGACGGCGAGTCGCGAAACCGTGCTGCGCATGGGTCACGGTCGGACCCGGGTGGCGATGAATTCGCAGGGGACGCCCACGGCGGCATCGGTGGCCAACGTGAACTGGCGCGACGCCTCGCAGGCTTGCGTCGATGCCGTTGGCGCCGCCGTTGGTTTGGGTGCGGTCGGCGCCTTCAACGCCGATCGCGCGGCAACCGCGTTGCTGGGCGACAGTATCTACACGAACCCGATGCTGCTGGGGTATGCCTGGCAAAAGGGCTGGATTCCGCTGCAGAAGGCGTCGCTGATTCGGGCCATCGAGCTCAATGCGGTGGCGGTGCAGCAGAACAAGGCGGCGTTTGAGTTGGGTCGGCGTGCCGCCCATGAGCCGCAAGCGATTGAGCGTGCGCTGGGTGCTGACAAGGTGGTGACACTGACCCGGCGCGCCACGCTGGACGATCTGATCGCCAAGCGGGTGGAGTTTCTGACCGGCTATCAGGACGCCGCGTACGCGCAAAGCTATCAGTCCTTTGTGCACCAGGTCAGGGGCGCGGAACAGGGCTTGGGTAACAAGGACCTGGCGTTGACCGAGGCGGTTGCGCGCTACCTGTTCAAGCTGATGGCGTACAAGGACGAATACGAGGTTGCGCGTTTGCACACCGACCCGGCGTTTCTGGCCAGGATCGATGCCATGTTCGACGGTGACTACAAGCTGGTTCACCATCTGGCGCCGCCGTTGCTGGCCAAGCGCGACGAGAACGGGCAATTGCAAAAGCGCCCTTATGGTCCGGCCGTGCGGGTGGCTTTTGGCTTGTTGACCCGGTTCAAATTCCTGCGCGGCAGCGCGCTCGACATCTTTGGCCGCACCGCCGAACGCGTTCAGGAGCGCGCTTTGATCGTCCAGTATCGCGCCGGTATCGACGAAGTGGTTGGCGCTCTGGGTGCCGCGCAGGGTGTTGCCCTTGATGCGACGCGCTACGCGCTGGCACTGGAACTGGCCCGCAGCCCGGAACAGATCCGCGGTTTCGGGCACGTAAAGGAGCGCAGCGTTGCGCTGTTCAAAGCGCAATGGGAGGCGCAACTGGCGCGTTTTCGCAACCCCGAGCCGGTTCAAAAAGTGGCTTGAGGTCTTGCACGGGGTTTTTTGACCCCGCATACAATAACCGGTTGCCGGTTTACCTGCGTCAGCCGGGACCCGCCCTGCCCGCGCGCCGATGCGTGCGGCTCAACTGTCTGGAGTCTATTGTGTTCATTTCTTCTGCTTTCGCCCAAACCGCCCCGGCTGCCGCTGCTGGCAGTGACCTGCAGTCCACGCTCACGAGCATGCTGCCGTTGGTGTTGATGTTTGTCGTGCTTTACTTTGTGATGATTCGTCCGCAAATGAAGAAGCAAAAGGAGCATCGCGCGATGATCGATGCGCTGGCCAAGGGCGACGAGGTGGCGACCGCCGGTGGCATGCTGGGCAAGGTGATCAAGCTCGACGAGGGCTACATCAGGCTCGAGATTGCCAACGGTGTGGAAGTGCAGCTTCAGCGCTCGGCCGTGGTGCAGGTGTTGCCACGGGGTACCCTCAAATAGTCCACGAATCGACCGTAACAACCGAAGAGCGTTCATGAATCGTTACCCGATGTGGAAATACGCGATCATCGTGATCGCGCTGGTGGTGGGCTTTTTGTACACACTGCCCAACTTTTTTGGTGAGGCGCCTGCGGTCCAGGTGTCCTCGGCCAAAGTGACTTTCAAGGTCGACGCCGACACGCGTTTGCGGGTCCAGGAAGCGCTCAAGGCCGCAGGCATCGAGGCCGATCTGGTGAGCCTGGACGGCGGTTCGGTGCGGGCCCGATTCACCAGCACCGACACCCAACTCAAGGCCAAGGACGCGATTCAGAAGGCGCTGGTTCCCGATCCGGCCAATGCCGGCTACGTGGTGGCGCTCAATTTGCTCTCGCGTTCGCCAGGCTGGCTGACCGCCCTGCATGCGTTTCCGATGTACCTCGGGCTGGACTTGCGCGGGGGCGTGCACTTCATGCTGCAAGTCGACATGCAGGCGGCATTGGCCAAGAAGGCGGAGTCGCTGGCAGGCGATATTCGCACCGCCTTGCGTGAGAAGAATGTTCGTCATAGCGGTATCAGCCGCAATGGCCAGACCATCGAAGTCCGGTTTCGCGACATGGCCACGCTGAACGCGGCCAAGGCGCTGGTTGCCGACCTGTTCACCGACTTGCAAACGGTCGAAGCGCCGGACGGGACCGAGTTCAAGCTGACCGCTAGCATCAAACCGGAGGCGGCGCGCCGGGTGCAGGACCAGTCGCTCAAGCAGAACATCACGACCTTGCACAACCGGATCAACGAGTTGGGCGTGGCCGAACCGGTGATCCAGCAGCAGGGGCTCGATCGCATTGTGGTGCAGTTGCCGGGCGTGCAGGACACAGCCAAGGCGAAGGACATTCTTGGTCGTACCGCGACGCTGGAAGTGCGCATGGTCGACGAGAGCACGGAAGCGCGCAGCGCTGAAGGCGGGGTGGCGGCGGTTCCGTTTGGTTCGGAGCGCTATCTGGAACGTAACGGCCAGCCCGTGATCGTCAAGAAGCAGGTGATCCTGACCGGTGAGAACCTGACCGATGCCCAGCCCGGCTTTGACAACCAGACGCAGGAAGCGGTCGTGAACCTGACGCTCGATGCCAAGGGAGCGCGCATCTTCCGCGATATCACGCGGGAAAATATCGGCAAGCGCATGGCCATCTTGCTGTTCGAGAAGGGCAAGGGCGAGGTGGTGACAGCGCCCGTGATCCGCTCCGAAATCGGCGGCGGGCGGGTCCAGATTTCCGGGCGCATGACCTCGGTTGAGGCCAACGATACTGCCTTGCTGCTGCGCGCGGGTTCGCTGGCCGCACCGATGGAGATCATCGAAGAAACGACGATCGGCCCGAGCCTGGGCGCCGAGAACATTACCAAGGGTTTCCACAGCGTGGCCTGGGGCTTTGCCGCGGTGGCCGTCTTCATGTGTCTGTATTACGTCCTGTTCGGGATGTTTTCGAGCATCTCGCTGGCGGTCAACCTGTTGCTGCTGGTGGCGATCCTCTCGATGCTGCAGGCGACCCTGACGCTGCCGGGCATGGCTGCCATGGCGCTGGTGCTGGGCATGGCGATTGACTCCAACGTTCTGATCAACGAGCGGGTGCGCGAAGAGCTGCGCAGTGGCGCCTCGGCGCAGGCTGCGATCCACGCCGGGTACGACCGCGCCTGGGCAACGATTTTGGACTCCAACGTCACAACCCTGATTGCCGGTCTGGCCTTGCTGGCTTTTGGCTCCGGCCCGGTGCGCGGTTTCGCGGTGGTGCACGTGCTGGGCATTCTGACGAGCATGTTTTCGGGTGTATTTTTCTCACGCGGACTGGTCAACTTGTGGTACGGTCGGAAAAACAGGCTGAAAAGCGTGTCCATTGGTACCGTCTGGCGCCCCGAGCCTGATGCCAAGATGAGCGCGGAATAGGGAGTTGCTGGCATGGAATTTTTCAAGATCCGACGCGACATACCGTTCATGCGGCATGCGATCGTCTTTAACCTGGTCTCCGGGATCACGTTTTTGGCGGCCGTGTTCTTTCTGTTCTCTCGCGGGTTGCATTTGTCGGTTGAATTCACCGGCGGCACGCTGATGGAAGTCAGCTACTCGCACGGCGCTGACGTTGCCTCGGTGCGCAGCGCGGTGACCAAACTTGGACTCGAAGATGTTCAGGTGCAAAATTTCGGCACCGTGCGCGACATCCTGATTCGCCTGCCGGTGCAAAAGGGCGTGAGCTCGGCCCAGCAAAGCGAGCAGGTGATGACGGTGCTCAAGGCGGCAGACAGCTCGGCGGTGATGCGCCGCACCGAGTTCGTCGGACCGCAGGTGGGCGATGAACTCGCCACCGACGGCCTGAAGGCGCTGGGCTCGGTCGTGATCGGCATCATGCTGTACCTGGCGATGCGATTTGAGTGGAAATTTGCGGTCGCGGCGATCATCGCCAATTTGCACGACGTCATCATCATTCTTGGGTTTTTTGCCTTCTTCCAGTGGGAGTTTTCGCTGCCGGTGCTCGCTGCGGTGCTGGCGGTGCTGGGTTATTCGGTCAACGAATCGGTGGTCATCTTTGACCGTATTCGGGAGAACTTCCGTCGCTATCGCAAGATGAACACGATGCAGATCATCGACAGTTCCATCACGTCAACGATCAGCCGGACCATCATCACCCATGGTTGCACGCAACTGATGGTGCTGTCGATGCTCCTGTTTGGCGGGGCAACGCTGCACTACTTTGCGCTGGCGTTGACGATTGGAATTCTGTTCGGAATTTATTCCTCGGTTTTTGTGGCTGCCGCCATTGCCATGTGGCTCGGCATCCAGCGCGAGGATCTGATCAAGGGCGGCGCCCGCAAGGACGTCGACCCGGGTGATCCAAACGCAGGCGCGATGGTCTAAGGATCACTTCAGCCATGGCCACTCAGCCATCTGCCGCACAACGAGCTCTTGTTGCGAAAGAGACCCGCAAGCGATTCCTGGCTGAGCTTGCACGCTCGATGACCGAGTTGGGCGGCGCGGTCTATGAGCGTCTGACCAATCTGCTTGATGAGGCCGCACCGTCGCGCGAAATGCAGGATCGGCGTGACGCCTGGACCGTGTATCGGGAGCGGCGTCAGGCCTGGATGGAGGGTACGGTAAGCGACTGGGAAGCCGCCGCCGCGCCGGCGCCAGCGTCGCACGCGAAGCCACTTGAATTGCAGTTGGAACTGGTCGGCACTGACACGGTTGAGAACAGGATTGTTGCCTCACGGCTGGCGCAAGGCCTCCTCGAAGTCGTCAAAGATGAGCTCGATGACCTGCGCCTGCGCATGAAGAAAGTCGAAGGCGAGACTCTGGTTGAACAGCGCGACGTTTTGGAGCCTGAAGTGTTGTCGCTGGTGATGGTGGAGCGTTGGGCCGACGTGGGCTTGCCACGCGCGGCCTGGCCAATGATTACCGAAGTGGTGCAAAAGCATTTGGGACAATCGCTGGTAAAGGCGTACGCCAGCTGCAACACGTTCCTGATCGCCCAAGGGGTGCTGCCGACGATTGATCTGGCGCATCGCGTCAAGCGCGCGGCCCCCGCGCGCGGGCGCAGCGCGGGAGCCGGTGCGCCCCAACCCGGATTTGCCGAGACGATCGATGGCAGCGAGTTCCGCAACACCAGCGGGCGACAGAGTTTGCAGCAGGAGGGCGGACGCCCCGGGCCGGGGCCGGGGCGGGGCCGGGATCTGGATCTGGATCTGGATCGGGGGGTGCTCCTGCGCGTGGCTGGGGGGCAGACGACGAGACCCGGCCCGGCTGGAATCTTGGTGGACCGGCCGACGGTCAATCTTCCAGAGGCCCCGGTGCGTCGCAGGGACCGAGCTATGGCAGCGCGACTGACGAGGAAACGCGCATGATGACTTCGACCACGCCGTTGGCGCGGGCGCGCAGTCGGGCCATGGGCGTGATGGGCCAGCTCAGGCGCTTGCTGGTTGGTGCTGGCGGCGCAAATTTCGAGGCCACGGCGCATCAGCCGCCGTCGCCGGCGCTGGCCGCAGCGCTGGCGGTGCGGCCCGGATCCGTCGGCGGCGGCTCTGGTACGGGTACGGTGATCGAAGCCTACGGCGCGGAGGCCGTGACCCGCGTTGCCAACGAATTGCGCCAGCGCACCGTCGAGCTCAAGGACAAGGCGCAGACCAAGAATGAGAAGGCAACGATCGAGATCGTGGCCTTGATGTTCCAGGCGATCCTGCAGGAGAGCCGCATACCGGCGGCGATCAGGGTCTGGTTTGCCCGGCTGCAGATGCCCGTTCTCAGGGTGGCACTGGCGGAACCGGATTTCTTTGGGACCCTGGATCACCCGGCGCGCCAGTTGATCGACCGGATGGGGTCATGTGTCATGGGATTTGACGCCAGTGGCATCAGCGGGGGCGCGCTCGAAGCGGAAATCAAGCGGGTGGTGCAGGTGATCGAGCAGTATCCCGAGACCGGCAGACGCGTATTCGAGCTCGTGTACAAGGAGTTTCAGAAGTTTCTGGCACAGTTCCTGACCGACAAGGCGACGACACAAAAGGTGGTGGGCGTCGCGCAGCAGGTTGAACAGAAGGAGACGCTGACGATCCAGTACACGATCGAAATGCGCAATATGCTCAAGGAATTGCCGGTGCGTGATGAGATACGCCAGTTTCTGTTCAAAGTCTGGGCCGAGGTGCTCGCCGTTGCCGCGGTGCGACGCGGAGCGCAGCACGCCGAGACCCAGACCTTGCGGAAAGTCTCGACCGAGCTGGTCTGGGCGGCCAGTGCCAAACCCAGTCGCAGCGATCGTGCCCGGGTGATTGCTGAACTGCCCAAGTTGCTGCAAAAGCTGCGCGCCGGTATGTCGCTGCTGGGCTTGCCCACGGGCGACCAGGAGGCTCATATCAAGATCGTGAGTGCGACGTTGGCCGACGCGTTTCTGTCCAAGACACAGGCGATCTCGCAGCCGCAGATTGCGGCGATGGCCGAGCGTCTGGAAAATCTGGAGGCGTATGTCGGCGAAGGGGCAGGAGAGGATCTTCCGCTTGATGCGCAAAGCATCGAGATGATGATTGGAATCGATGCTTCGATGATCGACGTGGTCGCCGACGGTGGCTCCAAGCCGAGTGCGGCCATGCTGGCATGGGCGCAGGAGTTGCAGCCGGGCTCGTGGTTCACGATCGATCACAGCGGCCGCGTCGCCCAGGTTCAGTTCGTTTGGCGCAGCGAGGGCAAGCATCTGAATTTGTTCGCTGCTGCCGACGGTCGCTGCTATCTGATGCAAGCCGGACGGCTGGCGGCCTATCTGCAGGCGGGCCTGCTGCTGCCTCAGGAGCAGGAAGCGCTGACCGTGCGGGCCACGCGCGACGCCCTGGGCAAGATCGAGGCCAATCCGGAGCGCTTGCTGGGATGACGTTGCCTGCGCGCGCTCAGTCGCGCGGCCGGTTCAGGCGCTGGAACAGTCCGCCGGGCAGGCGTTTGAGCCTACCGTCGAGTTCGAGCGACATGAGTTGCGCCTGCAATTGAGGCGTTGGCAAGCCGCAGCGCGCCTGCAGTGCGTCGAGCCCGACGGGGTCAAAGCCGAGCACGTCGAGCAGTCCTGATTCTCCTTCAAAATCGGCCCCAAGGCTTTGCTGGCAAGCGTCTGCCGCTACTAAATCAATAGCGTTCGGTGGCCTTTCGGGGATCTTCAGTTCTTCCAGGATGTCGGCCACTGACTCCACCAGTTTGGCTCCCTGCCGGATCAGTGCGTGGCAGCCGCGCGCCTGCGGCGAGTGAATCGAGCCCGGAACGGCAAAGACCTCCTTGCCCTGCTCGGCGGCCAGCCGCGCGGTAATCAGCGAGCCCGATTGCAACGCCGCCTCGATCACCAGGGTTCCCTGGGCCAGCCCAGCGATGAGTCGATTTCGTTTTGGAAAATTCGTCATCAACGGTGGCGCACCCAGCGGGTATTCACTCAGCAGCAGCCCGTGGGCAGCAATGCGACGGGCCAGGTCAAGATGCTTTTTTGGATAGACCCGGTCGACGCCGGTGCCAACCACGGCCACCGTTGCCATCCGCTCGGAGCCCGGTGTCACGCTGCGCAAGGCGCCGTCGTGGGCGGCTGCGTCGATTCCCAACGCCAGCCCGGAGATCACCGTCAGTCCGGCTCGCGCCAGCGCCTGGGCGAAGTCCCTGGCATTGTCCGCGCCTTGCGCCGTTGGATTGCGGCTGCCGACGATGGCAATGCTGCCGCAGCCGGGGGTCGATCCCGCGGCGGGCGTCGGAAAATTCCCGGCGCCGAGCAGGTACAGCAAGAGAGGAGGATCCTCGATGGTCAACAGCGCCGGGGGATATTGCGCGTCGCCCAACACCACGATCCGGTGTTGCGCGCCGTGTTCGCCCGAGGCCTGAAGCCAGCTCCATGCAGTCTCGAGTTGGGCGGCCAACTCGGCGGGGATGGTGCGCAGCGCAGCGGCCTGCGCCGGTGACACCACTTGCTCGAGCGCCTGTGTGGACTGCTGCAATATCGCCTCGGGCAGGCCAAATGCGCCCAGCAGTCTGCGCGCGCTGACGTTGCCGATGCCCGCCGTCAGCGTCAGGCGAAGCCAGCTACCGAGTTCGGCCCGATCCATGACGGCGACCCGGGTGCTCGGGGCTGTCCTCAGCGCGGGCTGACCAGGCGATCGCCAACCTTTACGCTGTCCTTGATCTCGAGCACCAGCCCATAGGAGAGTTTCTCGAACGTGCGAAAGACCATGAGCAGGCCGTTGCGTTCATCGGGCAATTTGATGGGCGTGCGTGCCTCGTCGGTCTTGTCGATGACGCGCGCGCCGTCCGTGAGGATGGCCAGCACCTGCCCATTGTCGATACCGTCGCGGCTGCCGCGATTGATGGCGACGACCTGATTTTGTCCTGCGTTGGCCACCGCATTGCCATAGATTGAAACGATGCGTGCATCGACCTTGCCGGCCGGGGCATGCGGGGTGTAGCTTTGCAACTCACGCGGAGGCTCGGGCAGCAACCGGTCGCCGATGCGCGCTTCCTCCCCGGTTGCCACAATGTCGATGGTGGCTGGCACAACGTCGGTCACGGGCTTGCCGTCCTTGTCGGAAGATGTCTCGGTGCCCTCGCCTCGAACCAGGGCGGCCTTGCCAACATACTTGGCCTCGTAGCCCAGCACTTCTCCAGTCACCGGGTCCTTCAGGGCGGTGGCGTTGCGAAATATCCGCAGCACCTGTTGTTTTTGCCCAGGCTCGTCCTTGACCGGCGTATCGGCCGGACCACGGATATAGGCGCGATCACCGCGCGAGAGCAGGACCCGCCCTTCCTGAGCCGCGACAATGCGCGGTGCGGTCATGAGTTCGTTCTCTGTGACGATCACCGGTTGGGTCAGAAATGGTTCGATCAGGTGGCTCTTGAGCGTGGTCAGGGTTTCGTCACCCAGCGCCTGCGAGCGCACGCGCGGGGACAGACGCGTGGTATCGGTGGGCATCTGGGCGCCGTCCGCAGGCGTCGTGCGCAGCCGGGCGCGACCGTCGATTTTCTCGAGGTAAAGCTTCTGCCCCGGATAGATCAGATGTGGATTCTTGATGTCAGCGAGGTTCATGCCCCACAACTCGGGCCAGCGCCAGGGTTTCTTGAGGTACATGCCCGATATCGCCCAAAGCGTGTCACCGCGGCGAACCGTGTACGTGTCCGGCGCGTTGGCGGCGAGTTCGCCGAGCGGCACACCGGCCTGCGCGACTTCGTTGGCGATTGACTTCTGCTGCGCCGTCACCGGGTACGGCTGGGCCCAGCTCGGCAGGGCCAGCCAACTGCCACCGACCAACGCCAGCGTCGCGCTGACGAAGGCTGCAACTTTGGATTTCACCATCATGTCTGTTGTCATAGTTGGTAGCACTGCATATGCCTCTCAAGCGGTTCGCGAGTCTGCGCTAACACCTCGCAGTGTCACGGAAATCTTGATAAATCACACGCGATTCTGCGCTCAAGCCCTTGATTGAGCAACGTTTTTGGTGCAGAACAAGTGCCAGCGCGCTGAAAAGTGGCGAAAATAGCGACATCGTGAAACCTTGCGTTACAGACCGGGCCGACGGCGGGAACCCGCCCGGTCTGCATTCGATTTAGACCATGGCGCTATTATCCATTCTTTGTTTTCCGGACCCTCGGCTGCAAAAGGTAGCCAAACCCGTTGCTGCGGTGGATGGGCGCGTGCGCCGACTTGTCGCAGACATGCTCGAGACCATGTACGAGGCCAAGGGCATCGGCCTGGCGGCCACGCAGGTGGACGTGAATGAGCGCGTGATCGTCATCGACGTCTCCGATGAGCGCGATCAGGCGCAGGTGTTCATCAATCCACAAGTGATTTGGACCAGCGAACAGACCCATCTCAACGAGGAGGGCTGTCTGTCGGTGCCGGGAATTTTTGACGGCGTGCCGCGGTTCGACGCAATCACCGTGCGTGCGCTCGATGCCCAGGGAAATTCGCGCGTGGTCGAAGCCACGGATCTGCTGGCGGTGTGCTTGCAGCACGAAATGGATCACCTGTTGGGCAAGGTTTTCGTCGAATATCTCTCGCCGCTCAAACGCAACCGGATCAGGAAGAAGATGCTCAAAGCGCAGCGCGAGGATTCGCTGTGAGGCTGATCTTTGCCGGCACGCCCGAGTTTGCCCGCGTGGCCCTGGAACAGTTGCACGGCGCTGGTCACGAGATAACGCTGGTGCTCACACAGCCGGATCGCCCGGCGGGTCGCGGCCTGCAGTTGCAGGCCTCGGCGGTCAAGCAGTTCGCCCAGGCACAAGGCCTGGCTTTGGCGCAGCCGCGCAGCCTGCGCCTGGAGGGCAAGTATCGCGAGGACGCGCTGGCCGCTCAGGCCCTTGTCGAGGCCGCGCATGCCGATGCGATGGTGGTGGCGGCGTATGGTCTGATGCTGCCGCAGTGGGTACTCGACGCCCCGGTCAAGGGCTGTTTCAACATCCACGCCTCGCTGTTGCCGCGCTGGCGCGGTGCGGCGCCGATTCAGCGTGCGATTGAAGCCGGCGACGCCGAGACGGGCGTCACGATCATGCAGATGGATGCCGGACTCGACACCGGTGACATGTTGATGGCGCACGCGACCCCGATCGTGGCCGGTGACACGGCGGCCACGGTGCACGACCGACTTGCGGCGCTGGGCGGGCGCTTGCTGCTGCTGAGCCTGCAAAAAGCGGCCGACGGCACGTTGCGACCGATGCCGCAACCGGCGCAGGGCGCGACCTATGCAAGGAAGGTCGAAAAGACGGAGGCCGCCATTGACTGGGCGCAGTCGGCCGATTTGATCGTCCGGCGCGTGCGAGCCTTCAATCCAGCACCGGTCGCCCACAGCAGCTTGCACGGGCAGAGCATCAAAGTATGGGCTGCTGCGGCCTGCGCCGCGGCGCCTGATCTTGACCTCGATTTTGGAACAATAATGGCTGTAGAGCCCGAAGGTATTGCGGTAGCAGCTATGAATTCGATAGTGGTTTTGAAGCATTTGCAGCGTCCGGGAGGCAGGCCTTTGGCGGCGGCGGAGTTTGTCCGCGGCTGCGCCCTGCGCCCGGGCATGGCTTTTGACCGGCACGGCTGATTCGTGTTCTTTTCCCCAGCTCACTACCGTCACCCCGAGTTTCGCCAGGGTGCCCGCGACGCCCTGGATGCCGCGCCCGGGCTGTCGGCCTGGGGCTTGATGATGGGCGTGGCGATGGTGAAGTCGGGCATGAGCATCGTCAACGCCTTGCTGATGGGTGTGGTTGTGTTTGCCGGAAGCTCGCAGCTCGCAGCCATCCCGTTGCTGGTGGCAGGCGCGCCAATGTGGGTGATTCTGGCTACGGGCACCTGCGTCAATTTGCGCTTTGTGGTCTTCAGTGTTCACCTGCGACCGTACATGATGCACCTGCCGTTGGGTCAGCGTCTGCTCGCGGGTTACCTCACGACCGACCTGAGCTACGTTTTTTTTACCCGGCGCTTTCCGCAGCACGGGGGCAGCACGCAACAGCTGCTCGCGCAGCAGGCCTATCTGGCCGGCAATTGTGGTGTGACCTGGGCGTCGTGGGTCGGCTGCAGCATCGTCGGCGTGGTGTTGGCCAATTTCATTCCGACCCATTGGGGCCTGGGCTTTGCCGGCATCCTGGCGCTGGTGGGCGTGCTGTGCTCGTTGGCCACGGACCGTCTGCGTCGCGTCTCTGCGGTGGTTGCGGGGCTGGCCGCCGTGTTGACGATGGCGCTGCCGTTCAAACTCAACATCCTGGTTGCCATCGCAGCGGCCGTTGCCCTGTGCCTGGCGCTGGAGACCGCTGCGCCCGAGCCCGGGGAGCGGTCATGAGCGATGACTTCGACTGGTGGACGCTGGCGGTGATCGTTGGCCTGACGGGCGTGACCGTGCTCACGCGTTGCTTCTTCTTCATCTCGAGCACGCCGTGGAGTCTGCCGCGCTGGGTACAACGCGGACTGCAGTACGCGCCGATTGCGGCGTTGGCGGCGGTGATCGCGCCCGAGGTCCTGTCCGTGCAGGGCCATTTGATCGCCAATTGGCAGGACGCCCGCATCTTTGGCGTCGCCGCCGGCGCCTTTTGGTTCTTCTGGCAGCGTGGCCGCGGCCAGGCCGTGATGGGGACGATCGCGACCGGGATGGCTGTCTATTTGCCACTGCATTTGATGCTGGGTTGGTGATCGCAGCGACGGGCGCACTTCTACAATGGGGTTCGATCCAATTTTCAATGCCAGGTAGTTCCATGAAAGTCATCCGTTTTTCCGATCTGTGCGAGCGCGCCGAGGTGCAGGGCAAGCGCGTGCTGATCCGCGCCGATTTGAATGTGCCGCTCGATGCGGCGGGCAACATCACCGAGGACACGCGTATTCGTGCTTCCATGGCGTGCGTGAACATGGCGCTGCAGGCTGGCGCGGCGGTCATGGTCACCTCGCATCTGGGACGACCCACCGAGGGCGAATTCAAACCGGCTGATTCGCTCGCGCCGGTGGCCAGGCGCATGACCGAACTGATCGGCCGTGAGGTGGTGCTGGTCTCGGACTGGATCGACGGCGTAAGCGTCAGCCCGGGCCAGGTTGTTTTGCTCGAAAACTGCCGACTCAACAAGGGTGAAAAGAAGAATGACGAAGCGCTGGCGCGCAAGATGGCGGCCCTGTGCGACATTTTTGTGCACGATGCATTTGGTACCGCGCATCGGGCAGAGGCCTCGACTTACGGCGTTGCACAGTTTGCCGCGGTGGCGTGCGCGGGCCCGTTGTTGGCCGCCGAAATGGACGCGCTGACGCTGGCGCTGGCGAACCCGAAGAGGCCGCTGGTGGCCATCGTGGGCGGCTCCAAGGTTTCGACCAAGCTGATGGTTCTCAGGAGCCTGGCCGCCCGCGTTGATCAACTGATTGTCGGCGGGGGCATTGCCAACACCTTCATGTTGGCAGCGGGCCTGAAGATTGGAAAGAGCCTGGCGGAGCATGATCTTGTGGCTGAGGCCCGCGCGGTGATGGACCTGATGCAGGAGCGCGGCGCGGGGGTGCCGATTCCGGTGGATGTGGTGACGGCCAAGACCTTTGCTGAAGACGCGTTAGCGACCGTCAAGCTCAGCGCCGAAGTGGCTGACGACGACTTGATCCTCGATATTGGCCCGCGCACCGCAGCGCTCCTGGCGGCGCAACTCAAGGACGCAGGCACGATTGTCTGGAATGGGCCGGTTGGCGTTTTTGAGTTCGCGGCGTTCGAAAATGGCACCAGGGTCGTGGCGCAGGCGGTGGCCCAATCGGCTGCGTTTTCGATTGCCGGAGGCGGTGACACGCTCGCGGCCATCGCCAAGTACGGTCTTGAAGCGCAGATTGGCTACATCTCCACCGGCGGTGGCGCTTTTCTCGAAGTGCTCGAGGGCAAGACACTGCCGGCGTTCGAAATATTGTCGCGCCGCGCCGGTGCGATTTGACGCTGGTTGGGCGCGCAATCCGTGTAAGAATGGAATTTCGATCACCTGATGGCAAGCCCGATAAGTGTCTCGATTTTGCAACTTGGGGGCTGCCGCGCACAGAAGCAGGTACACTCGCGCGCCAGCCAAAATCAGCGCCACCGCTGCGCAACACCGGCGAGCGTGGGTGTAAGCTGCGAGGCGTTGGATGGGGATCGCGCATCGAGTCGGGATTGGCCGACGGTCCGAGGGCGCAGGCATTTCTGCCAGGAGACATGAAGTGAAAGTTCAAAGCGGGAAAACCCAAGGTTCCAAACGGAGCTCCAAAGTGGCGCCGAAATTGGCCAAGGCCAGTACCAAGTCGGGCGCCAAGGCCGTGGCCAAAGCCAAAGCCAAGCCCGCCGCCAAGCTCGAACCCAAGCGTGCGGTCAAGCCCGCGGCATTAGCTCGGACCGGGGCTAAAGACAATGTCAAGGATCGCAAGCAGGTGGCCAAAGTTGTGCTCAAGCCGACCAGGACCGTGAAGTCGGGTCCGGTTGGCAAGGTCGCCAGACCGGCGAAGACAGTCAAAGCCATCAAGACCATCAAACCGGTCAAAGCAGTCAAGGCGGTCAAGGCCGTTAAAGCCACGCTGGTCAAGAGTGCTCGACCGGCGGGAAAAGTGAAAACAAAGGATTCAGTGAATACGATGATCGTCAAAGAGCGCAAGCCCGTGGTGGTTGCGCCCAAATCCAAAGGCAAGGCCACCAGCGCCGCCAAGGCGGGGTCGGTTGCGAGTGCACCGACGCCCGCGACCGGTTCGATTCCCCAGCGCTCCGGACGACCCTCTTCGCGGCTGGCGCAATTGACCGTACCGTCGATGGCGCAATCGGTCGCATCAACCGCCGCCAAGGCAAGTTTTACGCCATCCCTGACCTTGCCGCCGATCATTCCGCCGTTGGCTTCAACGATCAAGAAGGACCCTAGACTGGCCAACAACTGGAAGTCCAAGCCGGTCGAAAAACTGACCGACGCCGAAGTTATCGCGATGCCCGAGAGCGAGTACATGAACGAGACCCAGATCGCGTTCTTCCGTCGTCGGCTCCACCACTTGAAGAGCGAAATCCTGAGCAACGCCGGTGAGACGACTGAGCATCTGCGCGAGGACACCGTGGTGGTGCCGGACCCGGCGGATCGGGCCACAATCGAGGAAGAGCACGCGCTGGAGTTGCGCACACGCGACCGCGAGCGCAAGTTGCTCAAGAAGATTGAACAGTCCATCGCCCGTCTCGACTCGGGCGACTATGGTTATTGCGATGAGACCGGCGAGCCCATCGGCGTTGGTCGTCTGCTGGCGCGTCCGACGGCGAACCTGTCGCTGGAAGCGCAGCAGCGCCGCGAGCTCAAGCAAAAGATGTTTGGTGACTAGTCCAGGAATTCCCGTACTTTCTTCACTCTGTGAGCAGTCCCATGGCGCCGAAAGATAGCACCCCCGGTTTATTCTCAAAGGTGGCCAAGTTCGTCCGCAATCCGACCAAGGACTGGACCGAACTCGACAAGCCCCAGCCTGAACCCGAGCCGGAGCAGGAAAGTGGCTACAGCAAACAGTCGCTCAAGGCAATGATCGAGCGCAGGCGCCAAAATGACTTTGTGCGCAGACGTGAGTTTGATCACCTTCGCAAATTGCGTCGCAACGGGCCCGTGGCGAATCCGGATGCGGCCGGACGACCGTCATTTTTTCAGAGCAGCAATCCGTCCACGCCCGACGAGCGCGCGATGACGCTGAAGAAGATTGACGAAATTGAGGCACAGATGTCCAGGCAGTGGTGGCGCGCCAAGAACACCGATGTAGGCCCGGTCAACAGCAGCTATCCGCCGTCGGATGATTCGCCGGAGACGGCCGCCGACAGCCTGCCGTTGACTGTGGGACCAACGCCTGTGCCACGAGACTTTTCAGCGACGCATGCCTCAGCGACTCCGGGTGACTATCAACCCACCGAAGTCGGATTGCCGCCGTCACTGGCGGCACCTGCGGGATCCGGCGCGTCGGCGCGCGCCAGGTCGCAGGCCGGCGCGACGAACAAGCCGGTGGACGCCGGTATCAGCGGGTTTTCGGCGTCCAAGCTGTTTTCGGTCGAGCTCGGGGACAATCTGGCCGATCCCGAAATGGAGGAAGCTGCCATTCGGTTTGCCAATGGTGATGACGCCGGTGCCGAGGCGGGCCTGCTCGCGGCCTTGGCTGCGGAGCATGTATCGCCCGAGACGGCCGGCGCCTGGGCCGCGGCGTTGTTTGATCTGTACCGCTCAACCGGCCAACAGGACCGTTTTGACAGTGTTGCCATTGACCACGCGCAGCGCTTTGGCCAGTCGGCTCCCGCATGGTTTTCCACCCCGGATCTACTGGGGTCTGCGCAGGCTTCGCCGGGCCGTCCGGTCGCCGGGCCGACGCCGGGCAGTCACAGCAGCGCATGGAATTGCCCGCCCGAGCTTGATTTTCTCGCCTTGCAAGCCTTTCGCACGCATTTGTGGGGTGCGGCCGAGCCCTGGTATCTGAACTGGCGCTCGCTTGAGTCGATCACGCCTGATGCAGGCAAGTCCCTGGGTGAACTCTTTGAGCAATGGTGTTCGCAGCCCGCGAAACTGAATTTTGACGGTGTCGATGTGCTGGAGCGGGTGCTGCGCACGTGCACACCGTCCGGGGACAGGCAGGTCGATTCGTTCTGGTGGCGCCTTCGCCTGGACGCGCTGCGCATTCTGCGTTTGCAGGATGAATTTGAATTGGCAGCGCTCGATTTCTGCGTGACCTACGAAGTTTCGCCACCCCCGTGGCAGGACCCGTTGTGCGAGTGTGTCTACGAGCGCGTGAACGCCAATGGTTACGGGCCGGCACGCGAGCGCTGGTCAGCCGATACGATCCTGGACACGCCCGCGGACATGAGCATGGCCGCCACCCTGCCGATGGGGCTGGAGTCGACGTCGGCCAGCGTGGTCGAGTTGACCGGTGAGGTGCTGGGTGACGCGGCCGAGGCGCTCGACAAGTTGCAGGCCGGGCTGAGGGACGCCAACCGGCTGGTGATTTCGTGCGCGCGGCTGATTCGCGTCGACTTTTCGGCGGCGGGCAGCATTCTCAACTGGGTTGCGGTGCGCGAAGCCGAGGGCTGTCATGTTCAGTTCCGCGAAGTTCCAAGGCTGGTGGCCACCTTTTTCAACGTGATTGGCATCAATGAGCACGCGCAGGTCTTGTTGCGCACCAGTTGATCCCGACGGGAGCATGCAGCAGGGGCCATGGCAGCATTGATGGACCAGTATCACGGCACGACCATCATCAGCGTGCGGCGCAAGAGCGCTACGGGCACCCAGGTCGCGATGGGAGGCGATGGCCAGGTGACCCTGGGCAGCATCATCGTCAAGGGGACCGCGCGCAAGGTGCGCAAGCTCTATCATGGCAAGGTGCTGGCCGGTTTTGCCGGGGCTACCGCCGATGCGTTTACGTTGTTCGAGCGCTTTGAAGCCAAGCTCGAAAAGCATCAGGGGCATCTGGCCCGTGCCGCCATCGAGTTGACCAAGGATTGGCGCACCGACCGCGTGTTGCGCCGCCTCGAGGCGATGCTGGCGGTGGCCGACAGTGAGGCCTCGCTGGTGATTACCGGCAACGGTGACGTGCTTGAACCCGAGGACGGTATTGTGACGATTGGGTCGGGCGGCGCCTACGCGCAGGCCGCGGCGATGGCCCTGCTCAACCACACGAGCCTTTCGGCTCAGGAGGTGGTCAAGAGGTCGCTGGAGATTGCCGGTGAGCTGTGCATCTACACCAACATGAACCACACGATCGAAACGCTCGAATGACGCCCCAGGAAATTGTCTTTGAGCTCGACAAGCATATTGTTGGCCAGAACCAGGCGAAACGGGCGGTGGCCATTGCGCTGCGCAATCGTTGGCGCCGCCAGCAGGTCGAGCCGGTGTTGCGCGCCGAAATCACGCCGAAGAATATTTTGATGATTGGTCCGACCGGCGTGGGCAAGACCGAAATTGCGCGTCGGCTGGCACGCCTTGCCGACGCGCCGTTCATCAAGGTTGAGGCAACCAAGTTCACCGAGGTCGGGTACGTCGGCAAGGACGTCGACGCAATCATTCGCGATCTGGCCGATATCGCGGTCAAGCAGACGCGCGTGGCGGAAATGACGAAGGTGCGTGAGCGCGCCGAGGACGCGGCCGAAGAGCGCGTGCTCGATATCCTGGTGCCGCCGCCGCGCGGTGAATCCGCTGTCGCGGCGGGCACACAGCTCGAGAGCACGACGCGGCAGACGTTTCGCAAGAAGTTGCGTGAAGGCCAACTCGCTGATCGGGAAGTCGAGATTGACATTGCACAGTCCTCGTCCCAACTGGAAATCATGGGTCCGCCGGGCATGGAGGAAATGACCGAGCAGTTGCGTGGCATGTTCGGTCAGTTGGGACAAGCCAAGCGCCAGATACGCAAGTTGAAGATCAGCGAGGCACTGCGCCTGCTCGCTGACGAGGAGGCGGGCAAGCTGCTCAACGAAGAAGAGATCAAGACGCAGGCGCTTCACATGCTCGAGCAAAACGGCATTGTCTTCATCGACGAGATTGACAAGGTCACATCACGCTCGGAGGCCAGCGGCGCGGAGGTCTCGCGACAGGGTGTGCAGCGCGACCTGCTGCCGTTGGTCGAAGGGACGACGGTGTCGACCAAATACGGGACGGTCAAGACCGACCACATCCTGTTCATCGCCTCGGGCGCCTTCCATTTGAGCAAGCCAAGCGACCTGATTCCCGAATTGCAAGGGCGGTTTCCGATCCGCGTGGAGTTGCACTCGCTATCGGTGCAGGACTTTGTGGCGATCCTCACGCAAACGCACGCCTCGCTGGTGAAACAATACGAGGCTCTGCTCGCCACCGAGAATGTGCAGATCCAGTTTCTCGATGAGGGGATCGAGTGTTTGGCGCGCATCGCCTTCGAAGTGAACGAGCGCACGGAAAATATTGGGGCACGCCGACTCTCTACGGTCATGGAGCGACTGCTCGAAGACGTGAGCTTTGATGCCGCCTCACTCGCGGGCCGCACGATCACGGTCGACGCCGCCTACGTACAGCAGCGATTGGGCGAGTTGAGTCAGGACGAAGACCTGTCGCGCTATATCCTGTAACCTGATTGCAACTCGCTTTTGATGCCAGTCCGCGCAGTCATGCATCACTTTCACAACGTGCGCTAAGTGCTTAATTTAGAACAACTTTGTTCTGATTTTCGCCAAATATCATTGTCTAAGTCCTTGATTTCATTGGAAAATATTGTTCCCCTCGGGCTTGCATAGCCCGCATTTGCTGATACAGTGCAAAAAAGTGCAATAAAGTGGTGAAAAGTGCGTGTGCGCTTGCCCCTGTTGCGACTTGACCAAGTAGAAGGTGCGCTGCTGTGTTTCAAGGGGCCTCATCGTTAGTGTTGGATAGCAAGGGCCGGATGTCCATCCCGACCAGGCATCGGGACGTCCTGGGCGCAACCGCGGGCGGACAGCTCACCATGACGCGGCATCCACACGGCTGTCTGATGGTCTTTCCACGCCCCGAATGGGAGAAGTTTCGCGAGCGTGTTGCGGCCTTGCCGATGTCGGCTCAATGGTGGAAGAGAATTTTTCTTGGCAACGCGATGGACGTCGACATGGATGGCACCGGACGGGTTCTGGTGTCGCCCGAATTGCGCGGTGCCGCGGGCATCGTCAAGGACATCATGCTGCTGGGCATGGGCAATCACTTCGAGTTGTGGGACAAGCTCACCTACGACGCGCTGGAGGCGAAGGCCATGGCCGGTGAGATGCCCGACATCTTCAAGGACTTTTCTTTCTGAAGGCCGATGGTGGACACTGCATGGAAGCACACCACCGTCTTGTTGAATGAAGCGGTTGATGCGCTCTTCGACGGTGGGGAAAGCACGGGCGTCGACCACGCCCAGAGCACCTGGACCTTCGTCGATGCCACTTTTGGGCGCGGCGGCCACAGCCGCTTGATCCTGTCCAGACTTCCGCCGCAGGGACGCCTGATCGCGTTTGACAAGGATCCGCAAGCCCAAGTTGCGGCCGAAGCAATCGACGATCCGCGATTTTCCTTCCGCCGCGAGAGCTTTTCGAAACTGCAGGAACTGCCCGTTGCCAGCGTGGCCGGTGTGTTGCTGGACCTGGGGGTCAGCTCGCCACAGATTGACAACCCGGCGCGCGGCTTCAGTTTTCGTTTGGAAGGGCCCCTCGATATGCGCATGGACAGCACGCGGGGACAGAGCGTGGGGCAATGGCTGGCAACGGCCGACATGAACAAGATTGCGGAGGTGATTCGTGAATATGGTGAAGAACGGTTTGCTCGCCCCATTGCAAAGGCGATTGTTGCTCGCCGACAGGAACGGGGCGCCATTTCAACCACCACTGAACTGGCCAGCGTCGTGGCTGGCGCGGTCAAAACCCGCGAGCCGGGCCAGAACCCTGCAACGCGCACATTTCAGGCTTTTCGGATTTTCATCAACGCCGAGCTTGAAGAGTTGCAACAGGCGTTAGCGGGTTGCCTTCGGGTACTCGCGCCTTGCGGGCGACTCGTGGTGATCAGTTTTCACTCGCTGGAGGATCGGATCGTCAAACAATTCATTGCCGGGCATTGTCGGGACGGGTACGACCGGCGCCAGCCCTTTGCCGCGCCCAAACCGGTGCGGCTCAAAGCGCTCGCAAGGATTCGCGCCGGTGCTGCCGAGGTCGCGGCCAATCCGCGCGCGCGCAGTGCCATCATGCGCGTGGCGCAAAGGACCCAGGCGTGAAAGTCCCGCCGTCATGACGCGCCTGAACCTGTTCCTGCTGTTGGCGCTGCTGGCGAGCTCGCTCTATCTTGTCAATGTTCAATACGAGTCGCGCCGGCTGTTCTCGGATCTTGACAAGGCGCAATCGCAGGCGCGCCGACTTGAAGTCGACAAGGAGCGCCTGCGCGTGGAACGCCGCGCCCAGGCCACGCCCGCGCGTGTCGAGCGTCTGGCCAAGGACAAGTTGCAAATGCGATCGACAACACCGGCGATCACCGATTACGTGACCTACACTGCCGCCCCCCAATCCGGTGCTTCGGCAACTGCGCCATGAGCCGAAGCATTGCCTACGCATCGAGCCCGCTGCTGGCCAGTCGCACGCCGGTCTGGCGCAGCAGGTTCATCGTCGCTGCCATCGCGCTGGGCTTTGTCGGCCTGGCAGCGCGCGCGGTCTATATCCAGGTGATTGCCAACGAATTTTTCCAGAAGCAGGGCGCTGTCCGCTTCGCCCGGACGTTGGAGCTACCAGCCAATCGCGGGCGCATTTTGGACCGCAACGGTTTGATCCTGGCCTCCAGTGTCCCGGCCCCGAGTATCTGGGCCATTCCCGAGGACATCGAACGCGACAAGGGGCAGCTCCAGCGCTTGGCGCAATTGCTTGAGATGTCGTATTCCGAGCTGGAAAAGCGATTGCAGGACGAGGACAAGACCTTTGTCTGGCTCAAGCGCCAGGTCGATGACACCGTCGCGCGCGACATCATGGCGCTCGGGATCAAGGGGATTTACCAGCGCAAGGAATACAAACGCCAGTATCCAGAGGGTGAGGCGGCCGCGCATGTGGTGGGCTTTACCAACGTCGAGGACGTTGGTCAGGAGGGCATCGAGCTCGCCTTCAATCAGGAGTTGGCAGGGCGCAAGGGATCGCGGCGCGTGATCAAGGACCGCATGGGGCGTGTGGTCGAAGACGTGGGCGAACAGATCGCACCGGTCGATGGTCCTGATTTGCAATTGAGTGTGGATAGCAAGGTGCAGTTTTTCGCCTACCAGAAGTTGCGCGAGGCGGTCGGGCAGACCCGCGCGCATGCGGGCAGTGTGGTCGTACTCGACGCTGTCACCGGCGAAGTTCTGGCCCTGGCAAACTACCCAAGCTACCTGCCGGGCAAGCGACAAAACCTAAGTGGCGCACAACTGCGCAATCGTGCCCTGACCGACACCTTCGAGCCGGGTTCGGTGATGAAACCGTTCACGATCAGCCTGGGCCTGGAGAGCGGTCGGGTGACACCGCAAACGCTGATCGATACCGGTGCTGGCAAGTACACGATCACGGGCTCGACAATTTCGGACTCGCACCCCAATGGCGTGCTGACGGTCGAGGGCGTGATTCAAAAATCGAGCAACATCGGTGCCGCGAAGATCGCCATGCAGATGCAGCCACGCGAAATGTGGGAACTGTTTTCCAACGCAGGCTTTGGCCAGAAGCCACAGATCAGCTTTCCCGGTGTGGTCTCGGGCAAGTTGCGTCCGTACAAGACGTGGCGTCCGATCGAGCAGGCGACCATGTCTTACGGCTACGGTTTGTCGGCCTCGCTGTTTCAGATGGCGCGCTCCTATACCGTGTTTGCGCACGACGGCGAGATCATCCCCCTGACCATGCTCAAGAGTACCAAACCGGCGCTCGGCGTTCGCGTGCTGTCGGCACAAACGGCGGGCCAGGTGCGCCGGATGCTGCAAATGGCAGCCGGTCCCGGGGGCACCGGCCAGAAGGCACAGACCATCGGCTACTCGGTTGGGGGCAAATCGGGCACCGCCTACAAGCAGATCGGCAAGGGTTACGGCAGTCAGGGCAACCGCAAATACCGCGGCTGGTTTGTCGGCATGGCACCGATCGAGAATCCGCGGATCATTGTCGCGGTCATGATCGATGAGCCCAGCGCCGGGCAATACTACGGTGGCGTGGTGGCTGCGCCGGTGTTCAGCGAAGTCGTTCAGCAGACGTTACGCCTGATGGGTGTGCAGCCCGACATGGCGGTCAAGCCACAGATCGTCGCGCAGGCGCCGCAGGAGAGTCTTTGATGCTGGAACTCTCGAGGCCCGCTGCCGCCGCCCATTGGTTGCGGCAACGCGTGCGCGCGACGCTGCATGCCGACAGTCGAGCGCTGGCGCCGGGCGACGGTTTCATCGCCTGGCCAGGGGCCGCGCATGATGCCAGAGCCTATGCCGGCGAGGCACTGGCGCGCGGCGCAAGTGCTTGTCTGGTCGAGTCAGCGGGCGTTGATAGCTATGGTTTTAATAGTGACAAGGTTGCTTCCTACTGTGGCCTGAAGGCCGCCAGCGGACCAATCGCGGCAAACTTCTTTGATCACCCGAGCCGCTCGCTCAAGCTGCTTGCGGTCACCGGCACCAACGGCAAAACATCGAGCGCATGGTGGCTGGCGCAGGCGCTGTCGAACTTGAAGCTGGCCGATCCCGTGCCGTGCGCCTTTGTCGGCACATTGGGTATGGGTTTGGTGCCCGAGGTGCTGAGCACCGGCCTGACGACACCGGACCCGGTGATGCTGCAGCGCACACTCAAGGGCTGGCTTGCCAGTGGCATCGACGCCTGCGCGATTGAGGCTTCGTCAGTCGGCCTGCAGGAGCATCGTCTTGATGGCGCGAGCATCCACACCGCGATCTTTACCAATCTGACGCAGGATCACCTCGACTACCACGGTGACATGGAGGCCTACTGGCAGGCCAAGCAGGCGCTGTTCGCCTGGCCGGGCTTGCGCGCGGCGGTGGTTAACGTCGATGACGCGCACGGCGCCGCGCTGGCGCGCTCGCTGCACGGGCGGGTGCCTGAAATCTGGGGTGTGTCGGCTCGGGCCGACGCCAGACTGCGCGCCACGGACATTCGCTATGACGGCGGGGGCCTGCGTTTTGAAGTGTCCGAGGCCGGAGCCGGGCATACGCTGCAAACCAGCCTGATTGGCAGCTACAACGTCAGCAATCTGCTCGGTGTCATCGGGGCCATGCGTTCGCTTGGCGTTTCGCTGGCAGCGGCGGTGCAGGCATGTGCGGACCTGATGCCGGTGCCTGGGCGCATGCAGTGCTTCGGCCAGCCGGGGCAGCCTCTGGTGGCGGTGGACTATGCCCACACGCCCGACGCACTGGCGCACGCGCTGGAGGCTCTGCGCCCACTCGCTGATCAACGCCAAGGTCGACTCTGGTGTGTGTTTGGCTGCGGGGGCGAGCGCGACGCGCTCAAGCGCCCGTTGATGGGGACTGTCGCCTTGAGTCAGGCCGACCGGGTCGTCGTCACCAGCGACAACCCGCGCGGTGAGAAGCCGCAGTCGATCATCGGCGAGGTCGTCGCGGGGCTAAGCGCCAACCCGGCGCTTGCGGTGGAGGTCGACCGTGCGTGTGCAATCGCCCGGACGCTGGCGCAGGCGCAGCCTTGCGACGTCGTGTTGATTGCCGGCAAAGGCCACGAGAACTATCAGGAAGTCGCGCAGCAACGCCTGCCATTTTCCGACGCCGATCATGTGCGCCGGGCTTTGGCTTTGTGGCAGCCAGCGCTGCTGTCGGCGGGGGCCCAGGCGTGAGCACGATGACAAGCTTGCAGCAAGTCCTCCCGTGGCTCGCCGACGCACGCATGGTCGGTGCCGGTGATACCGCCTTTGCGCGCGTGCACACGGACACCCGGAGCATTGAACCAGGCGACCTGTTTGTCGCGCTGCAGGGTGAAAGATTCGACGCCAGCGAATTCCTCGCACAAGCTGCTGGCGCTGGCGCGGTCGCGGCAATTTGTCCGTTCCAGGCCGAGGCGCGATTGCGCGCTGCAGGCTTGCCCGGTGTGCTGGTGGCCCACAGCAGGGCTGCACTGGCGGCGCTGGCCACGGGCTGGCGCGCGCAGTTCGAGTTGCCGCTGATTGCCGTCACCGGCAGCAACGGCAAGACCACCGTGACCCAGATGATCGCTGCGATTCTGGACGCGTTCAGGCCGAACGCAGCCTTGGCGACGCGGGGCAACCTGAACAACGATATTGGCGTACCCCTGACGCTGTTGCGCCTGCGCCGCGAGCATGAAATTGCGGTGGTTGAGATGGGCATGAATCACCCGGGCGAGATTGCTGCGTTGGCCGCGATGGCGCAGCCCACCGTTGCGCTGGTCAACAACGCGCAACGCGAGCACATGGAGTTCATGGCCACGGTCGAGGCGGTGGCGCGGGAAAACGCTGCAGTCATCGGCGCCCTGGGCGCCAGCGGCGTGGCGGTATTTCCGGCCGGCGATGCTTTCAGCGCGACCTGGCAGGAGTTTGCCGGGGCTCGTTCGCAGTGGCGCTTTGCTCTTGGGACCGAAGTCGCACAGCCGTCGCAACCGGTGCTCAGCGTGGGAGGTCGGCCCGAGGTGCTGTGCAAACAGGCGAACTGGGTCGGTGATGCCTGGCAGGTCAGCGTGGACACACCGCGGGGGGAACTGCGCTACGCCCTGCGCACGGCGGGTATGCATAACGTCAAGAATTCGCTGGCCGCTGCCGCTTGCGCCCTGGCCGCAGGCGTATCGCCCGATGCCGTGGTGCGTGGTCTGAGCCGCTTCGAGCCAGTTTCGGGCCGCTCGCGAGCGATGCGGCTGCGGCAAGGCGCGCGCAGCATCACGCTGGTCGACGACAGCTACAACGCCAATCCTGATTCGGTGCAAGCAGCCATTGAGTTGCTCGCGGCCTTGCCCGCGCCGCGGCTGCTGGTGCTCGGCGACATGGGCGAGGTGGGCCAGCAGTCGGCGCGCTATCACGCCGAGGCGCTGCGCTGCGCCCTCGACAGAAATATACAAAAAGTGTTGGTAACGGGCACTGCGTTTGCGCAAGCTGCTATGAAATTCGAAGCGGTCGAATCTCACCCTGCGCTCCCCGGGCTGACCGATGCGGTGCTGGCCCAACTGCCTGGCGTGGCCAGCGTGCTGGTCAAGGGTTCACGCTTCATGAAGATGGAACAGGTGGTGCAGGCAGTCGTTGCGCTGCACGGGGAGGCAGCATGTTGATCTGGTTGGCCCAGTGGTTGCAATCGCACGGCAGCGAATTCGGACCGTTCCGCGTCTTCCAGTACCTGACCTTCCGCGCCGTGATGGCCGCCATGACGGCGCTGTTGATGGGACTGGTGGCCGGACCCCGCGTCATCACGCGGCTGACCGAACTCAAGATCGGGCAGCCGATACGTGACTACGCGATGGCCTCGCACCTGAGCAAGAGCGGCACACCGACCATGGGCGGCGTGCTGATTCTGCTGTGCATCGCGGTATCGACCTTGCTGTGGGCCGATCTGTCCAATCGCTTTGTCTGGATCGTGCTGCTGGTGACGCTCGGTTTTGGCGCCGTGGGTTGGGTCGACGACTGGCGCAAGGTCGTGCACAAGGATCCCGAGGGCATGCGCTCGCGGGAGAAATATTTCTGGCAGTCGGTGATCGGATTGCTCGCCGCGCTGTACCTGGTGTTCAGCATCTCCGAGAATTCGAACCTGCGCGTGCTCGAACTGTTTTTCAAATGGGTGCAGTCCGGTTTTGACCTGAGTCTGCCGCCCCAGGCCGGGCTGTTGTTGCCGTTCTTCAAGGAGGTCAGCTACCCGCTGGGTGTGCTTGGCTTTGTCGTTCTCACCTATCTGGTGATCGTGGGCTCAAGCAATGCCGTCAACCTGACTGATGGTCTGGACGGGTTGGCCATCATGCCGGTGGTCATGGTTGGCTCCTGTCTTGGCATATTTGCCTACGTCACCGGCAGCGCAGTCTATTCCAAGTACCTGTTTCTTCCACACATTACCGGCGCGGGCGAACTGCTGATCTTTACCTCGGCGATGGCCGGTGCCGGTCTGGCCTTTCTGTGGTTCAACACCCATCCGGCGCAGGTTTTCATGGGCGATGTGGGCGCGCTCGCGCTCGGCGCGGCGCTGGGCACGATTGCGGTCATCGTGCGTCAGGAAATCGTGCTCGCGATCATGGGTGGCATCTTTGTCGTCGAGGCGCTCTCGGTGATGCTGCAGGTGACGTGGTTCAAGTACACGAGAACCCGATACGGTCAGGGGCGGCGCATGCTCAAGATGGCGCCGCTGCACCATCACTTCGAGAAGACCGGCTGGAAGGAGACGCAAGTCGTCGTGCGTTTCTGGATCATCACCATGCTGTTGTGCCTGGTGGGTTTGTCAACGCTCAAACTCAGGTAAGCCGTGGACCATCTGTCAGACCAACATGTGCTGATCCTGGGGCTAGGTGCCTCCGGTCTGGCGATGGCACGCTGGTGCGCGCGCGCTGGCGCGCAGGTCACGGTGGCCGATACCCGTAACGCACCGCCGCAACTTGCCTCTCTGCAGCGCGAGGTGGCTTCGGCGACCTTCGTCAGCGGGGCGTTCGACCGCGGGTTGCTCGAGGGCCGACAGATCGGCGCCGTGTATCGCAGCCCGGGCCTGTCGCCAGCCGATATTGCTATCATTACGGGAGCTGCCAAAGCTTTAGGCATAAGTGTTGCAGGCGAATTGAATCTATTTTGGAGCGCGCTCGACGAGCTCCGGCAGCACCGAGGCTATCGGCCCAAGGTCCTTGCAATCACGGGCACCAACGGCAAGACCACCGTCACCGCGCTGACTTCGGCCCTGCTGGCAAGCTGTGGCATTGCGGTGGCGACCGCGGGCAACATCGGGCCGACCCTGCTCGATACGCTGACCCAGTGTCTGCAGGCTGCGACCTTGCCCGAGGTCTGGGTCCTGGAGTTGTCGAGCTTTCAACTGCACGACGAGCACTCGTTTGAGCCCGACGTCGGCGCCGTGCTCAATATCACACAGGACCACCTTGATTGGCACGCCAGCATGGCCGACTACGTCGCGGCCAAGGCGAACATTTTTGGTCGGCGCGCCTTGCCCGTGGTCAACCGCGATGATGCGCACGTCATGGCCATGCTCCAGGCCACAGCGCCGGTGTCCGTCAAGCCGGGCAAGACGGTGCCTGCGCCAGCGCGCGAGCACGTCACTTTCGGCGGCACGCTGCCACAGCGCCCGGGGGATTTCGGCATCGAAAATGCAGGGGCCGTGGCCTGGCTGGTGCGTGCCCTGCCCAGGGACCCCACGCTCAAGGGGCGCCAGGCGCGCGCCGAGCCCATCCATATCCAGCGTCTGATGCCGCTCGATGCCCTGTCGATTCGCGGACGCCACAACGCGACCAATGCGCTGGCGGCGCTGGCGCTTGCGCTGGGCGCCGGTGGCGTCCTGGCTCCGATGCTGCACGCCTTGCAAAGGTATCGCGGTGAGCCGCACCGAATGCAGTCGGTGGGTCAGTTCGGCGGCGTGGAGTTTTTTGACGACAGCAAGGGTACCAACGTCGGCGCGACCGTCGCAGCGCTCAGCGGGCTGGGTGCCGGGCGCAGGATTGTTGTGATTCTTGGCGGGCAGGGCAAGGGGCAGGACTTCACGGCGCTGGCGCAACCGGTCACGCGCCATGCCCGCGCGGTCGTGCTGATCGGTGCCGATGCGCCGGCTATTCGCCTGGCCTTGGGCGAGGTCGGTGTGCCGCTGCTTGATGCCCAAACCATGGCTGAGGCGGTGCATATCGCCCACGAGCAAGCCACGGCGGGTGACGCCGTGCTGATGTCTCCGGCCTGCGCCAGTTTTGACATGTTCGAAAACTACGAACACCGGGGGCGCGTGTTCGCCCAGGCCGTAGGTGGGCTCGCCGCGCAGCGTGGTTGCGCTTTGGAAAGCGCGTCATGACAACAAGGCTCGCGTCGCGTCAACCTGTGCCCACGCGCGTTGTCGATTTTGACAAGGCCCTGTTTTGGGTCATCGTAACCCTGCTCATGTGGGGGTTGGTGATGGTCTATTCGGCTTCGATTGCGATGCCGGAGAACCCGCGCTTTGCCAGGTACACGCATACCTATTTCCTGACACGCCATGTGTTCTGGCTTGGCCTGTCAATGGTGTTGGCCCTGCTTGCGTTTCAGGTGCCGGTGGCAACCTGGGAGAAGGCCGCGCCATGGTTGTTTATCGCCTCGCTTATTCTGTTGATCGTTGTGCTGATTCCCTACGTTGGCAAGGTTGTCTACGGAGCCCGACGCTGGATTTCCGTCGGACCGCTGAGCTTTCAGCCCTCGGAACTGGCCAAATTCGCCGTGCTGCTGTACGCCGCGGACTACATGGTGCGCAAAATGGAAGTCAAGGAGCGCTTCTTCAGCGCGGTCGCGCCGATGAGTGCGGCGGTGGCAGTTGTTGGCCTGCTGTTGCTCGCCGAGCCCGACATGGGCGCTTTCATGGTGATCGCGGTCATCGCGATGGGGATTCTGTTCCTGGGCGGTGTCAACGCCCGCATGTTCATGCTGATCGCAACCGTTCTGCTGGTCGCCTTTGCATTGATGATTGCGCTGAGCGAGTGGCGCCGCGAGCGCATCTTTGCCTACCTCGATCCGTGGAGTGAACAAAACGCGCTGGCCAAGGGGTACCAGTTGACGCATTCGCTAATCGCTATCGGGCGCGGTGAAATTTTCGGCGTCGGTCTGGGCGGAAGCGTTGAGAAGTTGCACTGGTTGCCTGAAGCGCATACCGACTTCCTGCTCGCCGTGATCGGCGAGGAGTTCGGACTGGTGGGTGTGATCTGTGTCATCGGCCTGTTCCTCTGGTTGACGCGTCGGCTGATGCAGATCGGACGTCAGGCCATTGCGCTTGATCGCGTTTTTGCCGGCCTGGTCGCGCAAGGCGTTGGCGTCTGGATGGGCTTTCAGGCCTTCATCAACATGGGAGTCAACCTTGGGGCTTTGCCGACCAAGGGACTGACCTTGCCACTGATGAGCTATGGTGGCTCGGCCATTCTGGTCAACCTGCTCGCGCTCGCCGTGGTACTGCGCGTCGATTACGAGAGTCGCCAACTGATGCAGGGAGGGCGGCTATGAGCGCGGGGGTGGTTCTTGTTTTGGCCGGAGGAACCGGGGGGCACATTTTTCCCGGTCTGGCAGTGGCACAGGCGCTGCGCGAGCGAGGCTGGCAGGTGCACTGGCTCGGTGCCAAGGGCAGCCCGATGCAGCCGAGCATGGAAAGCGCGTTGGTGCCAGCGCAGGGTTTCGCGTTTGAATCGATCGATTTTGGCGGCGTTCGCGGCAAGGGTGCCACAACAATTTTGCTGCTGCCCTGGCGCTTGTTGCGCGCCTGCTGGCAAAGCCTGTCGGTGCTGCGCCGGGTCAGGCCCGACGTCGTGATCGGGTTTGGCGGCTATGTCACGGTGCCAGCCGGTCTGATGTCGGTCCTGTGCCGCAGGGTGTTGATCCTGCACGAGCAGAATTCGGTGGCCGGACTGGCCAACCGCCTGCTAGCCAAACTGGCGGCGCGGGTGTTTACCGGTTTTCCGGGTGTTCTGAAAAATGGCGTCTGGGTCGGTAACCCGTTGCGGCCATCGTTCATCGGCGGCGCAGGTCCGGTGCCACGATTCGCCAACCGCAGCGGGCCGCTGCGCTTGTTGGTCGTGGGTGGCAGCCTGGGCGCGCGTGCCCTCAATGAGTTGGTCCCCAAGGCACTCGCACTGATCGAGCCGGCTCAGCGCCCCCAGGTGTTGCACCAAAGCGGGGCCACACAGCTCGACGCACTGCGGGCCAACTACGTGGCCGCAGGCGTGCAGGCGCAACTCACTGCGTTCATCGATGACACGGCGCAGGCCTTCGCCGAGGCCGACCTGATCATCTGCCGAGCCGGCGCCAGCACAGTGGCCGAGATTGCTGCCGTGGGTGCGGCTGCACTGTTTGTGCCGTTTCCCTTTGCCGTGGACGACCACCAATCGCGCAATGCACGCTTTCTGGTCGACCAGGGCGGCGGATGGCTGCAGCCGCAGCACCAGATCACGCCGCAGTGGCTTGCCGATACGCTACAAAAAACAGAGCGCTCTATGCTTGTCACACGGGCTGTACAGGCGAAAAAGCTTGAAAAAACCGATGCCACCGAAAAGATCGTGGCAGCTTGCGAGGAGGTCATGTCATGAAGCACGCCATTCGTCGCATTCATTTTGTCGGAATCGGCGGTTCGGGCATGTCGGGCATCGCCGAAGTTCTGTTCAACCTGGGCTACATGGTCAGCGGGTCGGACCTTGCCGACAGCGCGACGCTGCGACGTCTGGGCGCACTTGGCATCCAGACCCATGTCGGCCATCTGGCGAGTCACGTCACTGCGGCCGATGCGGTGGTGACGTCGACGGCCGTGCAGGCGGATAACCCGGAAGTTCTGAGCGCTCGCGAGCGGCGCATTCCGGTGGTACCGCGCTCGCTGATGCTCGCCGAGCTGATGCGGCTCAAACAGGGCATCGCCATCGCCGGTACACACGGCAAGACCACCACCACCAGTCTGGTCGCGAGCGTGCTGGCCGAGGCCGGACTGGACCCGACCTTTGTCATCGGCGGGCGACTCAACAGCGCACTGGCCAATGCCCGGCTCGGACAGGGCGACTACATCGTGGTCGAGGCTGACGAGTCTGACGCATCGTTTCTCAATCTGCTGCCGGTGATGGCGGTGGTCACCAATATCGACGCCGATCACATGGAGACGTATGGCCACGACTTTGGCCGCTTGAAGCAGGCCTTTGTCGACTTTCTGCACCGCATGCCGTTCTACGGCACGGCCATTTTGTGCACGGACGACGCTGCCGTGGCCGAGATCGTCGAGCAGGTCAGTTGTCCGGTCACGAGTTACGGATTCAACGAACAGGCCCAGGTGCGCGCGGTGGACGTGCGTGCGGTCGGCGCGCAAATGCATTTCACGGTGCAAAGACGCAATGGCGTGGTGCTTGGTGATTTGCCCGTCGTGCTCAATCTAGCCGGTCGGCACAACGTGCTCAACGCGCTGTCGGCGATTGCAGTGGCGGTGGAGCTCAACATTGCGGACGATGCGGTGTTGCGTGCGTTGGCCGGTTTCAAGGGGGTGGGGCGGCGCTTTCAGCACTATGGCGAGCTGAATGCGCCGGGTCGGGGTGTGTTTGCGCTGGTCGATGATTACGGTCATCACCCGGTTGAAATGGCAGCCACGCTGGAGGCCGCGCGTGGTGCCTTTCCGGGCCGTCGCATCGTGCTGGCGTTTCAGCCGCACCGCTTCACCCGTACCCGCGACTGTTTCGAGGATTTCGTCAAGGTCATGGGTCTGGCCGATGCCGTGTTGCTCGCCGAGGTGTATGCCGCGGGCGAAGCGTCGATTGTCGCCGCCGATGGCCGCAGCCTGGCGCGTGCGCTGCGCGTGGCTGGACGGGTCGAGCCGGTCTTTGTCGACGACATCGACGCCATGGCGCACACGATTGTCGAGAACGTCCACGATGGCGACGTCGTGTTGTGTATGGGCGCTGGCTCGATCGGCACCGTGCCTGCCAGCGTTCTCGAATTGCTACAAATTTCAGAGCAGCTTGTGAAGGATGGACAAGCATCATGAACGAATCGGAATCGAACAGGAAAAATGCGACCGCGACTGTCGCTGCTTTTGGTAAGGTCGCCGTGCTCATGGGTGGCCGCTCGGCCGAGAGGGAGATCTCCCTGATGTCGGGGCAGGGCGTGTTGCAGGCGCTGCTCTCGCAGGGGGTCCAGGCGCAGGCGTTCGATCCGTCGCAGCAAGACCTGAGCGAACTCAAGCAGCAGGGAATTGCCCGCTGCTTTATCGCGCTGCATGGCCGCTTTGGTGAGGACGGCACGGTGCAGGGTGCGTTGGAGTTGTTGGGTATTCCCTACACCGGCTCAGGGGTCATGGCTTCGAGCGTGGCGATCGACAAGGTGATGACCAAGCGCATCTGGCGTGCGCAGGGACTTGCGACCCCGCTTTGGCAACTGGTCGACAGCGCGCAGGCCACCTGCCGTGCTCTTGCTGCCCTGGGCAGTCCGATGATTGTGAAGCCATCGCGCGAAGGCTCGACCATCGGCCTGACCAAGGTGACGGCGAGCGGGCAGTGTGAAGCGGCTTATGCGCTGGCGGCGCGGCACGACCCGGAAGTCCTGTGTGAGCAGTTCATCGCCGGCGACGAGGTCACGGTCACCGTGCTCGGCACCGGGGCCAGCGCGCGTGCGTTGCCATTGATTCGCATCGTCGCGCCGCAAGGCAACTACGATTATCAGAACAAGTATTTCACCGATGCGACAAAGTACCTGGTGCCGGCCGGGCTGCCCGAGGGCGAGGAAAGTACGATTCAGGCCCTCGCGCTTGAGGCATACCGCAGCCTGAACTGCCGCGGCTGGGCCCGGGCCGACGTGATGGTCGAGGCGAACACACGCGAGCCTTACTTGCTCGAAATCAATACGGCGCCGGGCATGACCGGACATTCGCTGGTGCCCATGGCCGCTAGGGCCGCGGGCCTGAGCTATGCGCAGTTGTGCCTGGACCTGTTGTCCCATGCCACGCTGGATCAGGGGTCCGAAGGAATCGGGAGCGCACCATGAGCATCGGCCAAGCGATTCCGGCCGACGTCAAGCTGATGGACCTCAGCGCCGCGGTTCTGTGCACCGGATTTGTCGTGCTGCTGGCGGCCTCACTGGCCGGGTGGGTGTCAAACCGGCAGGCATTTGCGCTGCGTGCGATCGTGTTGGGGGGTGAGATGGCGCACAGCAACGCCGTGACCGTGCGTGCCAACGTGGCGCCACGGCTCGCCGGCACTTTCTTTACGCTGGACCTGGCGCGCGCGCGAACCGTTTTTGAGTCACTGCCCTGGGTACGGCGGGCCATCGTCCGGCGCGAGTTTCCCAATCGGCTTCGCGTGCAACTGCAGGAGCACAAGGCGGTGGCCTTCTGGGGGGCGGATGGCGACGCCAACCTGGTCAACAGCTTTGGCGAGGTGTTTGAGGCCAACGGCGGGGAGGTCGATCAGGACGCGTTACCCCGACTGCGCGGACCGCAAGGGCAGGCGGGGGCCATGTGGGCGATGTATCAGGCGCTGCAGAGCCGGTTTGAATCCATGGAAATGATGATCGAACAGCTTGAGTTGACCAATCGTGGGGGTTGGCGCGCGCGACTCGACGGCGGTGCGGTGATTGAACTTGGCACCGGAGCGATGGCCGAAGTGCTCGAGCGCACTGATCGCTTCCTCCAGACGCTGACCCAGGTCAGCTCGCGTTATGGACGCACGGTGCAGGCGCTGGAGACGGCCGATCTGCGACACAAGGATGGTTACGCGATCCGCCTGTCCGGCGTGATCACGTTGGCCCCAGCAGCCAGTAGCAAAAAGTGAGACGACGGCAATAGAAACGGCAGGTAAACAGATGGCAAAAGAATTCAAGGAGATGGTTGTCGGGCTTGACATAGGAACGGCCAAGGTGATCGTGGTGGTGGCCGAGGTCCTGCCCAACGGCGAGCTCAAACTCGCCGGCTTGGGCGTGGCGCCAAGCAACGGACTCAAGCGCGGCGTCGTCGTGAACATTGACGCCACGGTGCGCAGCATCCAGCAGGCGCTCAAGGAGGCAGAGTTGATGGCCGACTGCAAGATTGCCCGCGTTTACACCGGTATTACCGGCAGCCATATCCGCGGCTTCAATTCCAGCGGGATGGTCGCGATCAAGGATCGCGAAGTCAGTGCCGCCGACGTCGCGCGTGTGGTCGAAACGGCCAAGGCGATCAATATCCCGTCGGATCAGCGGCTGCTGCTTGTCGAGCCACAGGAATTCGTGATCGATGGCCAGGATGTCAAGGAACCGATCGGCATGAGCGGCATCCGCCTTGAAGCCAAAGTCCACATCGTCACCGGAGCTCAAAGCGCTGCCGAGAACATCATCAAGTGTGTACGCCGCTGCGGCCTGGAAGTCGAGCAACTCATGCTCAACCCCCTGACAAGCAGCCGCGCTATCCTGACCGAGGACGAGCGCGAGCTCGGCGTGGCCTTGATCGATATCGGTGCCGGAACGACCGACGTTGCCATCTTTACCAATGGCGCGATCCGCCACACCGCGGTGATTCCGATTGCCGGGGACCTGATCACCAGCGACATCGCGATGGCGCTGCGCACGCCGACCAAGGATGCCGAGGACATCAAGGTTGAGAGCGGTTATGCCAAGCAAATGCTTGCCGATGCCGATTCGCAGGTCGAAGTCCCGGGCCTGGGCGACCGCAGTCCACGCATGCTCAGTCGGCAGGTGCTCGCGGGCGTGATCGAACCGCGGGTGGAGGAAATCTTTTCGTTGGTGCACCAGATCATTCGCGATTCCGGCTGCGAGGAAATGCTCTCCAGCGGCATCGTGCTCACGGGCGGCAGTTGCGTCATGCCCGGCATGGTCGAACTCGGCGAGGACATCTTCCTCAAGCCGGTGCGCCGAGGCATTCCGAAGTACGCGGGCGCACTCTCCGACATGGTCGCCCAGCCGCGGACCTCCACCGTCATGGGGCTGCTCGAAGAAGCCCGTCTTGCGCGTCTGCGCGGATTCAAGGTGGCGCAAAAGAACGGGTCGATGAAGACAGCCTTTGGCCAGGTCAAGGACTGGTTTGTGGGGAATTTCTGATCATGCAAGACAAAACCTGGCTGGCGCCGGGCAGCCCCTATTGGCGATGGCGAGGCAGCGACCCCCCAGCGTCTTCGCGGGGCAGGCGCGGCAATCCAGGGATCAGAGATCGCCACCGCTTGCGGCATCGAGATGACGTCATAAGCAGCGCCAACGGTTTTGGCAACGGTCAACGATTTGAAACTCCAGGAGAAAAAAATGCCTATTGAAATGATTGAAGAAACAGTGTTCAACCAGGGCACCCAGATCAAGGTGATCGGTGTCGGCGGCGGCGGCGGCAATGCCGTGGGTCACATGATTGGCTGTGGTGTGCAGGGGGTTGAGTTCATTTGCGCGAACACCGACGCGCAGGCGCTGGGGCGCAGCAATGCGCACAAATGCATTCAGCTCGGTAGCAGCGGTTTGGGTGCGGGCAGCAAACCCGACAAGGGGCGTGAAGCCGCCGAAGCTGCGGTGGAGGACATCCGCGGCGCCATTGAAGGGGCGCACATGCTGTTCATTACCGCTGGCATGGGCGGCGGGACCGGGACCGGGGCAACGCCGGTGATTGCCCGCGTCGCGCGCGAAATGGGCATCTTGACCGTTGGCGTCGTGACCAAACCGTTCGAGTTCGAGGCATCCAAGCGCATGCTCAATGCCGAGCAGGGGCTCGTTGAGCTTGAAGCCAACGTCGACTCCCTGATCGTGGTGCTCAACGACAAGTTGCTCGAAGTGCTCGGCGAGGACGTCAGCCAGGATGAAGCCTTTGCCCATGCCAACGACGTGTTGAAAAATGCGGTGGGAGGGATCGCCGAAATCATCAATGTGCCGGGCCACGTGAATGTCGATTTTGAAGACGTCCGCACGGTCATGGGCGAACCGGGCAAAGCCATGATGGGCACGGCTGTGGCCGCGGGGCCGGACCGGGCCCGAATTGCCGCCGAGCAAGCCATCGCCTGTCCGCTGCTTGAAGGTATCGACCTGTCCGGCGCCAAGGGGGTGCTTGTGTTGATCACCGCAGCCAAAGGCTCGCTCAAGCTGGCCGAATCCAAGCTCGCGATGAACACCATCCGGGCCTACGCCTCGGCCGACGCGCACGTGATTTACGGTACCGCCTACGACGACAATCTGGGCGACGAAATCCGCGTCACGGTGGTCGCCACCGGTTTGAGCCGTCAGGGGGTGCGTCGACCGGTGCCGCTGGTGGTGCATCAGACACTGCAGCGCACCGGTACGCACGATGTTGCTTATATGAACGTGCCCACGCTGCATACGGCTGTCGGTGACACCATGGGCTCAGTCTCGCCCACGGCGATGATGGGTGCGGGCAACGCAGGCTCGGCGCCAACGCAACCAGATTACCAGTCGATGACGACGCCAAGCGTATGGCGCACGCGTGACCGAACCCAGGCCGCAGCCAAAGTCGACGCGCTGACCAGCGGCGGTATGGACGATCTTGAGATCCCGGCATTCCTGCGCAAACAGGCGGACTAGTAAAATCGGCCGGTGCTCCAGCAACGTACACTGAAATCCCTGACCCGCGCCATCGGCGTGGGGCTGCATAGCGGGCAGCGGGTCGAAATGACTCTGCGACCGGCGCAGCCCAACACCGGCATTGTCTTTCGACGGGTTGATCTGAACGAACCGGTGCAGATCCAGGCGCTGGCTACAGCGGTCTCCGATACGCGGATGGCGTCCACGCTCTCCAATGGCGACGTCAAGGTTCACACGGTCGAGCATTTGATGTCGGCGTGTGCCGGTCTGGGCGTGGACAACCTGTACGTGGATATCACCGCCGAAGAGTTGCCCATTCTTGATGGTTCTGCGGCATCGTTCGTCTTTTTGCTCCAAAGCGCTGGCATCGAGCTGCAAAATGCGCCGCGCAGCTTTATTCGAATGACCAAATCGATCGAAATCGTGGATGGACAGGGGGCATCCCGGAAGTGGGTACGACTTGAGCCCTATCACGGGTACAAACTCAGTTTCGAAATTGAATTTGATCATCCTGCGGTTGACGCGACCGGGCAGCGGGTTGAGTTTGACATGAGCGTGAACTCTTATGCGAAGGACATTGCGCGCGCGCGCACTTTCGGTTTCACGAGAGATGTTGAAGTGATGCGTGCCAACGGCCTGGCGCTTGGCGGCGGACTCGACAATGTCATCGTTCTCGACGACTACAAGGTCTTGAATTCGGACGGTCTGCGATACGACGACGAGTTCGTCAAGCACAAAATTCTCGACGCAATGGGCGACCTTTACCTGATCGGCAAACCGCTGCTGGCAGCCTACAGCGCCTTTCGGTCCGGCCATGCGCTGAACAATCAGCTGCTGCGCAAGGTGCTGGCAAATACCGACGCATGGGAGGTTGTGAGCTTTGACGACGAAGGGCTGGCGCCGACGGGCTTCGTCCAATTGGCGCGGGCCTGGTAGGCCGGTAGCGGCGAGCGTCTTGTTACTGCCATGCTGCTTTTTCGATGGATCATTCTGCTGCTCCTGCTCGGTGCGGCGGTATCCTTTGCCTTTTATGCGGGCACCGGTCAACTGCGGTTCAAGCGCTGGGGTCTGCTCACGTTGAAGTGGATCCTGCTCGCCGGTTTCGTCTTCTTTGCGGTGTTGATTCTGGAGCGCTTGGCCTGAGCTGGTCGCGCGCGGGAGCAGCCTGGGCGTCACCAGCCAGTATGTTTCTGGCTCGTACTAAACCGACATTAACGGAAAAGCCCCCGAAGGGGCTCTCGCATGGTCGTCGTTGGCGTTTAAATGCGCAGCAGATACCAGAGCGATGAGACGGTCCCGGCTGCGGCTACCAGATACACAACGACGGCTACGACCGAGT
>CAWJOT010000016.1:0-25829 GCA_963844495.1 uncultured Pseudomonadota bacterium
ACACCACGGCCTTGTCAAAACGCGAACGTCTTTCGGACCATCCGCGCCGATACCACTTACGAAGGCATCAAGGACCTGCGCTCGGCGGTTCCGGGCGGTCTCATTTCTGCGGGCAACGCCAGCCAGTTTTCCGACGGCGGTGGTGCGGTGGTGGTGATGCATGAAAAGGTCGCCCAGAAGAAGGGCCTCAAACCCCTGGGGCGCTTCTTGGGATTTGCCGTGGCCGGTTGCGAGCCCGACGAGATGGGCATTGGCCCGGTGTTTGCCATTCCCAAGGTGTTGGCACGCCTGGGCCTGAAGATCGGTGATATTGACCTGTGGGAACTCAACGAGGCGTTCGCAGTGCAAGTGATTTATTGCCGCGACAAGTTGGGTATTCCGAACGATCGCTTGAACGTCAATGGCGGTGCCATCGCTGTCGGTCATCCGTATGGTCTGAGCGGCGAGCGCCTGACCGGCCATGCGCTGATCGAAGGCAAGCGCCGCGGCGCCAAGCGTGTTTGCGTCACCATGTGCATTGGCGGCGGCATGGGGCCGCGGGCATATTCGAAGTGCTGTAAGGCTTAGCCTTTACCGCGCAGTGGCACACTGGCCGCGCGGGGCAATGGCCGTTCCGTGTCGCTGCCGGATAAAATGTACTGAATCAGCCGTTAGGCCCCGTGGAATAAGCGTGGGCAGCTACTTATTTTGTAGCAATTGAAGCATCGCGCCTTGGCCGTGCGCCCGTAGTAGCGCGCCGGTAACCTTTACGTTCGGCGGCACAGATCATGGAGCGTTACCATTGAGCTTGTTCCCCCTTGGAGATCAATCATGAATTTCAGCATCGAGTGCGAGGAAGAGGTTGATGGCCGCTGGATCGCAGAGGTTCCGCAGCTTCCCGGCGTCCTTTGCTACGGCAAGACTGCCGACGAAGCCATGGCGAAAGCGGAGGCGCTTGCCCTTCGTGCCATGGCCGAACGCCTTGAGCAGAACGAGTCGCGCCCCATCGAGATCAACATTTCCCTTCCTCTGGCCGCATGAGTCAGTGGCCGTCCATCAAAGCCAAACGGTTGCTTGCTGCGCTGTTTGGTATTGGGTGGAAACTCAAACGGCAGTCTGGTTCTCACCGCACTTTGTCTCGCGAAGGCTGGTCCGACGTCGTCTTCGCGTTTCACGATGGCGAGGAAATTGGTCCCCGAATGCTCGCCCGTATCGCGAAACACACTGGCATTACACCCAACGACCTGTAGCCCTCTGTGTTGCCCCTATGACGCCGAACCGCACGGTTCACAAGGACTCCGAGCCTGCGGCGCTCCGCCGGTGACCTTCGCGTTACCGGTGTCCAACCCCCAGTTCACTTGCAACGCGCGGCCTTTCTGAAGTGCTCCGTCACCGACCGGACAATCCCGCGCGATAACTGCGCCATAGCTGCGTAACAATGCAGCCCATGACACTACGCACCACTATCGACTTTCTGCTTCATGACTGGCTCGACACCACGGCCTTGTCAAAACGCGAGCGTTTTTCGGACCACACGCGTGAAACCTTCGACGCTGTGCTCGACACCTGCGAGCGCATTGCCCGCGAGAAGTTCGCGCCGTTTAACCGCACCGTTGATGAGCAGGAGCCGCGCACCGAGGCGCAGGCCGACGGCAGCTTGCGCGTCATCCTGCCGCAGGCCACGTTTGAGGCCCAGCGCGCCTACGCCGAGTCGGGCATGCTCAGCGCCGCGCAGGACTTTGAGATGGGGGGCATGCAGTTGCCCTACACGGTGGAGGCCGCCGCCAATGCGTTCTTTGCCTGCGCCTCGGTCAGCATCGGCTCGGGCATGCTCACTACCGGCAACGCGAACCTGCTGATGGCGCACGGCACGGCGCTGCAAAGAGAAGTGTTTGCCAAGAATGAATTTGCCGGGCGTTTCTCGGGCACCATGTGCCTGAGCGAGCCGCAGGCCGGCTCTTCTCTGGGCGATGTGGCGACCCGCGCGCAGCCTGACGAGGCCCTTCGTGACCCGACGGCGCCGCATTGTGAAGCCGAGCCGCTGGGGCCGCGCTACCGGCTCACCGGCAACAAGATGTGGATCAGCGCCGGCGAGCACGACCTGACCGAAAACATCATCCACCTGGTGCTGGCGAAGATTCCCGACGCGGCGGGCAAGCTGCCGGTGGGCACGCGCGGCATCTCGCTTTTTATCGTGCCGAAAAAACTGGTGGACCTGCAGGGCCAACTCACCGGCGTGCGCAACGATGTGGCGCTGGCTGGGCTGAACCACAAGCTGGGTTGGCGCGGCACGGTCAACACACTGCTCAATTTTGGTGAAGGCCTGTTTCCGGTGCAGGGGCAGGCCGGTGCCATCGGCTACCGCGTGGGTGCGCCGGGTGACGGCCTGCGTTGCATGTTCCACATGATGAACGAGGCGCGTATCGGCGTCGGCATTGCGGCCACCATGCTGGGCCTGGCCGGCTACTACGCCAGCCTGGACTACGCCAAGACCCGCACTCAGGGGCGCGCCCTGGGAAACAAGGACGCAGCACAGCCGCCGGTGCGCCTGATCGAACATGCCGACATCAAGCGCATGCTGCTGGCGCAAAAAGCGTACGGCGAAGGCGCGCTGGCGTTGGAGCTTTACTGTGCGCGTCTGGTTGACGAGCAGCACACCGGCACACCCGAGGCTGCCGACGAAGCACGGCTGCTGCTCGAAGTGCTCACGCCGATTGCCAAGAGCTGGCCCAGCGAGTGGTGCCTGGAAGCCAATTCGCTGGCGATCCAGATCCACGGTGGCTACGGCTACACGCGCGACTTTCCGGTGGAGCAGTATTGGCGTGATAACCGACTGAACATGATCCACGAAGGCACGCACGGTATCCAGGCCATGGATCTGCTCGGGCGCAAGGTGTTGATGGAAAACGGCCGCGGTATGCAACTGCTCGGCGCGCGCATGACCGCCACCGCTGGGCGTGCCGCCACGGTGCCCGCGCTGGCCGAGCATGCCAGGGCGCTGGAGCAGGCCTTGCAGGAAGTGGCGCTGGCCACGCAGCAGGCCTGGTCTACCGCCAGCCCGGGCGATGCGCTGGCCAACGCCGTGCCGTACATGCAGGCCTTTGGGCACACCGTGTTGGCCTGGATCTGGCTCGACGTCGCACTTGCCGCACAGGCCCAGGACGCTACAAAATCAGGAGCTGTCTACGCAGGCTGCACGGGCGCTACAGCCTATTTCTATCATTATGAACTGCCAAAGATTGGTGCCTGGCTGCGGGTGGTGGCGCAGCGTGACCGAACCTGCGCGGACTTGCCCGAGAGTGCGTTTTAAGTGTTCAGGACCCAAAGTACTCCTGCGCCGTTTCCCAGGCGCTGGTTTGCAGCAGTTTGACGAGGTCGGGCGGCAGGCCTGCGGTATAGGCCAGACCCACGGGTGACTGCCGGTACAGCGCGGCGAACGCGGTGCATGCGGCCAGATACGTGCCGGCCAGGCTCGGGTGGCGTTTGTCTGCTTCATAGAGTTCAACCTGCGGCTGCTTGGCGATGGCTTTGGCAAAGGCCAATCCGGCTGGAATGACCAGGGCGTTGTTGGCGTTGCCAGCCAGTGTGTATTGCTCGGCGAGTTGCGCCGTCATCTCGGGTTTGTCTTTGTAGGCCCACGACATGAACAACACCGGTCGCACGGCGGCGCGCTCGAGCGCCTGTGCGTGCTTTTTGACGGTGGCGTGGAACACGCTTTGCAGCCCCGAGCCACTGATGGTCACCGACGTGCTGCGCGGCCGCCGTGCGGGTGCCGATCCGCTGGGAGCGGACGCAACCAGTCGGCCGAAGTGGTTGTGCATGCTGTTGTTGTAATAGAAGAAGCTGTTGCCCACCCACAAAATGGACTCGGGCGCAGCAGTGATGGTGGTGACGCTTGGTTTGGTCTGTGCCTGCGCGGCTGTGCCGCCGAGTTCAGCTATCGCACCCGTGACAGCGGTGGCTGTGTGGTCTGGGAATTTCCTGCAAAATTCGCCACTTGGTTCACTTCCTGAGGTATCAACATGGCACGCACCATTCAACAACTATTCGACCTCAAGGGCAAAACGGCGCTGGTCACCGGTGGCTCGCGCGGCCTGGGCCTGCAAATGGCGCATGCGCTGGGCGAAGCCGGTGCGCGGATCATGATCAGCTCGCGCAAGGCCGAGGATCTGGAGCAGGCCACTGCGGCGTTGCAGGCCGCCGGTATCGACACGCGCTGGATCGCCGCCGATTGCGCCAAGGAGGCCGATATTCATCGTCTGGCCGACGAGACGTTGCAGCGTATGGGCGACGTTGACATTCTGGTCAACAACGCAGGCGCGACCTGGGGCGCACCGGCCGAGGACCACCCGGTTGCGGCCTGGGACAAGGTGATGAATCTCAATGTGCGCGGCTACTTCTTACTCAGCCAGATCATCGCGAAGAAGTGCATGATTGCGCGGCGCCAGGGGCGCATCGTCAACGTGGCATCGATTGCTGGTCTGGGTGGCAGTCCGCCCGAGATGACCATGATTGCGTATCACACCTCCAAGGGTGCGGTCATCAACTTCACGCGCGCCCTTGCTGCCGAATGGGGCAAGTACAACATCACCGTCAACGCCATTTGCCCCGGTTTCTTCCCAAGCAAGATGACGGCCGGGACACTGGCCCTCATTGGCGAGGAAAGGCTGGCCGCACACGCACCGCTCAGACGCCTTGGAGACGATGAAGATCTCAAAGGCCTGTGTCTTCTCTATGCCTCAGACGCTGGCAAGCACATTACCGGCCAATGGCTGGCGGTGGACGGTGGCGTTAGCGTCGTTGCCGGTGGTTGAGGAAAATTTTGGCATGGGCTTTGGCGTTGCCATCCCATTTGTCAACCTTCTTGGCTTTGAGTTGGTCGTTTTTGACGGCGGTCTGTCTGAACTGGCGTACCAGCCCAAGCCCGAACATCTCAACTCGTTTGAGGTAACGCACGGCGGTGCGCTGATGACCCTGCTCGACGTCACGATGGCGGTGGCGGCGCGCAGCGTGCAAAAGGACATGGGTGTGGTCACGATCGAAATGAAGACGACCTTTATGCAGCCCGCGCGCGGTCGTCTTGCGGGCAAGGGCCGACTGTTGCACCGTAGCGCGACCCTGGCCTTTGTCGAAGCGACCGTATTCGATCACGATGGAAAGATCTGCGCACATTCCACCGGCACTTTCAAGTACGTCCGGCGCCTGCCTACCGGACCCAAAAGCGCCAACGCGCACAATCCGACCATCGGTGTCATTGCAACCGACTGACCATTTCTTACCTGGAGCACCCCATGCCACAAAACAAGCAAATTCATCTGGACAATCGCCCCGTGGGCGAGGCTGTAGCCAGCAACTTCAAACTCGTGCTTGGCGAGACGCCAGCGCTGCAAGACGCTCAGGTGCTGGTGCGTCATCATTTCCTGAGTCTGGATCCGTATATGCGGGGCCGGATGAACGACGCCAAGAGCTACGCGCAACCGCAGGCGCTGGGCCAGACCATGGGCGGCGGCACGGTGGGCGAGGTGGTTGAGTCCAGGAACACCAAATTTGCCGTCGGTGACAAGGTTGTGGGAATGGGCGGCTGGCAGCAATACAGTGTTGTTGACGCCGACCAGCTTGGCGCGTTGCGCAAGGTCGACACGCGCATATCCCGTTGAGCGCATACCTCGGAGCGGTCGGCATGCCCGGCGTTACGGCCTGGTATGGCCTGGTCAAGATCATTGAGCCCAAGGCCGGACAGACGATGGTGGTGAGTGCCGCCACTGGCGCGGTGGGCAGCGCGTTTGCCGCCCTGAGCAAGGCACGCGGTTGCCGCACCGTGGGTATTGCCGGTGGTCCCGACAAGTGCAAGTACGCAGTTGATGAACTGGGCTTTGACGTCTGCATCGACTACAAACTGCACAAGGATGCGAACTCGCTGTCCAAAGCGCTGAAAGACGCGTGCCCGACGGGGGTGGATGGCTACTTTGAGAATGTGGGCGGCATGGTGCTCGATGCGGTGCTCTCGCGCATGAACGCTTTTGGCCGCATCGCCGTGTGCGGCATGATCGCCGGCTACAACGGTGCGCCGCTGCCGATGACCTATCCAGCCCTCATTTTGATGAACCGGCTCAAGGTCGAGGGCTTTATCGTCAGCGAACACATGGAAGTCTGGCCCGAGGCGCTGAAGGAACTGGGCACACTGGTTGCCAGCGGAAAGCTGCGTGCCCGCGAATCGATCGCGCAGGGGCTCGAAGCCGCACCTGAAGCATTTTTGGGTTTGCTCAAGGGCAAGAACTTTGGCAAGCAACTGGTCAAGCTGATCTGAACAAGCGCGGGACACGGCATGGCTGACATCATTCTGCATCACTACCCGACCTCGCCGTTTTCGGAAAAAGTCAGACTCGTCATCGGCTACAAGGGCTTGGCGTGGAAGTCAGTCATCATCCCTTCCATCATGCCCAAGCCCGACGTGCTGGCGCTCACAGGTGGGTACCGCAAGACGCCGTTCATGCAAATCGGCTCCGACGTTTACTGCGACAGTGCGCTGATCTGTGATGTGCTCGAGCAGTTGCAGCCGCAGCCCACGCTGTACCCGGCCCAGCACGAGGGTCTGGCGCGGGTACTGGCGCAGTGGGCTGACAGCACCCTGTTCTGGGCTGCCATGGCCTACAACCTGCAAGCCAAAGGCGTGGCGGCGATGTTCGAGGGTGTGCCAGCGGACGCTGCCAAGGCCTTTGGCGCCGATCGTGCCGCCATGACTGTGGGCATGACGCGGCTGCGTGCCGCGGACGCTGCTGCAGCCTACAAGTCTTACCTGCGTCGTCTGGCCAATATGCTCGAAGCTCAGGACTTTTTGCTGGGCAACAGTCCCTGCGTGGCCGACGTCGCTGCGTACCACCCGCTGTGGTTCTCGCGCCATCGGGTACCCGTCATGGCCGGAATTCTGGAGGCCACACCCACGGTACTGACCTGGATGGAGCGCATGGCGGCGATTGGGCATGGCCAGATGCAGAAGTTTTCTGCTATAGAAGCGATAGCTGTCTGCGCAGCATCGGCGGGCCCTGCAGCCGTAAATAACCAAATATTTCAGGATGAGCACGACGTGCCGTTGGGCAGTCGTGTTTCGGTCACGGCCGAGAGTTTTGGCCTGGAAGCGACCGCAGGCGAGCTGGTGGCGGCCACAGGCACGCGCTACACGCTGCGCCGCCGCGATGAGCGCGCCGGCACCGTGCACGTTCATTTTCCGCGCGTTGGCTATGTCCTCAAGGCAACTGCGCCGGTATGAGTGCCAGGGCGGCGATCGAGTGGAAGCTGTCGGCCTTTGACGCCTTGAGCGTGCGCGAGTTGTACGAACTGCTGCAACTGCGGTCGGAAGTGTTTGTGCTTGAGCAAAACTGTCTTTTTCAGGATCTCGACGGCGTCGATGCGGTGGCCTTGCACTTGATGGGTCGAAGCGAGGATCAACTGCTGGCGTATGCGCGCTGCCTTCCACCCGGTACCAAGTTTGTCGAGGCCAGCATTGGTCGCGTCGTGACCCAACAGCGAGTGCGTGGCAGTGGGCTCGGGCATGTGCTCATTGAACAGGCGCTGATCGCGGTTGGGCGCCAGTGGGGCCTGCAACCGATCCGCATTGGCGCGCAGGCTCAATTGAAAAAGTTTTACATCGACCACGGCTTTGCCGACACCGGGATTCTTTATGTTGAAGACGGCATCGAGCATCTGCAAATGATCTGGCACCCCGAAACCGTAACCCTGGAGCTATCAAATGATTACTGATTTCAAAAACAAGACTGCAGTTTTAACCGGGGCCGGCTCCGGCTTTGGCCTGGAGTGCGCACGCATTGGCGCCAAATTGGGTATGAATCTGGTGCTCGCGGACGTGCAGCAGGACGCGCTGGACCGAGCTTCCGCCGAGATCGAGGGCACGGGTGCTGCGGTTCTGGCGATGCGCGTCGACGTCTCGCGTGCCACAGAAATGGAGGCACTCGGTCGGGCCGTCAAGGCGCGTTTTGGTGCACCCCATTTTGTCTTTAACAACGCCGGGGTTGGCGCCGGCGGACTGATCTGGGAGAACACCGTCGAGGACTGGGAATGGGTGATTGGCGTCAACCTGATGGGTGTGGCGCACGGCATTCGAATTTTCACGCCCATGATGCTCAATGCCGCCGCGCAAGATCCGTCCTACCTGGGACACATTGTCAACACGGCGAGCATGGCCGGTTTGCTCAATGCCCCTAACATGGGCATCTACGGCGCAAGCAAGCACGCTGTGGTCAGCATGAGCGAAACGCTGTATCAGGATCTGTCGCTGGTCACCAGCCAGATTGGCGCGAGCGTGCTGTGCCCGTTCTTTGTGCCCACCGGCATTACGCAGAGCCACCGAAATCGTCCTGCCCAATCCGCGCTGGCCAAGCCCACCCGAAGCCAACTCATTGGCCAGGCGATGAGCGACAAGGCGGTAGGTTCGGGCAAAGTCAGTGCCGCCGAAGTGGCGCAGAAAGTGTTCGATGCGGTCGCCGCCAACCAGTTCTACATCTACAGTCACCCGAAAGCCATCGGGACCGTGCAGACGCGGCTCGAAGACATCATGCTCGCGCGCAATCCGACCGATCCGTTTGCGCACAAGCCCGAGCTGGGCGAGGAGCTAAGACGAGCGCTGCGCGCGGCGTAGTCGCTACCCTGAACTCAGTGCAGCGGGCCGGCGTCGACGACTGAAAAAAGCTGAGTGGCCGGCGGCAGCGCTGACCCGGACTTTCCAATCAGGCTGACGTAGTCGGCCAGCGCCCGGTCCTGAATGAAGCTTGCGGCGGAGTGGACGGTGAGGATGTTGTCCGGGGCTTGCGGTCTGGCGACGGCAAACCCCTGGACGTAGTCGCAACCGATTTCGATCAATGTCTGCACCGTTGCATTGTCCTCGGCCCACTCGGCAATGACCTTCATGCCAAGGTTACCGGCCAGACGCACGATGGTCTCCACGATGGATACACCATTGGGGTGCTCGTTCATGTTGATGATCAGGCTGCCGTCAATCTTGAGCAGATCCGCCTTGATTGCCTTGAGGTAAGAGAATGACGTGTATCCCGCGCCAAAATCGTCCAGCGCCACCTTGGCACCGAAATCATGCACCCGGTTGACGAACTGGCGGGTGTTTTCCATGTCCCGCACGGCCACGCCCTCGGTAATCTCCAGACACAGATGCTTGGCAATGGCCAGATTCTGTTCAAGCAGCGCATAGGCATCCTGCAGAAATTTCTCGTCGTTGAGCGATGCCCCGCTCAAGTTGATGCAAACGAATTGCGTGCGAGTGAGCTGTGCAAGATGCAGCCGTAACCATGCCAACGTCTGCTGCAAGACCCAGCGATCAATCATATCCATACGGCCGCTGGCTTCGCCCGCGGCTATCAAACGGTCCGTGCGTACCTGGCGCCCATCGGCATCGCGCATGCGCAGCAGGACTTCAAAATTCAGGGAATCATGTGGCGCTTTCAGCGACATGATTGGCTGCATTTCCACGTACAGCCTTTCACTGGCCGAACTGGTCGAGAGCAGGGCAATCAGCTTGAGCTCGGCCTCGTGCTGCTGAAATGCCGGGGCGCCTTGCTCGTAGACCACCAGGCTGCTGCCACCGGGTGACTTGGCCTGGCGGCAGGCGCGATCGGCACTCGACATGGCGTCGTTGAACTGCATCCCGGGTCCCGCTTCAATAAGGCCGATCGAGCCGCGAACGTAAAAGGCACGTTCGCCAACGCCCTGATTTGTGATGTGCTGGAGCACTTGCAACCGCAACCCACGCTGTATCCAGCGCAGCACAAAGGCCTGGCGCGCGTGTTGGCGCAATGGGCTGACGGCACACTGTTCTGGGCCGCCATGGCCTACAACCTGCAAGCCAAAGGCGTGGCGGCGATGTTCGAGGGCGTGCCCGCCGACGCGGCCAAGGCCTTTGGCGCCGATCGCGCTGCCATGAGTGCGGGCATGACGCGACTGCGCCCAGCCGATGCCACGGCGGCCTACAAATCGTACTTGCGTCGTCTTGCCAACATGCTCGAAGGCCAGAATTTTTTGCTCGGTACCGCTCCTTGTGTGGCCGATTTTGCTGCCTACCACCCGCTGTGGTTTTCGCGCCAGCGGGTGCCGATCATGGCCGGTATTTTGGAGGCCACACCCACGGTGCTGGCCTGGATGGACCGCATGGCGGCGCTCGGGCAGGGCCAGATGCAGAAGTTTTCTGCTACAGAAGCGATAGCTGCCTGCGCAGCATCCACGGGTCCTGCAGCCATGAACGACCATTTTTTTCAGGATGAGCACGGGCTTGCTCTGGGCAGCCGTGTCACGGTAGCGGCCGAGAGCTTTGGTCTGGAAGCCACCGCAGGCGAACTGGTGGCCGCTACCAGAACCCGCTACACCGTGCGACGCCATGATGAGCGTGCCGGTACCGTGCACGTTCATTTCCCGCGCGTTGGCTATACGCTCAAGGCAGCTTTGCCGCTATGACTGCAAGGGCGGCGATTGAGTGGAAGGTATCAGCCTTTGGCACTTTGAGTGTGCACGAGTTGTATGAGCTGCTGCAGTTGCGCTCGGAAGTGTTTGTGCTTGAGCAAAACTGTCTTTTTCAGGATCTCGACGGCGCCGATGCAGTGGCCATGCATTTGATGGGTCGAAGCGAGAACCAACTGCTGGCCTATGCGCGCTGCCTTCCGCCTGGAGCCAAGTTTGCCGAGGCCAGCGTTGGCCGCGTCGTGACGCGTGGGCCGGTGCGTGGCAGCGGGCTCGGGCATGTGCTGATTGAACAAGCGCTGATCGCTGTTGGGCGCGAGTGGGGCGTGCAACCGATCCGCATTGGTGCGCAGGCTCAATTGAAAAAGTTTTACATCGACCACGGCTTTGCCGACACCGGGATTCTTTATGTCGAAGACGGCATCGACCACGTGCAAATGATCTGGCGCCCCGAAACCGTAACCCTGGAGTTATCAAATGATTACTGATTTCAAGAACAAGACAGCGGTACTGACCGGCGCGGCATCGGGCTTTGGCCTGGAATGCGCACGCATTGGCGCCAGACTGGGCATGAATCTGGTGCTCGCTGACGTGCAACAGGATGCGCTGGACAAGGCCGCGGCCGAGATCGAAGTGGCGGGAGCGAAGGTGCTGGCCTTCAAGCTCGACGTGTCAAAGGCCGGTGAAGTGGAAGCCTTGGGCCGTGCCGTGCAACAGCGCTTTGGCGCGCCTCACTTTGTTTTCAACAATGCCGGTGTCGGCGCCGGGGGACTGATCTGGGAGAACTCGGTCGAGGACTGGGAATGGGTGATCGGTGTCAATTTGATGGGTGTGGCGCACGGGATTCGAGTCTTCACGCCGATGATGCTCGAAGCCGCCCAGAAAGACCCGGGCTACCTCGGTCATATCGTCAACACCGCCAGCATGGCGGGTTTGCTCAATGCACCCAACATGGGCATTTACGGCGCCAGCAAGCACGCGGTGGTCAGCATGAGCGAGACGCTGTACCAGGACTTGTCGCTGGTCACAAACCAGATCGGCGCGAGTGTTTTGTGCCCATTTTTTGTGCCCACCGGCATCACGCAGAGCCATCGCAATCGGCCCGCTCAGTTCGCCCCGGTGAAGCTGACTCGAAGCCAACTCATCGGCCAGGCCATGAGTGACAAGGCGGTCGGCTCAGGCAAAGTGAGTGCGGCCGAGGTGGCGCAAAAAGTGTTCGATGCGGTTGCTGCCAACCAGTTCTATATCTACAGCCACCCCAAAGCCATCGGCACGGTGCAGACCCGGCTCGAAGACATCATGCTCGGGCGTAATCCGACCGATCCGTTTTCTCACAAGCCTGAACTCGGTGTTGAACTCCGACGCGCGCTGCGCGCAACGTAACAGACCTGTCGGTCTCAATGCAAAGGGCCGACGTCGACGGCCGAAAAAAGTTGATTGACCAACGGCAGCGCTGAGCCGGACTTTCCAATCAGGCGGACGTAGTCGGCCAGCGCCTGATCCTGAATGAAGCTCGCGGCGGAGTCAGCGCTGAGGATCTTGTCGGGGGATTGTGGTCGGGTGACCGCGAATCCCTGGACGTAATCGCAGCCAATCTCGGTCAGGGTCTGCACCGTTGCATTGTCCTCGGCCCATTCCGCGATGACCTTCATGCCAAGATTGCCGGCCAGGCGCACAATGGTTTCCACGATGGAGACGCCGTTCGGGTGCTCGTTCATGTTGACGATCAGGCTGCCGTCGATCTTGAGCAAATCGGCCTTGATCGCCTTGAGATATGAGAACGAGGTATAGCCCGCGCCAAAGTCGTCCAGCGCGACTTTGGCACCGAAACCATGCACGCGGTTAACAAATTCGCGCGTATTTTCCATGTCACGCACCGCGACACTTTCTGTTATTTCCAGGCACAGGTGTTTGGAAATCGTCAGGTTCCGCTCCAGCAGTGCGTAGGCGTCCTGCAGGAATTTCTCGTCGTTGATGGAGGCACCGCTCAAATTGACACAAACGAATTGGGTGCGGGTAAGGTGCACAAGATTCACCTGCAACCATTGCAGGGTCTGCGTCAAGACCCAACGATCGATCATGTCCATGCGACCGCTGGCTTCGCCCGCAGCGATCAGACGGTCGGTACGTATTTGGCGACCCTCTGCATCGCGCATGCGCAGCAGGACTTCAAAATTCAGTGACTCGTGCGGCGTCCTGAGTGACATGACCGGCTGCATTTCCAGATAAAGACCATCGGTGGCCGAGCTGGTTGACAGCAGCGCAATCAGCTTGAGTTCAGCTTCGTGCTGCTGAAACGCTGGAGCCCCTTGCTCGTACACCACCAGGCCGCCCCCGCCAGGCGACTTGGCTTGGCGACAGGCACGATCGGCGCTGGACATCGCATCATTGAAGCGCATGTGCGCCCCGGCTTCAATGAGGCCAATCGAGCCGCGAACGTAGAACGCTCGTTCACCGACCTTGTACGGGCGGTCCCCGATCTTGTCGATGATGCCCCGGCAGATCACTGAGGCCAGCGCGATAGGTGTTCGCGGGAAGACGATGACGAATTCGTCGCCACCGACGCGGCCGAATTTCATTTCTTTCGACAGCAGGTCGGAGACGCGATTGCAGACCTGGCGCAATACGGCGTCGCCCGCACCATGGCCAAACAGGTCGTTGATTAACTTGAAGCGGTCAAGGTCGAGATAGGCCAGCGGCAGCGATTCGCCTTGCTCTATACTAGCGCCAGTTCATCGTTGACTGCCTGTTTGATGCCCCGGCGGTTAAGTACCAGCGTCAAGGGGTCGTGAATGGCAAGGAAGGTCAGGTTTTCGGTAGCCTGTGCCTTCTCGGTCACGTTCTGCAAGGAACCTTCGATCCGTCGCCAGCCATGGTCGCCTTAACGAGAAAGCGCTGTGGCGCCGTGGCTCCCGGTGCTGCGCGACCGCTGATTTCCATTTCGCCACCCGCCGCTATCGCTGACCATTTGGTGCAACTGTGTCCACGCCCCCTGGTCAAAATAGTGTCGCCAATGACCTTGTCTGCGAGTCAGCACGTTGGCCCCAAGCATGGCCACAGTAGCCGGATTGGCGCGCAGAAAGCGACCCCGCATATCCAGCGTGAACAAGCCGATCGGCATCGCCTCGTAAGTATGCGTGAGTTGGGCCTGAATCTCGATGCGCTGGACATGTTCCTGGCGCATTTGCTCGGCGATGGCAAGCGAAGCCAGCAGACTCGATGCAAGGGCTGCGGTGACACTGTTGAACATGCCAATCAACCCCGTGATCCCCAGCGCCGCGGCAAGAATCTCCGACAAGCTCGAAAGGAAGGTGATTGCCAGTGAGGCACCGTACCAATAGGCGACGCGCGAGCGGGTTTTGACCATGATCATTACCAGACTCAACATCATCACCAGCAGGCCCGGACCAGCAAGCAGCCAGACGGTAGGGATGAATATGCTTCTTGGAAGCACCACTGCTGATACCAGCAGTGGCAGGCAAAGCCAGTGGCTTATCCGGATTGCCGTGGCGTAGCCGGTACGCTCGAGCTCATCCTTGAACAGATTTCGGTACAAAGTAATGGTCAACAGCGCGTAACTGGCAAGCGTGACAGATCGTCCCAAGGTCAGCCAGTCCCCAGGAATTGTCTGGTTGAGCCACTGGTCGTCCCACCCGCCAGAGGTGGCTCCCACCCGCAGTCCGAGCAAAAGCCAGATGCCGAAGATCAGGTAGAGCCTTTGCCGGTTGATTAGCGCCGCTACCAATACGAAAATGCTCAGCACCAGAAGCCCGCCGTCAAGAAGCCCCGACCTTCGATGAAATTCTTGCGCCGAAAGACTTAGTTGTTCGGGCGACCACAGTTGAACGGTCAGCCGTCCAGGACCGAGAAAAGTCGCACGGCAAACAATGGCCTGGCCAGTATTGTCGAGTTTGAGGGCATAGCCAGCCTTGAGTGGACTGATCTGCCTGTCGGGAACGCTTCCGACGCTGTGGCCCAGTGCACGTTGCGACCCGACATCCCAGCACGCAATTTCCTGTGCGTGACGGGAGGGAAATTCGACGATCTTGTCCGAATCCAACGCGGCCTTGACGTCAAACGTAAACCAGACAGGCGCCTCTGACATCTTGGTTTCGAAAAGCTTTTTTGACGGCGCGGTCGCAAGCTCTCGCAGCGCGTCACCTGGCGAAGCGACCTCCCGGGACTCACTGAAGGCGCGGAACTGTAGTTGCTCATCGGGCGAGGCAGCATGTTGCCCATCCCAAAGGAAGACGGCAGCAAGTGACACCAGAGCGATTGCACCCGGAATCAGATAGATGGAAAGCCACGACAACGTCCATTCCAACGCCTTATGGACGGTGCGCAACGATGAATCGTTCGACAGGAAAAAACGCCGCAAACTTAGATCCAATACAAAGTCAAGAGCAAGCTTCTTTTTTTCAAGACCGACCGAAGTCGGTCTCCCAAGACTCCCAAGACTGCCTAGATCACGAAACAGCGCCTAGGATAACTGATTGTGTTGGATTGCGCGGCCTGAGTGCGCGCGGCCGACGCTGCGCCAGGGTCAATTAATGGTGGCGCGTCCCCAGGTGCCCGAAGAACCGGCGATCGAATGGGGGGCGACGAATCGCGCGTCGTCAAGTTCGATATCCGGATGGTAGGTTTCACAGAAGAATTTGAGCAACGGGTGCTTGGCTTGCGTCCAGCGCGCTTTGCCGCTTTCGATTTCAAACTCCATGACCCGGTGCGGGACATTGTTCATATGCGGCAGGGGTACGAAGCCCGAGCCCGGGAAGACGTCGCTAAACATCAACTGCGCATATTGACGGTCCAATGGGGCGCGGGCGGCGACCATGGCCCACCCGATATCGTTTTGTGCGCAATATTGAAAACTTGCCTTGATCAGGACGATTTTTACAAGGCGACCAACCGTTCCCAGAGCAATGCCCAAACGACTCACCTGAGCGAGCGATTGATCCTGGAGCCAGTCGGGCAGGACGACCGACTTCTCAAGGCCCAGTGCGCACAGCCGATTGGTCTGGATGCGAAGCGAACCAAGCGCGGATCCGTCAAGCTTGGACTCGGCGAGCAGGACGACGACGCCATCTTGCGTGTCGGCCTTCTCCGGTAGCAGCAGCGATTGGGCGACCTCCGGCATATGCCTGGCGTAGGCCGAATGCCGTATTTGAACAGCTTTGTTCAACTCCTGTTCGTTGCGCACCACACGGACCGTAAAGGGCAGCAATTCCCGAACGGCCGTTGGTGCCGTTAGTTCCTTGGGGTCTGACGATGTTGTCCGGATCGGATGTGGCTCGAAAACGGAAGATGTGGCGTGTTCAAACATGATGATGTCCCTCGTATAAGGTAGTTTGTTGGGTTATGCCGAAGTAGCCAGGGCGGTCCCCTCGACGGGCCGAAGTGTACGTGTGCGGCGCGCGAATGTCACTCGCGGCGTGTTACGCGGTGTACCAAAACGTATCTTCTGGCCGACGCGGGTGTCGCAAAATCGTTGCCCGAGACATTGCCAAAACATCATGTTACGCTCGGGATTGTCGATTACTGAATCGTTTGTTAGTGAACTGGTCTTGTCATGGAACTCATTGCCTTGTTGTCGTCGCAGTTCGTGCTGCCCAGCATTCCACAGGTGGTGGCGCTCCTGCTCAGCGAGCTCGAGCGCGAAGAGCCTGATCTGAAGAGAATCACACAACTCATCAGCACCGATCCAGCGCTGACGACGCGCCTGCTGCAGCTTTCCAATTCGGACTTTTTCAAGCTCTCGGGCAAGATCAACAGCGTCTCCGAGTCACTGGCGATCCTGCGGCTGTCACAGGTACATGCGATGGCCACGGCGGCCGCCAGTGGCGCTTCGCTCAAGGCGGTGCCAGGAATTTCGTTGCAGCAATTCTGGGCCTACAGCCTGAACGTGGCCAAGCTGTCACGCTCGCTTGCGGGCATGGTGCGGCAAAATTCGCAGGCGGCCTTTACCTGTGGTCTGATCCACGCGGTCGGCGAGTTGGCGATTCACATCTGCATGCCCCAGGAAGTTGCCGCGCTCGACCGCGACGTGGGCCCGCTCGATCTGCACCGCGCCCGCGCCGAGCGACGTGCTTTCGGCTACTGCTACGCGCAAGCTGGCGCTGGCCTGGCCCGGCAGTGGCAGTTCCCACAATCCATGATCGACGCGCTCGAACATCAGTATGCACCTTTTGAACACGACGTTTACGAGCCACTGGCCGGCGTGATTCACCTGGCAACATGGCGCGCCCGCGCCAAGGGTGCCGGGCTGTCCGACCGCGCACTGGCCGTGACGTTCCCCGGAACCGTGGGCGAGGTGCTTGGGCTGGACATCGACATGGTGCTACAGCAAGACCCGTTTGACTGGCTGACGCAAACCAGGCCACGGACGCGGTTGTAAATCCCGCAAGTCCAGGTTGACGCAACGCCACGGTCGGCCGGCATCGATCGCAACGCATGCTCCAGGCGTCAATTCGTAATTTGGTCAGCGCCCGGCTGCTGGTTCCGGCTCTGCTTGGTGTCGTGCTTGGCAGCGCCGCACAGCTTCAGCAGCCAACGCTTTATTCAGTCCCGACTTATGCATTGATTTTGCTTGCAGCGCTTGTCACATGGGCGTCTGTAGCTATGAAATCAGTAGCGGTAGGATGGCGTCCAACGCTCGTCGTGCTCGCCTTCTTTGCTGCCGCAGTGGGTGTCGCCGGGCTGCGTTCGAGCGTCTTCCTGGCCTCGGCACTGGACGGCGCGATCGAGGGGCGCGATCTGGTGGTGACTGGCGTCATTGCCGCGATGCCGCAACGCAACGAGGCAGGTGTGCGCTTTCGTATGGAAGTGGAGTCCGCACAGCTCAACGGCCAGGCCGTGCAGCTGCCGACGCTGGTGTACGTGGCTTGGTACGCTGAGCCGTTTGCGGCTCCTGAGCGCGACGTCCTCGATGCGGCGCCGCCTGCGGTGGAGGTCGCCGCAGGTGAGCGCTGGCGACTCACGCTGCGCCTGAAGGCACCGCACGGTGTCAGCAACCCTTTTGGCTTTGACTACGAGCTCTGGCTCTGGGAGCAGGGCCTGCAGGCATCGGGCTACGTGCGCACCGGACCGAGGGACCCACCGCCGCAGCGCCTGGGCCAGACCCAGCGTCATCCGGTGGAACAACTGCGACAAAGCGTGCGTGCAGCGTATCTTCGAGCGCGTCGCTGACCGCCAAAGCGCGGGCTTGATTGCTGCGCTGGTGGTGGGCGACCAGAATGCCATCGATCGCTCTGACTGGGACGTCTTCCGCGCCACGGGCGTCGCGCATTTGATGTCGATTTCCGGGCTGCACATCACCATGTTCGCCTGGGCCGCAAAATTGCTTCTGGGCTGGTTGTGGCGCCGGTCAAGTCGTCTGTGTCTGTGCTTGCCCGCTGCCAGCGCGGCACTGATCGGCGGCGTAGTGCTCGCGGGCAGCTACGCTGCATTCAGTGGCTGGGGCGTGCCATCGCAGCGCACGGTGCTGATGCTTGCCACGGTGGGCACGCTGCAGCTCGCAGGCAAGCGCTGGCCCTGGCCGCAGGTCTGGCTGCTCGCGTGTGCGGCGGTGGTGCTGCTTGATCCGTGGGCGCTGTTGCAGCCCGGGTTCTGGCTGAGTTTTGTCGCCGTCGGGGTCTTGTTCGCCGCCGATCCCGGAACCACACTGGACAGAAATGACGGCGGCCAGGACCGGGCGGCCGCGAGCCGTCTGGCGCAAACCCGGTCCAGCCTGGGTCGGCTTTTTCACGAGCAATGGGTGATCACGTTGGCGCTGACGCCGTTGACGCTGCTGCTGTTTGGCCAGGTCTCTGTGGTTGGATTCGCTGCGAATGCACTGGCAATACCCTGGGTCACGCTGCTGGTAACACCATTGGCCATGCTCGGCGCGCTGTTCGCTCCGGCCTGGGACCTTGCGGCGCTGGCGCTGGCCGTGTTGATGCGTTACCTTCTGTTGCTTGTTGCCCTGCCGTTTGCAACCATCAGTGTTGCGCAGGCGCCACTTTGGGCGGGCGTAGTCGGCGTGCTCGGTGGTTTGTTGTTGGCAATGCGCTTGCCATGGGGCCTGCGCGTGGCCGGGTTGCCGTTGATGTTGCCAGTGTTGCTTTGGCAGGTGCAACGGCCCGAGTCAGGCCAGTTCGACCTGATTGCTGCTGACGTTGGGCAGGGCAGTGCGGTGATCGTGCGTACGGCCCACCATGCGATGGTGTACGACGCCGGGCCGCGTTTTAGCCGTGATAGTGATGCGGGCCATCGTGTTCTGGTACCACTGCTGCGCGCGCTTGACCTGTCGCTTGATCGGGTGGTGCTCAGTCACCGCGACCTGGATCACACCGGCGGGGCGGCCGCGCTGCTGGCGATGCAGCCGCAGGCTCTTTTGTCGAGTTCGATCGAGGAGGATCACGAAATCCAGACGCTGCATCGCTCCGAGCGTTGTGTGGCCGGGACGCGCTGGCAGTGGGACGGAGTCGACTTCATGGTGCTGCACCCGACGCAGGCGGACTATGGGTTCGACAGGAAGAGCAACGCCATGAGTTGCACACTGCGAATAGTCGGCGCTGGGCATTCGGCCCTGTTCGTTGGCGATCTTGAACAGGCGCAGGAACTCCATCTGGTGGCGCAAGCAGCGCAGGACGGTACCGATTTGAGATCCGATGTGTTGTTGGTGCCGCACCATGGCAGCAAGAACTCCAGCAGCCAGGCGTTTGTGGATGCTGTGCAACCACGGTTTGCGCTGGTGCAGGCTGGCTATCGCAACCGCTTTGGGCACCCCGCGCCTTCGGTGCTGGCGCGCTACGAGCAGGGCGCGGCACGTGTGGTCGATTCGCCGCATTGCGGAGCCATGATCTGGCGTTCGCAGCGTGCACATGAAATCACGTGTCAGCGCGAGCAGTCGTTGCGTTACTGGCACCACCGCATGCCGATCTCCGGGTCCTGATGAAAGCGATTCCCTGCGTCGGACCTCAGGTCGGGCTGACTGACGGTGGCCAGATCGAGTCCAAGCCCGGGCTCTGATCAAGTGCCATTTCGGCGGCAGCCCACAACGACTCGGGGTTCGTGTCACCGGCGATGTCACAGTCCAGATAGATCAAGCCGCCATCGCTTGCAAGTCGTTGCAGCGTGCTGTGGTCGGCGTCTGACGGGCCAAGCCCGACCACCACCGGACGGTGCGTCAGGTTCCTACAGGCCGCAAGCAGACGTTCCAACAGTTGCCGGTCGCGTTCAGCAATGCCTGAAAGCAGCACAATGACGTGCGAGTAGTCTGACAGGAACGCCTGTGTCAGACCGATTTGCAGACCGTGGCGCGCCATCGCGATGATTCGGCGCACGCTCTGACCGGTCTCGACGTCGACGTAGTCAGTGCCGACGTCCATCGAGTCCGGACGCGAACCAACGAAGCGTCGGTGCACCACCTCGGTGCTGAAGGTCTTGCCCAGCCAGCGCACCAAATTGAACGAGTCGGTGCCTAGCGCAGAGCAGACCATGACGCGCTGAAAATGATCGCTGAGCGCCTGCCGGCTCGCGCCAGGGTTGGTCAAGGGCGTGGACAGTCGCCGCCAGACGGCCGCTGGCTCGACCTCACGGCCGCTCAGGTGCTCCTGATGCAGGGCCATGACCCGCTTGGCAAATTCGGAGGATTCCTCGCGCGTCTGCACGATGGCCATCGACCACGGTTCGCCCAGACGTCGCGCGCCCGAGCTCTGATGCAGCACCGTCAAGCTCTGATAACTGGGGTCGCTGCTGACGCGCGAAAGCACCGCCTGCACGCCGTGAATCGGGCCTTCCATCCACTGCGCGAACCAGCCACTTTGGTGCAGCAGCGCGACGCTGACCTTGTCGAGCGCGTTGCGTTGCAGCGATCGCAAACGGATCTTGTCGATCTCCTCGAACACCGAGTGGTTGACGCTCGAAAGGCTCGCGTACATCAGCCGCGCGACGTCCGGCTCCTCGGCCGATAAAGCACCGGGTTGATTACCTTTGAAGGGCGACTCTGACAAATGGACCTCGAAGCGTACGTTTGAACCGGCGCATGTTACCGGGGGAACTCGCTGGCGGGCTTGATTTAGGTCATGCAAATGCGGCGTGCGACGGCACCAAACCAGATTGATCGCAGGCTCCTTGCGATGCGCGGCTGAGTCGTCCTGGCCCAAAGCTTGCTATGCTTAAGGCAGGAGAGTTCCGCGCCATGCCGAAATTTGACGAAATGTATACGCAGTTGCCGTACGAGTTCTTTACTCACGGGGCCAAGATTCGCGATCATTACAAAATATACGACGACTGGCTGGCGCGCCAGCCAGGTGACACGATGGCCAAGCGGCGCGAAGAGGCAGAAGTGATCTTTCGCCGGGTTGGCATCACGTTTGCGGTGTACGGTGAAAAGGACGAGGAGGGTGCGGGTACCGAACGCCTGATCCCGTTTGACCTGATCCCGCGCATCGTTGCGGCTCAGGAATGGAGTCATTTGAAGCGTGGTCTGGTGCAGCGCGTCACGGCCCTGAACCGGTTCATTCACGACGTCTACCACGACCAGGAAATCATCAAGGCGGGCATTGTGCCGCGCGAGCAGGTCGAGCGCAACGCGCAGTTTCGTCCTGAGATGGTTGGCGTCGACGTTTCAAACAACGTCTATTCGCACATTTCCGGCATCGACATTGTGCGCGCCGCAAATCCCGACGGGCAGGGCGAGTATTACGTTCTGGAGGACAACCTGCGCGTGCCCAGCGGCGTGAGCTATATGCTGGAAAACCGCAAGATGATGATGCGCCTTTTTCCCTTGCTGTTCAACGCCCATCGCGTGGCACCCATTGCCCACTACCCCGATCTGCTGCTTGAGACGCTACGCTCGAGCAGCCCGGAGACCACGGCCGAGCCGACGGTGGTTGTGCTCACCCCGGGCATGCACAACAGCGCCTATTTTGAACACGCATTCCTGGCCCAGCAAATGGGTGTGGAACTGGTCGAAGGGCAGGACCTGTTCGTGCGCGACAGTTTTTGCTACATGCGAACGACGCGTGGCCCGACACGGGTGGACGTGATCTATCGCCGCGTTGACGATGATTATCTCGATCCGGCGGCATTTCACCCGCAATCCACCTTGGGCTGCCCCGGCCTGCTAGAGGTCTACCGCTGCGGCCACGTGAGCATTTGCAACGCGGTGGGCACCGGCGTGGCCGATGACAAATCGATCTACGCCTACGTCCCGAAGATGATCGAGTTCTATCTGGGTGAAAAACCAATACTCAATAACGTGCCGACCTACCTGTGTCGCCAACCCGACGACCTGGCCTACACGCTGGCGAACTTGAAGGATCTGGTGGTCAAGGAGGTGCACGGCGCGGGCGGCTACGGCATGCTCGTCGGACCGGCGGCCAGTCGGGGCGAAATCGAAAAGTTTCGTGCCGCGTTGTTGGCCGATCCGGCCCGTTACATCGCGCAGCCGACCCTGAGCCTTTCGAGTTGCCCGACGTTTGTCGAAAGCGGCATCGCGCCACGGCACATCGACCTGCGCCCCTATGTGCTCAGTGGCAAGACGGTTCAAATGGTTCCGGGGGGCCTGACGCGTGTTGCGCTCAAGGAAGGCTCGCTGGTTGTCAATTCGTCGCAGGGTGGTGGCACCAAGGACACCTGGATTCTGGAGGTCTAAATGCTTTCACGCACCGCCGATCACTTGTTTTGGATGTCACGCTACACCGAGCGTGCCGAGAACACCGCGCGCATGCTCGATGTCAACTACCAAACCTCGCTGCTACCGCAGTCGCAGGCGGTGTCGCAGCAGGGCTGGCAGGGTCTGCTGAGTATCAGCGAACTGTTGCCGCTGTATAGCGCCAACTTGGGCGAGGTTGAGGGCAGCAAGGTCATGGAGTTCATGGTCAAGGACGAGAGTAACCCGTCGTCCATCGTGTCGTGCCTGAGCGCAGCGCGCGAGAATGCGCGCGCGGTGCGCGGTACGCTTACGACCGAGGTCTGGGAGACGCAAAACCAGACATGGCTCGAAGTCAAACGGATGATCAAGTCGGGCGATTTTGAACGTGATCCGTCCCACTTCTTTGAATGGGTCAAATTTCGCTCGCACTTGTTTCGCGGCGTCACGCTGGGCACCATGTTGATGGACGAAGCGCTGCGCTTCATGCGCCTGGGTACTTTTCTGGAGCGCGCCGATAACACGGCCCGACTGATGGATGTGAAGTTTCACGCGGTCCCGACTGACTTTTACGGAGCCGCTGGCGTGCGCGAACAGGAAGCCGACTTCTACCACTGGAGTGCCATCTTGCGCAGCGTGTCGGGTTTTGAGGTTTATCGCAAGGTCTACCGCGACGTGATCCGCCCGGAGCGTGTCGCCGAATTGCTGATTCTGCGCGCCGACATGCCACGCTCGCTGCACGCCAGCCTGAATGAGGTCGTCGGCAATCTCGCCCTGGTGGCCAACGAACAATCGGATGAAACACGCCGACGCGCAGGAAAGCTTTGCGCCGAGCTCAAGTACGGTCGCATCGATGAGATACTGGCCACCGGCCTGCACGCCTATCTGACGCAGTTTCTGGACCGGATCAGCGACCTCGGCGCCCGCATCAGCAGCGATTTTCTTGTTCCCGAAGGCGCTTGAGCGACTTCTGCGCTCCCAGTGCCACTTTCAACCGGAAAAACCATGACCAGAAAACTTATCAGCTCGGGCTCCGCTTTTGAACAGCAGATTGGATACTCACGCGCGGTCGTCGATGGCGACTGGGTCTTTGTGTCGGGTACCACCGGCTTTGACTACGCGTCCATGTCGATCTCGGATGATCTGCTGCAACAGGCCGAGCAGTGCCTGAAGAACATCGAGTCCGCCCTGCGTCAGGCCGACGCCAGTCTGAAGGACGTGGTGCGCGTGACCTACATCCTGCCCAACGCAAAGGATTTTGAGCCATGCTGGCCGGTCCTGCGCAAGTACTTTGGGGATATACGGCCCGCGTCGACGATGGTTTGTGCCGGGCTGATCGATCCGCGCATGAAGATCGAAATCGAAGTGACCGCGCGCAAGCGTTCTTAGCCGCAGGCACTAGGCAGCCTTTTCCAAAGCGGATCGCATGGCTCGGTTTCAAATAGCGCCCGAGGAGCGCGCATTGGCCAAGCTCTTTGGCGATGAGTACCTGGCTTACCAGCAGCGGGTTCGTCGCTGGCTGTAGCAAGCTTTTGCGCTATAGAATTTTGTTCACATCTTTCCCGACCTGATGGCAATGTCCAAAAGAGTGCATTCTCGCTGCTCGCAACACGGCCCTGTTCTCGCGGCATGGGGGGTGCTTGCGCTCGCGATGTTTTCGTTGCCGGCCATGGGTGCGGGTTGCCCGCGTGCATCGTTCGGTGCGGAAAAGGCTGCCGTTTGCGAACGCGAGAAATGTCGGTTCTTTACGCCACCCGAAGAAATCGCCCGCATTTCGCGCGGCCTCTATAGCGAATACGTCGGACTGTTTGTCAACGACGGCGGCGCGCGCTGGCTCGGCCTCGACCTCGATGGCATGGAGCTGATCGAAGTCAGTCGCTTCGCCGGGCGTCGCATGGGCAACGCACCCATCATTGATTCGTCTGACCAGGACAACTACCGGCGCGAGACCAAGACCGATCGGGTCCACTGGATTGATGTGGTGCACAAGCGTGCGCTGAACGACGAGCAAGTTGACGAACTCGTGTGCGCGGCAAATCACCTCTGGATTGCCCAGGAGACGCCTTCGAGTGCGCCGCCAAGACCAGCCACCGACGTCCACAACGAACTATTTCTGCTTGATCGTGATAGCGTCAAGAGCTTCGGTGGGGCGGGCGCTCTGCCAGCGCAAGCGCAACCCTTGCACAAGCTGCTTCGTTCGTTACGCGCTTCGGCTTGGGACAACTGATATTCATCGACCCTTCACAAAGAAAGCAAGCGCATGGCAAAAGGATATTGGATCGCACGCGTCGACGTCAGCGACCCGCAGCAGTACAGGGCCTATGTGGCAGCCAATGCCGAGCCCCTGGCCAGGTTCGGTGCGCGCTTTCTGGTGCGCGCCGGAGAGTTTGAAGCGGTCGAGGGCACGAGTCGCTCACGCAATGTGGTGATCGAGTTCCCGAGCTACCAGGCAGCACTCGAATGCTGGAACTCGCCCGAGTACCAGCGCGCCCGCGAACTCAGACTGGCGGCGGCCAGCGCCGACACGGTCATCATCCACGGTTACGACGGGCCGCAGCCTGATCCTGGGCTTGCCCGATAGCCGCGCGTCGCGCGAGCCCACGTTTATTCTGTCGGTGCGGGCGGTTGTCGAGGCGAACAGAGTCAGGCGGCGCGCTCGTCCTCGTGGCATCTCATACCAAGGCCGATATCTGCTTTTTCATTTGCGGCAAATCATCTTGAATGGTCTGCCAAAGGAGGCCAAGATCCACTGAAAAGTAACCGTGAGAGAGGGCATTGCGCATTTCATAGGCAATATTCCAAGGCACAGTCGAGTGTTGCGATGCAAACCCAGGATGGTTCTTGACTACGTTGTTGCAAGCTTCGCCAATGACTTCGAGGTTGCGAATCACCGCATCTGGTGTCTTGCGATCAGCGGAGAATGAAGCCAAATCCATCGCTGCGGTGTAGGTCTGCACGCTGTCGATCGCTTCAACGATATGCCCAAGGTAGTCGGCGACCCGCAGCGGATTTGCGCGACTCATAGCTCGACGGCCTCGCGCAGCACCTGTTCGCGAAAACTCGCTGGCAGCCCGTTGGGCGTCAATACGTCGACTTCCAGACCCAGCAGTTGCTTGAGCTCAAAGCGAATGGCGCCAATGTCCATCAGCGTGGTTTGTGTTGTCGGTTCGACCAGCAGGTCAAGGTCGCTGCCGGGGACGTCGTCACCTCGCAAGGCCGAGCCAAACACCCGAACGCCACTCACACGATGACTCAACGCAATGTCGCGTATTTGCGTTCGGTGCAAGGACAGGGCTTCGGAGGGACGCATGGGGCCAAGTTTACCGTCGATCCGCGGGACCGAGGCGTAGGAACAGTGGGCCGTGAGTTTCAACCAGTCAGGGTCTCGGTCTTCTCTTACCGCCCTTGGCGTCGGCAGGCAGCAAGCTGGTGTACTTCTGGTACAGCTCGAACAAAAAGGCCACGCGCTCGGCGTCGCTGTTGTAGCTCTTCTTGCCGCCGCTGCGCTCATAGGCCTTGTCCACGGCGGCGTCGAGCTTCTGATGCGCTTTGAGCAAATCGGGCGGCATGGTCAGCGGGTCGTACAGGTCGGCCAGCGTGGCGGGTTGGTCGCCAGATTGGAATTTGGCGCGCACGTCGAGAACCGCCTGTGCTGCAGTTTCGATAGCAGCTTGCGCTTTATCTGCGGGCGCTGGAGGCTGATTTGGCTTTGAACTTGGGGGGAAGTCGGGCCAGGGGA
>CAWJOT010000017.1:0-18261 GCA_963844495.1 uncultured Pseudomonadota bacterium
CTTTTTCCCGCTATGTGTCGCCGAACCGGGTGGCACACTTAATGGCGCATCCCGAACAATTGCAACTTGGCGGCCAGCGGCAGGTCTGCAGTTTCGTGTTCACCGATGTCGCAGGATTTACCTCCTTGCTGGAGAGCTGCGACCCGGCACGGGTCGTAACCGTGCTCAACGATTATCTTGAAGGGATGTTGGAAATTGTCTTCAGGCGCGACGGCACGCTGGAACGAATCATGGGTGACGCCTTCGCCGTTTTGTTCTCGGCCCCGGTGGTTCAAAGCGACTACCGTCAGCGAGCGCTCGATTGCGCGCTGGAGATGGATGCCTTTGCCTGGGGTTACGCACAGCGAATGCAGGCCACGTGGTGTCGCGTGGGGCGGCACGCGCATTGGTGTTCATTGCGGCGAAGTGATCGTCGGAAATTTCGGCGGCAAGGCCATGTTTGACTACCGGGCGTTGGGCGACCCGATCAACACCGCAGCGCGGCTGGAGAGCGTCAACAAGTACCTGGGAACCCGCGTGTGTGTTTCACAAGCCATTGTTGAAGGCTGTTCGGGCACGCCGATGCGCGCCGTTGGACGCTTGTTGCTCCAGGGCAAAAGTCATGCGATCGAGGCTTATGAACCATTGATAGGGACCGACCCGGTTTGCCGCGCAGCGGCGGCCGAATATGACGAAGCCATGCGCCTGCTGCAATCGGGGCAGTGGCACGCTGCCCTGACTCAATTTGAGGCGCTGGCGCAAAGCGCGCCCGAGGACCCGCTGGTGAAGTTGCACTTGCAGCGTTTGCGCCAGGGAGCCCAAGACGACTTGATAGTGATGAGCGCCAAATAAGCGAGCGTTTAGCGCAGCGTAACTTCAACGCGGCGATTGCGTGGTTCGGCGACCTCGTCGGCTGTGGGCACCAGCAAATTGCGCTCACCGTGGGACTCGACCGCGATGCTCGCCTCGGGCAGGCCTATTGCGCGCAACTGATCCACGATCAAATTCGCCCTGGCGAGCGACAAGGCCTCGTTGGTGTCTGGCTTGCCGACCGTGTCGGAGTGACCGATCACTGACAGGTCAAGCGCAGCGCGCTCGCGCGCCCGAGCCACGATTTTCGGCAGCAATGTCTTGGACTCGGCCGTCAGGTTCGAGCCGCCGCTTTCGAAGTAGAGCAAGAACTGCTCCGGTGGCGTCGGGCTGGCCGCCATGGCCGCGCCAAAGTCGCGCGTCAGCTGCTCCTGATTGACCGCAAAAGCCGGCGTACCGCCCGCCAGTGAGGCGCCGGTCCGGGCTTGCGTGAGCGTCTGCTCGCCACCCGGTCCGCGAACCACGACGCGGCCCAATGTGCCGTCAGCGTTGGGTAACAGCACGGCGTACGAGCCCGGGCCCTTGGCAGGTGGACTGGCACAGGCGGCCAGCAGGGCGAGCATCGCCAGCGCTGAAAATAAGCCAATCAAGCGGCGGTTCAGAGTGCTCATTTCCCGTCCTCCACTTTGGCGGCGAAATGCGTGCCACGTACGCCGATGGCTCCCGCAGGGGTCTTGACCGTCACAGACTCAGGCCTGAGTCTGGCGATTACGCCCGAGACATAGTTGAGGCTGCCCTTGCCCATGCTGGCGGCCAAACCAAGTTTGCCTTGCGCCGGGGCGTACAGGTATTCGTCGACCACCAACTCGGTATCGGGTCCGAAGGACATCATCGTGTTGTCCTTGAAGGTCACGCCCATGGACGCCGCGGCACCGGTCTGCAACGCGCTGCCGAGCAGCACGGCGGTGCCAGGGCGCGCCTGCACGCGCTGCCCAGCCGAGCTTACCCAGGCTTGCCCAGTCACCGTTTTGACATAGCCAATGGCTTCGGATTGGGCACCGGACAGGAGAGGCGCTGCCAGCAGCAGCCAACCAGACAGCCATCGAAGGCAAGTATTTCTTGGGTTCATTGCGCACTCCGTGGAAGCAGCATTTTCGTCGATTCGGCGATTACAGCAAGCAAACTTGCCGTTCCCATGTGTTCGCGCCGCCGCAACACTGCCGCATGTTCAGGAAGCCGCCGATTGGATTTTCAAACTGCAATAAACTGCTGCAAGCCGCAGCCAGCGGCCCGTCTGCCTGTTGTCTGTCTTCCATGAGGAGTTATCCGTGAACCCTTATCCCCACCTGCTCGCCCCGCTCGACCTGGGTTTCACGACGCTGCCCAATCGGGTCTTGATGGGCTCAATGCATGTCGGGCTGGAAGAAGCCAAGGATGGTTTTGCGCGCATGGCAGCGTTTTACGCCGAGCGCGCAGCCGGGGGCGTGGGTCTGATCGTCACCGGCGGGATTGCGCCTAACGAGCAGGGCAGCGTGATGCCAGGGGCCGCGCGGCTCACGACCGAGGCCGAGGCCTCCAAACACAAGCCCGTGGTGGACGCGGTGCACGAAGCAGGCGGCAAGATCGCCATGCAGATCCTGCATACCGGGCGCTACGCGTATCAGAGCGCGCTGGTGGCCCCGAGCGCCCTGCAAGCGCCGATCAATCCATTTCGGCCGAACGCGCTAAGCGCCTCTGAGGTCGACCAGACGATCGAAGACTTTGTGCGTTGCGCAGCGCTGGCTCAACATGCCGGCTACGACGGCGTCGAAATCATGGGCTCCGAAGGCTACCTGCTCAACGAATTCATTGCTGCGCGGACCAATCAGCGCGAGGACGAGTGGGGTGGCAGTTACGAAAACCGCATCCGCTTTCCGGTCGAGATCGTGCGCCACACGCGAGCGCGCGTAGGCAAGAACTTCATCATCATCTACCGCCTGTCCATGCTGGATCTGGTCGAGGGCGGCTCGACGCTGCAAGAAGTGGTGCAACTCGCGCGCGCGATCGAGGCGGCGGGCGCGAGCATCATCAACACCGGTATCGGCTGGCATGAGGCGCGCATTCCCACCATTGCCACCAAGGTGCCGCGCGCCGCCTGGGCCTGGGTGACGCAGCAACTCAAAGGCAAGGTTGGCATCCCGCTGGTGGCCACGAACCGGATCAACACGCCCGAGGTCGCCGAGCAACTGCTGGCCGAGGGATTTTGTGACATGGTGTCGATGGCGCGTCCGTTTCTGGCCGACCCGCTGTTCGTCGCCAAGGCCGCACAGGGCAAAGCCGACGAGATCAACACCTGCATCGCCTGCAACCAGGCCTGTCTGGACCATACCTTCAGCGGCAAGATCACCTCCTGCCTGGTCAATCCGCGCGCCTGTCACGAGACGCTTCTCAACGTGCTGCCCGCAGCGACCAGGGCTCGGGTTGCTGTGGTCGGCGCTGGTCCGGCCGGTTTGGCGTTTGCCGTGACGGCGGCGCAGCGCGGCTTTGCCGTGACCCTGTTTGATGCCGCGGGCGAGATCGGCGGCCAATTCAATGTCGCCAAACAGGTGCCGGGCAAGGAAGAGTTCAATGAGACGCTGCGATTCTTTCGCCGTCAAATCGAACTCCTTGGCATCGGGCTGGAGCTCAATCATCGCGTGAACGCGAGGGAACTGCTCGCCGGTGGCTACGACCAGGTGGTGCTTGCCACGGGCGTGACGCCGCGGCTGCCCGCCATTGAGGGCATCGATCACCCCAAAGTCTGCGGCTACCTCGACGTGCTGCGCGGCAAGCGCGCGGTGGGGCAGACGGTGGCACTGATTGGCGCTGGCGGCATCGGTTTTGATGTCGCTGAATTTGTGTTGCAGCATGGTGTCAGCCCGAGTCTGGACAAGGCGCGCTTCTTCGCCGAATGGGGCGTGGACGCAAGCTACACGCAGCGCGGCGGGTTGCAGCCTGCGGTGATCGAAAGCAGTCCGCGCAAGGTCTATTTGTTGCAGCGCAAGGCGAGCAAAGTTGGTGACGGCTTGGGCAAGACGACCGGATGGATTCACCGGACATCGCTGAAGAGTCGTCAGGTCCAGATGATCGCCGGTGTGACCTATCGCCGGATCGACGACGCCGGTCTGCACGTCAGCGTGGGCGAGCGTGACATGCTGATCCCGGCTGATACGATTGTGGTTTGCGCCGGGCAGGAGCCGCAGCGTGAACTACACGCCGATCTGCTCGCCGCCGGTTGTTCGGTGCACCTGATCGGTGGCGCCGACGTGGCCGCCGAACTCGACGCCAAGCGCGCCATCAAGCAGGGCACCGAGCTCGCCGTGGCTCTTTAGACGAACCCAAGGACACCATGACTTCGACCCCCAAACTTAAACCCGCTGCCGCCCTGACCCTGGAGAAGTGGCACGCCATGGTGGCCCAGGCCGACCCGAACCAGCTTGCCGCCCTGTTGCATCCCGATGCCGTGTTTCGCTCGCCGATGGCGCACAAACCTTACGCCCGTGCGCAGGCGGTGAACCTGATCCTGACCACCGTCATGGGTGTTTTCAGCAACTTCAAGTATCACCGCCAGCTCGCCAGTGCGGATGGCCTGAGCGTGGTGCTGGAATTCAGTGCCAATGTCGGTGACAAGGCGCTCAAGGGCATCGATCTGATCGAGTTTGACGAAGACGGCAAGATCATTGACTTTGAGGTGATGGTGCGCCCGATGAGCGGTTTGCAGGCTCTTGGTGCGCAGATGGGGCAACGCCTGGCGGCATTCCTGCCCCAGTACCAGGCAGCTGCGTCGACGCGAGCTCAATGACTTCGACCGTAACCACTGAAAGCCCCAGCATGAATTTCGAAACACTTTCCGTTACCCTGCAAGACCACATCGCCATCGTGCGTCTGAACCGTCCGCACAAGGCCAACGCCATGAACGCCGTCATGTGGCAGGAAATACGCAAGGCCTTCGACTGGGTCGACGCGACACCGCAAGCCAGGGTCGCCGTGTTGCAAGGCGAGGGCAAGCTGTTCTGCGCCGGGATCGACCTGGAGTTGATGATGGGTCTGGGTCCGCAGGTGCAAAACGAATGCGATGCGCGCACACGCGAAGCACTGCGCCGCGTCATATTGGACCTGCAGGACACCTTGAGCAGTCTGGAACGCTGCCGCAAACCGGTGCTGGCCGCGATCCACGGCGCCTGCGTTGGCGGGGGCATTGATCTGATCACCTGCGCCGACATGCGCTACTGCTCAAGCGATGCCTACTTCACGATCAAGGAAATCGACATCGGCATGGTCGCCGATGTCGGCACGTTGCAGCGGTTGCCGCGTTTGATTGACGAAGGCATGGCGCGTGAACTTGCCTACACCGGTCGCCAGCTCGGTGCGCAGGAGGCCAAAGAGATTCATCTGGTCAACCGCGTGTTTGAATCCCGTGAGGCGCTGTACGCCGGTGTGCACGAGATCGCCGCGACGATCGCGGCCAAATCGCCGCTGTCCATTCGCGGCGTCAAGGAAATGATTTCCTACGGCAGGGACCACTCGGTGGCCGACGGCCTGAATTACATCGCTACCTGGAATGCGGCCATGCTGATGAGCAAGGACCTGCAGGAAGCGATGGCCGCGAACGCAGGCAAGCGCGCCCCGGTGTTCAAGGACTGACGGGCGTGCCAATCCGAGGGATACTTGGGCCATTGCGCAACGAGTTCCAGGCCTTCCCAGGCGGCCCCAATTAGCCGGAGCATGAAAATGTTCAGACGTATCTTTCTCGGCATCTCAGCCGCACTTGTTCTTGCGCTGTCGCTGGCATCTGGCGGCTGCGCCTACGGCCCGAAGGTCCGCGCCGACGCCCCGCCCATCGTCTTTGTGCATGGCAACGGCGACTCGGCCGCCCTGTGGCAAACCACGCTGTGGCGATTCGAATCGAATGGCTGGCCGCGGGATCGTCTGTTCGCCTTGCAGCAACCGTATCCGCTGGCCCGCGACGTCGATGTCAAGGAGCAGCCTGGGCGCAGTTCCACTGCCGAGCACATGGCGTTTCTGAAGACCGAGGTGGACCGGGTGCTGGCTCAAACCGGTGCCAAGCAGGTGGTGCTGGTGGGCAACTCGCGCGGCGGCTACGCGATTCGCAACTACATCCAGAACGGCGGCGGCGACAAGACCGTGAGCCACGCCATTTTGGGTGGCACGCCCAACCATGGGGTGTGGGCGATTGCCGGTTTTCGTGAAGGCAACGAATTTTCCGGCACCGGGGCGTTTCTCACGGCACTGAACGCGCCAAAAAATGCAGCTGGGGACGAGGTCACCGGCCCGGTGCAATGGCTCACGATTCGCTCTGACAACAACGACAAGTATGCGCAGCCCGATGGCGAATGGATCGGCGCCAAAGGCAAACCGACCCACGTCGGCTACGACGGTCCTGCGCTCAAGGGCGCGCAAAACAGCGTTGTCGCGCGGCTCGATCATCGGGAGACTTCGTACTCTCCCGCCGCCTTTGCGCTGACCTACAGCTTCATCACCGGCGCGGCACCGGCGACTATGCAAATTCGTCCAGAGCAGTTGATCGTGCTCGATGGGATGGTCACCGGCATGGGGGTCCATTCGAAGGACGCGGCCAGCGCCAAGAACAACTTCAGCAACAACCTTCCGGTGCCCGATGCGAAAGTGGAGGTCTATGCGGTGCATTACCAGACGGGTCTGCGCACCGGTGCGGCGGTCTACACGAAGGTGGTCGATGCCGCTGGCCGCTGGGGGCCGTTTCATGCGCTGCCAGGCGTACCGTACGAGTTTGTCATCCGGGCACCGGGCTACGCGACGACGCATATCTACCGCAGCGCCTTTGCGCGCGGCAGCAACATCGTGCACCTGAAACTGGACCGAATAGCCGACGCCGATCTGCCGGCTTTTTCCATCGTCCAGATGGTGCGCCCGCGCGGCTACCTTGACCCCACAACACATCACATCAGCTTTGATGGCCAATCGCCGCCGCCCGGAATTCCCGTGGCGCGCGTCGCCGGCATCGCCTCGAGCAAGATCAAACTCGACAAGCTGCAAGACCGCGCCATCGCCGCAGAGTTCCACACTGACGTCGTCGAACGCCTGGTCGGCCGTACCTGGCCAGCCAAAGAGAACCACGTCGTTTCTCTGGAAATAACGCAATAAGGCCAGCGCTGCGTGCGCCGGTGCGGACCCGGCGCCTGCGTGACAGCCAAAGCGCGGCAAGTTTGGCAGACTACCGCTGGTGGCGGCGTTTGTCGCTGCGCCAGAAAGACCGATCATGGACTTTGACTATTCGCCAGCGGTGCAGGCCCTGCGCCTGCGCCTGCAGGACTTTGTTGACCGCTACGTGCTGCCGTACAACGGCGCCTGGCACCGCTCGGTGCAAGAAGGCGTCTTTCCGCCGCCGTTCATGGAGGATCTGAAGGCGCTGGCCAAGTCCGAAGGCTTGTGGAATCTGTTTTTGCCCGGCATGCGCGCGGACGAACCCGGCACCGGGCTCACCAACCTGGCCTATGCGCCATTGGCCGAGATCATGGGGCGACTGCCCTGGGCCTCGGAGGTTTTCAACTGCAGCGCGCCCGATACCGGCAACATGGAACTGCTGCATCTGTTTGCCACGCCCGAGCAGAACCGTCAATGGTTGCGACCGCTGCTCGAGGGTGAGATCCGCAGCGCCTTTGCCATGTCCGAGCCCGATGTCGCATCAAGCGACCCGACCAACCTGCAAACCCGCGTCGAGCATGCCGGCGACGAACTGGTGCTCAATGGGCGCAAGTGGTTCATCACCGGCGCCAGCCACCCCCATTGCAAGCTGTTGATCGTGATGTGCCGCAGCGCCGACGATGAGGCTCCCAAGCACGCGCGCCACAGCATGGTGCTGGTGCCGCTGGACACGCCCGGCGTCAAGCTCGAGCGCAACATCGCGATCATGCAGCACCACACGCCCGAGGGGCACTGCGAAATCGTGTTCCGTGACGTGCGCGTGCCGCTGACCAACCTGCTCGGGCAGGAGGGCGCGGGTTTTGCCATGGCGCAGGCGCGCCTGGGTCCTGGGCGCATTCACCACTGCATGCGCACCATCGGCCAATGCGAACTGGCACTGGCGATGATGTGCGAGCGCACGCTCGAGCGCCGCGCCTTTGGCAAATACCTGGCCGACTTTGCCAATGTGCAGGAATGGATCGCCGAGTCACGTCTGGAAATCGACCAGGCCCGGTGGCTGGTGCTGCACGCGGCCTGGCGGCTCGATCAGGGCCAGCAGGCACAGGCGCGCGCCGACGTCGCGGCGATCAAGGTGGTGACGGCGCGCCTGCAGACGCGGGTGGTGAACCGCGCGATCCAGGTCTTTGGCGCCATGGGTCTGTCACCCGATACGCCGCTGGCTTACTTCTGGACCTGGGGTCGCGCGATGCAACTGCTCGACGGCCCGGACGAAGTGCACCTGCGCACGGTGGCCCGCCACGAACTCGATCAGACGCGGCAAGACCGTGGTGCAACCGCGGCTTATTTCACCCTGCCCGAACAGTTAATGGCGGAGCCGCGCATCCGGTAATCGGCCCCGATTTGCGTATAGTCGCGTCCATGCAAGGACTGCATCTGACCGCCGATTTGCACCAGTGTGCCTGCGAGCCGCGCTGGCTGACCGACGCCGCGTCGCTTGGTGAACGCTGCGTGCAGGCCGTGGGCGACGCGGGCCTGCAGGCGGTGGCGCAACTGTTTCACACCTTTCCACCGACCACGCGCGGCCCCTCGGGCGTGACCGCCACGGTGCTACTGGCCGAATCGCACCTGTGCGTGCATACCTGGCCCGAGCAGCGCGCGGTGACGCTCGACGTTTATGTGTGCAATTTCGGCGGTGACTACAGCGCCAAGGCACAGCGGCTGATGGCAACGCTCATCGAGCTGTTTGAACCGGGCCACGTCGAGCACAACAGCATGATGCGCGGAGAGCCGCGCTAGCTCGGCCTACGCCGCCCAATGTCCCAGCGTAAACGCTTCTTCAAACACAGAGTACCCGGCCCAGTCGCTGTGGGCAAAAGTCAGGCGCTCGTGCCGGATCGTTTGGTGCTCTGATTTTTGTAGCTGCTTGCGCAAGCCTGACGCTCTTTGCGCGGCTATTTGACTAATATTTTGCGGGGTCGGGATGGCCATTGCGTGGCCGTAGCGGGTGATCGTGATGTGGCGCGTCTTTTGCGCCAGATCCCGGTGCGGCGCCGACAGCTCGGCCACGATGGCGTCGCGCCATGCGTTCCATGGCGTGTTCATCAACTGCTGCCTGCCGTCGGGCCGATTACCGAAGGCTCGGTAGTACGTGAGCACGGTGGCGCCGGGCACGCGTTGCAGGCTTTGGTGCATGGCATCGACATAGCCCAGGCCGGGCGTGCTGGTGGCGTCGCCGTACAGAACGTTGTCCCAACTCGGTGCCGCACCCGGGCGGTCAAACAGCGCAGCATCAATATGGATGTTGGCCACCAGCCAGGGCGCGTAGCTGGTGCGCGCAACGGCCCGGCTCAGGAATTCGGGCGCATCCTGCACCACGCGCGCCGCAACAAAGACCGGTAGCGCGACGATCGCACGCTGCGCCTGCCAGCGCTCCACGGTTTTCGTCGCCACGTTGAAGGAGTCGACCTCCACGCCATGGCGCAGGTTGGCGATGCGCAGCACCACCTGAGCGGCGTGCACGCGATCTTTGAGCGGGTCGGCCAGGCGCCGCGTCAGCCAGCTATTGCCTTCGGGCCAGGTCAGCAACGCATCGCGCTCAGTCGTCTCCATGCCGGGGGCGGAAAAGCCGTGGCGGCTGGCAAAGTAATGGATGCCAGCCCAGGCCGACACCGTGCCGATGCCCGCGCCAAAATCGTCGCGGCAGCAGTAGTCGAGGTACCAGCGCAAATGCGGGTCAGTGAGGCCATTTTGATCCAGGTACGCTACAAAAACAGTAGCTCCCAACGCTTGCTGCTCGGGCGTTACAGGCCATTTCCATGCCGGAATCGTCCAGCGCGATGCGCGCCGCAGCGCGCTTACCAGCGTGGCGAACTTCTGGTATTGCGCCAGCGTCGAGGCGCCCACGTCTTGCAGCGGCAGCAAGCCGTCCTGCCATTGGCCGTTAAAAAACAACCGCTCCTGCGGGCTGTGGCACAGGTGGCGCTCGTCGTATTGCCAGCGCCCCGCTACACGCTGGCGCAGGCCAAGTTCTTCCAGCAGGTCCTGCACTTCGGGCGCTTCGTCGCTGGGCAGCGGCAGATAGTGCGCGCCAAGCGGGCAGGCAAAGCCACCCACCGAACCACCGCGGCTGTTGCCGCCAGCGGCGTCTTCGAGTTCGAGCAGCGCAAAGTCCTCGATGCCTTTGAGCCGCAAGGCCCGCGCGGCGGCCAGCGCGGCGATGCCGCCACCGGCAATGAGCACATCGGTCTTGTGCGTGACCGATGGTGCGGGCCAGGTTTTGCGCTCAGCCAGCAAATGACCGCGCTGGTGGCTGAGGTCGGTAAAGCCGCCGCTGATGTTCTCAGGCTTGGCGCAGCCCAGCAGTGGCAGCGCGGCGCTGGCAACGAAGTGGCGGCGTTGAATGCCTGCGGCAGGTTTCATCGAATGCCCCCTCCCGCCTTAGAGATCGGGCCGGGCAGCGTTCAGTGCTGGCAGATCCGCTCGGGTTCGGTCTTGAATCCATCGCCATCCTGGACAAACTTGTCGCGGACCTCCAGGAACGCGACCAGTTCATCTGAAGTCATGTTCTGGGCCGAGCAGGTATAGAACCTTGCATCCTGGCCAAAGCGCTCGGCAATCGCGCTGCGCAGCGTGGCTTTGGTGTAGGCCTTGCCAGCGTCGACCATCATTCGCATGACTTCATGCCCATGTATTTGCTCTGCCATGACCTCGGCTCCTTGCTTGAAAAATACTGATGGTTGGCGCTGGCTCAGGGCGCGACTTGCACGCCGCATTTGCGAGTGCCTGGGCCGCAAATGATACCGCCTCTGGACAATCTACTGCGCAATCTCCGGCTCGACGAGCATGGCCAGCTGGACCAGAGACTCCTGCCAGCCCAGGTAGCACATCTCCAGCGGAATTGCCTGCGGGATGCCTTCCTGCACCACATCGAGTTCGGTGCCGCACGATACCGCCTTCAGCGAGACGGTCACCTGCAGCACGCCGGGCAGGTTGGGATCGTCGAACTGATCGGTGTAACGGAGCAATTCATTGGGCACAAGCTCCAGGTATTCACCGCCGAAGGAGTGGCTCTGCCCGGTCGTGAAATTGGTAAACGACATCTTGAAAGTGCCTCCCACGCGTGCCTCGATGTGATGCACCTTCGCGGTAAAGCCGTTTGGAGCCATCCACTTGGCCAACGCTTCAGCCTGAAGAAAGGCGCGATAAACCCGTTGCGGCGGTGCGCGCAGCACGCGATGCAAACGAACCGTGTTGGTGGCCATGAAGTTTTCTCCAGAATCTTGGATGGCCGCAGTATCCCGCGCGGTCATTACCCCTAGGAGGAAGGTGTCTTTTCTACAAGCCTGAACCTGCACCGCAGCACGGCGACGACTGCTGAATGGGCGGATGCGACTTGCTTCAAGACACGGCGGGCAATATCGCGTAGCATTCGCGATCAATTCAGGAGTAAAAATGAAGAACGCCCTTTTTTTCGCAACGTTGTGTGCCACCATGGCTTTGCCTGCTACTGCAGCAGACGTGACCTACCGTGCGGATGTGGCCCCCCTGCTCAAAGCGCAATGTGCCGCATGCCATTCAGCCGACGCAGGTGCCCCTACGCTTCAGGAATTTGACTTGGCCAAGGAGAAGTACACCAAGGCAATGAAGGGCCCACGCGTGGATTCGTATGAAAACCTTCTGGTTTTGATCGTCTACCCGGATTCAGGGGCATTCATGCGCCGTCTCGATGATGGAACCAACAAGAATGCGGGGGGCAAGCCCGGCAATATGTACAAGTATTTGGGTGACACCGATGCGGAGCGTGCCAAGAACCTTGCCACGTTGAAGGCGTGGGTCGGTGACGGCGGTTGGAATCTGAATCGCTGGTCGGCGCGTGGCGATGTTCCTGCCGTTACCAAGGAACAAGCTGACAAGCTGGTTTTGAAATACTGACTTGCTCTGAACTGCCACGGGGTCACCGCGCCACTTTCCCCAATGGCACCCTAGCGGCACCTTGCGTACATGAAGCAAGCTCTGGGCTCGGGGGAGATGTTTGGATGAACCGTATACCGCTCAAGACGACCCTCGCGGCTGAAGCCTGACTTCTCAAGCGCCCGCTGCGACGCACTGTTTTCGGTGTCGCAAGCTGCGTGAACTCGAAAGATGCCGCAATCCTGGAGCGCCACGCTCACAAGGGATTGAATGGCCTCCGGCATGAAGCCTTTGCCCCAGTGCGAGGGCGCAAGAACGTACCCGATATCAACTGCGCTGCCTTGCATTCGGGCCTCGAGCATTCCGATCGCGACCTTGGAGTCAAGCTCGTTGATCACATAGGGACGACGACTTCCGGTCTTCCATTCCTCTATGCACGAAGCGATGAACTGTCGCGTGACCGATTCCGAGGCGTGTGGCCGCCAGATCATGAACCGGCAGACTTGTGGATCTTGCGCGTACGACTGAAAGATTGCGTTTGCGTCGGCAAGCACCGGGCCACGCAAGTGAAGGCGCGGGGTATCGAGTGTTGCAGGTAGCGGATGCATTGGAGCACTCTAACTCAATATCAATAGCGGGAGACACACCCGTGTCTCCCTGCATGGCGATGGTGCGCCAAGGGGTCACAAATCAAGGCGAAGCGCCGCGAATCGGCCAAGCAGAAACAACTCACCCCAACACTAGCGTAAACTGCAACCTATCATTTTGATAGGAGTCGGTTTGGCAATCCCGTCCAGCCACCAGCTTGAACGGCATATCCGGCAATCTTCGGCAGAGAGCTCCAACGTGGCCTTTGTCAAACACGCTTTGGACCAGATGCGTGCACGGCAGGTGAACCAAGCAATGGCAATGGAAGTGCTGCGCATGGGGCGTATGCACAGGCCGCCGGAGCCGGACATCCGTTTCACGGGGTTGAAACGCCGCATGGAACACTTTGTGTCGGGCATGAACGTGGCGGTGGTGGTTGCGGTGGAGTACCCCGAGCCCGGTCTCACGGTGCTGACCGTCATTGACATAACGAAAGGCTAACAACTATGTACCACTACACCGACGGCGGGCTGCGCAATGTGTGGCTAGCCAATGGCTTTGAAATCAAGAAAACCAGGTTTGGTGAAGCCGTGACGTTTCACGACAGTGACGGCCTTACGCAAGCTATCTGCCAGGCATTGGCGGCAAAGATCGGCATCCTCACCGGTGTTGAGCTGCGCTACATCCGCAGCGCCGGCATGGGCCTGTCGCAGCCTGCACTGGGCAAGCTGATGGGCATCGACGGGCAATCCATCGCTCGTTGGGAGAAGTCCGGCAAAGTGCCACGCTGGGCCGACAAACTGATGCGCCTGCTCCACGCCGGACACGCCCAAGGCAACGAACCCATTTGCCGTGTGATGGAACGCATCAAGACCGTAGAGCGCATCGTCAAACAGCGCATCGTGGTGCAGGAAGACCGTGGCCACTGGACGCCCAGCGTGCAGGAAAGCGCTGACCCGATTGCTGTCTGACTCATCGGCTTACCGGCCGGTGGGCCTATGCCGGGCCACAGCACGGCGCCGACTGCTGAATGGGCAGGCACTTCACCGAACCGTAAGAACAGAACACGCAGCAGTCTCCGGGCTTGGGCCGCAGCACCGTGCGGCAGCCGGTGCACTCGTAGAAGAACATGCAAGCGTCGGGCGGCATCGTCTCTTCGCGCACCACCCCGCAATGCGGGCAGGTTAGCTTGGAGCGGAGGATCACGGTATCGTTCATTGGTGGGTCTTTCGGTGCGCGACAGCGGCTCAGATCTCTTCGGGCACCATTTTGATCGCCCCGCAGGGACACTCTGAAACGCAGATGCCGCAGCCCTTGCAATAGTCGTAGTTGAATTTGAAACGCTGGCCCGGCCCGAGCTTGATGACCGAATTGTCCGGGCACACGCCGTAACAGTTATCACACTCAAAACAATTGCCGCAGGACAGGCAGCGGCGCGCTTCAAACAGCGCGTTCGACTCATCGAGTCCACCCTGCACTTCGTCGAAGGTACTTTGCCTGCGGATGATGTCCAGGGTAGGTCGCACGGTCTTGGGTGCGTCCGTGTAGTACCACGTATTGAGCTTCTCGAAACTCGCCAGTTCGTGCTTCGCCGCAGGCTTGTGCTCCTGGCCGCGCAGCCAGGCGTCGATGTTGCGCGCAGCCTTCTTGCCATGACCGATGGCGACGGTCACATTGCGCTCTGCGGGCACCATGTCGCCACCGGCGAAGATGCCCGGATGACCCGTCATCATGTTGGCGCCGACCCGGACCACGCCGTCGGCGATCTCCAGACCCGGCACTTTGTCAAGCAGGGACAGGTCCACCTCCTGTCCCAGTGCCAGAACCAGCGAGTCGGCCTCGAGCTCCTCGATTTCTCCGGTCGGTTGTGGCTGGCCGTTTGCGTCGAGCTCCATCTTCTCGATCAACGTCTTGCCGCCATCGGTGTGCTTGATGGTCGAGAGCCACTTCATCATCACGCCTTCCTCGATCGCTTCTTCGACCTCGAAGTCGTGCGCGGGCATCTTGTCGCGGGTGCGGCGATAGACAATGATCGGTTCGGCGCCCAGGCGCTTGGCCGTGCGCGCCACGTCGATCGCCGTGTTGCCCCCGCCATAGACGATCACGCGTCGGCCCAGCATCGGTTTGTCCTCCCCTTCCATGGAGCGCAGCACCGCTACCGCATCCATGACGTGCGAAGCATCGCCCGATGGAATAAAGGCTCGCTTGGCAATGTGCGCCCCGACCGCCAGAAAGGCAGCGTCATAGCCGCCGTCCTTCATGCTGGCCATGATGTCGTCGACTTTGGTGTTGAGCATCAGGCGCACGCCGATGTCGGTGATACGCTTCATCTCGGCGTCGAGCACCTCGCGCGGCAGGCGATATTTCGGAATGCCAAAGCGCATCATGCCGCCCACCATGGGCCCCGCCTCGGCAACGCTCACCTGGTGGCCAAGGCAGCGTAAGTGGTAGGCGGCGGACATGCCCGATGGCCCGGCACCCACCACCAGCACATGTTTGCCGGTTTCATTCGCGATCGGGCGAAAGGCCCAGCCCTTCTTCAAGGCCTCGTCGCCCAGAAATCGCTCCACTGAGTTGATGCCCACCGGCAGGTCAATCTTGCCGCGATTGCAGGCGCCTTCACAGGTGTGGTAACAGGCGCGACCCATGATGGCCGGAAAGGGGTTGTCCCGGGTCAGGTGGCGCCATGCGCTTTCATAGTCGCCCGATTCGGCGTGAAACAACCAGCCCTGGATATCCTCGCCTGCCGGGCACTGGTTGTTGCAAGGTGGCAGGCGATCGAGGTAGACCGGGCGGTGCGTGCGCCAGGAGCCAGTCTTGTTGGCCAGCGAAGAGCCTACGTCGAGGGTGATGGCAAAGGGCTTTGTCATGTCAGTTGGCTCCCTCTTCGAGCAGATCGTATTTGCGGATATTGAGGTCTGCCATGGCCTGGATCCTGGCGATCGTCTCCACCATCGGCTTCTTGCCGAACAGGTGGGCATAGCGGCGCTGCAGTTTGAGATAGTCCTCCACCGGCACGCGTCGGCGGATCTTGGAGACGCGCGTAACCTCCCCGTGCTCAGCCTCATAGACCGGGAACATGCCCGTTTCCTGCGCCAGGCGCGCGAGTTTGATCGTGTCCTGCGAGGCCGCACCCCAGCCCAGCGGACACGGTACGAAGATGTGAATGTAGCGCGCACCCCGAATCGACATCGCTTTGGTGACTTTGCGCTCCAGATCGCGCAGGTCGGCCACGGTCGCGGTGGCGACGTAGGGAATGCCGTGCGCCATGGCGATGCGCGGAACGTTCTTGCCCTGACCAAACACGTTGCCCGGCTCCGGGCCCAAGGGCATCGTGGTGGCGGTGCGTGCCGCGGGCGGCGTCGCCGAGGATCGCTGCACACCGGTGTTCATGTAGGCTTCGTTGTCATAGCAGATGTAGAGCACATCGTCATTGCGCTCGAACATGCCCGACAGACACCCAAACCCGATGTCGGTGGTGCCGCCATCGCCACCTTGCGCGATGACCCGCACATTCTTGCGACCCTTGACGCGCATCGCCGCAGCAATGCCGGTGGCCACCGCAGCCGTATTGCCAAACAGCGAATGGATCCACGGAATCTGCCACGAAGTCTCCGGATAAGGTGTGGAAAAAACCTCCAGGCAGCCCGTGGCGTTGACCGCGATAAGCTGGTTGTCACAGGCGCGCATCGCTGCGTCTATCGCGTAGCGTGCACCGAGTGCCTCGCCACAACCCTGGCAGGCGCGGTGGCCCGAGTTGAGCGAATTGGTGCGCGCCATGTCGGACTGCACCGCGCGCTGCTCGGGCGCGAGCAAACGATTTCCCACGGTGAACGTGCCGGTCTGGTAGAACTTGACTTGTTGGTCCATGTTGCTTCTCCCGCGTTCAACCAAACTTGGCCGGCACCGCGCCGAGCTCGCGCAGGATGTTCTCCGCGATCGGCCCGGTGCGACGCGTCTGGCGTTCGCGCTCAAGCACGCGATTGACGATGCTGATGTCGAGGTCCAGGAAATGCACGGGCTCGATTTGATCGTGCATGACCTGACGGATGACCCGGTGCAGGCTGGCCTTGGTAATCGCGCGCCCGCCCAGCCCCGCAATAACGGTTCGTACCTTGATTGGCAATCCGTCGGTGGCCATGCGCACGTTGGTCGCGACGATGCCGCCGATGCCAACGGCCAGGCTCTTTTCCAGCACCACGATGCGCTGGACGTTCTTCATCGCTTCGCGGATGGCAGCGAGCGGGAACGGGCGGAACGAGGTGATGCCGAGCACGCCGACCTTGAGCCCGTCATCGCGCATCTCGTCGACCGTGTCCTTGATCGTTCCCAGCACCGATCCCAACGCGATCACCACCGTTTCTGCGCCCTCCATCCGGTACGGGCGTACCAGCCCGCCTGCTTCGTGCCCAAAGATTTGCTGGTACTCGGCGGCGATGCGCGGGATCAGCTCGAGCGCCTGCAACTGCTTGGCATGGGCCAGGTATCGAACTTCGGAAAACGCTTCCGGGCCGACCATGGCGCCGATCGAGACCGGGTCGTCCGGATCGAGCGACTGGCGTGGTACGTAGGGCGGCAGGAACGCATCGACCTGCTCCTGGGTCGGCATGTCGACCCGCTCATAGGCGTGCGTGAGAATGAATCCGTCCATGCAGACCATGACCGGCAAAGAGAGTTCTTCGGCCAGCTTGAACGCCTGAATATGAAGGTCCAGCGCCTCCTGGTTGGTTTCGGCAAAAATCTGAATCCAGCCACAGTCGCGCTGACTCATGGAGTCGGTGTGATCGTTCCAGATATTGATGGGCGCGCCGATGGCCCGGTTGGCCACGGTCATGACGATCGGCAGACCGAGCCCGGAGGCGTTGTAGACCGCTTCTGCCATGAACAGCAGACCCTGACTGGCGGTAGCGGTATAGGTTCGGGCACCGGCGGCGGACGATCCGATAGCGACCGACATGGCGGCAAACTCGGACTCCACATTGATGAACTCGCAGTTCTTGACCGAACCGGATTTCACCATCTCGCCCAAACCTTCGACGATATGGGTTTGAGGCGAGATCGGGTAAGCGCAAATGACTTCGGGTCGGCACAAGGCCACGGCCTCGGCCACGGCATGCGAACCTTCGCATTGTTTAAGCATGGCTGGCTTCCTTCGCTTTGACGAGGTTGTAGGCTTCGGTGGCCGCTGCGATGTTGCCCGCGGCGACCTTGCCGCTGAACTTGTCCTCGATGGCAGCGACAACGGAAGCCAGAGAAATCAGGCCCGAGGCGGCGGCAAAGCCACCCAGCAACGGCACATTGGGGACCGCGCGGCCCACGTGCTTGAGCGAAATCTCGGTCGCCGGCAGGACAATCAGGCGATTGCCGTGCATATTCTTCACGAATTCATCCAGGCCGAGTTCGGCAAATGTCTTGTTCGTGTTGATGAGAATGTAGCCCTCGGGGCGCTGCAATCCCGACAGAACATCCACCTGATGCAGCAGCGTCGGGTCCTGGATGATGAGAGCATCGGGCAGCATGATGGGCTCGCGCAGCCGGATCTCCTTGTCGTCGATCCGGCAGAACGCGACCACGGGTGCGCCCGTGCGCTCGGAGCCGAAACTGGGAAAGGCCTGGGCGTAGCGACCCTCCAGAAATGCCGCGATCGAGAGCATTTCGGCGCCGGTTACGACGCCCTGCCCGCCTCGTCCATGGATGCGTACCTGGAACATTGCTTCTCCTCGGAACCGGTTATGCAGAGTAAGAGTATTTGCCTCAACGAAGCATATCTTCGGGCATTTCCTGCGGATACGGAAATGAGGGGTTTTTCCG